>JAIBBU010000026.1 GCA_019694515.1 Oligoflexia bacterium | reverse complement strand
AGATCCAGTATTGCCTGGCACTCCCTTAGGCTGCCAAAGGCGATAGAGAAGAATCTATTCTGGTCGGCCCTAGTAGCTCGGCCCGCCCCTTCCGCCAGATTAAGCACGATGCTCGAGGAAGCCCTGCTGGAAGAGCCTCGACAGTGTGGCAGCGTCACTCTACAAATTGATTCATAATGCGGCGGGGTAGCGCCGCCCTGTTCGGCAGGAAGGACGGCTGACAGCTAACGGCGATCGGCTATCGGAGACGGATCTCGGATTTCGGAGACAGAGATCGGCTTTCTGATTCCAATTCCGAGGTCAGTTGCGGTTTTCAGACTCGGTCAACCGTTCGCTGATTCAGTTTCGGAATTCGGAGACGGACACAGAGATCAGTCCCGGAATCTGGGGGAATTCCCTCCTCGAAATATGTAACCTCTACCGCAATGACAAAAATCGGAACGCAGCAATTCGATCGCGCGTGGCGCAATAGGGTAGCGGGCCTTACGCGTGATAGCCCATCGCGCGGCGATGATTTTGGGCATGCTTGAGCCGCTCTAAATCGGCGTCAACCATCATCCGAATCATCTCTTCAAAGCTGACCTTGGGTTCCCACTTCAGTTCTTTGTGCGCCTTATTCGAATCACCCACTAGCAGATCTACTTCAGCCGGCCGTAAGAAAGCCTTGTCCGTCTTAACGAACTTATTCCAGTCCAGATCAACGTGCGAAAATGCGACATTCACCAAGTCGCGCACGGAATGCGTTTTGCCGGTCGCAATCACGTAGTCTTCCGGTTTCGATTGCTGCAGCATCAGCCACATAGCCTGCACATAATCCCCGGCAAAACCCCAATCGCGCTTGGCATCCAGATTTCCAAGCTTCAGGTCTGAAGCCAATCCGAGCTTAATTCGCGCCACTCCATCGGTCACCTTGCGGGTCACGAACTCCAAGCCGCGGCGGGGGGATTCATGGTTAAAAAGAATACCGGAAACTGCAAAGAGATTATAACTCTCGCGATAATTCACCACGATATAATGGCCGTATACTTTGGAAACTCCATAGGGCGAGCGTGGATAGAAAGGCGTCATCTCGGTCTGCGGTGTCTCGCGAACTTTACCGAACATCTCGGAGCTGGAAGCTTGATAGAAACGGATTGAAGGGTCGACGAACCGGATGGCCTCCAACAAACGTGTCACACCCACTGCCGTGAACTCGGAGGTCAATACCGGCTGGGCCCAGCTGGTCGGCACAAAGCTTTGCGCCGCCAGGTTATAGACCTCGTTCGGTCGGGCCTGCTGCAGCACAGCCGTGAGCGAATACTGATCCAGCAGGTCGCCTTGAATTAACTCGATCTGATTCGAATCGATCAGATGCTCGATGCGCTCGAATTTCTCGACGGAGGCGCGGCGTACCATTCCATAAACTTTGTAGCCTTTGGTGAGCAAAAATTCGGCGAGATAAGACCCGTCTTGGCCCGTGATACCGGTAATAAGAGCAACTTTATTTGACATTCAAAAACCCAGCTCCTTGTTGCGATTGGACTGAAACGGTAACAAAAAGGTGCACGCCGTTCAACCGGCAGCCGCGGGGGCTAAACTAGCGCTTTACGGCCTTGATGCTTCAACTCCTCGACCACTTTCTTGACGTCCTGCACTTTGTCGCGAGGGCAGACTAGTAAAGCGTCCTCAACATCAACCACCACTAGATTACGTGCTCCAACGACGGCACAAAAACGTTTCTCGGAATTCACCACGCAACCGCTAGAACCCAGCAGCATCGCATCCCCCACCACCACGTTATTATCGCCATCGTGCGGCAAAAGATCCGCCCAGGCGTCCCAAGAGCCGACATCATTCCATCCGATGTCCGGCGCCGCCACCATCATGCAATTGCGCGCATGCTCCAAAACTCCGAAATCGATCGACACCGATTCCAGCCCGGCAAAGACTCGCGTGATGACTTCATTCTCGCTGGGCGTGCCAAGCACCTGATCGATCTCGGCCAAGCCATGCGCCAGATCAGGCATGAAATGCGAAATAGCATCCAAGATCGTGCGCACACGCCAGACGAACATGCCGCTATTCCAAAAATACTCTCCGCTTTGAACGTACAGCTGCGCCCGTTCCAAGTTTGGTTTCTCAAAAAAGCGGCTCAGCTGAAAAGTGCGATCTCGGATTGGAGCGCCGCGCTTCAAATAACCATAACCAGTATGCGGGAAGGATGGTGTGATTCCGAGAGTGACTAAAACGTCCTTTTCCCGCGCCATCTGAGCGGCTTCTTCGAGCACCGCTAAGAGTCCCGGCGCATCTTTAACCACGTGATCGGCAGGCAGAACGATCATGACGGCGTTTCTATTGGCGCGCCTTAGATGCAGTGCCGCCAACCCGATGGAAGCAGCCGTATTTTTGGCCAGCGGCTCGACTAGCAGCTGCGCCTGTGGCGTGTGCTCCTTCACCAGCGCCGCGTGTTCAACGTTGGAAATTACGTAGAGATTTTCGGCGGAACAATGCGCCGCGAGACGCGCCACCGTGGCTTGGATCAGACTATCGCCGTCAGGCGATAGCGACAAAAACTGCTTGGGCTTTTTCTGCCGGCTGACTGGCCAGAAGCGCGAGCCCGAACCGCCCGCCAGCACCACCACACTAATATCAGACCAAGCGCTCTTCCCCATCTACCGCCCTAGTAGCCAAGCTCTTTCAGATGCGAATTCAATCCTTCGCGCCATGATATCGGGCTGCGTCCCAAAAGCCCAGTCAAATGCGTACAGTCAAAAACGGAATACTTAGGCCGCGGTGCCGGCAAACTAAACGCCTCGGAGCTGACCGCCTCCAATTTGAGCCGCGCCACATTGGGAATCTTTCCCTGAACCTGCTCCTTAATGGCCGAGGCGAAATCAAACCAGGTGAGTGCGCCGGCGCAGCTCGCATGCACAATACCGGTGGCCTTAAGCCGCCCCAGATCCAGAATCGCTTCCGCCAGCCACCCCGCCCAGGTTGCGGACATGGTGCGGTCATTTACCACCCGCACCACCTCGCGTTCAGCAAAAAGCTTCAGCATCGTATGTACGAAATTGCCTCCGCGTGCGCCGTGCAATGACGAGGTGCGTACAATCAGCGAAGCCGCCGCCCACTGCTCTAAAATCTCACGTTCACCTTCGAGTTTTGTCTTGCCGTAGATAGAGATCGGATTCGTAGGCTGCTGCTCGTTGATCGGGGCAGACTGTGTGCCGTCAAAAACAAAGTCGGTAGAGATGTGTATTAAACGGCAGTTCAACTCCCGACATAGCAGCGCCACATTCCTCGAACCGGCGGCGTTGATGGCGAAAGCCAGGTCGGGCTCGGCTTCGGCCTTATCGACATCGGTATAGGCAGCGCAGTTAATCACCAGCTGCGGCTTCACGCGGCGTCCCAGAAATGAAAGTTGCTGCCCGTCAGTAATGTCGACTTCCGAGATGACCGGCGAGATCACCTCAAAATTCAGATCCTCCGCGCGCTTCTTGATCTCAAGTCCGAGTTGACCGGTTCCGCCAAACAACAAAATCTTCATTTGCGTTACTATAACTGCCGTCGTTAAGGGTTAGCGCCCCTGATAGTTGCGCTCGTAGTACTTAAGATACTCACCAGTCTTGATGTTGCGCCACCAGCCTTTGTTATCAAGGAACCAGCGTATCGTCGATTCAAGCCCTTGTGCGAATGCAATGCGGGGACTCCATCCTAATTCCTGGTTGATCTTTGTATAATCAATTGCATAACGGCGATCATGTGCAGGACGATCTGCTACCCGCTTGATTAAGCTCTCAGGCTTTTTAAGGGCTTTGAGGATCTGCTGCGCTACAATCAAATTCGGAATTTCAGACTCTTCCGCTCCCCCGATATTGTACACCTCGCCAGCGCGTCCCCTATCACCGACTGCCAGCAGCGCCGCGGCGTGATCATCGACATGCAGCCAGCTGCGCACATTCATGCCGTCCCCATAAAGCGGCAGCGCAAGATCCTCCAAAGCATTGGTGATAAAAAGCGGGATAAATTTTTCGGGGAACTGGTAGGGACCATAGTTATTCGTGCAACGCGTTACCACCGCATTCAGCCCATGCGTCTTGACGGCAGCGAGCACCATTAGATCAGAGGCCGCTTTGGAAGCCGAATATGGGCTGGTTGGGTCAAGCGGTGTGGTTTCCAGGAATCGGCCCGTCGGACCGAGTGACCCATAAACTTCATCGGTCGACACATGCACGAAGCGCTGCTTGGGCGTATGCGCTTGCAAGGCGTTTAATAGCACCTGCGTCCCCAGCACATTGGTCCGCACAAATTCCGTAGCGCTCAATATGGATCGATCGACGTGGCTCTCCGCAGCAAAGTGAAAGGTCAGGTCAAAGCGCTGTTGCGCGAAGATCGCATCGATCTGCGGCTGATCCGCTATATCAGCTTTGATAAACTGAATTTGCCCGGCCTGAATTAAATCCGCCAAATTCTCCAGGTTTCCGGCATAGGTTAAAAGATCCAGCACGTGGAGCTTCCAATCAGCGCGATGCTTCAGCGCATAACGCACGAAATTGCTGCCGATGAATCCTGCGCCGCCAGTTACCAGAACGTTCTTCATGATTTCAATTAGGTTGGACCGGGTGAAGCATTAGAAGCTAAAGACCCTATTTGTTTGAGCCTCCCATCCCGAAGTTCTGTGTGATATCACCCAGCCCAGCGAATGTAAAGGTGAGGAAGATCTGCTGGCGATCCGGATTGATCTTGTCACTGACTCCGAGATCAAAACTCCAGCAGTCACATGAGCTAGCGAGACGCAAACCGATGCGATTCTCAATAAACTCCGCTTCAACATCATCATAGCGCGCATAGTAGCCCAGCCGTAGACGGTCAGTCAGCACCAGCTCCAGATTCCCTTCAACCTGACTGATGTTGTTCTCGACAAATGAGTAGCGGCTCCGCAAAGCATCGCCGCGATCGTCAAACAAATAGGTCGTAACGCCCCAAGAGGAAACATTATGGTCTTCAAAGCCGTAATTGGTGTCAAAACGGAAGCCGAAACTGGAGGACGGATTCAACATCAAGTCCATGTAGGTATCCGACCAGGCGCTACGTAAGGGATCGTTATTGTCTTTGTCTTCGGTGTAATCGTAGGCCTGCTTCACCGTAAAGTATGCCAGCTCCCGCACTTCGCCGCGCCGCAAGCCGTATGATCCGTCACCGAAAGTATCGAGCTCTCCTAGATCCGACAGCGGCTGCCCCGTGCGCAGTGTCGGCAGCTCCTCAAGCGGCGGAGTCAGCTCCGTGATAGCGTCGGCCGATTCGCGGCGCGGCGTAAAGCGACCTAGCAGACTGGTCCGGGCACCGAAGGTAAACAGGCTCTTTTCTCTCAAGCGATCAAGCGAATCGAAGAACGGAAGCTCGTCCTGGGAGACATCCGGCACGTAGTTGTACTTGAAAAAGGGCTCCACCAAATGTTTCACCCGCACCAATTTATTATCCTGGTTCTTTGAGCCTAAAGAAGTCAGATAGGTCAAAGAATTTCCCTCGTCCAGGTCATAAACCCGTTCGATCGAGGTGGACATACTGTAGGCAGCATTGCCAATTTGTCGCTGATCCGAAGAATCCAATAAAGTATCCGTTCCCGGCCGGGTGCGATCTTGAAGCGCGTAAAAGGTATCACGATAGCCCACCGACATTTCGGCACTGAGATAATTCTGATAGTGAAACGGCAATCTTACCGAAGGATAAAGATCCGAACGGGTGCCGTCATAATAGCGGTCGCGATCAAACTGAGTGATCGCCCCGCGCACCGAAGGCACCAGCTTTATGCCGTAGGGATTAAAGCCGAACGGGCGCACACTCTTAGAGGCGTAAATATTGAACTCCGGCAGCCGCTGGAAGATCAACTGATCATCCTCCAGCATGGCCTGATTGTACTCGCCGGATAGCTCTGCCAGCGCGAAATCACCCAGTCCCGCCCGGGCCAGCATAGTCGAGGTGACATAGCGGCTGTCATGCTGCGCGATGTCCTCGTCTTCAATCTCGCGCGGAATTAGATCATCGCTGACATAGTGGAGATCGGCAGCAAACGCCAACGGCACATCCGCATCCTGCTCCGTACTCCAGGCCTGATCGTAGAAACCGGCCACACGATTCTGATCGAATGTGGGATCGAACATCCCGGTCGTTACCGTGCCGCGCAGAGCATCCCCGCGCGGTGATTCGTTAGAATATAGAAAGCGGCTGTTGATGAAGTCGCGCTTTGAAAAAGCCTTTCTGAAATCTACGAACGAGCCATTTCTGGTTTTGGTCTCAGTAAAAGGCGTCAAGGTCATGTCGGTACTGTCATCGAGTACAAGAAACAGCGGTAGTTTCAGACCAAAACCATCTCCCTTGCTAAAGCTATAGGTCGGCACCAACAAACCCGACTGGCGCTCCTGCTTCACCGGAAAGGCAAAATACGGAGTGTAGAGCAAGGGCACCCCGTAGAAGCTAAGTTTGGTGCCATAAGTATGCGCATAGCTCTCCTGGGTCACGTGCGCTTCACGCGAGTATATTTCCCAAGGGCGCGTGCCATCTTTGCACTGGCAGGTGCTAAGCTTGCAGCCGAAGAGGTTATAGCGAACGTCCGAAAGTTTCTCGGTTATTCCCGCCTCGGCATGATAGGCACCATCTTCGATCGTCATGTCGGTATCGAAGAATTTGCCTGTCTCAGTATCGAGGTTGAGCTCAGCATGATCGGCGCTGAGAATACCGCCAGAATGGGTCATCAACATGTTGCCGGAGACCTGTGCATCCTTGGTGGTCATGTTGACTTTGGCCTGGTCGGCCTGAACCTGAAGTCCCTCGCGCGAGATCAGAATCTTCCCGTGCCCCTCCACTTCATTGGTCTCTTTGTTGAACTTTACGTCGTCAGCCTTAAAGTCCAGCTCTTGGGAATGCGGCTTGTCGGAGACAATTGCCTCCTGAACCTCTTTCTGGCGCGCTCGTTTTACTTTGTTAAGGTCCTCGAAGAACAGGACCCGCCGATTAGGGGAAAGTAGATCGACGCTGCTGTCTTCAGCCGCAACATTCTCAGGGGCGCGGTAGGCCTGCAGAAGCGCTGACAATAGCAGCGCCAGTGCTGCATGTCTGATCCTAAAACTTCCGCGAAATCTGCGCATATGGGATCGACCAATCACCTTTAAAAACTTCCGGGGAACTCCGGCATACTGGGCTGTGTCAGGATAACCCCGGGCGCTTTAATTTGGCCATCCCCCAACCCCATGAAATTCTCCGCTCTAGGCCGGGATAATTAAGGAATGTGCAAAAATAACACGGTCTAAAACAGCGCGGGCCAAAACAACACAGGCGACCGCGCGGATTCGAATGGACCTAAGCTCCCATCCCGAAATTGCGCAGAATCATGGCAATCGTTTCGCGCATTTCTGAACGCTGCACGATCAGGTCAACCATTCCGTGCTCCAGCAAAAATTCGGAGCGTTGAAATCCCTCGGGCAACTTTTGCCGGATGGTTTGCTCGATCACACGCGGACCGGCGAAGCCGATCAGGGCTTTAGGCTCAGCCAAGATGATATCGCCCAGCATGGCCAGTGACGCCGCCACACCGCCGGTAGTCGGATCAGTCAAAATTGAGATATAGGGCAAATGCGCTTGGCCCAAGTGCGCGAGCGCAGCACTGACTTTAGCCATCTGCATCAATGAGAAGATCCCCTCTTGCATCCGTGCCCCGCCGGACGAAGAGACTATTAATACCGGATGCTTCTCTTGTATCGCCGCTTCGATCATGCGGGTTAATTTCTCACCCACGACCGACCCCATGCTTCCACCCATGAAGCTGAAGTCAAAGACTCCGATACTGACGGGAATATTAAGAACTCGCGCGCGCCCGGTAATCACCGCCTCGGTACTTCCCGTGGTCTTCTCAGCCTTCTTCAATCGTTCGCGATAGCGCTTGGAATCTTTGAAGTTCAACGGATCCGTGGAGCGCAGATTATTGTCCATCTCTACGAATGAATGGCGGTCAACGAGCAAGGGAATGCGTTGAGCGGCATTCAACCTGAAGTGATAGTTACACTTGGTGCATACCCCTAAGCTGCGCCGCAGCTCTTTGGTATAGAGGATCGCCCCACAGCCGGGACACTTGCTCCAAATATCATCCGGCATCTGATTACGTTCGGTCAGATCAACTACCGGCTTTGGTGCTTTTTCTCTTGTAAACCAACCCATGGATGAAAAATAAGGGCTCATACGGTCACAGCCGCGAGCCGTCCCGTGAGCCTCAAACAGCCTAAGTTATATCAGAGCTTCCCCTGAACGCCAAACGTGGCAATATTGGAGCTGCGCAAGGGTTCTGTAAACTACTGAAAGTTCAAAAGATGGCTCAACTAAATTCAATCGTTGCATATCTCGACAATTTACTGCGGAACTCGGAGTTCCAGGATGACTCACTGAATGGATTACAGGTCGAAAGCCCGCGTTCCGACATCCGTAAGGTCGCGCTGGCGGTTGACGCGGGGCTCTCAGTGATTGAGGACGCCATTGCTCAGGATGCCAATCTGCTGATCGTGCATCACGGCCTGCTGTGGGGTAAAGAACAGCCCATCAGCGGGATCTTTGGGCGCAAAATCGAGCTACTGCTGCGTTCGCGCTGTTCGTTATATGCTTCGCATCTACCGCTGGATGCCCACCCCGAGGTCGGCAACGGTTTCGAGCTAGGGCGTTTCTTTGGCGTCCAAGAGCTCAGGCCATTCTTCGAGTATAAGGGTTCGCCGGTAGGCGCATGCGGTCGGATGGCGCGGCCGACCGATCTTGATCATTTTTTGACAAAAAGCAGCGAAATGATCGGAGCAATCAACCCGCTGGTGCTGCCTTTCGGGCACAACACCATCGAAACCGTGGGAATCGTGACCGGATCGGGAGGAATGGCCTTGGATGCTTGCGCGGCTCAGCGGTTCGATTTATTTATTTCAGGAGAATCCAAGCAGGAGGTGTATCATAAGGCCAAAGAGCAAAAGATTAATGCTCTTTTTGCCGGGCACTACGCCACGGAAACTTTTGGAGTGGCGGCATTAGGACGCAGACTGGCTCAAGACTTTGATGTCGAGACGGTCTTCATCGATGAACCGACGGGCATTTAGAATTCAGCATTTTTTTTGGAGCTGAGTCGCTTCCGGGCCTGGAATGATGCGCATGGGAATGCGCACCGCAAATTTGTACTTGTGAGTTAAAATCGAGATATGAAGCAGTTAAATGATCTAGACCTCAATAATAAGCGCGTATTGATTCGAGCTGATTTCAATGTGCCAATCGACGAACAGGGTGCGATCACTGACGACAACCGCATCACACAGTCCATTCCAACCATCAAAACGGTCTTAGAAAAGGGCGGAAAAGCCGTACTAATGTCACACCTTGGCGATCCATCTGGCAAACCAAGCAGCACTGACTCGCTTGCTCCAGTGGCTAAAAAACTCAGTGAGCTGTTGGGCCAGGATGTAGCCCTCGCGCCAAGTTGCATCGGCGCTGAAGTTGAGAGCATGGTAAAGAAACTGGAGCGCGGTTCGGCTGTGCTGCTCGAAAATTTGAGATTTCATCCCGGCGAGAAAGCCAATGATGCGACTTTTGGGTCTCAGATCGCTTCGCTGGGTGAAGCGTATGTGAACGATGCTTTCGCCACAGCCCATCGCGCGCACGCCTCAGTTGTAGCCGTGCCAAAACATTTTACTCAGAAGGCACCGGGACTCCTGATGCAGCGAGAACTCGATTACTACGAGAAAGCGCTGCTGCATCCCAAGCGTCCGCTCTGCGTGGTACTGGGCGGCTCAAAAGTTTCGACTAAGTTGAACGCGCTAATCAACATCGCTAATAAAACCGACAAGCTGATCATCGGCGGCGCCATGGCTAATACCTTTTTGGCCGCGCAGGGTATCCAGATGGGACGGTCACTCTACGAGACTGAGCTGTTCCCCAAAGTGCTGGAGTTGTTGGTAACGCTCGCTAGAAAGGAATGTAAAGTCTATCTGCCGGTGGATTTCATGGTGGGCCCCTCACCCAGCGCTAAAGGACTCGCCCGGGCGGTCCCGGCTTTAGAGGTGCCTCCCGATACTATGGCCCTCGATATCGGCCCCGCCACAAGCTTGCTCTTCCGCGAAGCGATTCACTCTGCCGAAACGATCGTGTGGAATGGACCGATGGGCGCCTTCGAAAATGAAGAATACTCGAAAGGTACCACCGACATGATCGAGTCGATTGCTGGTTCACATGCGCTGACCGTAGTTGGCGGCGGAGACACCGATGCTGCGATCCATCACATGCAGCTTGGTCATAAGTTCAGCTACATCTCGACCGGCGGAGGAGCATTCCTGGCGCTGCTGGAAGGCAAAAGCCTCCCCGCTATTGATGCCCTGAAGTAGCCTTAGCATCGCAGAGCGCTGCATCGCGGGTCATTTGGGGCTCCAGCCCTGTTTTTATTCGATTTAGCCCAAAATAATTCGCCGATCTAATAAGATCAGCCACTTAGCCTTAAAGAAAATGCCGAAAAAGGCTAAAGTTGTACAAATTTGTGCACGATATCTCTTATTGAGGGGCGAAATGCACAAAATTGAACACCCCTAGGAACCCCAGGTAATAGCTGGACGGGCTGGAGAAGGACTTCCGGACCTTAATAAAAAAAGGATAGCAGTTCGGTTCGGAGTATCACGGCATGTTAAACACTCAGGCAACGTCAGCAAAACTCGAAAAGCAGCTCCTTTCGGCTAAGAACCGCAAGATTGAAAGGCTCAAAAACCAGATTTCGTCCGGCAAATATCGAATTGATAACCGCAAGATCGCCAAAGCCATGTTCATGGCCTGGTAGGGTTGGCCGAGCAGGGCGAAGAGCGAATATCCACAAAACAACGAACTCTAGCGTAGAGCAAGCGTAAGCTAGGCTTGAAGCGCCGATATGATAAGATCGGCGGCGCGTGAAAAAAGAGAAATCGCAACCTAAAGTAGGCGGACTTCCATTCTATCTCTCGATCTTGGCGCTGCTAATGCTGGTGCCGGTGGCGCTTTTGGCCATGCCGGCCGTCCTGGGCTCGGCCAACGTGTCGCGCATTTTCCGATTCGTGGTCGGCACCTTCGCCGGTTTCTTTGTCGGACTGGTTTTTATCCGGGGAAGATTTTCGGTATTTCTGCACGAGCTAAGGCATTCGGTCGTGAGCAGTCTAGCCGGAAATAGAGCCAAGGCCTTTAAGTATAAGAATCAGACCGGCTCTTTCGAGTATCAGTACAGTTCGGCCACTGCACACTTCAATGCATTAATTGCATTAGCCCCCTACTTCCTGCCGATCTTCACCGTAGCGGCATTAGGGGTGGGTCTAGCAATATTTCTCCACCGCCCGGAAAACTTGGTGCTGTTAATCGGTGTTGGGTATGGGATCGATTTGATCATTAATCTGCGGGACGCCGGGCCGCATCAATCCGATTTAACAGAGTTGATTGGAGGTTATCCAATCGGAATGCTTTTCATTGTGCTGATTAACACCGCGATCTTTTGCCTGCTATTCGCCTGGGTGTGCCAAGGAGTCGCGGGCTTACAGATCATCCTGGCTGCGTTTTGGACGATCGGACTTCAGATCCAAAATTCAGCTGGAGGGATGCCGTGAGGAGGAGTTTCGCGGTGGGTGGCAGATCGGCGCACGGGTAACCGCGATCGGTTATCGGCGACCGAATATCGGAATCGGACTGCCGCGGGATAAAACCGCAGCGTTAAGCTCGAGGAAAAGTTTTTGTGATTGCGAGCGGAGCGAAGCCCGGTGTCATTGCGAGCGAAGCGAAAGCCTGCCACGCCGTAGCATGAGCGGAGGCGGGCAAACCCTAACTCCATGCCACGCATTACTTTACCCAGCTTTAATGGGGAGAGAATCCCCTTACCCCCTGACTCGGTCACCCGCTTTGCGCTTCCGTTTCAAAACCAAAAATCGGTCCCACTCGCGGTTCCACCACTACAGTTCTGATTCGGCCCGAACAGTATCAGGATACTTCACCCAATCGAGGCATAAGCCAAATGCCGGCGCGGTCATGCCCGCTGCCCGCCGATCACGCAGCGCCAGGATCTCTAAGATCGTGGCGGGTTGCAGATCGCCCCGTCCCAGACCAACCAGCGTGCCTACAATGTTTCGCACCATCTGCTTAAGGAACCCCTTCGCCACAACGCGGTATCTAAGATAGGGCGCCTCCCAGCTCAATTCACTCGACTCAATCTGCTTAATCGGGCTGTTGGAGGTGCACCCTGCTCCGCGCAGACTAGTGAAGTCATGAGAGCCGACAAGCTGCTGGGCGGCAGCGCGCATTAATTCAATGTTAAGTGGTCCGGCTACATACCAGACCTGCCCGCGATCCAGCACGGGCGGGCACTCGCGCGAATAGATGGTATAGCTATACTGTTTGATCAACGAGCTCTTGCGAGCGTGGAAGTCTTCTGCGACTAAATCGGCGCAGTGCACAGTTAGCTCGGGGCGCATAATGCTGCTGACCGCGCGCATCAAGCGTTTAAGATCCGGCGCAGTCGCAGTCTTGAAATTGACTACCTGACCGCGAGCATGCACGCCTGCATCCGTTCGGCCCGCCACACAAAGGGCCGAGATCTTTTCACGCAGTACTGTTTGCAGAACTGCTTGCAGTTCACCCTCAATCGAGCGCAGGCCAGGCTGTTTCTGCCAGCCGCAAAATCCGGCCCCGTTATACTCGATTACTAGTCGAACGTTAGGCAAAGCGTTCTACAAATACTTTGGCGATCTGTACGGCATTGAGTGCCGCTCCCTTACGTACATTATCGGCCACAATCCAAAGATTGAGGCCGTGCGGCACCGAAGAATCGGCACGAATGCGTCCGACATGAATGCCGTCGGTTCCCGCAATGTCCAGCTGCGAGGGATATTCTAAAGCATCGTAAACGTCGATGCCGTGGGCATCGTCCAGCAGCTTCATCAGCTCAACCGGTGAAAGCGCCCGCTCCATTTCAACGTTCACACTCTCGGCATGGCTCACGAAAACCGGAACCCGCACACAGGTCGAGGTGATCCGCAGTTCAGGCAAATCTAGAATCTTGCGGGATTCGTCGATGACCTTGTGCTCTTCCTTGGTGTAGCCGTCATCCATGAACCGATCGACCTGCGGAATACAATTGAAGGCAATTTGGCGCGGGAAAACGTCCGACTGTACATCCCGTTGATTAAATATATTCAGGGTCTGATTCCAAAGTTCATCCATCGCCGCCTTGCCCGCTCCGGAAACGGACTGGTAGGTAGATATGACCACACGCTTCAACCCGGCATGCTGATGAATGATTTTTAGCACGGGCACGAGCTGAATCGTCGAACAGTTCGGATTGGCAATCAGAAGGGTGTCTTTTTTAATCGCATCGATATTAACCTCGGGCACCACCAGTGGAACGCCGTCATGCATTCTGAAATGACTCGAGTTATCGATCGCCAGCGCGCCCGCGGCATTGGCCAACGGCACAAACTTGGCAGAGAGTTCGGCGCTCGTTGCGAATAACGCAATATCGATCCCGGCAAAAGACTTTTCTGTAAGTTCCTCGACAGTAAGCTCGGAATTTTTGAATTTATAGTATTCACCAGCCGAATCTGCCGAGGCAAAAAGCTTTAGCTCAGATAGGGGCATGGCTAATTCTTCAAGGACCGCTAACATCTCCTGCCCCACTACTCCGGTGGCGCCGACTATTGCTATGACTGGATTCTTACGCATGCTGCGCAGTATATCGCGGGTGCTGTGTGATTGGCAAAGCGCGGGCGCGACAGCTTTTAAGACATGGCAGCGATTTGACGCCCTACCCCACCAGTGCCTGCCCCCGGCGAAATTGGGGCACGCTTACGCTGCGGGTATCAGCTCTTTCAAAAGCTCTCGCCCTGATCGGTCTTGATTGAAAGCGCCGCCTTTGATAGCTGCGACCTGAGTTGTTCACGATCAAAAGGCTTCGCAACCACCCCCAGCGCTCCCGAGGCCGTGGCTAATTTCATATTATCGACAGTCGGTTCTGAGGTGATCATAAATGCGACTTTCTGCTCCATTAAGCTCGAGTCTTTTAGCCGCTTTAGAAGATCGCCTCCCGTTTCCGAGCCGGGGAAATTGTAGTCGACAAACACCAGCTGAAACCGTTCTGGTTCCTTGGCGATCATCCGATACGCCTCCTCGGTAGTCTCGACATAAGTAACGTCGCCGTATCCAAAGACGCCGCCCAGAATACGCTTAAGGACCTGGGCGTACTCTTTGCTGTCGTCCACGATCAAAACCTTGGTTTCGTCGGGTCCGATCGACTTAGGAAGGGATGGCATGGTCGTTAAAATCCCGCAGGGTAAATCAAGAAAGCTCTGTTAGCGCTGTATTGCTAATCGGTAGGTTTTGAAGATAAGCTAATACGCATCCGAAAATATAATATTTCCAGTGGGTTATCACCAGGATCCAATCTTCAAGACTGAGCAGGGGCTAAAGTTCCCAGGGTTCTCCCTGGCCCAACTCTCCGCTATGCGTAAGGCCGTCGAGCTTGAGTATGGCCTGATCAGTCCCCAACTGAGTGAGGCGGCCTCATACAGCCTGGCGATGGTGGTGCGATACGCCCTGGGTCTTACAGCGCAGGACGGCTTCGTCGGGGCGCTAGCCGGCGACAGTTTCGCGGGACAGGTAGCCCTGGCGACGCTGAGACATCTGATTAATTCCGGCGCACAGGGAGTCGTGCTGCTACCGCGTCCGCATGCCGCCCTCTCGCCCGAAGTTGAGATGCAGCTTAAGCCGCTTAGACGGCTGGGTGTTCGGATACACGAGTTTGATTTCTCCGAGAGCGCGCTTGGCGGAGTCGTCGAGGTAGTTCAAAACTGCCACAATGTGATGTGTGGTCTGCACTGTGCGGCCGGACTGAAACCTAGCGATCAGGATCTTCTGATTGATGCTCTGAACGAACTTAGCACTCCCGTGCACTGCATTGACTGTCCGCCCGGCGTAGATCCCGACAGCGGCAAAGCCCAAGGTTCACCGCTTTATGCTTCCTCAACCCTCTCCGTCGGCGCACCGCTGGCAGGCTTATATTTCGGATCGGATTTTGTGGGCCGGCACTACCTTTGCGATATGTCGATTAGTGCGGAGCTTTACACGGCTAATGGCTTCGATATCTCCGCACTTTTTGCTGAGCAGCCTGTTCTGCGCATCATGCCGGATCTTATCGAAGAACAGTCAGGCGCATGAGCGCTAGCAACGGCCCCGACGACGGTTCGAGCGCTCCGAAGACAGCTCTTTTAATTCACGGGCTAACCGGTTCAAATGGCGAGATGCACGAGCTGGCACAGCTGCTTGTGCAGCGCCACTTTCGAGTAACTAACCTCAATCTGCTGGGGCACGGCACGACGATTGAGGATCTAAAGCGCGTGCCTCTAGAGAAGTGGCGCGCGCAATGCCTAGCAGCAATGGTAGACCTTGGTCCAGGACCAGCTGTCTGTATCGGTCTTTCCTTTGGAGCGCTCTTGGCGCTGGACCTCGCGGAACAATTTCCCGAAAGCGTTAAGCAGTGCGTCTTGCTCTCCCCGGCATTTCAACTGCGCACACGATCCGCCGAGATTCTAATCAGCGCATTGTCGGTCCTTCCCGAGTGGATACTGGATCATTTGGGGGAGATTAAGAAAAAGGATAATGCCGCCGCTCGCCTAAGCGTTCCACGAACGGCGTACAGCAGTCACGCGCTCGGCGCATTGGGTCGGCTAGGAAAGCTGCGGCGTTTATGTTTTCAAAACGCCGGTAAAGTAACCGCGAAGCTCCTAATTATCTCTGATCCGGCCGATCACCGACTTTCATCACAGTCCCCTTCTTGCTTGGAAGGCTTGCTCCGCACGGCTCCAGAATATGCCGTGTTCACAGGCGCTCAGCATGAAATGACCTGCGGACCGTTGCGTCATAGCGTCTTTGATCGAATTCTGAGATTCTTGGCTTTGGACTCTGAATCTAATCCAACAAACACCTAGCCCAATGCCGCGAGAATATATCCATTGGAAAGTTGCGCTGCAGACTTTAGAGGAGCTGGTACGCGTCTATCCGCAATCGGATTTCACACGGCTTGATCGCGCGATGTTACTGTTGGGTGCCGTCGCTCACGACGCCCCCTATTTCTACCGCCTGGGCCGAGGAAAATTTAGCAGAGTGGCGGAATTGCTGCACGGCACCCATGGGGACGATACATTAGAGCCTCTGGCACTTTTCTGCGAGGCGGCGTGCCAAGCCCCCAGCGGCACACACCACGATCATCGCGCCTTTCTGCTGGGACTCATCACCCATTATAGCGCCGATATTGTGCTGCATCCGGCGGTATATTATTTCACCGGTAATTATTATGATTCAGATCCGCAACGCGCGCGCGCCGCTAGGACCCAGCATCGACTGCTGGAAACCTGCCTGGATAATCATTGTGCGCTGTTGTGGCCGAACTTAGCGCAGCTTTCACTGCGCGCGATCGTAAGCGAGCTCGGCGGCCGAACTGCCGTCATTTGCGAGTCCTTGGGGAGAGCGCTGCCGCGTTCGGAGCAATGGCTTAGGGCTTTCTTTGATTTTGCGGCCTGCCAAAGACTTTTTCATAGTGCGTCTGCCGCAGCGATCATGCGGCGCATCACTGCGCTCCTCCCATCCCGCCTTAGCGAATATGAGGCGCTATACAGCGCGGGAAAGCGCTCCAAACCCGGCTGCTTCGAAGCGCGTTTCCGTTTTGAGAATCCGATCGATGGCAAATGGGGCAGCGCGAATCTAGAAGAGCTATTACAGCAAGCGATTGAAATGTCGGTGGGCCTGGCCGAAACCGTGCTGGTCGGCAGCTCCGATTTTGCCGAAATTGCTCAACGGGTTCGCAGCGCAAAGCCCGGTCTCTCTTTGAGTTTTGGGCGGCCTAACGCACCCGTCGAGCAGGCGCACTATTTCAGCTCTGCCCCCTCCCCCTTTCTAATTTGAGCCAGACATCCGGCAAGAAGAAATATCACCGGATAGAAAATGGTGTGGTGCATCTCAGAGATACCGGAGATGCCTAACGCCAGAAGATTCGCCGCTAACGGAGAGATTTGAATCCACCATCCTTGGAATCCGCCGATCTCCCTCCCCCGGCGAACCAAAAAAAATGTTGACGGCAAAAGCAGCAGTTGATCATAGCTCCAACCGTAGGGCGCAGCCACCAAGCTTAGCGGAACCACCCAGCTCAGCATCGCGGCGCTATTGAGCGTTAGGCCGCCCGGGAAGCGAGCCAGCAGCAATCCCGCAGCGATTAACGCGGGCAGGCTTCGGACTAGCAGCGTATCGATGCCGCTTAGGCCCTGCAGTAAACTACCCAACGTGGGGGTGCGCCAGTTAAGCGGCGGCGCGGCAAAGGCCTCCAGATACATCGAATAGATTTGAGGCTGCCAAAAAAGAGGTAAGACAAAAATCACCAAAGCCGCTGTAACGAAAGCCGACATTAACAAGCGCGTCTTTGAGGCGCTGATGCAACCGAGGCCAAGCATCAGATAGGGCAAGAATAGTAGATGCGGCTTTAGCAACGTAAGCGCCAAGCAGACTCCCGCGCGTCTAGGATTGGTATTCTCAAAGGCTAATGCTCCACAAAACCCAAGCAGCAACAGCGGTGCGATTTGTCCGTAGAAAAGCGCATCAACAAGGGGGGCCGAGCTTAGAACACACAGTAAGAGCAGCGGAGTGCGGGTGGTACGGAGTCCCGCCCAGCGTTCGAGCATGATCACTGCGCCGACGTAGCTGACAATCCCCAATGCAAACCAGAGCGCGGTAGCGATGGGGAACGGTGTAAATGCCAACCAGGCAACCACTCCCAGTACCGCAGGTGGATTCCACATTCGGACTCCAATCAGCGGGATCTGAGGATCACTTTGGATCACGCGCAACGCCGACTCGTCGTAGGGATTTACTCCGGCAACAAAGAGCTTGGCCGAGCCCCAGTACTCCGCTAAATCGGTTCTCCCTATCAGAGGTGGATCGAAAAAATAGAAGGTAGCGGCAGAAAAGACGAGCACAAGGAGAATTAGAGCCAGACGTACTGCCTGTCCGATCAGAGTTCGCGATCGCAAAGATCAGTGCCCCGTTTGACGCGGCATGCCGTAAAGGGTCCAACGATAACCATGCTCAGCATCGCCATCACGTACCATCAGCACCCAGCCTTTCTGCGGCGGAGATTGCATGCCGTCGCATTGCAATTTCAACACGCGTCCATCGCTGGTTCGAACTACATCCACACCATCACGGCGGCGATCCCACGATTCCGGACGGGGCTGCTCCCCGTAACGGGAAGTTACCAATTCATCAACTTGAATCCGGCTCGGCAATTTATCGAGGGTGTCGAATTTCAACGCTCGAGTCTCGCTTAAAAATCAACGCCCGAAAATTACTGTGGCGAAATAGTATCTTCGACCTGGGTGGCAAAAAATGGAGAAGGTCCATGACGCACATCGCGCATGGTTTCGGCTGCTTCCTTGGTCTCGATGATGGTCCATTCAATCTGCGGCTCACCACGAGATCCGGGATCCCCGATCTTGGTTGGAACGAGAAACAGATTTCCAGCGATGGCGTCACTCTTGGGAATGAGGCGCACAATATTGACCGCGATCTTCTTGTGTTCCGCGGTACGTCTAGCAATCTTCTTCAAATCTTCAGAATTGCGGCCGAGAACCCACTGGTTTCTACCTACACCTGGACAAGCATAAATATCCTTACCAGCATCAATATCGCGCTCAAGATCCAGAAGATAATCGATTGACATAGAACAATTTTACCAAACTTGAAATTTTAGCACCAAAAAAAGGGATCTCACCGCCCTGAGCTCATCTCAGTCTACCCGAACTAAGCTTGTGCTGTTTTCCCCTCTGAAGGTTCGACAACATCGATGCGCTCCTTGAGCTCCTTACCAACTTTAAAGAAAGGAAGCTTCTTAGGCGGCACTGAAATCTTCTCACCGGTCTTCGGATTACGGCCCTGATAGGCTTGGTATTCCTTTACTACAAAACTGCCGAAACCCCGAATCTCAATGCGTCCGCCGCTCACAAGAGCGTCCCGCATCTTCTTGTAGATGAGGTTAACAATCTCCTCAGCCTGCATGACGTTTAGGCCGGTCCGCTCCGCAAGCCTTTCAATCAGTTCGGATTTATTCACAAACAGGGTCCCCCAAAAGTAAGACTAAAACGGTCCAGAGCTTTAAACGAACTAAACCCACTCAGATTTGAAAACGCTTAAAATATCCGGGCAGTTAACACCCTCAGGACAGCTCACTTTATAGCCGCCAGAATTAAAGATGTCAAAACAGAAAGAAAGGATTACAAAATATTTTCAATACACTAGCTCATCTTTGCATGCCATAACGGCGTTAAAACCACTCCCAAGCCAACCGCAGCCGAGAGCGGGCATTCTGGCCCCTCGGGTGGCTAACACCTTGAATCTAAACCGTTTCGCCAGCCCGACGGCGGTTAGCCTATTTAATCCGTTCAAGAACTCGGCAGTTTTGACGATATTACAAGAGCAGGGAAACCGTCTCTGCAAAAAGGATTAGAACTCAAGGACGGAGTTCGTGTGTGTAACATAAGGCGCTCCGGCTACCTTCCCATTGACGGGAGAGGTAAGCCGTGAGCATCACGATCGCGGCAAATATCGCGTCGCTGTCTGCACAGCGGCGTCTTGGCCAGGCCACCCAGGGGGTGGAGACGGCACTTTCTCGCCTATCCTCAGGCCAGCGTATCAACACGGCTGCTGATGATGCCGCCGGCCTAGCCATCGCCGACTCGCTCAAAAATCAAACGCGCTTAGCGAATGCAGCGGTACGTAACGCTAACTACGGAGTGTCGGCCATCGCCGTCGCCGATTCCGGCTTAGACGCCATCACGGGAGTACTAACGCGCATGGCCGAACTGGCTGAGCAGTCTGCGAATGGAGTTTACTCGCTCGGACAACGTTCACCATTGCAGGCGGAGTTCGCCGCCCTGGCCTCCGAAATCGAGCGCATCGCCATCACGACCAAATTTAATAAAGTTAATCTCCTCTCCAACGGTTCCAACATTGTGGTTCAGGTCGGGTTTAAATCCTTCTCGACTTCACAGATCACAATCGCTGGGGTTAGAGGGACGCTGCAATCCTTAGCTCTTGCTCCGTCCGGCAGCTCCGCTCTGACCTACTCCATCAATGGTGCGACCACAGCCGCGGCCCAGGTCGCCGCGCGCACCGCTCTGGCCATGATCACGCAGGCCATTGATGCTGTGGGTACGGCCCGGGGGACGCTGGGAGCGGCCGAAAGCCGTCTCTCTACCGCCATCAATAACCTTGAGGTTGCAAAGGAAAACTTTGCTTCTGCCGAGGGGCGGATCCGGGATGCAGATATCGCCGGTGAAACGGCCAATCTGCTGCGCTACAACATCGTGCAGCAAAGTGCTGCCGCTGTTCTGGCGCAAGCTAACCAGCAGCCACAGCTCGCGCTGAAATTGCTGGCGAACTAGTAGTACTGGCGCTTGGCGCAAAAAATTCGGGGACTGACAATGCGCTATAGGCGCGACCCGCGTGCATTAAACGAGCTGTGAGGCCCGTAGGGCGCACGCGACAATGGCTAGCCTCTAGCGCAGCTGCAGCGCCACCAATATTTGGTGGAATGCGGCGCGAAAGGCCTGTTCGGAATATTCACGTCGCACGCGGCTCAAAGCCGCCGTGCGGATGCGCTGCCAGGTCTCATGATTATGATGTAGCACTCGGCATTTGACCGCGAAGTCCTCAGCTGACTGGCCGACGAGCAGTTCCTCGCCGTCCTGCCATCCCAGCTGATGAGCGACCAAAGGCGTAGCTACGACCGGCAGTCCATTAGCCGCCGCCTCGATCACCTTAAGCGGGATGCCGGCGGAGTAACGCATTGGCGCCACAAAGACACGCTGTGTGTCATAGAGCCGTTCCAACGCCTGTACCTGGCCAAGCAGATTGAAATTGGAGGTCTGCATTGCACGCAACGATTCTACGCGGCATTCACCGGCAAGACTAAAGAGTGTTGGAGCGTCGCGCTGCAGCACGGCGATCTGCGGAAGCACCTCTTGCACGAACCAGCGCACCGCGTCAGTATTCGGGGCTTCGGATTCCAAAGTTGGGCCCACCATCAAGAATCCGCTTCTTCCTGCAAAGGGCGGCCCCTCGCCCCGAATCGACACCCCATGACTAAGAACGTGGGTACTAGGATAGCCATACGCTTCAAAAGCCTTTCTTTCGGAGTCTGAAACACACAGCACTGCGTCGACTCCCCGCGCCACATCCATCTCTAACGACTCTACGGTTGCTCTCTCATCGACCGAAAAAGATCGTCCCTCAATAATTTCACGCTGCAAGAGCGTACGCCGTGCAAAAATTGCTTCAGCGTCGTAGATCACAGCAGACTTTGGCGAAACCAGTCCAGCATCCTGCCAAACAGTCCTGAAGCTCTGCATATTGTGCGGACGCGAAACGATGAAAACATCGAATTGTCGCTCGCCCTCCTTAAAAAATCGCTCCATTTCAGAGCGGCGATAAAATTCAACCTGTCGTATACCGCTAGGCAGTCCCGGAAAATCGGCGCGGGTACTTCCAGCCGGCTCATTCGTGGCGAGCAGGCTCACTTCGAAACCTTCCGATAGCGCGCAGGCCATCAAAAGCGCCGCCCGCGGCGCCCCCTGACCTCGATCGGCGCGCGGAATGAAATCGTCTATGATCAAAAGCGTTGACGGGTTCCTTAATTGGCGTATGCGCTTCGAGAGGAGCCGCTCTTTCAACGCCGGTTCATGTCGGGCCATAAACACCGCCCGGTTCTTAAGCATCAATGCCTGTGCCGCCTGATCTGAAGTGGCGCTAGCCATCTCACAATGAATGATCGCACATTGCGGTTCGAAAATTGTCTTTCGACCCCGTTCACGAGCCTTGAAGCAAAAATCCACATCTTCAAAATAAGCGGGTTCGTAGGCGTGATCGAAGCCACCGAGGGTCTGAAAAAGCTCGCGTTCTGTGAGGAAAAAGGCGCCCGAACAGAAATCAACCTGGCGGCTGCACAAGTAGTCGGGAGCCGCTGGATTATCGCCTCTGCCGATCGCATGCGCGGCTCCGTCGCCCAGCACGACGCTGCCAGCTTCCTGAAGCCTGCCATCTGGATGTATTAACCGTCCCCCGACCACTCCGGTACTACGATCATTCTTGATGCGCTGAAGTGCGGCTGCGATGGCACCAGGGAGCAGCACCGTGTCATTGTTAACGAAGAGCAGATAACGGCCTCGCGCCAAAGCGGCGCCTTGATTTGAGCCGTGAATGAAATGGAAATTCTGCGGATTCCGCATAACCTGCACACCGGATATGCGGGTCAACAGTTCGGAAGTTTGATCGGAGGAGGCATTATCGATCAGAATTACTTCGGAGTTCTGACCGCGTAGCTCCTCGCGTAACGATTTAAGAAAAGCCAGGGTAAGCTCAGCCCGATTGTAGAGGACGCTCACAACGCTGAGCTCCGGTTCCGGCGCTGGATCGAAACTAAGACGCCTGTCGCTGCTGATAAAGTCCTGCAGCTGCTCGCCGAATAATTTAAAGAGCTTGCTGCGATCCAGCGTCGAGCCGAATTCAAGGTCCAGCGCCGGGGAATAAAGCAACCCTGTGCCGGGCACAACCTCGAAGGAAGAAAAAAGCCTCTGCCCGTTTTTAAGCAGCGCTTCGAAATGGAGCTGGATCATTTCGTCAGCCGCTCCCGGGAGTGCCGCATCGAACCTGAAACCACCGCTGGCCGCATGGCTGATATGAGGAAGCTTCAGCGCAAGGTCTTCGCGTATAAATAGATCGGCGCGGGTCTTTCTTCCGGAAGGTTCGGTGAAGAGCAGTTCGATGATCTCCGAATGCGGGCTGACCAGCCATCCCTCAACACGCAGGTAAGAGGAGCCGCTTGAGCTGCTCCAGGTCACGGCCCGATCAATATTACCGATAAAATCAGGCTGTCCGTGCTGCATATTCATTAAAGCTCACCCCCACTGGGTTCCTGGGCGTCTGGACTCTGGTACACGACTAAGGATGTGCCAAGCACCTGGCGAAGAGCAAGTTCCTCACCGAGCTTATTCAAACATCTTCTGACTCCCGGAAACCAGCGGCTGTAATCGTGCCATACAATTATGCCACCCGGCTTAATCATGCGAAGAGCATTAATGGAATCTATCTTAACAGTTTCGTAATCATGGCCTCCGTCCACGAATACCAAATCGATCGCTCCAGAATAAGGTGAAAAGTCGTAATCCAGCGAATTCGAACTGATCAACTCAATCCGGCCGCTTTTAAGAAACTGCCCCAGCTCCACGCTGCCACTCGGCCATATTTTTCGGGACAACGAAATTATCTTAGCGTCCGCAGGGAGATTAAGGGAAAGGTTATAACTGGTACCGCCAAAACCGGTCCCTATTTCGAAAACTTTGCCCGGAGCAAAGTGCTTCGCCAGCGCGCATAAAAAAAATAACTCGCTATGGGAAACGACCGCGATTTCGCCGCAGTGCCGATTGATTAGCAGACTCGCCAGATCCTCAAAGATTCGGATTTCGGCAAAACAGTTCTCTCCAAAGAATTCGCGCAGATTGAGAAGCGGCAAGTTGCCGCTGTGAGCTTGCATCACATCCAGGGCCGCAAAAAACTCGCGACAACGCCGATCGTGGCGAAACTTTAGGGGGCCTAAGATCAAATGCTTCGCTGCAAACATTGCACAGCGCAGCCACTTCTTCGTTCGATGGAGTTTCGTCACATTTGCTCACTCGACGTACTGCGCCATCCCCTCGGTAATCTCATAGTGAAGCCGATATGTTTGGGGAATCCTGATAGAGGACGATGCTGGTTCCACGCAAATGCCGGAGATGCAATCGGGCTGCGAGATGTTCCAAGTACCTCACGACATCTGGGAAATTAGAGGCGTAATTGTGCCAAACTATTATTCCTCCAGGCTTAAGCATCCGCAGGGCATTCTCCGTGTCACTGCGGATGTTTTCATACTGATGCCCGGCATCTACGATCACCAACTCCATGCGTGCGCTGAACGGAGCAAAGTCAAAAGTTAGCGAGTCAGCTTCGATGATTTGAATCTGCTCTCGTCCTAAAACCAAATCCACCTCCTCCAACCCCGTTTGCCAAAGGCTGCGACAAATGGTGAAAAGCCTGACGTCACTTGGCGCATTTAGTACCAGATTCGCGGTTGTGCCACCATAGCCAGTACCAAATTCAAAAATGGTCTTGGGATTAAGCACCCGAACTAAGGCAGCCAAAAAGGTCAGCTCCTGCGGCGTCATGATGGCGAGACGATGCCGATGAAAACATCTAAGCAAGCTCAACGGATAACCGAAAAGCGTAACCTGTTGGGGTGCGCTTCCTTCAAATAGGGCATTCAGATCCAGCGCCGCAAGCGGCGATCGGAAATCGCGCTGCAGCACCTCCAAATCATAGAACAGTCTCCCGATTCGAGAATTTTTCTCGTAAAGAAATGGCGCCAGCAAGAACTGTCTGAGCGCAAAACTGACACTGCTCAAATACTTTGCAGCCTTATGCGGAAACCTGGTCATTGCGGCTGAATCCTCTTGAGCTCCGGGGGCGGCGGTGACTTGGCGCACAATTCTCCCAAAAGTTCCAGCGCCGCCGATACAATCCGCGGCGCTCTGATCAGATAAGCGTACCATCTTGTCTGTATCGCATGCCCAAGAATGTCCGCCGCGGTCGGGGCGCACACTCTACCAAGGATCAGTCTGAGTTGCAGCCGGGGGTGTTCGAGCGCAGCACTCTGGTACCGAAGATTGCGCGCCGCTGCCAACAACCCGGAGCGGGCCTTAAACAAATCGTAGAAGTATATAAGCGCCAGCTTATTAGCCGGAAAATCATCCAGCACTTCCTGCGCAAGACTCCCAGGGAGTTCTGCTCCGCCAATCTGATGCGCTAAAACTAGACTAACCCAAAGCGCGCGTGTAAGCCCGCACTCACGGGCGCGCGTGCGGAGCGCCTCGGCATCAATTCTGGACGAACGCAGCAGCTGTGCCACATCTTCGATCCAAACCGCACGAGACCAGCAATGCTTCAAGCCGTGCAGGGCCATAAACAGCAGTGCATCCTCGTGCGAGAGCGCCCTAAATGAAGCTCCACCTTCTGGCAGTGCTAGCTCGATCGAGCGCGAGTAGACGCATTGAAAATTCAAAAACGCGGGATAGTGGCTCGGCAGCAGAGCTGTATGCAAATCAATCTGCAAATCCCGGGAATGCCAAGTCAACTTTAAAGCTCCTTCAAACGTCAGGCAGGTTCTCAGCCCGGTAGCGCTAAGACTCGAATCTGGGGTAATTCCCAGATGTGCAAGCTTCGCCAGCGCCAAATCTAGATCGCTCGAACTAATCCAGAGATCGATATCTCGAAACGCCCGCTTGCCAAGCCCTCCATAGTAAGCCAAAGCATAAGCGGGCCCCTTGAGCACCAGTACCGGAATGTCCGCCGCTTTCAAGGCCGCCAAAATATCGCGAAGTGCCGCTGCCATTTTAAGAGCGGCGGCAACACACAGCTGTCGCTCTCTTTCCAGCTCAGCGGAATCCAATTCCGGGACGAGACCTTCACCCAACAGCGCAACCTCTTCCGCTCCGAGCCGTACACCATGCCGGCCGGCCAGCTGCCGCAGATCATCCCAATCAACCCGCTGTGAGGCGAGAGCTGCAATCGCATCACCCCCCCACCCCGAGATCTTACGAACTATTAATGCAGCTTCAGGTGTCAATCTAAGGCTCAGGTTACGGCAGGTTCTGGCGCTCCGCGGTTCAAGCGAACGCAGCCGTTGACGCAGCAGATCACAAGCTCGGAGTGCATGAAAAGCACAAGCCGTTTCCAGATCTGGATTCAGCGGCTGCCAATTAGAGCGCGCATATCGGCGCAACGCCTGTTTGACCTCGGCGAATCTAAGCTGTTCTAACCGGCTCAAAGCTTCTGGCCCAAATGCGCGCACCACAAATCTAAAAATTTCATGAAATTTGTTGAGGGCCTGGGCAAAATCGTAACGATCCTTAGCACCCTCATGAAGTAAATGGTATTGAGAAGTCACCGGATGCGGCAATAGTCCTGCCAGCAGCACATACTCGATTAAGTTTAGTGCCTTTGGTTGTATTCCAAAATAAAGCCGCGAAGCGGCTTCAATGCCAAAAACCCGTTCGCCCCAGCGCGAGTGGTTGAGATATAGTTCAAGGATTTGGTCCTTAGAGTAGGACCGTTCGAGCTTGATCGTATAGATTAGCTCCCTCAGTTTCCGCAGCCAGCGGCCTTGCGGATTTAGAAACAGGCCGCGCACCAATTGCTGGCTGATGGAGCTGCCTCCACGCAATCGCCCGCCATGTTTGAAATATGCTTTAATTCGATTCCAAACTTCGCGCAGATTGATCCCGCGGTGCTCGAAAAAAAGATCGTCCTCATGCAAAATGAGCGCGAGAATGAGCGCCCCGGGGCAATCCGTCAGCCTGACTGGACACTGCTTGAAGCCCAGTCGATTGCGGGGGACAGAATGTTGAAGAAGTTTAAGCGGTGCAACGAGATAGATTAGCACCGGGAATAGCAACGCAATCGCCACTACTCCAGCACAGGCCATCCAGACTAGCTCCGCTCCCACATTCGACTCACAATTTCAGCAGATCGCCAAGACCTCTTCGCGAAATCTCGCTTCCATGACGGCGGCTTAAAGCATCCGCCGCGCGTTCGGTTAGCACCTGAAGTTCGGCCTCACTCTTCTCAAGCACACTAAGAATTAACTGCGCCAACACAGCCGTGGTGTCGCCTACCATGATCCCCGACTCCTCTGTCAATTCCAGTCCAGCAACACCTGCGGGAGTAGTTACTACCGGTATGCCGGCGTTAATCGCATCACAGATCTTAATATTAATGCCCGCACCAAATTTGAGCGGGGCGAGCAAAACCCGCGATCTGTCGTAAATTGCCTCAAGCTCGACAACTTGGCCCAGCACGAAATTTTGAACTCCATCGTGTAGATGCGAAATAGGCGCCGGCGCCTCTGCCCCAACGATTAAAAATCGGAACGGCGGTCCCCCAATCCGTCGTGCCTGCGCACAAATCTCAGCCGCCCACAGCGCAGCACTGACATTGGGTGCGTGCGCGAAATTGCCGATGAAAAAGACATCAGTCGCTGCTCGAAACGGCCGCCGCCGTCGCGACGGCTCTCCCACTCCCGGGATTACCACGATCGGAATATCAGGATTTTCAGCGCGCAGATCGCGCCCATCCCGGTCCGAAACGGCGATCACGGCATCGGCGCTGCTATAAACACTTAACTCCCGGGATTTGATCAAAGCCAGCTCCGCAGGCGGGCAATCGAGGCATCCAGCAGCGACTCCGCGCTCGAATCTGAGCCAGTGTAAATCAACCGAATCAACAACCGCCTTACTAGCAGGGAGCAGTCGGCGCACATAGGGAAGATACTTTTCACCGGTCTCAAACCAACCCAGTATCACCATCGCTGGCGGCTTCGCGCGGCTAGCACAGAGCGCCCCAAGAACACCTTTACGGACCATCACGCCATGCGCTTCAAGCGCGCTGCGGTAGACACTGCCATCCACCCCGGAGAGGTCATGCCCGTACACGAACTGTAGCTCCCACTTCATACTGCGCAGCAGCTTAATCAGCCGGTATAGCCTGGCAGCTCCTCCTTCCCGGTCAAAATGCGGTAACGTCGCGGAGATCACCATTACGGTCTGAGAACTCGCGGGGACAGGATGGTTCGAGTGCCGTCGCGTTGGCGGGATTGGCAGCTGTACCGAGCTACTGCCCCAGTCGTCAAGCCAGAATCTGCCTTCACTCAGTAAATTGATCCTGATATCCAGCGACTCTGCCTCCATCTCGAGCAATCCCAGCTCAAACTCAAACTCGAAATGTGCCCCGGGCGCGACTGTTTCTGGAATCTCGAAGCGCAAGCTGTGGAGCGGATTTTGCCATTGGGCCTCCGCCCTCTTGACCTCCATGCCAAGCACTAAACCCAACGCACCCTGCCTGCACCACTGCAAAATTCCTGCATTTTCGACCCGTCCCGAGATTAAGGCGACACAGGCCTCTGTGCGGGTGATAGAGATCGCACTAAAGCGCGCAGCAAAGAGCCCCGCCGCGGGCATGCCGACCGCAGGTCGCATCAGATACCGATCGCCTTTTTCTAACGCGGCACCATCCACAATCGCCGGACTGACCTCCAAAGATAGCAGCTGATTGGGCAAATCCTTTTGGACCACGGTATATGCGAACCAGCTCTCCTGACCGGGCTCAAGCTGATCAACGGGGAAGCTAAATTTACCGCTGCCAACTCTTGCCAATCGAGAATCTTGCAGCGACCAGAGAATGGCCGTGTCCTGATCCCCGATTATCTGTTCCCCGGTGTTCTTGAGCCGCCCGGCAAACTCAAATCGATCCGGTTCACTCCTCACAACACTTTCCAGCACCAGGCTCGCAGCCCTTCTGACCGACCTGGATCCAACCTGCACTATAAAGGGATGAACCAAGCCTGTATTTCCGAAATCCTTAAACCAGTGCTTCCCTTCGCGCACTAGATCGAGCTCTAGGGCAAATTGCTCATTGGATCGCAGGCTGTAATCACAGACAAGTGAAAATGGTGCCCAGCTCCCGGGGACAACTTGCTCAGGCAGATCTGCAGTACCCCGTCCCTCCCAGACCAGTGTGCCGGCAGCGGACAGCTTGACGCCGACTCGCAGCGGAGCCTCCACGCTCCCCAACCAGTCCGTTGCTCCGGAGTTCCAAGCAATACCGGCCGCACGCAAACCGCTGGCATCAAAGCTGGTGGAGGTTAAAAAGAGCTGCGCCTCTACCTCGCGCGGCGTTGCTGCGAGGCGCCTGGCGACTGCCTCCCGCAATCCCACAACAACTCGGTAGAGATATTCCCCGGGGCATTTGGTCTTTCGATCGTCGGGTCGAATTACATCGCGATGCGGGATGATAGCTTGCGAATCAATGGCATGGCTTCGGCAAAGCTGTATAAGCAGCCGCTCTAGGGCCGCGACCATCTCTACCTTGGGGGGATTGTCCTCGTAATCTCCAATACAACAAATTCCAAGACTCGCATCATTTAATCCTAGAGCATGCGCGCCGGCTCGCTGATCCGATCGACCTACCTGCAGAAATCCATTCTGATCGAGCAGCCAATGATACCCAATATCATCCCAACCGCGGGCCACATGCGCACGGCGAATCTCGTCGAGGGTCGCATCAGCGGCGGTTGCCGAATGATGCACCACTATGGCCTTAGGACTGAATGGCATTTCTTACACTCTAAGTTGCGATACCATCTATGCGGGACGCTGGGATTCCCGATAAATCAGTAGCCAATCTTTTGGCTTGCCGGTATTCTAAACCGGCAACCACCCTAGGACAGTATCGTTTTGAAGAGAGCTCTGAAGCAATACAGCAGCGCACTCCGGGCCGGAGCTGCCCCGGGGCGCAACGCTTGCTCCCGGCCGACAGGCGTTCCAACGTCGCTCATCACCACCCTGGAGCAATGGTTCAAGAGCGACATTTTTCAGGCCACCCGCTGCTGCTTTGGACAGCTTGAACCGATCGTCGAGGATGGGGAGATCTTGGTTTTACGCGGCTGGTTATTTGGACTAGATAGCCCGCTAAAAGCGCTTTACATCGGAATCGATCCGCAGAAGCTGCAGCCGGCTTTGGTATTTGGACAGGAACGGCCCGATATTGGAGCACTATTTCCGGGAGAGGATCAGGCACTTCACTCGGGATTTGGCGCGGTGCTCGCGTGTGCTACGCAGACCGACCACTTGGAGCTTCATTTCCGGGCCAGTTTTGCTAATCAACAATCAGCCTGCGGACAGTTCGCGAAAACTAAAGTGTTGCGGTTCAGTGGTCACCCCTATTTTGAACTCAATCCGGCGGATAAAAAACCGGCATCATCGGAGTCAATGAGTGCGCGGACGATCGAGCTGATTGAGGAGTGATGCCTTGCATTAAAACTAGTGCCGGCCTCCGCGCGGATGACCCGTACCACCTTAACCTGCGCGCAAAATTCGCATAGCGCCTCCAATATCTTCTGATTCACGGGGAATCCTCGGATCACACTCCAGAGGTGCGGCAATAGGCAGAAACAGCTTTCCGAAGCACTCAACATCTCCGTTCTCTCCTGCTTCCCCCGCTCCAGCAAGATCACCCCTCTAATCCTGGAATCCGCGGCGCTGGGCGCGCGTCCCAGCGCGACAAGCTGCTTATCACCCACCCGAATCCCCGTGGAGCGCAAGCCTAAAGCGGCTAAAGCATCCGCCCGCAACCGCGCGAAGATCCCCGAGCCAAAAGTTCTAAATCCGGACTGATCACGAATCAAAGGGCAATTATCGTCTGCGATCACTGTAAACACAGGCGAGAGCGCCATGGCGGTTGTGCTCTTGCCGATACCCTGAGCGCCGCACAAGAGGATGGCATTGTTATTCTGATCTGCGACCGCCGCGGCATGCAACACCGGCAGCTGCAATTGCGCCAACGCGGTACGCACTACCGCACGAGTTACCGCATCCTCGAAAAGTGGTCCAAAAGAGTTATGCCCTAAGCTGACTATCAGCCGATCTCCGGCCCCGCGCAGAGAGCCCCCATGCGGAAGCACCGCCAGCAAAGCCGGTGTTACCGTCGCGGTGCATGCAGCATTTTCGCTCGCAGCAATAGACAGGTACAGGGGATCCGCGTTAAGTGGCCCCTCGCAAAGATGGAGAGGCACTTCTGAACGGACCGACACTAGCGAGTGACGATAGTCCTGCATCTATCAAACAGGGGTAGTTCGTACCAGATTGTGCCGTTGAAGCTCCTCTAGAAAGGCTCGGATATCAGCTTCAGCCACAGCGCGTTCAACCTCGAATTCATTCACGATCGCCGTGGCAATCTCGCTGAACCGTATGGGTTCTGACAATAGCTCCCAGATTCGTCCGCCCACCAGATCGAGCCCAAAATACATACCCTGCTTCACGTCCAGCAAAGCCCGCCCCTCAGCCAATGGCGCGGCAAGCGTATCTGACGCGCGCTGTACCAGAAACTCGGTTGCCTGCATGTATCTCCTAGCTCCCCGAAACTTACCTCGGTAATTTCAAGGATACTTATATTTGAGGCATAAAGCGATTTCAAGGCGCGTCAGATTGATCTTTACTCAGCCACGCCTCGCTGGAGTTTGACATGGACCATCGATGAAGACCGCTTTAAAGCGGGACATCACGTTTTCGGCAGAATATTCCAGCATCTTGGGGCGAACGATCGGAGCAATCCGGGGCTGGAGCCGCTCGAGGGCTAACCATAAGGCATCATAATCCGCATACATCGCATCCTCCGGATCGAGAAAGGCGAAATGGGCTTTTTCAACTGAACCGGCCCAGGTCAGAACCCGCTTCCCGGCGATCGCGAATTCGGCGACTGCCAATCCGAAAGTCTCCCCCCTGGCGCGCGCATGCAGCATCGCGTCGCAGCTGCTGATAAATGCGTCCTTATACTGGAGATCGAAAATCCCCGGCAAAAAAATCAGGTTGGAGCGCGGCGAGCAGAACGGCTTGGTATTCAAAAAAAGGAAATATGTTTCCGGATGAGCGGCCGCGAAATTCTCAACTAACTTCTGGACAAAAGGAATATCGAAGGTCTGGTCACCACCATGCCGTCCAATTACCAGTGCTTCAGTGGGAATTCCCAATTCCGAACGTAAGCATCCGCGGCCGCTCGGTCGTGTCACAATGTGGGGGACATGGGGATAACGGCCGCGGCTCATGAACTGCGACTGCCATTCCGAAACGAAAGCGTAGCACTCACCGTGGGGCTCCATAAAGGAATTCATCGCATGCACCGCATTCGGACAGCGCTGCGCAGCAATCCCATCGTCCCACCCAGGCTTGATTGAGTAAAGAAGATCGACCTGCTCACGGCTGACGATCTGATCCAATTCAGCCGTACTGCCATACAAAAAAACCTCAAAGTGCCGCCTAAATTCGGCGACACTCGCGGAGAGATGCAACCCTTCAGGACCGCGCAGCAGCAGCACTGCTCCATAACCCAACAAACTTTGGCACGCTTTGGCATACTGAAAGACGGCGTTGGTATTACCCCTTAAGCCAAGCCGCGTTAAATGAAAACCGATCTTCATCTTATTGCATGCGTCCGCTGGTACATTCCCGCGCCATTCTTGAGAGCAAAACTCTCGATAAGCTCCTCAATCTCGGGCGCGTCCATCCGGGCATCCTTCATCGTCACTGACATAGCGGGGACACGCGCGGCCAAGGCCTTGAGACTCAAAAAAATCCCCTGCCCCTGCACACAGCTTGCCAATCGCTGGAACCACAGCGCACCGAGCAGCGATATTAGCGCTTGGTCCTGATCGAGAAGTTGCCCCGCGCCGTTCCCGGCCAGATTAAGAATTAGATCCAACGGTACAGGGCGATCAAGTGACCGGTCGAACTCTACTTTCGAGAGATAACAATCCAGGAAGCGGCAATCGCACTGCGGCTCTAATAGTGCAGCGGTCTCCGGCGTAAGCCGGAGATAGCGAGCTGTGCCGTGCACCGTAGCGTGTTCCTGATCTAGCGCCACCGCAATCGCTCCATCGCACAGGACTACCTCCCCCCGTCGTTTCACCGCCGCGGCTAATGCGGATCGGGCGTCAGGGGGGCCCACAACCAAAATTGTTCTGCCTGCCACCATCACCACGAGAGCTTCGAGTACCAAGGCCCCGCGCTGAACACTAAGACAGCCGTAAATGAAATCTAACAAAATGAACTTGAGCGGCTCTGAGTGAGGGTCCTGCAGCGCAGTATAAATTGCCTCCTTGCCATGCCGGATCAAGATCCAGTCGAAGCCAGGTACCGCCGCAAGCAATTGTTCACGATTGCCCGATCCCAAATCGAAGGTGAACTCCGCTGAGGTTAAGGAAACTTGCTCAGCGTGCTGGAGGAAGAAATCTACGGGGCCGTCCGCCAGCGGTAACGGAAATGGAATTGGTGATTCAAAATTGAGACCACCATAAGAGTGCTTCATGATCAACTTCGGTTACGACACTTCGAGGAAGTAAACGCAGATAACCACGCGCCGGCAGCAATCCACACAACACTAACAGGTGGTATGCGATGCTTGCCCTGTAAGACGGGGATCAGTGAAGGAACCCCAAACTTTAAGTTGCGGGGCACGATACGGAGCTTTAACAAGCTGACGCCTTTGGTCGTTCGAAATCTTCTTTTCGGCGGTGGTTTCACGATTTGGAGGCTTCGCACTCATAAGCCCCTTATAGCACACCGCATTACGGCATCTCAAGCATTGGATTGCCCATGCCTCCGCACCAAGACCGCCGCACCTTGAAAATTATCGCACAGTAAAATTCGGACTTCTTCGCCCGCACGCTCGGCCAGCATGGCAATCTGATCCTCGTCAAACTTACGGAACAAAGCGAATCGCAAGCGGTAGGCCCAGTCGAAACGTTCCCGATTCGCCCCTAAGATTCGAAACGGAGCCTGACACAGGCGGCGCATGCGAGTGTCGGCAATTTTGCGAATATAGCTGATCAGAATCGGGCCGAATGGGCATACCCCCCGCAATGCTCTGATTAACGCCGCCGCCTCGTCGAGCGTCGCCAAGTGCGACAAACTGCCCCAGCCCACAATCACAGCCTCAAACGGACCGGCCAGACTTTGCGGTCGAGAATGGGTGAATTCCCGATGTGACATTTCAACTACTTCGGGGAGCCGTTCGGGCGGGACCGCACGCCGACAGATCGAAGCCAAGACCGGAGACGGTTCAAGCGCATAAATCGTGTAGCCAAGATTAGCGAGCGCTAAAGCTTCCCGCCCACCCCCCGCCGCTGTCACAAGGATATTACCGGGAGGTTTGTTGCAATACTCACGCAGAAACTCCTGCTCCCATTCGAATAGCCCCTTTCCCCAGGACCGCTCTCCAAACTCCGACAGATCCCCATACGCCGCCGGATTGTGAATATCCCAAACTCTTGGGGTGATCAGGAAAGGCACCAACTCTTGCCACGCTCGCATCAATCGTCCAAGGTTTCGCCTTCCAACCGGAAGGCGATAGCGGCGTTTAACCGTGCGCACCAACCTCACCGTCAGGCGATCCCAGTGACTAAGCGCTGAGGGATATGCTGGTGCTTGCTTCATGCCAGCTAGAGTATGGCATAATACCTGAGTATGCGAATAGAACGGGTGCAGTATATCGCGAGACTATGGACCTATGCCGTTCAAACTATCGGATTTCTATTGTACTTCCGGTTCGTACCCGCGCGGTACTCCATCTCGCGGATCCCGCGCACAACAGCTGTACCAAATCGCACGCACTCGATCTGCACCATCACGGACCTCGTGAGGATACATGATTACATCTGCCGTCGTTTACCGCCGCACTTTAGCTGCTTAGTAAAGGCGCTGGCATTAGAAGCCGTCTTGAAGAATGCCGGTTATTCGCCCCGGCTCCGAATTGGGGTCACCGATGGAGGGCCCGATCAACCTTTTGCGCATGCCTGGGTCGAAGCAGAAGGACGAGCGCTTGGTCGACATCCTGCGGGGAGCCTGTCTAATCCATTTAATTAACGAGATTAGCAGGCGAACAATAGGTTTGGCGCACTCGGACAACCACCACCTTCAACAGTGCAGGCCCTTGGGAAATTCGCAAGTTCGTGCGATCGTATCAACCGGCCGCAGCTAAGTGTGAGCAATTATGTCTCTGTACTATAGGATCCGAGATTTAACCCCGCTGCCCATTCGAATCGTCTATCGACCAATCAGACGCTGGATCTATAACCGCTTCAAGCGCGCTCAGCCAAAGCTACTGGCCAGTTACTATCGACTTTGCCCAACTGCAAAGGATCCTTTTTTTCTTCTGGCCACTCCTCGTTCGGGCACTAATCTGCTGCTCTCATATTTACAATGCCATCCCCGGCTTAGTGTCCTGCCGGGCGAACCTTTGCACGAACGGCGAATGGCGAGGCTGGGACTGGAGGGCAAGCCCAGCCACGTGGCTTTAGAGTACCTCCGCCATCGGATGAACTTTACCCGAACTCGTTGTTGCGGAGCCAAGCTCATGGATTATCAGCTCACAATGCTGGGCATTTCACTCCCGCAACTAAGTGGTTGCTTTCCTAATGCTCGGTATATGGTGCTTTATCGTGAAGACCTTTTGCAGCAATATCTATCCTGGAAATGCGCCTCTCATTTATGGCTGTGGTATATGCGCCGGGGTAAGTGCTATCGCCAAACTCCGGACCAGCTCCCCCCGCTCCAGATCTCTCTTTCCGAACTGACGAGCTTCTGCCAAGAGCATCTGCACTTCTACCGGAACCTTCAGGCCTGGGAGAAAATTGGCGGCAGGGTGATTTGGTGTCGATACGAGGATTTGGTTGAGGATCCCCAGCTCGTTTGCAACCGACTATTTGAATTTCTTGGCTTCAGTGCAGTGCATGTTTCAACGCAGCTAATTAAGATGATCAACCGCAAGCCGCGCGAAATGATCTCAAACTTTGAGGAAGTCGCCCCACTAATTAGCAACGAGACGACCAAACTAAAGCTCGATCCCACGCCGCTAAGCGCAGCCTCGGCCTCCACTAGACGCCGCGCACCGCACAATTCTCAGTTACTAAACGGCCTGCAACTGTAGGCTGCTTCGGGGCGCTATGTCGGAACTTGCAGTTCAAGTTTAGCGCCGGCATACGCTGATTAACCCTGCGCGCCGAGTCTTATCACCGGAATCCGGGCTGAAGCTTTGATTGGATCGACGCAGCCCAGTGCGATTCTAGACAATCCCTTTGCGGCTGACCCATAATACCCTTTGACGCGCAAAAAAATCTCGGTGGATTTGCGTATCGCAGGTGGACGCTCACAGGCAGCAGAGATAATATAGAGAGGTCCGGAGATAATTAGGTTTGATGATGGATGTATAATGGAAACTAAGGGGAATTTTGGAATCGTGGTGAGCGGCGGTCCCGCTCCCGGTATAAACTCGCTGCTGGCCTCCGTCGTAATTGAAGCGCAGAACCTAGGTTACGGTGTACGCGGCTTCAAGAACGGTTTTAAGGATGTCGCCACCGGGAAGGCGGATGCGGTAATAAGCCTCACTATCCCTGACGTGGTTCCACATATGTCGACGGGAGGCTCTATTCTTGGCACTTCACGATTCAATCCCATGGGGTCCGAAGTACACAAGGAGAATATCTTCAGGACATTGCGCAGCAATTCGATTGATAAGCTGGTGGTAATTGGCGGCGAAGGTTCGGCTTACCTGAGCCACCTAATCAGCAGCACACAGAGTGAAGTGAAGGTCGCCCATCTCCCTAAAACGATCGATAACGATCTCGAACTGCCCAATAACTTTCCAAGCTTCGGCTTTGAGACAGCGCGCGCCGTCGGCACCAGGATTCTGCACACTATCGCGGTGGATGCCCGCACCACGGGCCGTTGGTTTATCATTACATCGATGGGACGCAAGTCCGGCGCTCTGGCGCTGGGGCTGGGTCTCGCTGCCGATGCCACGATTACCTTAATCCCCGAAGAGTTCGAGCAGAACGTGGCAGTCGAGTCGGTGGTCGAAAAGATCTACGCCAGCATTGCTAAGCGTCTTAAGACTCTGGATAAGAATTTTGGCGTTGCACTGCTGGCAGAAGGCATCATCGACAAGCTGGACAGCTCCGGAGTCGAAGAATTACGGGATTGCCCACGCGACGAAATTGGCCGGCTGCGTTACGCCGAAATCGAGTTGAGTGAAATTATCGCTACACGGCTGAGGAAACGCTGCCGCGCCAACGGCCTGGAGATTATGATCAGTTCGAAGAATTTAGGGTACGAGCTGCGCTGCCATCCTCCCTTCTCCTTTGACATTGAATATACCAAGTTCCTCGGGCACGGCGCGGTGAAATATCTGCTAGCCGGATTGAGCGGGATTATGGTTGTCCGCGAATATGATAATTTGGGCTATGTGACCCTCGATTCGATGCTCGACGCACAGGGGAAAATCCGGTCGCGCACGGTCAATCTAGACTCAGACCTCTATCAGGTCGCCCGTTCCTTTATGATTAGGTAGGCGCGGCTCAGCCAAGACGCGCCTGAATAGAGCGCGTTCCGAATCGGCCAACTGCTGCAAAATTGCACGCTGGTTATGGGGCGGCCTGTCGCGTTAGTCTCTAGAGGGAACTATTCAGACAAACCTCCAGGCGGTAGCTTTGTATGATTCGCCGATTTCGCCGTACCAGCCGTTTCTTGCGCGCTGGTTTTCGCCTCTTCACCCGTGAAGTCACCGCCATTTTGCGCAATCCTGTTTTCGCCGTCATCACGATCCTTGGCAATGCGATCCTGCTGAGCAGCGCGCTGCTTTTTCTCTTGGTGGAACGCGGGACTAATCCAGCAGTCCACCATTACGGCGATGCACTGTGGTGGGCGGCTATTACGATGACCACAGTCGGATACGGCGATGTCACCCCGATGACTGCAGCGGGAAAATTTCTTGCTGTTTTTGTGGTTTTTACAAGCGGCGCTCTATTCTTTACCTTCTTAGGGCTGCTCTCGGCGGCTATTGTCAGACTGCAGGTTGGAGAACTAGAGCGTGAAGTTCATGAATTGGAGAGATCGCTGCGCGAATTTAGACAGGCGCAGGAAAATAAATAGCACCGCTCAGCTCGTCAACTTGATTAGCGCCCATAATTCGACGAAAATTGGAAGGTCCCAAGCTTTTCAAGCGAGTGCATATGACGAAAATTGTAGATTCCGCGGATCGACAGAGCTTTGACTCCATGTTGCTTACGGGAGGTGCCGAGTATCGCGCCGCTCCTAACAGCGACGACCTCCGGCTTGAAGTGACCTCAGATCAACTGGAGGACCTGCGCCAAGAGATGCTGGCAGACAGAGCGCTGCAAGCTATCAAAAGCCCCTTTCGGCCACACTGGTGCGATATGCCGATCAAGATCCTGGAACTTTCGCCGCGTTTGCATGCACGGGTAACAGCGGCGCCGTTTCTAGCCGAAACCGTCGGTGAATTGGTGCAGTATGTAGGCTGGACCGATCTGGAGTTGGGTAGCTCGGATGCAGATGCGCTTGAGCGCGCCGCGCTTAAAGAGCGTTTGAATCATTATGGGATTAGTTTGCAGGGCTGGCTTAGCGCCCGCTTTCCAGACCCAGTTACGGATAAAACGGCCAGCTAGGCTCTCCGAGCTGCGCCCGCGGATGACAGAAATTGCAATATTTCGTCCTGCGCTTCCGTAGGTCTATCACAAGGAAGGGATGGCGCCCTCAAACTGCCCTCTCCCCGGTTAAGTCCTTCCCAAGTCGGACTTAAAGCAGTACCAATTGTAGCTATGAGCGAGATACCCCCGATCTCTGATTTCATGGCTCCGCATCCCTATACGATCGACCTACTTGAGACCGCCAGCACAGCCGAGAAGGTGATGAATATGCACCATGTTCGGCATCTCCCGGTGGTGGACGGCAGCGCCGTTGTTGGCATCTTATCGGACCGTGATATCGGACTCGCACGCAGATTGTACAAAGAGCACTTTGATGGAACGGTGCTGGTGAAGGATATCTGTTTATTTGAATCATTCACTGCTACAGAGAGCACGCCCATCACCGAGGTCGCGAAGGTAATGAGTGATCGCCGGCTGGAGGCCGTTGTAGTAGTACGAGCACACACGCCGGTCGGGATCTTCACCACCATTGATGCTTGCCGTGCGCTGGCCACCTGCTGGAAAGACTTTGCGAAAGGCCACCGCGGGTTCCTGAGCAGACTTTTCGGATAGCAGCATGGCCCGGATTTTATTGCTACTGCTTTGGATCTGGCCCGCGTTGTTGCAAGCGCAACCGATCAAAATCGGGATACTAACAGACCTCTCAGGTGCCATGGCTTCATGGGGCAGACAGTCGCGGCTGGGTGCCGAAATTGCGCGCGATGAAATCGTAAAGTCCGGCGGCGCTCTGGAGCTGATCTTCGGGGACGATCAGCTCAATGCTAAGAATGCTGTGAGTGAATTTAGGAAGCTTATCGAATTCGACCAGGTTGATACGGTCTATTGCGAGTTCACTCCCCCTACGGTGGCGGTTGCTCCGATTGCGAAAACCAAGCAAGTGCTGATGGTGTATTCGGCCGCAGCCGCCTCGCCGCTCGAGCTATCTCCCTACCTCTTCAAGAGCTACATGAATTACGTCGATGGCTGCAGAACGATCGGCGAATTTTGGCGCAGCCAAGGGATAAAGCGGGCCGGAATTCTGAGACTAAATTTTGAATCAGGGGACTTATGTGCACAGGGACTCAAGCAGGCGTACCCTGAGTTAATTGAAAGCAACTACAATCATGACGACGATCTAGTTGCGCAAGTCATGCTGCTCAAATCCCATGGCGTGGAGGCAGTAATGAATGTCGCCTTTGAGCCCGACCTGCTGCGCATGTATCAGGCCCTCAAGCGGCTGAATTGGAGACCTTTGGTCGGGACCCAAAACGATGCCGTGGCTGACGCCGCGATCGAACGCTTTCCAGGCCTCCTGGAAAAGACCACTGTTTTTGGGCTGCCTCAATTGTCCGAGGCCTTTCTCTCAAAGGTTAAGGCGCACGATCCCGAGAATACTTTGGCTTCTATTTCAGCGGCAGGATTAGCGTATCTGCACATCAAGCAGTTATATGCAGCCATCTCGGGCTGCCCGAAGAAGGCGGTCGCATGTATCTCTGAAAAACTGAGCGCGGCGCCCGCGGACCCGGAGTTCGGATTTGGACGTTGGGTTAAGCGGGTGGCTGACTTCAGGGTCAGCCTAAGAACATGGCGTGCTGGGCGCGCCGTGGAACAGCCGCGCTGAGCGCTGGCTCAACTCAACTCCACTAGCAAAAGCTTATCCCGCAGATAGGCCGCAAACTCGCTTTCGGCATCATCAATGTGCCCATCGGCCTTCGCAATCTCTATCAACACATGCATCAACCTATTCTTCTGGGCTGCATTATAGCTTTGATTGATTAAAGCGAGCGCATCTTCTAGCTGACGATGCCGAGCCCGCAATAAATCCACCGCTGAGATCAACCGCCCCGCTTCCTCATCCGTGATGTGAAACTCCCGATCAATCGCCTTGACGCAGGCCACGTACTCCTCTGCCGTCCGTTCTTCATTGACGTTGACCATATCCCACAATAAGGTCACCACCGCCAATCGCAACGTGGTGGTAGCCAAGAGCCCCTGCATATCGTGATGTAAAAAGCTGCTATCCTTGAAAAACTCACGGAATTCTTGATCCCTCATAGGCTCCCTACTCCCATTACACTCCAGCCGGACTGCTTCAATCCAGGCCGAACTTTCCACGCTATTATTCATAACCTCCTCCGAATATGAGAACTTAACCGTGTGCGTTGCAAGAACTCGATTAATCGCGCCTTGGTGTTCGACCAGCTATGGTGAAAAGCACAGGGACGGCGCTTGTTGCAGGCACGCTTGAATAAGACACATTCAGCATGCAACAAAGGCTCCCCCACTGCCAGGCAGACATGATGAAAACTTGGATCGCTACACTGCGGATTAAGCATCACCCCGCCATTCTTACCGCGTCGACTGAGAATGATTTTCGACTGCACCAGCTGCTTTAAAATCTTCGAAAGGAAAGGTGCCGGAAGATTGGTGCTTTGGGCGATCTGCTCCACCCTCAGGAATTTGTCGCCGCCGTGCTTTGACAGATAAATCATGGCGCGCAGGGCGTATTTACTTTGTGGTGAAAGCATTCAAACCTACCGCCCTATCATAGCGCCTCCAAGCTACTATTCAAGATCGGGAATTAAAGATTATTCAGTCTGTTATTGATTATATCGCAGCCTCCAGCAATTTCGCTTGAATCTGTGGCTGCATTTACCCTCGGGAATTACCAGACCTGACAGAGCCGCGCTTTCCTGTTTTATTCAGGAAGGTTATAACTAAGGCGTTCATAAATTCGATTTCTGGAACGTTAGACTGATGACCTCCGACCTTTCGATATTACAGGTCAAATATGCGGGGAACTTACCGCGCTACACTAGCTATCCTACCGCGGTGGAGTTCAAGGAAATCGGGCCGGATCTGATGGTGCCGGATCTCTATCGCAACACTCTCCGGCAGGGCCGCAGAATTTCGCTCTATATTCACCTGCCCTTTTGCCGCAGCCTTTGCTATTTTTGCGCCTGCAACAAAGTCATCACCTCCGACGAGAGCTTGAAAGAGCGCTATCTTGAGGCCCTCGACCAGGAGGCCCAAAGGTTGTTGCCGCTCCTGCCCCCCGAAAGCGCCGTGGTGCAGATTCATTTGGGCGGCGGCTCTCCGAGCTATCTGGACTGCGCGCAGCTAGAGCGGCTCGATCGCACTGTGCAGCGCTTTAAACTTGCCTCGATGTGCGAGCGCAGTGTCGAGGTCGACCCCCGGACATTCACCTCGCAACAGTTCGAAACCTGGTATAACCAGGGCTACCGGCGTTTCAGTCTAGGAGTGCAAGACTTTGATCGCGAAGTGCAGGAGCTAATCAATCGTGTTCAGGATGAAAAACTCGTATCCGATGCGGTGGAAAGAATCCGATCCAAGAGCGGCACGAGTATCAACTTTGATTTGATCTACGGCCTTCCGGGGCAAACTCGCGAAGGCTTTGCGCGAACAATTGCAGAGGTTCTACGTCTGCGGCCGGAACGGCTGGCGGTGTATGGTTATGCGCATGTGCGCTGGAAGGTGAAGGTGCAGAAGGTTTTTGATCGGCACCCGCTGCCAACAACGGCTGAACGGCTGGAACTGATCAGTGATGCCGTTTCAACCCTGCAGGCAGCGGGCTACCGATACATCGGAATCGACCATTTTGCGCTGCCCGAGGACGAGCTGAGCCGGGCCTTAGACCGGGGGGCGCTGCGCCGCAATTTCATGGGGTACACCACCGTTACCGGAGATCACCTCCTGGCCTTGGGAGTCTCCGCTATCTCCGATCTGGGCAGTTATTTGATTCAGAACGCCGCGCAATTGGATCAATATTTCGAGCTATTGCGGACGGGAAAGCTCCCGGCGCACCGCATCATTAGCCGGACGGAGGAGGATCAGATTCGAGCTTTGGCGATTGAATCTTTGATGTGTAATCGCAAACTAGCTCTTGCCGAGCTGAGCCGGGCCTATCCCGACACCAAGAATGTGGCTGCTATATTCGCAGCCGGACAGCAGATGCTGATCCCAATGCAAAACGATGGACTAGTTGAATTGTCCCCGGATTTGATTCGCATCACACCGACAGGCTGCTATTTTTTGCGCAGCATTGCCGCTGTTTTCGATCAATATCTGCAGTCTCAACCACCTTCCGGCCAGCGTTTCTCGGCTAGTGTTTAAAGCCTGCGACAGCTGACATTCTCCTAAATTTCCAGCATAATAGTGTTTGCACTACATCGGGAGACCGTCAGGAGGAAGTATGAGCAGAGCGCGAGCGCCGCAGCCGGAGCCGTGGCAACCGGGTCAGAGATTCAGGGTCGGCGAAGAGATTAAAGGCGGCGAACATGGATTAAGACCTCAGGCAGAGGCAATGCCGCAACAGGCCCGCATGTTCGAACCGCCGCTGGTGCTGCGCGGAACGAATCTTATCATTTCCGGACATGGCAATGCCGTTGCTCGTAAGTTGAAGGAGCTTGGCGAGTCTGATGAGGCGCTGCAAAGTAGCTCGCTTGAAGCGGGCGCCGAAGCAGCCAGAGACGCAGCTACCAAACATATCCGCGTTTTGCATGTCTTCCTGGATTCGAAGCGCGCCCTCTTTGCAGCCGATGGCACAATCGATGTGGCTCGGACCTGCGATGCTCTTTCTGCTTGTAATATTGACGGGCAGCCGATGCGATCGACACTGCTAGTGATTGGCGCAGCAAGCGAGCTTAGCCCTGAAACGAAAGCGCGCTTTGAGTTGGCTGGCGTGCGGGTTCTGGAGTGGCCTTCGATGTTGATCGGGCCGCGCGCCGATCGCAATACTTACAGCCGACCGCCACTGCCCCCTAACGCCAAGGACTCCCATCCAAAGGCTTGGGGTTTCGACAATAAACTTCGCTAGGTCACTGCGCGCGTTAGAAGCGGGGCAAATCTTGGCGCAGACGATTTAATTCTCCCCAAACTCTCTGCTGGGCCGGTATCAAGATCGTTTTCAGATCGCTGACGATGAATCGCGGTAGCATCTCGGGAGACCCGCTGAACTTTCCCGTTTTGGCGATACCGAACAACCAAACATTAAGCAGTGAATGCGCCGTCGCGCAGTAAATGAACCGCGGCTTTTTCATGCACGCCGACCATCAGAGGCAGCTCTCTCCGAAAGGCGATTTGGCAGACGTCAGCCGAAACGAGCGGAAGACCTTGATTATGGGCCGCAACAAGCCCCGTGCACCTCTCTTCCTCTGCGAAATAACCGGGTCCCGACCATAACGGGCATGATCTAGATCGTGGGAGAAACGCTCAAAGATGCTATAGTCTCTGGGGCTAACACGAAATTCTTATTTTCCAACGGCGCTTGGCTCAACATTCTATCGGAATCTGTACGATACTGGCTTGAATTGGCAATTCGGCGTCATGGTGGTCTTGGTTTCGGTTGATCCCGATTACGTTCTCGTCGAGAATTAGCCACTTAGGCACGCAACCCGTATAACGTGAGTGTTTCAGCCGTAATGACAACCGATCCCTTAGAAGTACAGATTGCGACACTAAGGCCGCTACTT
>JAIBBU010000060.1 GCA_019694515.1 Oligoflexia bacterium | reverse complement strand
CTCATTGGACCTTCCTTTTTTTTAGATTGAACTCGTTTAACTACCGGGCAATCTTGGCACACCTCGCGGTTGATGCCGTTTATAAAAAAGGCGGGTCCATTTCATTATTGCGAGCGAAGCGAAGCAATCCCTACCTCTAAGCCGTAATAGGCGCTGAATAGAAGAAGTTTGACTAAGTTCCTGGGCGTCAAGTCAAGTGTCAGGGCTTGCAGAAAACTCTGGCAAATTTCCTAGAAACAACGCCTGGTTCGATCTAGAGGTAAGGATTGCTTCGCTTCGCTCGCAATGACAGAAAACCTGTACTCGAATTGCTTAACTTGCGCAGCAACAACAGGGTCACGCGTGCGGGCAGACATTTCGTCCTCGAAATATGCAGCGTTCACAGCGATGAAAGAACGGCTCCGCGCAGTTAGCGCTTATCGACCGGAACGTACGGCGCGTTAACCGGCCCGGTATAGATCTGGCGCGGCCTGTTTAGCTTATTGCCTTCCTCATCAGAGAATTCCTTCGCATGTGCGAGCCAGCCCGGGAGCCGGCCGAGAGCGAACATCACTGTGAAGGCTTCCACCGGAATGCCCATCGCCTTGTAGATAATCCCGCTGTAGAAATCGACGTTCGGGTAAAGCTTCTTATCGACAAAATAAGCGTCTTTAAGCGCGGCTTCTTCCAGCTGCTTGGCAATGTCCAAGAGCGGATCAGAGACCTGCATCTTGTTAAGAACTTTATCGCACCACTGCTTGATGATCTTGCAGCGCGGATCAAAGTTCTTGTAAACACGGTGCCCGAAGCCCATTAACCGGAAGTCGCTATCCTTCTTTTTGGCAAGCTCAATGTACTTCTGCACATTCCCGCCGTCCTGGCGAATAAGCTCCAGCATCTCCAATACCGCCTGGTTGGCGCCGCCATGCAGCGGTCCCCAGAGCGCGCAGATCCCGGCCGCAATGCAGGCAAAGATATTCGTTCCGGAGCTTCTCACCATGCGCACTGTCGAGGTCGAGCAGTTCTGCTCATGGTCAGCATGCAGAATGAACAGCAAATCCAGCACTCGCGCCATTTCTGGATCAACCTGATAGATCTCCGCCGGGAGCGAAAACATCATGTACAAGAAGTTCTCGGTATAGCTGCGATTGTTGTCCGGATAGATAAATGGCTGCCCGACTGACTTCTTATATGCCCAAGCCGCGATCGTGGGGAGCTTAGCCAGCAAACGGATGCAGTTATTTTGGAAAACCTCTTCCGGGCTGCCCTCCTCGTCCTGATAGAAGGTCGAGAGCGCTGCGACAACTGAGGAAAGCACGGCCATCGGATGGGCATCTTTCGGGAAGCCGTCATACAAACGCTTCGCTTCCTCATGCAGCATGGTATGGTGCGTGATGTCATTGACGAAGCGGTGCAGCTCACTGGCACTCGGCAGTTCGCCATAAATTAGAAGATAGGCGGTTTCTAGAAAGTTCGATTTCTCTGCGATCGTCTCGATCGGAATTCCCCGATAATGCAGAATCCCCTTGTCGCCATCGATGAAAGTGATCTTGCTGTTACAGCTTCCGGTGTTGCCGAAGCCCGGATCGATCGTGATGTAACCAGTCTGCGTACGCAGCTTGGCGATATCGATCGCACGTTCTTTTTCCGTGCCGGTGATCACAGGGAGCTGAATGCTTTGCCCCTCTGGAAGTTTAAGCTCTGCGGTGTCGCCCATATCCAGATTTCTCCACTCTTTCCCTACAGTTATTAGAAGCCAAACTTCGGGAAATCGTTACAAAAAACAGTACCTTGATCTGGACATAAAAGCCCATAACTATGCCGATCAAGACGTCTAGAACAGTCATTCTATGGACGCGCAAAGGTAGTATCACGATTCAATATGTAGAGCCATATCCGGAGGGGCTCTAACATGGTTAGAAAAGAATGATCCGGTATGGCAGAACAAAGTTTTGCGTTTTACCCTTAGGTGTATGAGTCACAGTAAAAAGAGAAACCAGAGCTATTCAAGCGGCGATTCGGAGGTGGAGGAGGCTCCGAAACTGAGAAATCTTAGGACCCGCCCCCTGCGCCGGATTGCACCACTCGGCATGCGTGTAGTGATCAAGATCATAAGCGACACCGACATGTCTGATGCCGGGCTATATCTGCCCGAGGGTGCAAAGCAGGCCATGGCGGAGAGCCTCCTTGGGGAGGTGCTGGAGGTGGCCAGCGCCATCGACAGCGACTCCCGGGAAGAGGAGAACATCAGCGGCGTGCCGTTAGGGGCAAAGGTTCTGGTCAAAAAGGGATCAGGGGTGAAGGTCCCATGGGATGAGACCCTCCGGATCGTTGAGACGGCCGAGGTCTTGGCGCTCGTGACTGAAATTGAGATTACTTAAAATTGTTTGCCGAACAGCTCGCCTCCGGATCGCTTGGAAAAACTCCGCTTCTCAAGGTCATTGAGAGCTACAGCCGATACTACGCCGCCGGACAGAGCCATACAGCGCGCGCCAAGCGACTCGATCTCAAACGCTTCATCGATTTCCTGGCCAGGTACCGAGCGGTCAAGCGCGTTCAGACCCTCAAAATTAACGACTGGGATTTTTCAGCCGTACAGAAGTTCGTAGATGAGCTGCTTTCGGAGGGTGAAGCTCCGGCCACCGTGGCCCGCCGCTTAGCGACGATCAAGCATATGGGACGCGCCTTGGCCGAAAAAGTTCCAGGTTTCACGAACCCGGCGCGCGAAGTCAAAGCTCCTAAGCTTCAGGCGCTCTGCCCCAAATCGCTGGACCCTTCAGAGATCGAGGAGATCAGAGCGGCCGCCTCGAACCGCGCCAAGAAACGGGGCAGCTTCAATGCGCTCCGCAACCAAACCCTGCTGGAACTTCTGCTCGACACCGGCATTCGCGCCGAAGAGGCACGGCTGCTCAAAACTTCTCAGTTAGATGATCAGCTCGAATGGATTAAGAGCGTAAAAACCAAGGGGCGCCGCTATCGAAACGTTTATATTACGAGCAGCATGCGGCCGCGGCTAAAGGAATATCTAATGCTCCGCGAGCGCGCTCTTAACAAGCGCTTTCCCCGATTGACCTTGCACCAAAAAAGCGCGCTACCACTTTTCCCCAGTTTCTACCGGGCTGAGATCGGAAAAGCGGACTCATTCCTTATGGGTGCAAAAACAATCTGGCGCGCCGTTAACGAGTTTTCAGCGGGAACGCCTTTGCATCCGCATCTATTGCGGCACTCCTTCGCTGTCGATCTATTAAACAGCTCCAAGGATATACGGCTAGTCTCCCAGGCGCTCGGACACAGCGACGTGAGAGTAACGATGCGCTACACCGAACGTGAAGAACATGAGATCGCGGTCGCCCTCGAGCGCAGCCGGGAAAATTCAACAAAGCGCCGTTCGAAACGGAGGTAGAAAAAAGCAGAAAAAAACGGAGGCGCCGAAAAGAAAAAATTGCGGAAAAATTAAATGGTGGGCCAGGGTAGATTCGAACTACCGACCTCACGCTTATCAGGCGTGCACTCTAACCACCTGAGCTACTGGCCCAAGAAAGAACAAGAAATCGAACAGCCAGCGCCGCTCCCGCCCAATTCCATCAACGGAAAACAGGGCCTAGAAAGCGCTCGGCCTGACCAAGAATAATCCAATCAAAGCCCCAGAAACCAGTCCCCCGCAGCCGCTCTACTTCGCCAACGCTGCGCAGCGCATGCCGCCGAGTCAGCAATGGTGACCTGGCCAAATATGGAGCAGAGGGGGATCGAACCCCTGACCCCCGGCTTGCAAAGCCGGTGCTCTCCCAGCTGAGCTACTGCCCCGAAAAATACTGGTCTTCTCTCGCCGCGAAGCCCGCGGCGAGGTTCAGACAGTAGACATAAGGCCTTGATCTGTCAAGATATCGGCCGCTTAGCAAGCCCTCGACGGGAGCCTCGGTATCCTAACACTCATTCGCTGCCCGGCTCCCCCGCCGATTCTTTTAGCATCCTAACTTCAATAGTTGACGGCCGGATTTAAGCTTCTTGTGTAACCTGCCGATTATACTAATAATAGTCTTAACTGATTTTATGGAGGTGTCACCTTCAGTTCGGTTTTGCTCTTAAACGCAAGTTACGAGCCCCTTCGGGTAATTTCCTGGCAGCGCGCCGTCACCATGCTCTTTATGGGCAAGGTGGAAATTGTGGAGGAATACGATCGCGAATTGCGATCGATCTCGCTGGTGATCAAAGCCCCAGCAGTTGTACGGCTACTGCGTTTCATTAAATTAGGCCGCAAATCTCCCCCGCTCTGCCGCAGCAATATTCTCGCCCGCGACTCCTTCCAATGTCAGTACTGTGAAAAGATTTTAAGTTCGCGCGAAGCGACCCTCGATCATGTCCTGCCCCGAAGCCAGGGTGGAAAAACCACCTGGGAGAATATAGTATGCAGCTGCGCCGGATGTAACCGCAAGAAAGGCGGCAGAACACCTGAACAGGCCGGTATGCGGCTCATGACTAAACCTGCGCGCCCTGATTGGCTGCCCGTTTTAAATTTGAGATTCAATGGCAACGTCCCGCAATCCTGGCAAACCTTCCTCGCCATGCGTTATTGATCGGACGTCCGCATTAAACGCCCTTAAAAAAATATCATCCGCAGCTCCGATTAGGGAAATTCAGCGAGCACTAGGTTCACAGGCGGGACTACATCTGGTTGGCGGCACCGTTCGAGACGCGCTGATCGGAACAACCTCTCAGGACATCGATCTGGCTGCCGCCCTTTCGGCGCCGGAGATAGCCGAACGGCTCACTGCCGCGCGTATTCGAGTCGTCGAGACCGGGCTCAAGCATGGCACCGTCATGGCAGTGTTTCCCGAATACAACGCCGAAGTTACGACCTTCCGCGCCGGACGCGGTGGAAAACCGCAGCTCACAATCGAAGACGATCTGGCTGGCCGTGACTTCACCATCAACGCCCTAGCCTATGATTTAGCGCAAGGCAAACTGATTGATCCTTGGCAGGGCGCCGCTGACCTGGAACAGAACTACCTGCGTGCGGTTGGCAGAGCCGCCGATCGGCTGAATGAAGATCCGCTGCGGCTAATGCGCATCTTTAGATTCGGGCCGGCCTGGGGCCGCACCATCGACCCCGAACTGATGCAGGCGGCCAAAGAGCTGGCCCCGCGCATTCAGGAGATTAGTCCGGAGCGGGTGCGGGTCGAGCTTGAGAAGATCTTAGTCTCCGCCAGACCCGCCGAGACCTTGCGCCTCATGCTTCAGGCCGGAATATTACAGCACATCTTACCCGAGCTGATGCCCGGGGTCGGCTTTGAGCAGAACGAGTTTCATATCCACGATGTGTTTGAACATATCCTCTGGGTCCTGGAGCGCTGTCGCCCCGATCTGACATTGCGGCTGACTGCGCTGTTTCACGACGCCGGCAAGCCGGCCTCGTTTTCAGTGGGAGATGATGGACGCAGGCATTTCTTCAAACATGAGCTAATTAGCGCTGAGATGAGTCAAACACGAATGGAGGCGCTTAAGTTCTCCAACGATCAGGTGCGGGATGTAGCAACTCTGGTGCGCTATCACATGCGTCCGGTTAGCTGCGGCCCCGCAGGCGCACGCCGCTTAATCCGAGACCTCGGCCCCCTCTTTGGTCTCTGGCGGGAGTTCAAGTACGCGGACGCCCCACCGGTAATCGATGATGCCGCCGTGCACGCCGAGCTGGCTAAATTCGACGCCATGATCGCCGAAGAACAGGCGCGGCTTGCCAAGACTGGCGGTTTTAAATTGGCGATCAATGGCGATGACCTAATTACCCTGGGGGTTCAACCCGGAGTATTCCTGGGCTCCGTGCTAAAGAGCTTAGAAGAACTAGTTATGGACGATCCCGCTAAAAATACACGCGAAGATCTGCTGCGCGCTGCCGGGGCGTTAATTGACGCCAAGCGGGTTTGACCGGAACAGCCGCGGGGCGTAATCTTAAGCCATGTCAAACAAGGTCAAGGCCGCGCTACTGATGGTGGTTGTGCTGCTATTTGTCGCGCTTAATAACGGCTCCGGCACGCCCCCCAAATCAGTTCAGCAGTCGAATTTTGAGGGCTGGCTCGCTAATTTTGAAGCCGAGGTGCGCCGCAGTGAGAATCCGCAAACCTTGACCCCCGCTGTTAGACTCTCCCTATCATCTTCCGAGAGCAGCGCGCCCTTCAATTTTCAGATCAGCAACAACGACTCGGCCGAGAGCTCGGAGCGCTTAGTTAGACTTTTGGACCTGCTGGACGAGGCCCAAGTTTTCAATAACTACCGCTGGGAGGGAGAAAACAGCGACAAAACCAGAGTCGTGGTTGATACCGGGAAAGAAACCTTCAAGGCTCACATTCCGTTGCGCGCCGGGAATATTGATGTACGGATTCAAACTATGCTGAAGCTATTTCAACTCTACGCCTTGAATCGCAGCTCCTCTACTAATCAGATCGCCCAAGCTAGTCCTAACCAGGAATCTACCGCGGTCACCGGCGATGAATAAGAGTCGAGATGAAGCCTTCGCCTTACTATCTGAATACACGAAGAGCGAAAGCTTGATCAAACATGCACTGGCAGTCGAAGCCGGCATGCGCTGGTATGCGGCCCATTTTAACATTCCTGCAGCTGAAGCCGAGAAATGGGGACTCACCGGCCTGCTGCACGACTTTGATTACGAAGCGCACCCCGATCCAACGCCCCCCGAGGGTCATCCCTTCTTTGGCAATCGCCTGTTAGGCGAACTGGGATATTCCGATGATATTAGAGAAGCAATCATGGGCCATGCGCTGTACACTGGTGTGCCGCGCACTTCCCAAATGGCCAAAGCGCTCTTCGCCGTAGATGAACTTAGCGGCCTGATCGTGGCTAGCGCCTTAGTGCGCCCCGACAAATCGCTCAAAACCCTCGAAGCCTCCTCCGTAGTTAAGAAGATGAAGGACAAAGGCTTCGCACGCGGATGCAATCGCGAGGATATTAAACTGGGAGCTGAGGAACTCGGCGTCGAGCTCCCGCAACATATCTCCAACCTAATCACCGCACTTAGAGAAGTTCCGGGACTAACTCCCGGCTGACCAGTTAAGCACTGAGCACATTCACCAATTTCGGACGCGCTGTGCCGGGCTGGAAGACGGTAATAAAGCGATCGGCCGGCTTCAGTTTGTAATCGGTGCTTTCCATCCGCGCAATGACCGCCGCTTTAAGATCAGCCTCGGAGATGTCAGCCGCCACATCGATCGTGGCCCGTTTTCTGCCATTAATCTGGACCACTACCGTCACAGTCTCGGCAGCCAACAAACTTTCATCAAAATCCGGCCAGTGCTCCTTAGAGACCGACTCCTTATGCCCCAGCCGCTGCCAAAGTTCTTCGCACAAATGGGGCGCAAAGGGACTCAGCAGCACGACATATCTCTCCGCAGTTTCGCGCGAAATCGGCTGTCCCTGCACCTGATTCAAGAACTCCATCATCGCGGCGATCGAGGTATTATAGCTAAGGCTCTCCATATCCTCGCTGACCTTCTTAACCAGCTTATGGATCGCGACCTTGACCGGCTGCGGCTCAGCATCCGCAGACACGAACTGCCGCACGCCACTCTCAGCATTCTCCGTTACCAACGCCCAGGACCGCTTCAAGAAGCGGTTACTGCCGGAGATCGCCTGCGGGTCCCAAATACGGGAACTATCGAGCGGGCCCATGAACATCAAATAGATCCGGAAGGTATCCGCCCCAAGTCGATCAACGATATCATCCAGCGTAATGACATTTCGAAGCGACTTCGACATTTTAGCGACGATACGAGTAAGCTCTTCGCCCGACTGCTTGTCTTTGACCACTCCGTCCGAGCCCTCTTCCACCTGATCCACCGGCACCAAAGCTCCGCGCCGATTCTTATAGGCAAAAGACTGCACCATCCCCTGATTGAAGAGGCGTTGAAATGGCTCACGGGTCGAGACATAACCAAGATCAAACAATACCTTGTGCCAGAAACGCGCGTACAAGAGATGCAGTACCGCGTGCTCAGCGCCGCCGACATACAGATCGACGTTCATCCAGCCCTGCTCCAGACTCTTGTCCCAGCCCTGCTTCTCATTCTTTGGGTCGATGAAACGCAGATAGTACCAACAGGATCCCGCCCACTGCGGCATCGTATTAGTCTCTCTACGGCCAAGCTTCCCGGTCTTGGGATCTTTAACCCGCAGCCAGTCACCGGCCTTGGCCAATGGGGATTCTCCCGACTCTGAAGGCTTATAATCCGCGACCTCGGGTAAGATCAGCGGAAGCTCCGATTCGTCGATCGGCGTGCTCGTGCCGTCGTCCCAGTGCACAATTGGGATCGGCTCGCCCCAATAACGCTGCCTCGAAAAGAGCCAGTCTCTAAGCTTATAGGTGATCGTGCCCTGTCCAAACCCGCGGCGCTCAAGCCAGCCAGTGATCAGATCGCCTGCCTCAGCATTATCCTTCCCCGCGAGGTTAAGCTCTCTAGCAACCGGACTATCGAATGGCAGCATCACTCCTGATTCCACCCAGGCGATCTCGCCCTCAGTCGCTGCCTGTACCATCTCTTTGTCGGCATCCTTGGGGGGAGCTACCACCGGCACAATCTCTAGATTAAAGGTCCGGGCGAATTCAAAATCGCGCTCATCATGGGCGGGCACCCCCATCACTGCTCCCGTCCCGAAAGTCATCAGCACATAATCACCTACATACAGCGGGACGGTCTTGCCGCTGATCGGGTTAATTACGTAGCTTCCGGTAAACACCCCGGTCTTCTTGCGATTCTCAATGGTGCGCGCAAGCTCACTCATCTTCCGAGCGTTATCGCAATATTCCTCTACCTTCTCCTTGAATTCGGGCTTGGTAACCTTGCTTACCAGCTCATGCTCAGGCGAGAGCACAAAGAACGTTACCCCAAAAAGCGTATCGGGACGGGTTGTAAAGCAGGTCACCCCCAGATCCGAGCCCTCAATCTTGAACTGCACTTCACAGCCCTTCTTGCGCCCGATCCAATTTCGCTGCTGGTCCTTGATGCTCTCCGGCCATTCAATCTCGTCCAGCTCGGAGATCAGCCGATCGGCGTATTTGGTAATTCGAAGCAGCCACTGTTTCATCGGCTTTCGAATTACATCGTGTCCGCCCCGCTCCGATTTACCGTCGATCACCTCTTCATTTGCAAGCACCGTACCCAGCGCCGGGCACCAGTTCACCATCGCGTCGGCGTAGAACGCCAGCCGGTGTTCAGCCTGAAATTCCAGAACGGCCGCTTCACCTTTCTTGGCCACCTCAGCTGGAATTGGAAGCTCTTCAATTGGCCGGGCCTTCTGAAGCTTGTCATCGAACCAAGAGTTATAGATCTTCAGGAAGATCCATTGAGTCCATTTGTAATAGTCCGGGGTACAGGTATAGAGCATCCGGTCCCAGTCGTAGGACAGCCCGACCTTCTTTAACTGCTTGGTAAATACCGCGCAGTTCTCCATCGTAATCTTGGCCGGATGTTCACCGGTTTGAACCGCGTGCTGCTCGGCCGGCAGTCCAAAGGCATCGAAGCCCATAGGATGGAGCACGGAATAGCCCTGCATGCGCTTGAAGCGGGAGTAGATATCGGTGGCGGTGTAGCCTAGCGGGTGTCCGACATGCAGTCCCGACCCTGAGGGATACGGGAACATGTCCAGAATGTAGAGCTTCTTGGCCCCCGGCTTTCCAGCCTTAAAGGTCTTGTTCTGGTCCCAAAACTCCTGCCATTTGCGCTCAAGAGCCAGTGCGTCGTATTCGGCCATAATTATGAATTTCGCTCAAAGAAACGCTAAAAACTGCCTCCCCATATTACGTGGAAATCTCGTTTCAGTCACCTTCCCCAGCGTTAAAAGTCCATGGGGTTGATCAAATACCCGACTGTAATCTACTATTCGGGCTCTGGTTTTGCGGTATCCCCCTCCGCCCAACAGCTCATTCGTAATGCGAGTTTGGAAACGGGCTTCGGAGGGACTTGTTAATTTCGCGATCTAATCCTCCGGGTGAGCTCACGAAATTAGCTGCGTAGTTCAGCCCTGTCCCCCGTAGCTCCGAAGGAGCGAAGGGGGATGGTTAGAACGCCCGCCTGTCACGCGGGAGGACG
>JAIBBU010000059.1 GCA_019694515.1 Oligoflexia bacterium | reverse complement strand
CTGTCATTGCGAGCGAAGCGAAGCAATCCCTACCTGAGTGCCGCAATAAGCGTTGTCCCGCATTAATCGCAGCAAGGTCCGAAACGAACATCATGCGATGATCGCCTATCTCTTCAGGGAAAGAAGCTCCCTCTGACTTCCGCAATACCGCGCTCATTTCGGCTGAAAGTTAGGGTTTGCTTCGCTACGCTCGCAATGACAGAACTACACCGGCGCTACCCTCGCAAGGACAGAGCCCAGCGCACGGAGAGAAATTTTGTCCTCGAAATATGGAACATCCGCAGCAATGACAGAAAATGTGCCCTCGAATTACGAAACTCGTACATTTGATTCGGTTTCGGAATTTGGAAACAGATCTCACCCTCGGACAGCTGTGAAATGCCCAATATTTCCAGTAATCGCACGGGTGGATGTACTGCGGACTGCCGCTATGTTTAACTAAATTCTCGATGGATCACCCAATTTCAACTTCGATCTTCATTTTTCGGCGCGACCTGCGGCTCGACGATAATACTGGACTGCTTGCGGCCCTCGAGCTGTCCTCCAGGGTCATCCCGTTGTTTGTACTTGAACCCAGCCAGCTGGTGGATAATCCATATCGTTCGGACAATTGTGTGCAGTTCATGTTCGACGCGCTGGCAGATTTAGATCGGCAGCTTCAGGCTACTGGTGCGGGGTTGGCCATTCGGCAGGGGCCCTTGGTTAATGCCGTTGCAGAGTTAATCCGTGAGCAATCGGTGAAAGGGGTTTTTGTGAATCGTGATTATACCCCATTTGGTCGCGAGCGGGATGCGCGGCTGGCTGAGCTATGCCGCGAATTAGGGGTCGAGGTCCACAGCTATGAGGACTACCTTCTTACCGACCCAGAGAGGACGCTCAAGGCCGATGGCACTCCCTATACCATCTTCACGCCCTTCCGAAAGAATGCCGCGCGGCTAGAGGTGAGAAAGCCTAAATCCTTAGGGAGAGCGCGTTTCGTGGGACTAGCGAATCCGACACCCCTAGAAAACCTCAGGACTTCAACCCTGCAGGTCGAAAACGGGCAGCTCTTCGCTGCAGGGGGACGCGGTGCGGCCTTGAAGCTGCTGGAGCGCGCTCACCAGTTCGGGGCCTACAAGGAACAGCGTGATTTTCCGGCGCTTAGCGCCACCACGGGACTCTCGGCCCACAATAAGTTCGGTACGGTCTCAATTCGGGAGGTGTACGCGGCGTTTGCGGAACGTTTTGGGAAAGAGCACACCTTAATCTCTGAACTGTACTGGCGCGATTTCTTTACCCAGATTGCGCTGCGCTTTCCGCGAGTCTTTGGGCGCGCTTTCAACGCCCGTTACGACCGAGTGGAGTGGCCTGGCGGGGAGGAGCACTTTCAACGGTGGTGCGCCGGCCAAACCGGCTTCCCGATTGTGGATGCCGGAATGCGGGAGTTAAATACCACGGGATTTATGCATAACCGCGTGCGGATGATCGTCGCCTCGTTCTTGACCAAGGATCTGCATGTAGATTGGCGCCGGGGCGAACGTTACTTCGCGCAAAAACTGGTCGACTACGATCCGGCTGTAAACAACGGCAACTGGCAGTGGGCGGCATCGACCGGATGCGATGCCCAGCCTTACTTTCGTATATTCAACCCGTGGCTGCAGCAGGAAAAATTTGATGCCCAGTGTCTGTATGTAAAACGCTGGGTTCCGGAGCTAGCGGGCCTTGCGGCCAAGCAGATTCATGGGTTGGGGGAGGAGAGCTCCACGGGAGTGCCTGGCTACCCCAAACCGATAGTCTGCCATGCCGATGAAAAACTGGTAACGGAGGAGCTTTTTCAGGCGGCCTTGGAGCCCTGATTGGAACTGTAAGTGATGGAACTGCTGTAATAATTCTATTGCTCTTGAAGTTCGGATTTACGATGATTAACTCTCATCTCATGAAGAAATATTTTGTGCCCTTTACAGGGGAAACCCCCGCCTCGATTACCGTAAATGGGCACCGTCTTGTCATCTTAACCCAGGACAAAGAGGCGCTCGAGGAAAGTCTCGGGTTTATTGGGGCCGATCACATAGAGACGGTTCGGACGGGAAGAACCCAGCGTGATGATAAGCGGGAATTCGACCGCATCGCCACTCTGGCCCGGGGTGGAGTAGTCGTGGCTCCCTACGGTGCGCATGTGCAGGAAATCATCCGCAATCTGGAAGCGGAACTCCCGTGGCTGCAATAGGAATATCCAAAAGAGTTAACTGGACCGCAGCGTTTTTTGGCACGCTCTTAATCTGCAGCTTAATCTTGGCGGGCGGATGTCGTGAACGGATTCAAACTAGACCGATCGGCTGGATGCATCTCGGTTTGTTAAAGGATCTGCTGGCCGAAGAGACCTACATGCCTGAGAAACGGCTGTTGTTGCGCCGCGACGCGGGTGGTTTTTACATCATGAGCACCGAGTGCACCTATGACCTGGCACGTTTGGTGCGGCGGCCTGGGGGGGATGGCTACATCTTCGTTTCTCCCTACAACGGGAGCGAGTACGATTACCAGGGGAAGGTGCTAAAAGGACCAGCTGTGGCAAATCTACCCTATTATGTGCTGCGGCTCGACTCCAGCACCTATGGTGGACCGAAAGATACACTTTTTGTGCAGATCGGTGTCGAAAAGCCGGTTGATTGGAGGCTTAAGGCTGAGCTTCCGCCGGAGAATCCGGGGGCGACGGCGCCTTAATTTCGGCGGTTTTAAGGTCGAGCCGCATCAACTGAGAATGTCGGTACCAGAGATGCAGATCCTCAAGCTCGGCCAGCTCTGCACCGCTCCGCGATGCAATAAACTCCACGATTAAGTTCAGTGTGGTGACATTCTTGTCAATGCGTAACGGCCCCTCCGGATCTGCGCCGACCGGGAAGATTCGTTCAGGGGGACCGCTGATCAGCTCTCTGTTTTTTCCGGCTAAGAGAAAGTGGTGAGGATTGAATCCGCGGAAATGGTAATCTGGGTCTGCCAGTGTGATTGTGAGGCTGACTCGGTCGTCATCGATACTGATGTGCTGAACGGAAATTTTGGGGGTAGGCGGCAAGGTTGCGACCTTGATCGTGTTGCCCCACCATAAAAACGCGCTGACAAAAAGCAGCGTGGCGCCCGTCCTGGGGCGCAGTAAATAACTTAACCATGGCGGCGCCTGAACTTTGAGTGTGGTTAAACGCGCATTGCGATAGGGATCAAGCTCCAGCTCATCCCAAATTGTTTGCGGAAGTCGGTCGAAAACTGTTGCTGTTGCCAGATATGATGATAGCAGCCAAAAAATTCCCACGAGCAAATTTGCGCCGAACTCGATCCCCGGGCTGCGACCATCCGGGGATATGGCGAGCACCAGCGCGGTGCTGGTCAGCATAATTCCCAAAGGCGCGCACAAAGTCATGACGACCAGGCCGGCCCCGCCGCGATTAATGGAGCTAGCGGCAGTTAACGCCTTGAAGATCGGCCGCATGCCGATTGACGTGAAAAAGAAATAGAAATAATAGCGAATCGAGAGCGCGATAGCAGGGATAAGCAACAATGAGAAGAAAAGTTTCGTAGTGGGGTTGGGCGCTGCAAATTGGGCCAGCAAGGGTACCGCGAACATCACCCAAATAACCAAACCACACAGCAACAATTCAGCGAAGGAACCGGCGCTATGTCCGAGCCTGGGCCGATCCTTGGCCAGGCGTCTGCACCAACTGCGGGTTACGATGAAACAGAAGAGCAGTCCTGTGAAGCGTTCCAAAATGCTTAGCACCAGGCTCATCTTCGGGCTTAAGGCATTCTGAGTACTTTCGAGCACTCCAGGAATGCAGATTAGCGGATATAGAAGGAGCAGTTTGAGCCCATCTTGGCGCAGCATCCCGGCCGCTAAGGCGCAGGTGTCCTTAAACGTTTGACTAGAAGATTTTTCTATAGCGGTATCAGTCATTGGGGCCAGCATAACAGCCTAAAACTTCCTTTGAAAACTGCCCTATCAAGCTATGTGACCACCTGCCGGCCCGGGCTGGAACGGGCCGTAATTGCGACCATTTTCGGGCTAAAGCCAAAAGAGTGGATGCGCCGATATTGATTGTGAGTATTGGTGCGGCTGCCAGCCGTCCAATGCGCGTGTCAGCTCGCCGCAGATAGTGTGTGTTTGCGCTCTATCTTCGGCCTTATTTTCGCTTGAAGCTATGTCAGACGCACTTTTACTGTTGGGCAATACGGACGCGAAGCTTTCCGCGCTGCTCTCGAAGATGGGCTATAATGTGACTGTCAGCGAAAAGGCCGACAGTTTGGCAGAGGTCGTGCGCTCCAATCTCTATGATTTGGTGCTGCTTGACTCGCAGGTGGGGCCCGAATGGCCGGACCTGTGTCACTTCCTGCGGTCCGAGAGCGCCACCTCGGCGGTCCCGATCGTTTGCCTAAGCAGCGATCAAAGCAAGAACTCGGAGCTTAAACAGGAGATCGATAACCTAGAGTTCGTCGATCTGCCGTATAGCGTTGGCAGTGTGGTCAGCCGCATCGCCATGCAGCTTCGTCTGCGCAAATTCAACGGAACCGACAACACGAGCGCCAGGCTCGGAGAGGTGAATGCGGCGTTGCGTGATCTAAATGATCGTTTCATGGCGCAACTCAATGAAGCTCGTCAAATTCAGGAATCGCTGTTACCCGAGTCGCTGCCCTCTGACGCGCGCTTCGATATGGCGGTCGCCTACCAACCGCTTGAAGGGGTGGGGGGCGATTGGTACTCGGTGCGTAAAGAACCTAGCGGCATGATTACGGCGCAAATTGCCGATGCCACCGGGCATGGTCTTTCAGCCGCTTTTTTGTGCGCCATGACTAAACTTGCGCGCTGCGCAGCTGATCACCCTTTCCCTGATGAAGTCTTAACCGAGATGAATCGTTTAATGTCTCCCGTTTTACCGGAGGGGAAATTCGTAACCCTGTGCAGCTATCATTACGATCCGGCGACCGGCAAACTCTATTTTGCACGGGCCGGTCATCCCTGCGCCCTAGTGGTAAAACGCAGCGAGGGGCGCGTGGTACAGCTGCAGACCAACGGATTTGCGCTGGGCTTTCTGGACGACGCAGTGTATGCGCGCGACGAGCTGCAGCTTGAACCTAATGATCTTATCCTAATCTATACCGATGGGGTGACCGAAGCCCAAAATATGAATTCAGAACTGTATGGGGTCGAGCGCCTCAGCGCAGTGTTGCTGGCCAGCAAGCCCGAGGCGCACAGTGCGGAGGTGCTGCAGAGTGTCTTCGATGACTTCGAAACATTCCGTGACGGCCGCTTGCTCAAGGACGACGTTACGGCGATTGTTCTAAAGCGCTCCATATAGTATCTCTGTGGCGTGATTAATCCTCACCCGCCGCTGGCAGCATTCCCATTTGCTTTGGTATTAAGCACCTTATTGCTGGAAAGTTACTGCATTTGGAAGCGGAATTATGCCGGCTGGAAGCCAACGCTTAAACTTCTGCTGCGGGGCGCTGCAGTTTTTACATTGCTGAGCTTTCTTTCGGGCTATTACGCTAATCAGGTCGCGGATGGAACCTTTCAGGTACCCGACCAACCGATCGCACTGCACCATTTGATTGGCAAACTGGCGCTTTTTTGTGTGCCGGCATGTGCCGTGATCCAGCGCTTCGCTTTGGACGGCGAGAAACCTGCTGCGGTTCTGACCTACCGAATATTACTGCTGCTGGCGGCTGCGCTAGTTACCTTCACCGGGTACTTGGGCGGAGAGCTGGTCTTCACTTACGGGGCTGCAGTCGTCGCTGGTTGAGGACGTTCGTTGCGGGGACATGCTGCCAAATAGACCCTGCAAAATGCGCATCTCCCGCTGGTCGGGGCAGCAGCGCCGCAGCAAATTCTTAATAATCGCCGGAATTGCCATGGGGCTATGATTATTCACAAAGCCTAGCGCTCTAACCCCCGCCTCAACCAGCCGATCTAGCTTTTCGAATTCGCTCCAAGCAGCTTTAGAGGTTTGCACGGGTGGGGCGTGCATGGCGGCACCGACGGCATGGCGCGACAACTCGTACAAGCTGAGTAACACGGCTTGCGAAAGATTGTAGGAGGTGCAGTTCGCCGCTGCAGGAATTCGTATTAGCTCGCGGCATTGGTACAGCTCCTCGTTTGTCAGTCCATTCTCTTCCGGTCCGAAAAGCAGGGCGGTTGAGGCAAAGTTATGCGCATAAAACTGTGTCGCCCACTGTGGTAAGAGTGTGATCGGAGCACGGTTCTTACCGCTGCGCGCCGTGAAGCCCACAACGTGATCCATGCCGACGAGTGCCGCTGTCAAAGTGGGCCAGTGCTGCGCCTTTTCCAGAAGATCCACCGCTCCACACGCGCTCACCGCAGCTTTCTCGGCGTCGTAATTTTGTGCTGCAACCAGGTGCAGTCGATCAAAACCGGTGTTTTTCATGGCGCGGGCAACTGCCCCAATATTGCGATTATCGTAAGGACGCACCAGCACGACATGCACTTTGGAGTCGCGCGTAATCATCAGTGTTCCGCCGCCGAACAAATATTAGATTGCGGCGAGGCGTGAGCGGTATTTGAGGGCGGGGCTGCGCTCAGCCGTAGCTGTCTAATTGCATGCTCCAGATGGAAAGGAAAAAGGGTCATATTCAACTCTTACCGGCGGTCCACAAATATTCCGGTTTCCCCGAGAGCTGACTCTCGCGCCGCGCTAATGCGAAAAGCAGATCGGAGAGCCGGTTGAAATACTTGGGCAGCTCCGGATTGACCGGTTCGGAACGTAGCAGCGCCCAGATCGACCGTTCGGCCCGCCGGCAAACTGTACGCGCAATATGCAGCGTTGCATTCATTTCAGTGCCGCCGGGCAGCACGAAGGAGGTAAGTTCAGGCAAGCCTTCGTTCCATTCATCGATCCAATTCTCAACCCGCGTCCAGTGGGCGGGAGTAATTTTCGGCACAGCGGGGTGAGGGCCGCCCGCCGGCGACGCTAACTCAGCACCGGCATCAAACAGTTCGTTCTGAATCTGCGCCAGCCTGTCACCAATCGGCTTCAGTCCGCGTGCCTCTGCGAGAGTACGCACCATTCCGATCCAGGAGTTTAGCTCGTCGACCTCACCGTACGCCTGTACCCGGACAGAATCCTTATCCACCATCGTCCCCCCAACGAGGTGTGTTTTCCCGCCATCGCCCGAGCGCGTGTAAATCTTGTTAATTTTAACCATGCTGCAGTTTATACCACTGTCGGAGGGAGCATTCCATGGAGGCTGGCGGGGTGCGTTTCAGGGGTGGTGAGCGAACCGCACCCTCTTAAATCATGGACTACTGCAGCATTTTTTCAATTTCGGCTAAGGGCTCGCCGCTCTCCCCGGTCGACTGGGGGGTGGCCGGTGCTGCTGCCTCCACCGGTGCTGACTCCGGCTCGCGCAGCATCTTACGGGGCGCTTTGATTTGAATGTCGCTGCGGTCTCCAACTGGCGCGCTTCTAAAGGGATGAAGCCCCAAATAAGGCGCCAGAAGCAGGGCCGCCAAAAGGACAGCCCCGGTCAGAACAACTTTTCGTAAGCGCCTCTGATCTGCCATTAGCGTGACCGATAGATCGCGATGGCTTCATCGATGACGCGCTCAACTCTCTGAGATACTAGTTGACCCAGTTTCTCCTTGATTAGACTTGCGCGTCGCACCCCAATTTCTCGCGACTGTTGTTTGAGGGCTGTGACGATCTCCTGCATCTCAGCTGAATCAGCATCAACCAGGATCTCGCCGGCAGCTGAGCACTGGCAGGCGAGCTTCTGGTTTTTAAGTAGCCACATTAAGGCTCGATCAGACAGACCTGAGAGGTTTTGAAAATCTGCCAGCTTTAGAAGTTTCATGACTATTCCTGAAGTGGGGTTATTTCGCGCTGCGCCGAAATTGCGCGGGCGTTAATCTCCATCAACTGCGGGCTATCATTTATCATTGTTGACGCTTTCTCAATATCGCCGCCGGTAGCTTCAAGTGCCACGCTCCGCACTAACGCCTCAAAACGGGCACGGCCGCCCTCCAGTGCTTCGATTTCACCGGCTAGAGCCGCTGCTCCGAGCCGCAGAGCGGCCTGAGCAATGACTTCCGATGCAGTTGAAACCTCCCCAGAGAGCCGCGATCCTAACACCTTGGCCACGATTGTTTCGGTAATTAAATTGGTGCCATTGATATCGGTGTGTTCGCACAGTTGTGCGGCGGTGTTCTCCAATTGCCGTAAGTTGCCGGGCCAGCGCTGGCAGAACAGCATGCGATAAGCGGCGCTGGTCATGCCGTAGGCCGGCAAGGCCTGCGGCCGCTGGCGCTGAATCTTAGCTAAGGCGTAAGCCAGCGCTGCTACGATATCCAAGCGCCGCATGTTGAGCGGCGGCAGGTCGAGCTGCACACGCTCAAGGCGGTAGGCGAAATCATCGCGCAGAGTCTGAGTCGACATCATATCGTAGAGCGTACGATTTGAAGCAAAGACGAAGCGCACATCTGCGGAGACGCTTTCCGAGCTTCCGACGCGGCGATAGGCCTTATTTTCGATGAAGGTGATTAGTTTCCCCTGCAGGTCTTTATCGATGCTTTGCAGTTCATCAATGAAGAGCGTGCCCTTCTCAGCGCGTTTGACCAATCCCCACTTATCTACTGCTCCGGTGTAGGCACCCGCGACCGCACCGAACAACTCCGCTTGGACCAATTCGGACGATGAGAAGTCGCGTGGCGTGATCGCAACGAACTCGCCTTTGCGTCCGCTCAGAATATGAAGAGCATGCGCCAGGTTAGTCTTGCCGGTACCGGTCTCACCGATAATGATCGGATTTTCATTCGTGTAACTGGCGTAGCGCGGTAGCCAGTGGTTCCAGAGTTCGCGGCTTTGCGGATCGGCTAGAGAGGTGATCCAACCGGCGGCCCCCAGCGCCGGTAGGGCGGGCTTGCCCTCGGCCTGGCGCCGTAGCTCGTGCTGAAAGAGATCGAGAACATTGCTAACCTGCTCCAAGAGTCCGGGGACCGAGGGCATCAAACCGGGCGGAACGGCGAGAAAGGTATTGATGTAGCACGAGGGTTTTAGATCTAATTCGTTTGCGAACAAAAGGTCGCCGCCAAACGCGAATTTTTCGGGCGCGGCGAGTACTGCAGCCACGTGCACCGCATTGCCCTGACGCTCCCGCAACTGCTCCAGAAATTTCCGCAGCAGCGCATGCTGGCGTTCGGAATGCTGGAGACCGATCTCGGTAAAAATTAGATTAGGCCGAGCTGTAACTACAACGCTCCAGGCGTCAGCAACGGCAGCGCTAACCGCCTGTGCATGACTGCCGGGCGCTGTCACGACCGCCGAAATTCGTCGGCAGAAATCAGGAGAGCCGATTACGGCGCAAACAATGCCTTCGTATTTTTTTGTACCGCTCATCGGAGCACCTCCTGCAGCTGCGGCACGCTGCACCCCAAACGGGCAGCTGCGGCGCGGTAGTCATGATTCAAAGTCTCCAGCAGCTGGGCCGCCAGAATGGGATCGATTGGAAAATCGCGGCTGACCTGCTGCGTCGCAAGCCAGACTTCGCGCTGCTCCTCAACTGAGAGCTTAAAGTCCGTATCGCTGATTGCCCCATCCACCAGCGCATGCATCACGCAGGCGCGGAGCTGTTTGGTTTGGCCCGGCCAATCGAGTCCGCTTAGCCAACTAACAGTTTCGGCGCTGGGATGACGAACTTTTAGATCGGTCAGCTCCTGACATTCGCGCGTAAAGCGCTGTACCAGGTTCGGAATGTCGTTACGGCTTTGATCCAAGCTTGGGACAGTAATCACATCGGCTTCGAAGTGTTGCAGCCAGGGGCGTGTGGCGGCTGGGTCGGTACACAGCACGATCAGCCTAGGGCCAGCGCCTCCGCTTTGCAGGTTCGAATTGTTTTGCAGCAGTTCAGCGATTCGCACACAAGCCGAGCCGTCGTCGAACTCGGCATGGTCGACGATTATAGTTTGACGATTACCGCCGCGCATCAGCAGTCCCCACGCCCGCTCGGGCAGGTCGGCACCGGCCCTAGCCAAATCGAGTATCGTAGTAACTGGATGGGTCTGGCTCTCTGCGCAAAGCGCTGTGGCTAAAGTGCTGAGTCCTGATCCGGCTGGACCCTGCAGGATTATGCAGCTTGAATTTTTTGCCGCGGTGGTTTTTAAGGAGCGCAATAATTTTTGGGTTGCTTCGCTCTGAAAGACTAGATCGTCCAAGGTCGGCACGATCGTTGGAGGACGTTCGGATTTTCCCACGCTCTTGCTGCTTTTGAGGGTTT
>JAIBBU010000025.1 GCA_019694515.1 Oligoflexia bacterium | reverse complement strand
GGAGATGCTCAAACGCTCCAGGCAAGATCCGCGGACCGACCAGGTGCGTCGAGACCTGCTGCTGGAGAGAGCGCTGCTGGGAGACTTGGGGCAGAGCTTTTCAATCCCTCCGCTGAAGCATCGTTAGCGCTGCCTTCCCCCGGCCCCTCCGGATAGCGCAGTGCCTGTTTCTATCGCAAATTTTTGGAGCCGGGTGAGCGATCTGTCGATCGCGCTAGCACTACTCTAACCCTCCGCTAGCCGAGAATTAGAGGGCCGTCTTCGAGATTTTCTGTCACTCTCGAAAGTGGAATGGATTCCTCCTCAACGCTTGTTTCAAAGGCGCTGCCGCGGGTGCTCTCTGAACCGACCCCGCGCAAACATCTGCACTTGCAGTTTGAGAAATCGTTTCCCTTCGCAAATATTAACTACAGCGCCGCGGGGCAAAAGCCGGCCGCTCGATCGGGAGCTTCACTGAACACTCTGCTATACGCTCTTAGCCTGTCGGAGCGCGGACGCCGCTATGTCGAGGGCGTGATGCCGCTCTGTGGGCCGCCGCTTAGACCTGAATTGCGGCTTTCGCGGATCTGGTTGGAGGGCCCATCAACGCGGCGGTACTTACCGGCCGGCGCAGCGGATCTGCGCTCGTGGGATCAGCTGCCGCGCTATATCAATGATCGCTCCGACTCCGAGATCAACTTGTGGCTGGCGGCGGTGCTTAGCTCCAGTAGGCATGAGCCGGAGCTTCGGGTTTTGGGCCATCGCTTGAATGAAGTTTCGACGGGGAGCGAAGTCAGCCTGCTTAGTTTGAATGTGTGGGGGTTGCCCGAATTGCTCGGCGACCGCCGACGTGAGGAGCGGCGCGAAGCGCGACTATGTCGAGAACTGCGCGCGCTGGGAGCCGACATTGTTTGCCTGCAGGAAGCCTGGGGTGATACGCGCCGCCGCGTGTTGGAACAGGGCGGGTACCGTTATCAAGCCAGTCCCGAGAATGGTCACGGCGTGATCAATTCAAGCGGACTGCTGACCCTTTCAAACTACCCCATCGAAGCGAGCCATTTCGCGCCTTTTACATGCCGACCCGGATTCGAGCGGCTTGCCAGAAAAGGGGTGCTCTTTACTAAGGTGCGATTGCCTTGCGGACGGCGCCTTGAGGTTTTTAACGTGCATCTATGCTCCGAGCCGGAGCGCTTGCAGCGTCTCTTGGTGAGCAGGGCGCAAGCCATCCAGGTACGTGACTCTCAACTAGATGAAGTCGCCGCGCTGATTCCCAAATTAAGCACACACTCCGGAATTCGGGTGGTGCTTGGAGACTTCAACATTGCGGAGTCGCAGCCCCAATATTTAAAGCTGCAGCGTCTATTTGGAACAGACATCTATCGCCGCCGTATGGGGGAATCCCCGCTGCACGACCTCTGCGATGCTCGCGCCGAGGAGGAGCGCACAGGATACACCTTCGATCCACTGCGCAATGTTTTTGCTGCGCGCCATCATCACGCCCGTGAGCGGCTGGATTACGCCTGGATCGAAACCAAAGCTCCCGCCGGATTTGGGTTTCGCGCCGATCGGCTCTGGGTAGACGACCCGATTTCGGATCATTTCGGGGTGCTTTCTTCGATTAATATTTTGGCTGCTGGAACGCATTATGAATAGATACGTGAAATACGCCGGGGACGCCTTCTTTAAACTGATTCACTCTCGGAATCTAATCTACAACACCTGCTGGGAGGATCCGCGCATTGATCGCAGCGCGTTGGAGATTGCGCCTACGGACGAGGTGCTGGTGATCACCTCCGCCGGCTGCAACGCCCTGGATTACGCATTAGCTGGCGCCAAGCACGTACATGCAGTTGATGTGAATGCACGCCAAAATGCGTTGCTGGAGTTAAAGCTAGCGGCTGTGAAAGGATTGCGTTATCCGACTTTCTTCAAGATGTTCGGCAAGGGTTATCTGCCTCACATTGCATTGAATTATCCCTATAAACTACGTCCGCATCTTTCTGTCGCCGCCCGGCGCATTTGGGATCGTCATATTTGGATGTTCAGCGGCGAGGGCTGGAGAAGCAGCTTTTATTTCCGAGGCTCCAGCGGATTCGTAGCCAGAGTATTGAACCTGTATATCGATCGCGGTGCGCGGATCCGCGCGCCTCTAAGACAGCTTATTGAGAGCGATAGCATTGAGATGCAGCGCGAGATTTTTAACGAAATTTTTCCTAAACTATGGAAAGCGCCAATCCGCTGGGCAATGGACCGGGATGTGTGCCTGACGCTTCTTGGTGTGCCGACAGCGCAGCGCCAGCATGTGGAAAAATTCGCCAGCGGCTCCATTTCAGCCTTTGTCGAGCGCTGTCTGCATAATGTGTTTACCAGCTTGCCGATCGCCGACAACTACTTTTGGCGCGTCTATATTACCGGCGAATATACGGAGCGCTGCTGTCCGGAGTATCTCAAGTATGAGAATTATCTGCGCCTAAGAGACGGACTCAGCGAGCGCATCTCCGTGCATACTGCCAGTGTGACCGACTTTCTGCGAGGTAAGCGCGAGCCGATTAATAAGTTCGTGCTGTTGGATCATATGGACTGGTTGGCGACGCAGGATCAAGCTTTGGCCGAAGAGCTGCAACAGATAGTGCGCCGGGCGGCACCCGGCGCACGGCTGATTTGGCGCAGTGGCGGTACGCGCACCGATTTCGTTGATCAAGCGGAAGTCCGAGTTCGCAACTATGCCATTCGGATGGGGGAGCTCCTCAAGTACAATCATCAGCGCGCGTGCGAATTACATAGCCAGGATCGAGTGCAGACTTATGGAAGCTTCCACATCGCCGATCTATTGGCTGCTTAGCCGATTGCAGTTGCTCTACTGTCTAGGTCTAAGGCCCATTCGCGGGGCTTCGCATGTCGAGCGGCTCGAATACTTTTATCGCCCGCAGGCGGAAATCTACGATCGCAGCCGGAAGCAGCTCCTAGCAGGGAAGGAAACAATGCTGAGTGCAGCGCACAGCGCCGCGGTCAAAGGCACTTGGGTCGATTTCGGATGCGGTACGGGCGCAAATTTCTTTCATGATCTCAAGGCCACTCGTGAGTTCAAGCGCGTCATCGGAGTCGATATAACGGCAGCACTGCTTGAGATCGCGCGCCGACGCATGCAGCGTGAGGGATTTGGCTCTATTGAACTAGTGCAGTGTGATGCGCGAAAATTCAAATTGGATGGCCCTGGGGCTGATCTAGTCACTTTTTCTTATGCCTTGAGCATGTTCCCGGAGTGGATCGGAACTCTGCTACATGCACTCTCAATGCTCAGACCGGGTGGGATTGTCGCCGTCACGGACTTCTATGTCTCGGACCGTTATCCCCCTGCCGGACTAAAGCGTCAGCGTTGGGTTACCCGCACGTTTTGGCCGATTTGGTTCGGGTTCGATAATATTAGACTCTCCAGTGAGCTGTTGCCCTTCTTAGTCTCCAACTTCGAGTTGCTCTATCTCTCAGAAAATTCCAACCCGCTTCCATTCATGGGCGGGGCAGCGGTGCCGTACTTTGTATTTGTGGGGAGAAAAAGAGCGGGAGGAAAACTGGAGCCGCCCATGGGATTCGAACCCACGACCCTCGCTTTACGAAAGCGATGCTCTACCAGCTGAGCTAGAGCGGCTTATCGATTGGTATAATACCAGCTTCCCGCTCCGCCACCAACAGTGGGCAGAATGACATATAAATAGGGATTTGAAAGGCGTCACCGAACGTGATTGCTGTAGACGTTGGCTATTTCGGGGACGATCCTCCTGTCATTGCGAACCCGAGCTTGGCGAGGGTGAAGCAACCCCTAACATTGTGTCGATGCAGGCTTTATACCTAAATAATCGCAAAAGTTTCTTACGAGCATTAAGACTGCGGCGATTGACTGGAAGCTGCGCAGAGAATTCTCCTAACTTCTTCAGTCCAGAGACCGTTACGACTTAAAGTTAGGGTTTGCCCGCCTCCGCAAAGGCTACGGCGAGGCAGGCCTTCGCTTCGCTCGCAATGACAGATCAAAGCGCAAAGACAGGATTCTCGTCATCTAAGGATGTCGTATTTAAACTGCGCCGCTCGCGACGATTACAAAGAGTTATCCCCAATTAACATGGGTGTCCGCCTTACCGCCCGGCTGCTACATTATGCAGATGCGAGAGCTTATCTTGGTGGGGACGGGGGGATTTGCAGGTTCGGTTTTTCGTTATGCCCTGGGCGGCGCGGTTCAGCGCTTCTACGGGATGCCGATCTTTCCGGCAGGTACGCTGGCGGTAAATCTGCTGGGTTGCCTGCTGATTGGACTTATCGCCGGCATTGCCGAGGTTTCCCACCTCATCTCCCAGGAGGGTAAATTACTGCTTATTACCGGGGTTTTAGGCGGTTTTACCACATTTTCAGCGTTTGGTTTTGAGACGGTCTATCTGCTGCGGCGGGGGCTCTATGCTCCTGCGGGCGGTAATGTCCTGGCCAGTGTGGTCGGGGGCCTTTTGGCTGTTTGGCTGGGGCTCCGAATCGCCGAGCTTCTCCTCCGCTAGCGCGGGTCTTTTCCTCGCCGCCTGCGCCGGATTACCCCAAAAACCGGTCTAGACAGCCTTTCCAGTTCCTAGTTACCATACTTTTAGGGACTTAAAGTAAGTCGTGGGTTCTAGCTCTATGGCGCAGGTTCAAAAAGAACAGTATCTCGATTCTATCTATAGCGAGATTACTGAGAACGTGAGGGTTTCGGCGAGTTGCCAGCCGCTGCTTGCAAATTCGGAACCGGCACGAAGTCATTTCGCTTTCTCCTATACAATCCGCATTGAAAATCTGGGAGAAGAAACGGCGCAGCTCTTAGAGCGTCATTGGATCATCCGCTCTAACGGACAGCAGATCGCGGAGGTCGTAGGACCCGGAGTAGTGGGCGAACAGCCGGTGCTTGAGCCCGGCGCCATGTTCGAATATTCAAGTGGCGCTGTGATCCAGGATCCGCTCGGCTCAATGGAGGGCAGCTATACTTTTAGAGCGGCTAGCGGCCGCTTCTTTCAGGTGGCGATACCTCGATTCGAGCTGCTTTATCCGATTGTGATTCATTAAGCTGCTCCCTAAGCCATTCGTTTAACTCTGTCCCAATCTTCCAACTTGCCTCGGTCAGCGCTCTTACGGCTCCAGCGGAATCCGATGAGCCTGTATCCACGCGTGCGGAAAATAACTTCGAAGCGCTAAGGGTGCGACTCCGTAGATCAGCCAGCTCCGCCCGCAGCGTCACTATGGCCGCGCTGTTTCCCGCCGTAACCTCATGCTCAAATCGGATCAATCCGGCGCTTAGCGCATAGTCCGCGCTAATGCCGGCGGGACGGGCCGTCACGTTCCTGAAAATTCCGCTGCATTCCGCCGATTGAACCAACGCCTCGGTCAGTGCTGAAGCGGGCTGCTCGGCCCACATCGCCAGCTGGTAGTAATTCACCGTCACGCCATCGGTCCAGGCGATACGGCGTGTCGCTAAATGCTGTGGAGCGGTGACCTCTCTAATCACGAGGCCGCGCGTGCCGCGTTCGGCTTGATCGGCCGGCGCGCAGGGCGCGGCGTTCAGCAGGTAAACGGTGCTGGGATCTGTAGGCGCGCCGAGAATGGAGCAGCCGCTAGCGGCTATGATCGAGAGAATTACTAACAGGTGTTTCATTTGGGACGTTCTCCTGGTCCGTAACTTCGAGCGCTCGGCCCCCGCAGCAGGGTGCCGGGATCCTGATAGCTTTCAAGGGTCCGACTCAAGCTTTGGGTTGCAAGGTTTACGTCGTGCGTCAGCGCATCGGCGGAGGATTCGATCGTCTGGGTGAGCGAGCGCGTCTGGGTATCCAGAGCGCGAACTAATCCGCGTACCTCAGTGACAATTGAGTTAATGCCATTCATCGCCTGGGTTAGCTGATTTTCGTTGGAAGCCAGCCTCTGACTAAAGGCATTAAGATTGGTCAGCAGCTCCGAGATCGATTTCCTATTTTCAGGGGAAAACAGTTCCGAGGCACCGGAGAGTAAACTTGAAGCATTGGCCAGCACCTCGGGCAGGCTATCCTTCAGTTGATCCAATTCGCTCTTGCCCTCGGGAATGATCGGATAATCCTCGCCCGGCGGGACGAAGCTCAAGTTCGGGGCCTGCTGCGTGCTTCCGATCAGATCTACGTGTGCTAATCCAGTCAGCAAGTTCCGATTGATTACCGCCTGGGTGTCGGTCTTTACCGGAGCGCCCGCCTGCACGGTAATCAGCACCTTGACCCTCTCGATATCGGTAGGCGGAATCTCCCAGTTAGTTACAGTGCCGACTTTGATGCCCTTCATCGTCACATCGCTGTTAGCCTGCAATCCGCTAAGTGAGAAATTCTTGAAGTAGATGGCGTACCCACGAATCTGATCAGAATCGCCGGCGTGGGAGATCCAAAGCATCGCCAGGATTAAACCAACCACCAGCGCAATTACGACTACTCCGACTAGGGTGTATTTTGCTTCAGGTTCCATTTGCTGCCTGTCCGGCTCTCGCCGAGAAATACGATCTGATCCAGGGGTGATCCACCGCGCGCACCCGATCGACCGGCCCGTCTGCCAGCACGCGGCCTTCGCCCAGAACTATTACACGATCAACTATTCCATCCAAGGTGTCGAGGTCATGCGTGACCAGTAGAATCGTTAGCCCCAAACCGTCACAGAGTGTTCTTATCAGCTGATCGAAAGCACGCGCCATGATCGGGTCGAGGCCCGAGGTGGGCTCGTCTAGAAAGAGGATTTGCGGCTCCATGGCCAGCGCCCGTGCCAGGGCGGCGCGCTTTCGCATGCCCCCTGAAAGCTCGCTGGGCATCTTGATCGCCGTGCCGGGCGGCAGCCCGCTCAACCCAAGGCGCAGTCTGACGATGTCGTTAATGATCTCTTCGGGTAAAGTGGTTTGCTCGCGCAGCGGCACTGCGACATTGTCAGCTACCGAAAGGGCGGAGAATAGCGCGCCATTTTGGAACAGCACCCCGAAGCGGGTCCGCAGCTCGCGCAGTTCGGCGGGATCGGTACGCTGCAAATCTTTGCCAAAGAGCGCGATCGTTCCAGCCGTTGGTTTCAGCAGTCCAATGATCTCCTTCAACAAGACCGATTTCCCCGAACCGCTCCCCCCGATCAATGCCACGACCTGCGGCTCGTTAATCGTGAAGCTGACATCACGATGCACCCAGTTCTCTCCGAAGCGGGTTTGGACTGATTTGATCTCGATCAGAGGGGCCATCTTAGTACCCCAGCTCGTTACATACGACCGCGAAAACCGCATTCAGTAGAATTACCGCCACGACACTCTGGACTACAGTTGAGGTGGTATTGAGTCCGACACTGCGCGCATTATTTTCGACCGAGAGACCCATGCGGCAGCCGATTACGCCGATGAAGGCAGCAAACACCGGAGCTTTGATTAAGCCGATCACCATGTGTTTGAGCTTGAAGACCGTGTGCAGTCGTTCGATGAAAGTCTGCGGAGTTATCTCTAAAAATAGATCTGCAATTGCGGCACCCCCGAGCGTGCCCACGAAATCGCCTACGAAGACCAACAGCGGCATGGAGATTATCAGCGCCAGCACCCGCGGCAGAACCAAGACCTGCATCGGCGATAAGCCCATGGTGTAGATTGCATCGATCTCCTCATTCAGCTTCATTGTCCCGATCTGTGCCGTGTAAGCTGATCCGGAACGCCCCGCCACAATGATCGCCACAATCAACGGGGAGAGTTCCCGACACATCGCAATTGAAACGGCCTCAACAATGAAGATATTCGCTCCGAACTGCTGCATCTGACTCGCATATAAATATGCGATCACGATCCCGATTAGGAATGTGACTAACGAGCAGATTGGCACCGCGTCGACGCAGGTGGTCTGCAGTTGCACGAAAAATTCTTTGATCCGGAAGCTGTGAGGCCGGCTTAGCACACTGAGAAAGCCCATCACCGACTGACCCAGAAAATTCACCAGCGCCGCAATGCCTTTCCCCAGATTAACCGTCACCTCCCCAAGCTGTGCTAAAAAAGAGTGCGAAACATGCACGCCGACTTTTTCATCCGCGGAGAGCCGCTCTCTCACGATCTTGAGAATACTTTGAAATCTTGGATCGCCGCCCTGTACCTCGATCTTTTCCGGAAGTTGGGGCCAGCCGATAACATTGAGAAGCTCCATGGCGCCGGCGGTATCGAGGGCGCGCAGCTCGGTAAAATCTAAAGTCACCGCCCCGGCGCCCTGCGTGCGAGCTTTTCCGGCTGTGCGAATCTCCTGGAGCTGGGATAGCTCCCACCTGTCGAAAAATCTGACGACAACGCCATTTCCTTTAGAATCGACCGACCAAAAACTCACGGCGTTTGCGGTCTCCCCGCACTAAATATTAATAACGTAATCAAAAGGTTGGACCGGAGCGGGCCTCCCTCATGCCCATCTCGGCCGAAAGTATCACATTTCGAATCATCTTTCGAAATGACGGGATAATCAGGGCTAGCAGGCTGCTTCAATGCTATAATAGGTACTGTGACGGTTTTGTCAGCGCTTCAGTCCAGAGCGCACCAGAAAGGCTTAGGGTTCTTCGTGGTGGGTGGTCAAGCCATCAGCGCTCTGGGGGTGCCGCGTCAAACCTCTGATCTCGAGATCGTAGCGCGCGGCGCGGAGGTCGATACCTGGCGCAGCGTGCTTAAGCAGCCGGAGTATGTTCTGACTCGGGGCGGCGGTGCTTTTCTAGAATGCCAGCCTAACGGACTTCAAGCTTATAGACTTTTCGTTATCTTCGTCGGGGATGAGACCTTCGAGCGCATGAAGGAGAGCGCCCAGGTCGTGCAGTTCGGCGGTGAAAAGGCAATCATTCCCTCGACTGAGCATCTGATTGCAATGCGCCTCTATGCGCTTAGGTTTATGCCTGGCGATCGCACCCAACTCGACATGGGCGATATTCTTAATTTAGTTGATCATGCCGGACTGCGCATGGACGACGATGAGTTTAGAAATCTATGCATCAAGTACGGCGATCTGGGGCTGTACGAACGGCTGATGAAAATTAGGGAAGAATCGAACTGGCATTAAGAGCGGCCAGAGCTGGGTCTTCCGCGGGCTCGTCATTATCTTAGGGGAATTTTTGGTCGTGCTTCGCGCTAACCCATGGCGTAAGCTTGGCCGAAGCTCGGCTTTTGTGTGTGGAGGTGGTGATGCGGACTTCTCTCAAATCTCTCTGGCTGGTCCTGGTTTTATCTGCGGCGTCAGCCGGGGCTCAGAACAACTCCGTTCCGGGCGCGTTAGAATTATACCCCACGATGCGTGCGATCGGAGTGCGGCTCGCGTACACCGGCGATGACAATACTAATAGCAGTGCGAGTATCGAATGGCGGCCGAGCGGCGAGTCCACCTGGCGGCAGGGAATGACGATGACCCGTTTTGTATCGGGAGCCACCCGTCGGTGGGCCGGCAGTGTGCTCTTCATTGCTCCGGCTGCAGCCTTCGATGTGCGGGTCACTATCGCGGACGCTGATGGGAGCGGCGCTCCGGTTTCGGCCAGCACCACTACCCGTACTGAAGCCATCCCCACACCCGCCCCGGGAGCGAATGCAATCTGGGTTGCTCCGAATGGCAGCGACTCTAATCCGGGAACCGAAAGTGCGCCGCTCTTAAGCGTCGGCTTGGCCATGAGCCGCGCGAATGCAGGCGATCAGGTGCGGCTAAAAGCTGGAACATATTACCAGGAAGTTCCGTCCTCAATCGCGCTTAGAAGCGGAACTGCTAACAACTATATCCATCTGATTTCGGATGTGCCGCGTGCCGCGATCTTGGACGGCGCGGACCCGGCGAATCGGCTGCGCAATGATTGGCGCGATGATGGCGGGGGCGTTTATAGCATCGCATATAGCGGCACACCGCGCGTGATTAGCGTCGGGCAGGGTGGTTCGATATATCGGCTAAATGCGTCCTCGAGCTTGGCGAATTTGCGCACTGGCACGATCCCGCCTCTGAGTGGAAGCCCGGTCAGCCCTCCGGCTGCCGTCAATCAGGGCTGGGTAATTGATGGGGGAAGGCTTCATATCAGGCTCGAAGGCAATGTTTCACCGATCGGAACCCCGATCAATATCGCGCGCTACGACATTGGCATATTTATGGATGCCAACTATTGGCATATCGAGGGGCTGACTTTTCAGCACTACGGCTTCTCGGCAGCTTCGTCTGGAACTTCTGCAATCCGACTTTATGCGGCCCGCGGGACCGTGGTGCATAATATCCTGGCTAGCACTATCGGTGGACGCGGGATCTATGTCAGCCGTGATTCCTTTGATTCCTATATAAGCGAGAGCACCTTCTACGATTCACGCATTGGAACCTGGCCCTGGGATGCCTCCAAGGCTGGCATTCAAGAAGGCACTGCTGGAGTTGCCCTTCGGACGGGTCGTGGCCATGTGATCGCAAGAAATATTGTGCAGGGAGTCTTTGACGGCTTAGACACCGGGGACGGAGCCTCAGGCAACGATGTTGCCGCGGACTCCGATTTTTATGACAACGACATCTCGGGGTGTGGTGATGATGGTTTGGAGCTTGAGGTAGTGTCGGGGGTGAATATACGGGCCTGGGGCAACAGGGTGCATAACTGCTTTGACTCGCTCTCCTTGGCGCCGGTGTATGACGGCCCGATGTTTATTCTCTACAACACTTTTTATGATCAGTGGAAAAGGTCCTTTAAACTTTCCCTTAGCGGCACCGGGCATGTCTGGATCATGCACAATACGGTTTGGAGCGGGCGCTCGGGGTTTGCTTCAGTTTGGCCGACCGGCCCGTACTCGAATATTCACTGGCGCAATAATATCCTGAGTGGGACGGGGAGGGCTGCCGTCACGGACGATTCTGGTGAGAGCCAAACTGGAAATGATTTTGATGGAGATCTTTTCTTTGTCAGCGGCTCCGACATATTCTTCCGCTGGAGGAATATTGACTACTCATCTCTCGCTGACTTGCGCCGTGATACCGGATTTGAAACGCATGGTAAAGCCGCGAATCCGCTCTTCGTTAATCAGGCCGGGTTTGATTTTAGCTTGCAGGCATCAAGCCCCGCCCGGGATGCAGCGGTACGCTTCCCCGGCATTAATGATAATTTCACAGGCAGTGCGCCCGACATCGGTGCTTCGGAATATGTAAGCTCTACCTCCGGAGATAGTGTTCCTCCGAACAGTCCTGACAATTTGCGGGTGCAATAGCTGGCACTACAACCCAGCTGAATTGAGGGAATCCGAGACGGCCAATCTTGCCAATAGTGGCGCAATGCTGCTCCGAACAGCCCTGCTGAGCTCCAGCAGATTTCTGGTAGGGTTCTCATCCACGGCCACCTCCGACTGATCGGCGATCTTGGCCCAGTGCAGAGTCAAATCGCTTTCGCGCAGATCTTTAATCACATTTGCAGCATACAGAAAGTAAAGAGGCATGGTGACCAGATTAGAATCTGGAGTGGCTCCTTGCAGCCGCAACCGGTTGCAGTACTTGGCGGATTGTTCACTGGCCTGCGCCAAGGCCTGAACCGCGGCGCCGCGCAGCGCTGGTCTGAAATAGAGCTGCATATCGGTGCGATCTTGGAAAAGCTCCAAGAATACCTCTGCTTTAACGAACGCTTGCACTAATGGCTGTTCGTCAGCGGAGACATGATAAAGCGCGCTGCGTCGGGCGATCAGCTGTACGATCGATGGATCCACCTGCCAGGCGTAAGAGCCCAGATCTTGAACCGTGGCGGTACCGCTATTCAGTACATAGTCCCCAACGGAGTCCGCAGACTGGCTGACCGGACGATCGCCGCCAAAAAAAGCAAAGCTCAATCCGGCGGCCGCGACAACGGCGGCGCCGCGGGCAGCGACCATCAGTCCGATCTGCTTGACGCTAACCTTGCCATCAGGCTGCGGTGTTTCAATCATGGGACGTAGTTACCTTAGACAGCTCTAAATTAATGGGGTGAGTATAGATGCTTTCTCCTGCTTACTGAAGACGGGCACTTTGCCGCTGAAGCGACATTCCGTGAAGTTGTTAATTCAGGCTAGGAACAGGGATTCGGCCCTAGGCATCTCCATTCAGAAATCATCCATAACCTTCTGCAGGGCACAAAAGAGCGCCTTCTAAAGCAGTAGCATGGCAGATCGTAAGACCTCACAGACCCCATTGGACTTGGCGTTGGCTGAACTTCCGAGTACCGAAGCCACCGATCCGTTCCACGCACATCGATCCGATTCGCTTATTCGAATGGGGACACAGTATTTCGTTGTTGACCGCGAGATGCATCGAAACCCGGCCGCCGAGGAGCGACTATCCGCTGAAACCTTCGCTGAACTGGGACGGCTGAAATTTGAAGGTTTTCCAGCCAGGGAGGAGGCGGGGCTGGTTATCGAGAAGATGGGATATGTGGCGCGAGGTTTGGCTGCGGTAATGCAAAAGCAGATCGGCCAATTCTGCCTTAAGCAGCAAACGACGCCGCAAGCCTTAGCAGCTACCCCATACAATCTTGCGCGGATGCTGCACGCCAGCCTGACGGTATTCGATCGCGAAACCGCGGAGCATAGCAACCGAGTTGGCTTAACAGCAAAGACCCTGGCACAACGCTGTGGCATAGCTGAACCCTGCACGAATTTCTTTCTCGCTGCAGGATTGTTGCATGATGTGGGGAAGCTGTGTGTGCCAAAGACAATCTTGCAGAAGCCGAGTAGGCTTGACGAATGGGAATTTGAGGTGATTAGGCAGCATGCTGGGCTGGGGCAGCAAATTCTTTCAGCCTGCGCCGAGACCGCCTTTGAATATGATCTTTTCATCGATGGGCCGGTGGAGCTATTTGCGGCCTGTGCGCAGGTTGCGCTTGGTCATCACGAAAAACCGAACGGACGAGGTTATCCGAGGGAACTCGTAGGCAGCGAGATCTCAGAAATAGATCGGCTCTTTGCCGTTTGTGATGTCTGGGACGCGCTCCGTTCAGAACGTCCCTATAAACCGGCGCATTCTCGGGAAAAGGCAACGGGCATTATTAACTCCATGGCCGCGGACGGAGATTTGGATCCGCATCTCACGCGAGAGCTTTTGCTCATGGACGATTCGCTTAACGGATAATTTGATCGGAATTTTTTTGGTCTAAAAGCGATGGGCTGGGACGCCCATCGCTCGATACGGAACTAAGAACTAGGCCTTATGACAGTGGCCGTCCTTGCAATGTTCTCCGTGTCCGCAATCGGCATCAGCCGTGCAGGCTTTGGCCTCTTCGTTCGCATAAGCCATCGGAGCTACTGCTACAAAGCCAGCAATCAAAGCAAAGAGAACCAAGGACAGATTTTTTAGCGTCATAAGTTTTCCTCCATAAAAACGCTTATTGCGGTAAAGTAGCCGCAACTTTTCGAATCGAAAAGAGGCAATCTTCCTCTAGGGTGGCATTGGAGGGAAGAGCTGTGCCTAAAGTATCTGACAGATACAGCCATATCAGAAAAAGCGTGTTGTTCTGTCGTTGCGAACCCGAGCTTGTCGAGGGTGAAGCAATCCCCACCGTTTTGCCTGGCAGTACCGATGCCCCGGGATAGCGGGGGAGGGAGTCCTCTCCCAATTAAGGCTGGGTAGAGCAAGTGGTGCCATAGCGTTAGGAATTGCCTCCTCCCCCAAGAGCGGTGCGGCCTGATTTCCCTCTTCGATACAGGGAATACTCTTAATTTTCGAGTTCGGTTATCGATGAAGATTCAGTTAGAATCCCTACAAGGCCGGTTTTTTGATGGAGAAGCAGCATGAAGCAGTTCGATGACCCTAGAGCTACCGCCGCTCAACAGCTTGCAGCGTTGTGTCGCGCCAATCCCTTCACTTTGCTCACGGAAATGCATGGCAATCCGGATCCGCTCCGATTTACCGATCTAAACTGCGCTTTCTCAGAACCTGAGGCTGTTCCGGCACCAGGCAAATGTGCGGCGAAGCCTGGGTCAGGCCCTGTAGACACTCAAGAATAAGGCCGCCCCGCACACAACACATATCGCCGAGTCGCATCCTCAAAATTCCCGGAAGCTTGGGCTGCGATCCCACACTTTGGCTGGCTGCGCTCATAATCTCCTAATAGGAGATCTGTAGTGAATAGCTTCGCAGTACAAACTTCAAACTCAGCCAACGCCAACGACCGCGAAACGCAGTTTCCCTCGGCCCATGAGCCAGAGGAAGCTCCGCAGATCGAAGCCCACGATGCCTCATGCGACGTGGCTATGCCCGAGCGGGAGGTCATCGATGCATGGCGCCGCATGTTAGAGGCTGCACCTAATTCGCAGGAAGAAATCGATCAATTATTGGATGGGTTTTTAAAGTACGCCAATTCGCCCACGGCGAGGTCGCTACTAATAGACGCGTTGGCTGCTGAAGTGGGGCCGAAGTATCTCCGAGATTTTTACCAATTCCCTGATGGCACGTACGCCGGCTATGCGGGTGCAAGGCATGCGAAGATTCTAGAGACTTTGGCGCCTTATCCATCGGTTGAGTTAGTTGAGCTCGGTCTGCGGATCTACGATCAGAGGATGCGCGGAATGTATTCTGGCTCATCGGCTGAAGACGGTGTCGCTGCGGTGCCGCTGGTGATCTCCGAAGCTGCCAAGTCCATTCCCAAAGAGACCTCGGCCGCCTGCGCGCAGCACCTATTGGAATGGTTCTGCCCTGCGAATTGGCAGCTTCGGTTTGGCCGAGCCTTAGAACAGGGCAAGATTCTAAACGCGCATTTAACCCCGGAAGATCGAACCGCAGTCTCCCGAAAGGTTAGCATGTGGGCGATCAGGCAGTACGAAGGCAGCCGGATCAATCTCTCCTTTGAGCACGATGCTGATCTGCCTTTAGTGCAATTTTTAGGCGTACTGAATACAGCCGAGTCAAGAAATACGCTCCGCAAGATGGCTCTAGAAAAGCTGCTGGTTCGTCCTGATGTACATGACGGCGATTTATACTCTTTGGCTTTTATTCCAACGCTGGCATTGCCGCTCACCATAGGGTGCGTAGCGTTAGGGAGCAGGATCTTCGGCCAGTCCCATACGGGTCTCCAGGCCCTCTTTTTAGTCGCTGTTTTAGTCGGGTCGACGGTTGCATCGATTGTGTTGGGAGATAGATGGTGGTCATTCAGACATCGACGCGGCGCGTGCCCAGCGATGTCAGCCGTTGCCAAAGAGGAGCTGTCCGCGATGTCGCCCGAAGAAGGGGCGGAGGCTGTGGCTTTGGCTGATTTGTTCGATCGCAAGAAAAAGATCGAAGCGCGGCAGGAGGTCGCCCAAAAATTCGCAGGCTTGTGGTCGCCTCGTTCTGAATCGAAACTTCTCAAATTGCTGGACAAGCCGGATCCAGAATGCCGGCTTGGCATCGCAGCGCTGTCAGGCACACACGATCAACAGATCTTGCAAGCTCTCAAAAAGATCGCCGATTCCCCCTCACGCTCAATGGAGGTTCGCAGCGCCGCGGTCATGGCATTGCAGCATGCTCGGTTCGGGCTTTAGATCCCCACTGCCGCAAACTGGGTTGGCGGCTACGAAACTTCTGCGAGCTTACCCGTCGGCTCGGCTTACGTAGCGACCCTCGGTGGTATCAACCACGATCTTCTCCCCGATCTTGATGAAGGGGGGAACGTTTAGGGTTAGTCCGGTATCGGTAGTAGCTGGTTTAGGAGAATTGCTCGCGGTCGCGCCCCTTAACTCGGGCTCAGTATCGGCAATCGTTAGCACGACGCTCTTAGGCAGCGTGACCCCAACTGGTTCGTTGTTGTAGGTCAAAATCTGCACCTCCATTCCATCCTGGAGATAATACTTCCCGTCGCCCAGTAATTCTTCCGAAATCTTGATCTCCTCAAAATTGGTGGTGTGCATGAAGAAATACATGCCGCCGTCGGCATATGTAAAAGTAGCATTGAAGGTATAAACGTCGGCTTCTGAAATATCCTCGGTGGTACTAAAGCGGGTTTCTGACTGCACTCCGTTAAGCACATTTCGCATCACCACCTGCACAAAAGCGCGCAGGTTCCCGGGGGTGCGATGCTCGGCAGTCAACACCTTATGAGGGGCTCCCTTATACAAAATAATGGTGCCCTTTCGCATATCTTTGGCTTTCATTACGACCTCTCAAACAAAATCTGAAGCTGGGGGAGCATACCGATAACCCCCTGTTTTCTCAAGTTCCGGCTAAGTCACTGTGTTAAGTTACCGCTCCATAACTTACTGATAGCGTTTGTTTTATGGTCGAACCAATAGATACAAAATCGAAACCTGCCGATGACACGCCGCTACGCGCTGATCGGCTAGCACCATCTTCTGGGAAACCTCGTTACGTGGAAGATGGGAAGCTGCTGGATTTGACCAATCCCGAGCATGAGGAGATCTACCACCAAAATGGGCTGACAGTTGTAATTAGATCGATCGCGGGTGAAACGTCGCCGCTATTACTATCGGTGACCATAGCGCAGCTTGATCAGAATGGCCGCGAGGAAGACTCGATTCAGTTTACCCCCAGTGACGGTCAGTTAATTCGCCTAAAAGCCGCCACCACACTGATGGCTAACATTGGCACCTTTGAGTCCTCGGCGATCGGAGTACTGCGCGAAATAGTGCGAACGGGACTGACGAGTGGAGGAATCATCGGCCGTGGTCAGATCGAGGCTGCTTTCTGCACAAACTTCGAGGGTTTTGAAGAACGCGCCACGATTCCAGAGCTGCATATAGAACAACGTCCGGTTGAAACCATTCGACCGGTCGGAGTTATGCAGGAATTGATAGGAGAGCCCCGCGATCCGCGTACGGGCTGTTACACCCGCGAGGTGCTGTACCGGCCCGACTTCATCAAGCGCATCCGAGAGCTGTTGGGCGACGAGATTGAGGTTTACGTGATGGACTACAACCATTGTCGGGTAGCCAACGCCAATGAGATGCGGGCGATCGTGGATCGGATCCTGACGCATCATCCTCAAGCGATCCAGGAGGCATTCGACAAACGCGGCCTCCCTTGCATTCAGGTGCGTCTGGGTGGCGATGAATTTATGGTGCTAACAAAAAGCACACCAGGAGCAATCGAGAGTATTTTAGAAGGGTCGAAGCGCGCGGAGAATTTTGCAAGATGCTGGCTTTACAGCCATCCCAATTATTCTGAAGCCGATAAAGCATCAAGACTGCGGGATGCTGAGCGCAATGAGCGGCACCGCTTCCTTGATCTAATCGGAGGAAAATCGCACTTTAGTATCGGGAAATGGTGTCATTATTATATTTTGAAGCTATCTGAGCTTGGGATTGATGGGCACCGCCTGGCGCCGCCCGAGATGGCTTTGCGCCTGGCCCGCAACGCTGTTGAGCGGCCTAAGACGCAAGACTCGCTCATGCAGAAGACGGTCTCCGATGGTGCGCGATTGTCCCTGCAGCCTGACGATGACCAGGCTAATATCCGCTTAATCTTGCGGGGGATAGGCCAGTGCGATCGATCGATCTCTGAACGCAAACTTTCTGCGGCTCCAGTTGTAGTGCAGCCGTTGGATCCCGAGATTAAAGATCGGCGGGCCACTGTGCATGCGATCGCCCGAGTGTCTGAGGTTGTTCAGCGCTTTGCAGAGCGGCTGCTGCGCATTAAGGAGGCTAAGCTCTCGGGAGTCGATGTAAACGGGTTACGCGAGAGCCAAGAAACACTACTTGCTTTTCGCGAGCGATCGATTAATCCCCTGATTAACCACGACCTTCAGCGCTACCCGCAGATTCGAACTCGCCCGGCCTCGGAAGTCTTAGGGATTTTCGCGCCGCAGTCATACTTGGCGGTGCGAATTGATATCAACGCCTTTGGAAAGCTTAATCACAATGAAGGCTCCGACCGAGCCGATGAAATTAAGGCCGGCATCGTGGCGCTCGCAGCGCGAGAATTTCCGGGGGTATTCATGGCAGAGGAGGGTGGCGGCGGAATCCTGGTACTGCTGCCAAATCCTGAGGACCGCAGCTATTCTGAGCGGCTGCCGAAACTCTTACAGCGGTTGAATCAGTACATGTATTTCGCGCTTAATCGGCAGGTCTTCGAGGCTGGGCGCATGGAGCACCAGATCGATAAGGCGCTGGGCAGGGCGCTCTCGCTGGGTAAGGAATTCAAGACCCGCGGAAAGTATGGAAAGATCTCGATGGAAATGGCTCAGCTGGATATCCTACCAGAGCCCGCGATGGAGATTGTTTACACGGACTTCACCCGGTCTCCCCGGCGGCGCGTTTCAGCGCCTAAGCGTCCCTCCGGAGACCATCGCGATTTCTTGACCGCTGCCAGAGAGATTCTCGAGGTAGAAGCCGTGCTGGCCAAGCGCCGCTAGGCGGGCCGGCTTGCCTGTCCCCCCTAGTTCTGCTCTGCTAACGAATATGAAGAAGGGTGCTGCGAACCAAGGCCATCACTTTGATCCGTACGCGAAGCTTTACGACCTTTTTCTGAGTTTTAACCGGCGCCTGCTGAAAATTCTCTCGGAGTTAAAGTCCCCCCTCAATACTAATGAAAGTCACTTGCTCCAGGAGGTGTATGCCGGTCTTGGGGTGGCGCGCGATCTGAGTCAAACCCTAAGCCTTCAAAAGAGCACCATCTCTCGCGTGCTCTCTAGTCTTAGCCAGCAGGGCCTCTTGATTGTCGCCGGAGCACGGGACGATCGACGCGTCAAAACCTTGAAGCTTAGCACCGCGGGACTAGATCTTCTGCTCCAAGATATTGCGATTAGAAATCGCGAGGTCGATCTGTGCGTCGAACCGCTGGTACAGGATGAAAGGGAGCGGCTCCTGAAGATCTTGCATGCACTTGCGAATGGCCTGGGCGCCCCTGTTTTTCATGCACAGGCCGAGGTCAATCCGCTGCTGGTTGAGATCCGGCGGCTTACCAGGGCGATGGGGTTCATTGGCCCGAATTGTATGGGCACGGGCATGTCGGTGGCCGAATGTCAGATTTTGCACCTGTTGCACCAGGATCACAGCGAACTCTCCATGCAGGAAATAGCAGTGAAGCTCAGCTTTGCTGAGCCCAGTGAGTTCTCGCGATTGATTAAGGAGATGGTGCGGCGCGGTCTGGTGATCAAAACCGCTGCCAAGGCTGATCGGCGTCGACAGATTTTACGCCTGGGAGCACGCGGACGCCAAACTGCCCAGGTCAATATAGAGCGTGCGGCCAAGTGGCTCCAGGAAGGATTAAAGAATGTTCTGGCCGACGAACGTCGCGAGCTGATCAAGCTGGTTGAAAAGTTTGTCAACGCTCCGCTGGCTTTTGCCATCAGTGCGCTGCCCGAGGGTGTTGAGATTCGGGTTCTAGAGACCGCCGAAGAACTAAAGGCGGGGCGGGTTTTTTTAATCGAATCTTATTTTCGTTCCAACCTTGCACATCAAGCGCCGGAGGTCTTGGCAGGCAGTTCGAATCTATGTGTCGGGGCGTGGATCGATCGGCAGATCAAAGCGCTCTTGGAAATACAGCGCGGCAGCCGCGGAAAATATGTAATGCACAATCTCTTGGTGGCCAAAGACGTGGCGCAAAGCTCAGTCCCGCGGCATTTGCTGCATGCAGCGCTGCGGGCATTGGAAGGCGAGGGGGGAGTAGAGTTTCTGGAGTTTCCTGAGCGTATCGATCGAGGCCTTTTGGGGCTAGACGGGGGGGCCGAAAACCGTCCGCTGAAAGTGTCTGAGCTGGCAAAATTAGTTCAAATTTCCAAATAAATTTTTCCGTAAGGAAGAATTTCGGTACAAAAACACACCGATAAAATACTCTACTTCATTGATATTATGGACTAAATTGGTTGGTCTCGAATGGGTATTCCACCCTACCCTGTTTTTGTTTGCTTAGATTTAGTTCCAATCTACAATCATCTCATAGACTGATACTTGCAAAGTATAACTAAATGGGAGGTAGGGAACATGGCAACTAAGATAAACAAACGCAGAGCAAAGAACCAGGTCTCGATCGAGGAGCTGGTGGTCGAAAACCGCGAAGCCGCTCACAAGATGGCTGCGTATTTCCTAAGGCGCTGGGCCGTTAGGATGGACGAGGAAGAGGTGCGAAGCCTGGCCGACCTAGCGCTGTGCGAAGCCGCTAAGCGCTACCGCGGACCGACGCTCTCTAAATTCACCACCTACCTGTACTACTACATCAAAGGTGAGCTGGTACGGGCGATCAAGCGCGAATGTCAGAACAGCAGCCTGGCCCGGTTGAACGATCCAGACAGCTCTGACAAGAGTGCCGAAAATGTCTCAGTGCACGAGCGCGACGAATTAGGTCAGTGCTCCGCGCAAAGCCCCGAAGAGGAATGCGAAGCCAGCGAACTGCGCGGCGGCTTCAAGCGGGCCTTCAAGACTTTGACCGGCCTGGAGAAGGAAATCATCTTTCACGTCTACGTGAACGAATTCAAGGTAGCTTCGGTTGCCAGGAAGCTTGGATACAGTCGGGGCCATGTGAGCGACATGCGCCGCAGAGCCCTGAACAAGATGCGCGACCTGATGGAGCCCTTCAAGGAGGCCGCTTAGAGAATATTTTGCAGGAATTCAGTGCCAACTAGACAACCAATCCCGAGGCGCTAACCCGCCTCGGGATTTTTTTATGGCAGTCGTGTTCACCGCAGCGCTGCCAAATTAGCTTTACGCCGCGGCTCAAACTGGTTAACGTCGAAGGCGATGCTTTCGATTCTAATCCCCGTATATAACGAAGAAGCCATTCTTGAGGGCTCGGTCCTAAAGGTTCACGGATACCTGAAGGAGCGGGGACTTGAGCACGAAGTGATTGTAGTCAGTAACGGCTCTACCGATGGCACCGAGCAGCACGGCCGGGCGCTGGCGGCTTCGCATACCTGGTTCCGATTCCTGGCCTTGCCTCAAAGATCCGTGGGGCAGGCCTTCAAGCACGGCGTACGTGAAGCGCGCGGGGAGTTTGTGGTCAGCTTAGATGTCGATCTTTCATGCGAGCTTACCTTTATTGATTATGCGGCCGAGCTGCTGCGCCATGCCGATGTGCTGGTGGGTTCAAAGACCATGGGGAATCAGAAGCGGAGCGTGGTGCGGGTGTTGGGGAGCCAGTTATATATTCTCTCAACTTTGCTGTTCTTCGATCTAACCATCTCCGATTATTCGATCGGATCTAAGGCTTATCGCCGCGCCGCATTGCTGCCAGCTTTGGAAGGTCTCGATGACTGGACGGGTTACGTTTTTGAGCTGTGTTTATACGCCAAGAAGCAGGGACTTAAGACCGTGCAGATCGGAATTGACTGTAATGACACTCGCAAAAGTCGTTTCAATTTGCTGCATGAGGGGCTGTATCGTTATTGGCATCTTTACAAATGCTGGCGCCGATTGAAGGCCAAGAAATAACATCAATTGAGTGCGCGCCCAGCGCGGCTTTGCAAAGTCTCGGGGTATGCCGTGTCTAGTTCCTGAGGGCTTTGAGCTCGGCCCAGCTCTTCTGGACAGCTCTGCGGCAGTCGGTAATGATATGCCCCTGTATGAATACATCTGAAAAATTATCGGCTTTCTATGCGCGGCTGGAGGAACTGTACCGGCTGCGATGCGTGACCGGGCTCCTGAATTGGGACCAGCAGGTGTTTATGCCCCCGCAGGCATCGGATTTTCGTGCGGCGCAGCTCGAAAGCATGGGACGCTTGATCCATCAGCGTGAAACCGAGAATCAATTCGTTGATCTGGTACAGGGACTCTTCGATCAGCTCGAGACTCTAAACGATGACGATAAGGTAAATGTTCTAGAGACCCACCGCGCGGTGGAGCGCGCCCGCAAACTGCCGGAAAGCTTTGTGGCCGAACAGTCTAAAGTCTGCGCGCTGTCCTACAGTGCTTGGTGCGTAGCTCGGCCGGCCAATGATTTCAAAAGCGTTGCTCCGCATCTGACCAAAATCGTCGAGCTAGCTCGGCAAGAAGCCGATTTGGTGGGCTATGCTGAACATCCATACGATGCGCTGCTCGATCAATACGAGCCCTATGCCAGGCTCAGTCAGATCAAGCCTGTTCTCACGCGGCTGGGAGAGAAGCTCAGCCGGCTCTATCCGCGAATTCAGGAGAAAATCGGGGTTGTGGCCGAACTGCATGGCGAATTTGCAGAGGAGCAGCAGCGCCGCCTTTGTGAGCGCATTGCGCGCGATGTGGGCTATGACTTCGAGCGCGGGCGTCTCGACAAAACCCATCACCCCTTCGAGAGTTCCCTGGGTCCGCGCGATGTGCGCATCACTACCCGCTACAGCAGCTCGAATTATCTCTCGACGGTTTTCACTACGCTGCATGAAACTGGCCATGCGCTTTACGAGCTGGGATTGCCGGAGCGCCATAAAGGCACGCCGCTGGGGAGCGCCGTTTCGCTCGGAGTGCATGAATCACAATCGCGCCTCTGGGAGAATATTGTCGGGCGCAGCCCGCAATTTAGCCGCTACCTTCACGGACTCTTAGGCGAAATCTTCCCCGATGAGCAGAAGCGTACGAATGCCGAGCAGATTTGGCAGCAATGCAACAAAGTTGCTCCCAGCCTGATTCGCGTGGAGGCCGACGAAGTCACATATTCGCTGCATGTGGTAGTGCGTTTGGTTTTGGAGGAACAGCTTATTAGCGGAGCGCTAAGCGTTTCGGAACTGCCGGGGGCATGGGATCAGATGTATCAGCGCTATCTTGGCATCAGCTCCCCGCACCACAAAGACGGCGTGCTGCAGGACGTGCACTGGTACGGCGGCATGCTTGGATATTTCCCCACCTATGCTCTGGGCAATATTTACGCCGGGTGCATTTACGAGAAGGCGCTATCTGATCTGCCTGGTCTGGAGCACGGTTTTGAGCGTGGAGAGTTTCGCCCGCTATTGGAGTGGTTAAGGGTGCAGGTACATCAGCACGGCATGCGGCATAAGCCGTTGACGCTAGTGGAGCGAATCTGCGGGCATGCCGTAAATGAAGCGCCCTTCCTCAAGTATTTAGCCGATAAGTTTGGATGCGAACAGCATGACTGAGAAGTTTTATCTAGTAGATGGGTCGGGATATATCTTTCGGGCGTACTACGCCGTAGCTCCGCTTAACAATTCGCAAGGATTTCCCACCAACGCGCTTTTTGGCTACACGCGCATGCTGCTGAAATTGATTGGCCAGCGCGATTCCGGTCATCTGATAGTGGTGTTTGATGCGGGGCGTGAAACTTTCCGCACGGAACTTTATTCCGAGTACAAAGCAAACCGGGTCGCCTGTCCCGAAGATCTGCTGCAGCAGATGCCTTACTTCCGGGAGATCTCGAAGGCGCTGGGCCTGCCGGTCCTGGAGCTGCGCGGCTATGAGGCTGACGACATCATTGCCACCTTGGCTACAAGGTTTTCAGCGTTGGGGGCCGAAACAGTCATTATTAGCGGCGATAAAGATCTCACGCAGCTCATTCGCCCGGGCGTGACGATGTGGGATTCGATGCGTGATTTGCGCTATGGAGCGAAGGAGGTCAAGGAAAAGTTCGGCGTACCTCCTGAGAAGGTGGTCGAACTCCTCGGACTGAGTGGCGACACTTCCGATAATGTTCCGGGGCTTAAGGGCGTGGGACCCAAGACCGCCGTGCAATTAATCGAGAAGTTCGGCGATGTCGAGGGTGTAATCGCCGCAGTGCAGCAGATTCGGGAAGACTCAAGTATCCGAAATCGCAGCAAAATTGCGGAACAGATTGAATTAAATCCCGAACTCCTACGTCTATCCCGGAAGCTGGTAGAGGTAAAAACCGACGTGCCGCTCCAGCTCAGCCACTGCGGTAAGGAGATATCGTTGGAGCAAACTAGTTCTGCAGATCTAGCTCAGGTTTTTGTTCGGACCGAACCAAACCGGGAAGAGCTTCAGGCGCTCTTCAATAAGCTTGAATTTTTGTCACTCCTCAAGGAGTTCGACCTTGCCTTGTCTGCAGCTCCGCAGCCGGAGCAGAGCGGCTTCAAATATAACATTATTTACGCTGACGGGTTTGAAAAATGGGCCGCCGATTTCTCGGCGCAGTCGGAATACGCCTTTGATTTAGAGACCACCTCGCTGGACCCACTGCAGGCGCAGATTGTCGGTGCGTCTTTTAGCTGGGGCACAGATCAATCTTTCTATATTCCATTGGGACATAAGTCGGCTCCCGCCGGGAAGCAGCAGATCTCGACCCGGGATTTTCTAGATCGCTGCCGGGGCTCCCTTGAGAGTTCCAGCACGAGGAAGATCGGACAGAATCTGAAATACGACATCAGCATTTTGAAGCGTCATGGACTGCGTCCGGGAGGCATCTATTTTGACACGATGCTGGCGTCTTACCTGCTGAATCCCGACAAGGGGAGTCATAACTTAACCGCCCTGGCTGGAGATTATCTGGGGCGCGGGGTGATAGAATTCGAAGATGTAGTAGGAGAGAAAACCGATTTCTCGGAGGTCGAAATCGACGCGGCGGCGCGCTATGCCGGTGATGATGCGCGTAACGCCTGGGAGCTCCGCTTGAAAATGGAACCCTTGCTTCAAGAGAAGAAGCTGTTCGAGATTTTTTCTTCAATCGAGGTCCCGCTCGTCCCGGTATTATCGGAGATGGAGCTTCTCGGCATTAAATTGGACACCAGCTATCTCGCCGCGCTCTCAGAAGAGCTGGGGCAGCGTTTGGACGCTCTCAAGGGTGAACTCTTTGGCTTAGCGGGCTGCCAATTTAATATCAACTCGCCTAAGCAGCTTTCGGAGGTGCTCTTCACCAAATTGGCGCTCTCTACCAAAGGATTGAAGAAGACCAAGAGCGGCATTTCCACCGACTCCAGCGTGCTGGAAAAACTGGCCCCGCTTCACCCGCTTCCCGCGAAGATTCTGGATTATCGATCTTTGTATAAGCTTAAGAGCACCTACGTGGATGCGCTGCCGGCGCAGCTCTCGAAAATCACGGGCCGATTGCATACCCGTTTTAACCAGACGGTCACTGGAACGGGCAGACTTTCCAGCTCCGATCCCAATTTGCAGAATATCCCGATTCAAACCGCCGAGGGTCGGCGGGTGCGCAAGGCTTTCATTGCGGATCAGGGCAGTGTCTTGATCTCTGCGGATTATTCCCAGATTGAGCTGCGCCTCCTGGCGCACATGAGTGAGGATGCGAACCTGATCGCCGCCTTTCATGATCAAAGCGACATTCACCGCCGCACCGCACGCGAGCTCTTTGGTATTGCAAACGATGCGGAGGTTAGCAGCGAGCAGCGCCGCATCGGCAAGACCATTAATTTCGGAATTATCTACGGCATGGGCCCGCAGCGCTTAGCACGTGAGCTCGGTATCTCGTTCGCTGTGGCTAACCAGTATATCGAAGATTATTTCGCCCGTTATCCGAAGGTTCGCACGCTCTTCGCTAAGATCGAAAAGGACGCGCAGGAGTTAGGCTATGTGACTACCGTCATGGGGCGCAAGCGCTTTGTCTCCTCAATCGACGCTTCTGGCAGAGATCAGGGATTTGTACTTAGGGCTGCGCTCAACGCTCCCTTTCAGGGCAGTGCTGCAGATATAGTTAAACTGGCAATGATTGCTTTGGACCAACGCATTGTTGGGTCTAAAGCCCCGCTTAAAATGTTGCTTCAGATTCATGATGAATTGGTATTTGAGTGCCCACAGACTTACGCTGCGGAAGCTGTTAAGATGATACAGGCCGAGATGGAGGGGGTGCTGGAGCTACGTGTTCCCCTTAAGGTTGATGTGGGCGTCGGTGCTAACTGGGAGGAAGCCCACCAATGACATCGGTGGCTGGTATTAGAGTATCGGGAATGACGGCGATTACAAGGATGGCGTCAAAATCAGAAGAGCTTGTGAGTAAGCTGAAAGCTCGCTCCGAGACTCACACAAATACGCGCGCCGCTACGCAGGCCGACGAAGATCGCGCTACGATTGCGAGAATCCAGAAAGGAGATCGCGATGCCTACCGGCTATTGGTGGAGAAATACAAGCAGCGGGCCTTCTCGATCGCCTTCGGGGTGCTGCGCTCGCGCGAGGATGCTGAAGACGTGGTTCAGGAATCGTTCGTCAAGGCCTATCTGTCGCTGCCCGATTTTCGGGGTGATTCCTCTTTTTATACCTGGCTCTACCGCATCGTTTACAACATGGCGGTCGACCTGAAGCGTCGAAAAGGGAGAAATCCCGTTAATTCCAATAGTTTATCTTCGCAGGCGGGCCAAAATTCTGCGGAAGATTTGAATGTAATCGATAATTTATCGTCTGATTCGGTAGGTAGCGTTCCAGGACCGCATGAAGCCCTAAACCGCAAGGAACAGGGACATCGGCTGGAGCAGGTGCTTGGGACCCTTAGCTCCGAACATCGCGCGGTCATTACACTGCGGGAGATTGACGGGCTGAGTTATGACGAGATTGCGGAGGCAGTTGGAATTACCAAAGGCACCGTGATGAGCCGGCTCTTTTATGCGCGCAAGAAGTTGCAAGCAGCGCTCTTGGAGTTTGCCCCAGCAGGATGGCGTGATGACACGGAAGAGGGCCATGATAGTTAAGAGATTTTGGGTGTAGTGGGGGAGTAGTAACTGGAATGTCTATGAACTCTGATTTAGCTCGATTGTCAGAAGATCAAGAGATGCTGTTAATGCGCTACCTGGATGGCGAATGCGGTTTCTGGGAGCGTCGTCGCGCTCAGAAGCTTCTCACGCAGCGAACTGCACAGCAGTTTGTAGAAGAATTTCTGGAGATCGGACAAAAAGTTGCTTTAACTGAACAGAACTCTCCCTCAGTAGTTTTGGACGATTTATGGGGGAAAATCTCCAACCGTATCGATCAAGAGAAGCGCGCGGAGGTGTTTTTGGGCCCGCGGCGCGCGGTCGCAGATGAGCCCGGTCTTGTATCCGGGATTGCAGAGTGGTTCTCCTTTGCCAGCTTCGGCAGAAACTTGACTCTGGCAGGTGGCTTAGTTGCCGCCTGTCTTGGCTTCGTTATGGTGCAGCACCGTACAAGCTCGATGCCGGCGCAAATCGCGACCGGCTCCGGCGCGCAGCCGCTCTCCGAATCCGCGCTATCACAGGCCTTGGGTGGCCGTGCACTACAGCCGGTCAATATGAGTCTGCCCGAGCCGATTTACGATGAGCTGCCGCAGGAAACATTTGCCGCTTCCGCTGGTAATGCGCCGCAGGCGTTGGCGCGCCGGCCGGTTAACGAAGCGCTCGAGGTTGACTGGATGCGTAGCGCCGGTCGTGTAAAGTTGATGCGCGATCCGGAGCAGCGTTCGACCATAATTTGGATTAGAAAACGTCAGCCGCTTCCGAATGGAGCGCTGAGCGGAAGTCTGCCTGCCTCCCGTTTTGGAATACCAGCGGCCGCTGCTAGAGGGCAGGGTCGTTACTCATCGGATGCATATCCGATGGCCAGCCGTTGATACATGTGCATTAATTATGTCGATGTATCAGCATAAGGCTTCAGAAATCGGAATATTCCTTACCACCGCCGCTGCGCTTGCTTTCATCTTTTCTCTGTTAATCGCCCTAAACGCTTTTGCTGATCCAGGCCAAGCGCTGACAGGTAATGTCATGGTTCACGTGCGCGCTGTTCAGGCCATGGATCCAACCAATGGTTCCGACGACAATGAGACGCAGGCGCAAGCCGGATCGGATAGCGAGATTAAGTGCGACCGTTCGATCGCTGACCTGCGGAGCAAGCTTCAGCAGCTAAGCTACAAACGGTTCCGGCTGGTCGATAATGAAAAGCGCTTGATCGGGTTGACCCACCGCGAAACTATCGCGCTGAGCGGAGGTGAAACCTTAACGGTGCGCCCGCTTTACGTCGATCGCAACCGCATCGGCATGTTTCTTGACTGGCAGGACCGTAAAGGCGCTACGATTCTTAATACCCGCATGCATTTTACTCCGGGTGAAAGTGTGCTGACCGGTACCGATCACGGCACCGATACAGGGATGATCTTAGCGATTGATGTGCGCCCCTCCGAGGCTGCGCCCGGACAGTAATCTGGCAGCCGTTCCTGCCCTTGAAATTTGAACCCCAGAACGCACTGCTAGAACGCAATGGCTGAGCGCCGATGGCGTTTGTGGATTTTTCGGCAGTGGCTTAGTCGAAATGTTGCAGCTTCTCGATCCGATCTTACTCGATCGACTGCTGAATCATCCAGTCGAGCAAGCTCTCAAAAAGTGGCTCCATACGTCCATGCAGAAAATCTTTCAGCGGATAGATGACTTGCGGGGCAGGGCGGTGATCTCGAACTTCGCCCCGAATAAAATCGATTGAGCGGATGCGTTCTGATTGCTCGCCGTCCCCCAGCTGTGAACGCTTTTGATGCAGCCTTCCCTGGGCTGCGGCCTGCCGGGCCTGCGCTTCTAATTTTGACGCAAGGATTCGAAGCGCAATGGCGCGATTTTGCGTCTGCGTGCGCTCGTTTTGAATCTTGACCTCCAGGCCGCTCGGAATATGCCGCGCCCGCACCGTGGTATGCCTGCGGTTCACATTTTGGCCTCCCGGACCGCTCCCCGGCTGCGTGGTGATTTCAATCTCGTTCTTATCGAGTTTAAACTCTTCTTCGCTCAGCTCGGGAAAAATTGTGATATCGACAGTTCCAGTAACAAGTTTGTCCGTGCGCGTGGCTGGAATCTCAAACCGATGCACGCCGCTCTCGGAGCGGAGGCGGCTGTATGCTCCCGGCCCCTCGACGCGCAGTACTGCCTCCCTGATCGTGGTTTGGTTGAGTACCGGGGTGTCATATTCGATATCTTCGATTGAAACATCGAAGCCGGCGTGCTCCAGGTACTTCACATACCCCTGGAGAAGCTGCTCGGTAACTACCCGGGAGAGTGGGGCGCCTTTGCCGGCTTTAAACTCCATTACGGCGCTGTGTTCGGCAAAGGGCAGCGATTCCAAGATCTGAGCCTTGAGATGTTTACGCGCCTTGTCCAGATCCGCCTCGAAATGTTCAACCACTTTCAAGCGGTGTTCACGTTCGTCGGCGAACTTGGCGGTCAACACATCTTCTTGAGCCATCCCGAGAGTCGCCCAGGTATCGAGTACGATCTGGTATGCCCGCACAACTCTGCCAAGTGAGGCATGCTCAACCGACAGTTTACGGATCGCGCGGTGGTCTAGAGTGGCGCCCTCAGTTTCGAGGAGTCTTGAGATTTCAAGCATGCGGGACTGCTTACCGCTAACGATACTAAGCAGTGCCGGCGAGAGCGCAAAATCCTCGTCACGGCCTGAGATCGAGGCCGAGGGGGCGTCTAGATTTGGCGGGCCCTTCCTGGTTCGGTCTTCATGCATAAAGTGCGTGTCTCTTTCCCGGAAAAGACTCCGGCAGAGCTCTTCCCTCCCAATGTTATGGAGGGGCCGAGACCAATGGTCTCTCTCAGTTGGGTGGCCAAATTTCATAAAACGAGGCTCGGTTGTACCAGAGCCGATACCTTAAAACTACTTGCTTTTCGTAGGGCAACCCCGCGCCACGGTTTTGGCACCTTTTGCCGGTCCGCCGTCAGCCCGGACCCCCACCTGCGAAGTCTCAGAGACTTCGCAGATTTGGTAAGGCATTAGAAATACAGAGAAATTTAAAAATAATTTAAGTTCAGGGGTGGGGGCGACGACTTTAATCCTGTGGCCCGGTTTGTGCTCTTAGAGCCTTAGGTTTCCACCAATATCGAGGTTTTTTCCGCATGGCCAAATCCGAAAAAGAACCAATGGTTATTACCGGCAGCTCAGAAGCTTTCGAAATCATCGAGTTAGCCATTGATGACATTGATGTGCTGACCAGGGCTTTTGAGGTGATTGCTGTAGCCTGCGCTGATGAAGATGAGGCCGAGGACTGCGATCTGGATACCGAGTACGACGTCCCGGCTAAACATCTGATTAACTAGCTCAGGCGTCGGGCGATCGGTTCGCGCTATCTTCTTCCACTCTCAATAAGATCCGCAACTTTGCTAGATCTCTTCTAGTCTGACCGAGTCATATCTCGGATCTACGGATACCAGCCGCAAGTTAAACTTATCACCCAGCGCCGGCTTCTTGCGCGTCTGCGCAAAGCACACCGTGTATATATGATCGAGCTCCATTAGAGGGGTATTGAGATCGTTTCGCACTACCGTTCCAAGCAGCGGTTCTGCGCTTCGCGCCATTTTCCCCAGATAGGTCAGCAGCCAGAAACGCTTGCTTTCGCGTGAAACGGCGGTCGCTTTTCTGAGCGGCTCTTCAGTCTCAGCGACCAATTTGGCAAACTGCTCTTCTGAGTAAAAGTTCTTGCCGTGCTGAAGAAAGCACAACACCTGCCGCTGGATGCATAGATCCAAATAGCGCCGAATCGGGGAGGTGGCTTGAGTGTACCCGGTAATTCCTAGCGTGGCATGCCGATCCGGAACAAAGCTAACCGTGGATTTCTTGAGAGTTCCGCGAACGGCATAATCGCGAGCGGGGCCCGCGGGGATACTTGAAATGCGGCTGATCTTATCCTGATCGGGCTCGGCCTGTGAGCGATAAGGGATCGGTATTTTGTTCTCGCTGGTAAACTGCGCCAGAACCCGGTTGGTCAACACCATCAATTCCGCCACCAATGCACGCGAGGGTGCGTTTTCGTCGATCTCTACCAGTTTCAGTTCGCCATCCGGCGCGAGCTGTACGGCGGCGTCGCGCTTCTCGACTCGGAAGCCGCCCTGTTCAAAGCGCCGCGCTTCCAGCTCCGCCGTGATGTTGTAAAGCAGCGAAAGGCTCGACTCTCCCGCCTCCAGGCGACGATCCGCCTCTTCGTAGGTCAAGCGCTCCTGGACCTTGATCAGCGAGGGCTTCAGTTGAAAATTCTTAACGGCGTAGCTCCGATCAATCTCGATCATGAAACTAAGCGCCGGACGCACCTGTCCTTGCATTAGACTTAACCGATCCTCGGCTAGTATGCGAGGCAGCATGTTGCGGGTGCAGTCACTAGTGTAGATCGAGGTCGCCCGGCCGCGGGCCTCAAGATCAAGCGGCCCATCAGGCACAATCGCCGATGCTACATCGCTGATATGGACCCCCAGCAGATATCCATCTTGGGTTTGTTCGATCGAAAGCGCATCGTCCATGTCGCGCGTCGACGCGTCATCAATTGTGATGCAGTGCTTGGCGGTAAAATCAACCCGTGCGAAAGCCCGCGGTGTAGCCGGATCGACCGCCTGTGCCTCGGCCTGGGCAGCCTCTGAGAAATCGCCGAATGGCAGATATCTGAAGAAGGCCAGATTCGTTCCACGCTCCTGAAAATATCCGGTGCGCTCCAAAAGATCGTAGGCTCTCTCAGGCAAGGTGCCTTGTTGTTCGATTTGATTCCGCTCGCAAAACTGTTTCAGGATCTCCTTGGCATCACGCCGCTGCTGATTGTCGATGTGCGGAGCATCCGCCGCGATCTGTTTCAGCAGATATAGTTCAGGCTCGATCAGCGCTGAGCACGGCTGACTGGGGTCTTTGAGCCGGAGCGAAAAATGTTCCTGCAGCTCCTGCAGGGCTTCAAGGCGCTTGCGGCGCTGCTCTTCGGTTCTTTGCAGCTCCTCCATCTGAGCCACGCTGCGCGGCACAAAGAGCTCCTTCTTACGCTTGAAATGCACCTTGTCGCCGAGTAATGCGTAGCGTACTGCCAAATGTCCAAGTAGCTCGTCTTTACCTAAGAGTAGTACGGTCAACTCAGAGTTGGAGAATTCTCTGTTTTCGGCCGAAGCCTTCTCCCAAGCCGGCGCTAGATTGATTTCGGCGGTCCAAGCACGCGCTTCTTGATCTAATTTTTGCAGGTATCTGAGCCGTGCTTCGCTGCTGCTCAAGCCCTTGGTCTCGCCTGTGTTAGGCAGTTTGTGCAGCCGATCGGAGGTTAACTCGACCTGCCGTCCACGCACCGTAAAAAGCATGTACTTTGAGCGGTCGTAGCCCATCACGATCGCCGGGATCGATTCGCCGTCCTGCTCGAAGACTACAAGTGCGCCAAATCCCAGTGATGAATCGGTCAATTTCTTTTCCTGTCCGCGAATTAGCATCGTTAGCTCTGAATCGTTATGAATCTGAGCACGGGCAGAGCAGAGGTGTCAAATTTGCCGGGACCTAAAGCGACTGGACTGCGGCGTTGATCCGAGTATTGAAGTTCCCGGCGAGGGCTTTGAGCTCTGTCCGCATCTCCGTCTCGCTCAGCTCCAGCGACGAAAATGCGGAGAGTAGCCCGCGTGAAACATTAATCAATCCGGCGCCGCTCTGCCCGGCGAATCCGCTGACGGCGTCGCCCGCCGCAGCGCCTTGGGCGCCAAAGCCCGGAATCAAAAAGAGACTTCTGGGCATAAGCTTTCTTAGTTCGCGCGCTTCGTTCGGATAGGTTGCTCCGACCACGGCACCTAGTGCGGAAAAACCGGAGCTGCCAAGCAGCCGTCCGGCATTGGCCGAGATCCACGCCGCAATCCGGTGGCTAATCGTCTGCTTATCGCTGCCGGCGCGATTCTGCAGGTCGGCCGACCCCGGGTTCGAGGTCTTAACCAGGACAAAGATGCCTTTGTCTTGGGCGATGCACTCCGTCAAAAACGGCTCCACTGTATCGAATCCCAGAAAAGGGTTAACCGTCATAGCATCGGCGGCGAAAGCCGGGATGCTCTGTCCAAAGACCTTGCTGCCACCCAAAAAAGCACGCGCATAGGCCAGCGCTGTTGGCCCGATATCTCCGCGCTTACAGTCAGCAATTACCAGCAGCCCATGTTGCTGCGCGATCTTGCATACCTCCGAAAGTGCGCTGAGTCCGGGCAGACCATACTGCTCAAAATAGGCCCAGTTGGGTTTGATCCCCACTACCAACGGCGCTAGCGTTTCAATCGCCATAGTATAATAGAGCACCAAGGCCGCCTCGATCTGCTCCGAGAGTTCCGTCGACCGGGCGGTCGCGGTTTTAAGAATTGAACGCGGAAATTTGTCCAGGTCAGGGTCGAAACCAGCGATCAAAAAGCTGTGCTTCTGCTGGCAGGCATGCTGGACGCGGTCGGCGAAGTTTTTCAGTGTAGCGCTCATGGTTGCGAGGCTTCTTGCAGGAGCTCCCAGGCGCTCTTGCTGCCTGCATGCTCGAGTCTGTCTATGATTAGTCTAATCGATTCGAAGAAGGCCGGCCAACTGCCGGAATGCTTGGCGAATAACCCTTCGAAGCCCCTTAACCCCGTCAAATAAAGCTTAAACTGAATGATTTCGGCATTATTTAACTGCTTGAAAGCCTGCAGTTTAGGATTCTTTGCCCGGACCGGAGTCAGAAATTCTTCAAAAACAGCCTCTCTTTCAGCCAATTTCTGCTCTTTGGGTTTATCGCTCCGGTAGAGTCGATCGAGCTTGCCATACAGCCCCTCAATCATCTCGGAGAGCGCGAGCTGGCTGTTATAAATGGCCTTCGCTCGATCCACTAACGCCGCCAAGCGCTGAGTGCAGCTTTGATCGGCGCATAGTTCGCGGCGCGATTCAAAGAACTCGATCGTGGCGCGCGCCCCAACAAAATTCGCCAGGCTCTCATTGAAGTCAACTCCCCCAGGTATCCAAATCGTGCTGTGGGTCGATTCATGCAGCACCGTATTGACTACTGTCGCCGCTTCGTTTCGCAGGGTGGTCGAAAGCAGGGGATCGTTAAACCACCCCAAAGTGCTGATCGCTTCCGTTGGTCGAATCCAAACTTCATAGCCGATCTCCTCTAGGATCCTGCCGCTCTTCTCGGCAGCGGCTTTTTCAAAGAACCCCTTGTATGGGACAGTCCCCACAATCGGATACCACCAGGTAAAGAGCGAGAATGAATCCGGCTTCGAGGCTAGCAGCACCCATGCCAGTTCGTTTCTTTCTATGCGTGTATAGGTAGTGAAGGAGTCTCCCGGGGTGAGTCCGATCGTTCCGGCAAAAGCTCGGGCATCAAGTACCGCTGATAGCTTTTCACGTTCGTCTGCAGTCACGGTGCTGCCGCGCAAGAGCTCCGTAATGGGCTCGCGGTGCCAAAGAATCTTGGCCTGCTCATAACCGGCGCGCGCTACATAAAGCGGACTGCAGCTGCTCAGGGCGCCGAGGATAATACCGATCGCTGCAATGATAGTTGGTTTAAGTCTCACTGTTCTGGGAGTGCGGGTTTCTTAGCCTCGCCCCTTTGCGCCTGTACCATGCGGCGGGCCTCGAGCTGCATCGTTGTCACCGCTGACCATGCCGGATAGCGAAGCGAATAGCGCGAGCTAAGCAGCTGCGATATCTTACCGCTGCTGAGTTCCAGAATGAAAAGCTTAAAGCGATCGCGTTCGCCGTTTTCAGCCGCAAACACCAGATAATCTTCGGAAGGCGACCAGCTCGCGTCATACTCCCGGCCATCCATGCTAGTAACGCTCTTCTTGGCGCCGCTCTTTAGCTCCAAAATTCCGAGATCAATCTCGTTCCCAAAGCCAAAGGAATATACCAAGCGCTCGCCGGAGTTGGACCATTGGGCGCGGCAGAAGGACTGTTCCCCCTTTAGCGGGCAGGTTTCTTTTTGTTCTTTTATATCCCAAAGACATATATCCCAACCGGGCCAGAAACGGCTCGTGGAATAGGATATTTGCGTGCCATCTGGCGAGAGTTGCGGCGTCGAATTCTTGCCGCCCAAATTGGTGAGTCTCACAGGCTCGGTTGAAGGGGGCACGATCGTATATATATTCGTACCTTTCCCGTCGGCGCTCTCAGAAAAGTAGATGATCTGATTGCGATCGTGGGCAAAAGCCGGATGGTCGTCGATCCCCGGATTGTTAGTTAGCCTTAGTTGATCTTGACCCTCGAAATCGCTGACGTAGATCTCCCAATCGCTATCGCGATCGGAGGCGAAGGCCAATTTGGTTCCGTCCGGTGACCAGCTCGGATAAGAGTTGTGATGCGAATCTCCGATTAGCTTGCGAACCCGGCGTCCGTCCAGATCCAGCACAAAGATTGACTCTGTCGATCCGGACTGCGCGCTGAAGACGATCCTCCCGGAGAGTCGGGGGGGAACATTCAGCTCGAACTCGTCATTGGAGGCCGCTTCGGCCCGGAGCTGAAACAGCAGGCAGAGGAGCAGGGAGGAGACAATCGCACTAAGCCGGAGATGAATCATTGAGTGATTATAGTAACGAATGGTCAGGTAACTGTCATCCCTGAGGCCATTCCATCAAATAGTGGGATAGTGTTCGATAACTTGGTTGACTTGCGCTTTTCTGATTTGCTATAAGCTACTTAAACTAGGGGCGGGTGGCTAAGCGCAGCTGTCGGGGAAAGCTAGGGTAATGTCGTGCTTTTTCGGACGGGAAGGGTATTGTGAATCAACGGCTGCGGACTTCTGAGGTAGATCGCTAGAGGTATGGATAATAGTTTCAACGAAGGTAGTTTTAACGCGGGCTTGGAGTCCGGGCTTGACCATCCAGAGGCAGGGAGCATTGACCCGCTTCTTGACCCCGCAAAAATTGAGCAGCTCTCTTCCGAGCGCGGCGGGATCGTAACCGCCCGCGGCACCGCCGATGGTTTGGTGCTGCGTCTTGATGGACGAGTGGAAGGTCCGACGCTCAAATCCGCTCTGGCTGATTTCTTAACTTCACGGCAGTCCTTCCTAACCGGCAATCCGGTTGCGTTGGAGTGGGTGGGAGCTAAGCCGACTGAGGAATTCATCGCTGAAGTCTCGGCGTTATTGACTGATAGCTATAATATTAAGGTGCGTGCTTCGCGGGTGCGCGAAGTGCGCCGTCCGGTTGGTTCAGGCGAATCCAAGTCGGTGGACTCAATCGGCGTGGTGCGTGAGATTACGGGTGCTAAGGATAAGGTTATGAATGATGCCGACACGGCACTGGGGCTTTTTGGCGGAGTAGAAGGGATTGGGCTGGCAGACGATGAAATCGTAGCCAAAGGACTGGCCGACGAAAAATCCGGCGGCAATGAATCTTTTCTGTGGGACGATCCCGATGCGCGGCTGGTGTACGCCACACTGCGCAGCGGTCAGAAGATCGAGACCGAACACTCTTTAGTGATTTTTGGCGATGTTAATTCGGGTGCCGAGATTGTGGCAGGCGGAGATATTGTGGTGCTCGGTACCCTCCGCGGTGTAGCGCATGCCGGCGCCTATGATGAAACCGGCGGCGGCCGCGGTATTTTTGCATTATCGCTTGCGCCGACGCAGCTCCGGATCGGTTCGATTATCAGCCGTGGCTCCAGTGAAGGCCAGCGCGCGCCGGAAATTGCGCGTGTGGAAGCCAACATGATTGTAGTTGAGCCTTACAACTCCAAAAATTTCACCTTCAAACGTAGAAGCTAAATTTGTTTTGTGTGAAGAGGAATAAATGAGTCTTAAGAACGGTACGAATAACTCGAAGAGCACGGGCCAAATTATCGTTGTGACTTCGGGCAAGGGCGGCGTCGGGAAAACTACGACCACTGCCAGCATCGGAGCTGCGTTGGCGCTTAAGGGTAAGCGCGTCTTGGTGGCTGATGCCGATATCGGGCTAAGAAACCTCGACGTTATTTTGGGACTTGAGAATCGCATCGTCTTTAATTTGGTCGACGTAGCGAAGAAGGTCTGCAAACCGCAGCAAGCCCTGATCAAGTCCAAGAAGTCGAACAATTTATTCCTGCTGCCCGCTTCGCAAACGGACGAGAAGGACGTGGTCGATGAGGCCGAGGTTAAGGCCGCTTTGGATCAATTCCGCCGGGAATTTAATTTTATCTTGGTTGATTCCCCAGCCGGTATTGAACAGGGGTTCAAGAACGCCTGTGCTGCCGCTGACAAGGCCTTGGTGGTCACCACTCCGGAAATCCCCGCAATTCGCGATGCCGACCGGGTGATTGGCCTCCTGACGGCCCGCAGTGTGGAGCCGCTGCTCCTGATCAATCGGCTAGACCAGAATATGGTGCGCCGCGGCGATATGCTGTCCGTCGAAGATGTCCAGGATATTTTAGGTATTGAGCTGATCGGCGTGATCGAGCGGGACGAGAATGTGATCGTTTCCGCGAACTGCGGCGAGCCCGTGGTTTATAACCCCAAATCCAAAGCGGGCATGGCGTTTAATCGAATCGCCGGACGCCTGTGTGGAGAGAGTATTCCAATTCCGGACCTCGGCGCGGACTCGATCTGGGGCAAGATTGGGCGGCTATGGGCTTGAAACAGCTATGGGCTTGAAACAGCTGTGGGCTTGAAGCGCTTTGCTCGGCGCGGGGGCGCGGCTAAAGGGTTTTCAGCTGATGTTTTGGGATAGTGGAAACGTTGGTTGTAGCGTATTGTTTTTCTAGAGCGCCGAATTTTTTGGATGCAGACCACTTTAGGATGAATAACTGAGAGGAGCTTACAGGTGTTTAACGGACTAAGAAACTTCTTCAGTAATAAGGCCGCGAGCAAGTCGATTGCGCGCAGCCGTTTGCACTTCGTCCTGGTTCAAGACCGCACCGGTCTGACCAACGAAGAGATGGCGAGCTTTAAGTCCGAAATGTGCTCGGTTATTGAGAAATATTTCGTAATTGATAAACAGGGCTTCGATATTGAGTATAAGCGCGAGACTGAAATGACTACCCTTGTGATTAACTCGCCGATCGTGGTGCGTAGACAAGAGGGGCAAAAGCACAGCGCAGGCTCAAAGCATAAGCACAAGCAAAATCAGAACAATAAGGCCCAAACTGAGGAATCCTCTGATCCTCAACCGGTTGTTGCTGGTTAGATAACTTAGCTCTGCGGCTGCTCAGGGCGATCTTTCGAAATAAAAACCTGATCTGTTGCTGGTGTGTCCGCAGGTTCGCTATTACTTCCGATCTTAGATAATAGCCCAAAAATCGCCTCTGCCTCCTCGGGCTCCAGTCCTGCATTCCAACTGCTGCGCTTGACCACACCTATGTACGAACGGTCCTCTTCGCCAAAAAGCAATTTGGTAAGAAATGAGTTGCGCTTGCTCGCTATGCGGACCTGGACCGGCTGCTGGTCTATGACTAAAGCCGCCAACAGTACAACATGGCCGGGGGCGTCTTCTGTTAGTTGAATCGATGTAGCTCCAACTCCAGCGGAGAGCGCTTCGATGATGCGCTTTCCCGATGGCGGTTCCCAGTGGCGTTCCGAGACGCACTTCCAGAGCGCTTCTAGTCCGGCGGTTGTTGTGCGGTCTGGTAAGGTGAAATCATTGAATTGAGGCTTGACTGTCAGCTCGATTCTTTCCGGCTCGTCAACGCCAAACATCGTCGGTCTTTTGATCCTAGTTAGGGTGAGATTATACCCTCCGGTGAAGGTTTGAGTTGATTTATCGGGCGAAGGCCCCTTCACCCATCCATATTGCGCTACGACCTGAGGGTCGGCCGAGCGGAGCCCCGCCAGAATCGTTAGCTGCTCCAGCTCCAAGCTACGGGCCAAGTCTACCAATTTCCTCAGCACCGCCTGGCGAAGCGTCTCTGCTGCGCCGCCCAGAACAGTGATAGAATCAGGTTTTCCGGGCTCCTCCAATATGACCGTGGTGTCCCCGCCGAAGGCCATTTTTATAACATTGGGCACGATGATAGAGGGGCTATCTCCATCCGCTCCAGGGAGCAGAAAATTATCTAGGTGCTCAGTATTAGACTCCGGGAGCCTGCTTCGAAAGAGATGGTATAGCCAGGTTTTTGGATCACTATTGTTCAGTTTGGCGACGGCTGCTTCAACCACCCGTTCTTCATAGGAACGCGAGTCTCGATCCGATTTCACTGTTGGCCCCGTAAGCTCGCCAAACTGAGTGGCTTTAACTACGTTGGAGACTTGGTCTCGCCGCAGTGCGCCGCCGGTACGGCCCCAGGTTGGATCTGCGAGTGGACGCGATTCTAGCACTTAACTCTCCTCTCCCTCTCTTATGCTCGGCGCTTGGTTTAAGTGTAAGCCGCGGAGGTCGGCTCAAGATTGGCCGGCGCCGGCGCAACTTCTCGCTTCAAAGCCTGGTAACAAGCTGAATTTAATAACATTATTTCTCCCGGAAACCCGTAATAACCTCTCCTAAATCAGCCGATAGAGTAGTGAGGAGCAATGGACGACGTGTTTCGATCGGAATCACCCACACCTGAGCGTACCCTCGGCGTTAGCCGAGTCCCGGCATCCACGCTGGCGCTGGACCGCACCGTCTCGCACCTTCAAAAGGGCGGACTTCCGGTCAATCTTGAGACACTGAGCAATGTCCAGGTCGGATTGCGTTCCGGGCAGTACCGCGATAATCGTATCGCGCTGGCCCGTGAGTTAAAGAGCGACCCGGCGCTATTCACTCATTATTTAAAGAGCCTCTATGCCAGCGGCGCCGATCCACAGTCGCTTTCCGATCCGCTTGAGGCGCTATACAGCCTTGAAGATGAAAAGCTTGAAAAGATGTTCGAAATTTCAGCTGACTCTCTCTCAACGCATAAGCTATCCAAGATCAATCGCAGTCAATCGCTGCGGCTTCAGCATACACTGATCAGCACCCATACTGCCGAGGTCCTGGCCACCAAGAGCGAAGTTGCGCCTGGGATGGCATACTCCAGCGCCATGCTGCGGCAGCTAGCCTTGAATTTGATCGCTTGGAACTATCCTACGATTTACGGCAAAGCCCTCGGCGCACAGCGTAGCCGCGGCGGCGATTTAATGCAGGAACTGCAGAAGCAGCTGGGGGTGAGCCCGCTCCAGATTATTTCAAGATTAATGGCTGATTGGCATCTGAGCGCAGAGTTGCGTCAATCGGTCGCGCCCGAATCCGCCCCCGGTCTCCATCGCGATGTCGGACCGCACGAAAAGATGAGCGCCCATGAGATCTGTGAACTTTCCGAGTTGTACGCGCGTTCTCACGATCGGGTAAATTTCCCCGATGCCGAGGCGCAATGGAAACGGATGGAGCCGGCGCTTAAGGATCGCTTCGGCTCGAACTTCATGGAAGAGATTGAACATGAGATTCTGGACAGCGTCGTGCGTTATCAGCACAGCGCCCCAGCCGTGTTCACCGCGCCATATCTCGCTAAGGTTGTACCCGCAATCGAGCCGGATTCCAGCGATGTGGCGATTCTACGCGGCAACCAATTCGCATTGCGCTGCGCGCCGCTGATTCGCGATGCGCTAATCCGTGCCTACGAAAAGATCGAAGCGGGCGCACTTTCGGTCGAAGCCATTCGAGAGCTGGTCGATACGGTCATGCCGATTACCGGCTTCTCACGCGGCTGTTTGTATCTCACCTCCAAGGACGGGACCAAGCTAAAGCCGACCCTGCGGCTCGGAGATATGCCCCTTAGCAGCTACGAGACCCTCGATCATAAAGAGTACCACCCAATCGTAGACTGTTTAGTCGCGACGGTGCCGCTTAAGTGGAATGGGGTAGGAATTAGAGGTAATCAAACTGAAATTGTCGCCGGCAGCCTCGGAGCCCTGCGCCATCCCGGCGTGCTGTACCTGGAGATACGCAAAGAAGCAAAAGAGCAGCCGCTTGAGGATGTGCTGATCTGCTTCCACGCCATCCGTAAAGCTTTCCTAGATTTTCTCGCTGACGGCGGGGAGTAAGTCAAAGAGCGGCATTAACTGCCGCCTTCAAGATCGGCGTGAGTTCGAGTTTGGAGTGCCATAGAGTTAGGGATTGCTTCGCTTTGCTCGCAATGACAGCGGTTTGTCATTGCGAGCAAAGCGAAGCAATCCCTAACTCTATGGCACAATAGGAACATCCCACCTCTGCGCTTTGAGGAGGTCGCCATCCGCCCAACTTCAATCGCTGAAATTCCTAATCTTGCTGCTATCCCCGCAACGCGTCATCAATCGGGGTATAGGAAACGCCAACTGCTTCGCTAACGGCTTTATTGGTTAGTTTGCCCTTGTGCGTATTCAATGCGCAGTGCAGCTCCGGCACGGTGGCCAAAGCCTGTTTAACGCCGAGATCGGCGATCTTGATAATGTAAGGCAGCGTCGCTGCGGTCAGCGCCATCGTCGAGGTCCTTGGCACCTGCGCCGGCATATTGCAAACACCGTAGTGGATCACTCCCTCCTCTTCGTATACCGGTTCATCCAACGAGGTCGGACGGATCGTTTCGGCACAGCCGCCCTGGTCGATGCTGATATCGACGAAAACGGATCCCGGCCGCATGCTGCGCATCATTTCGCGCGAGATAATCCGCGGCGCGGCAGCTCCCGGTACCAGCACAGCTCCGATTAACAGCTCTGATTTGGCGATCTCGCGCTCCAGTGCGGCACGTGTGGAGAAAACCGTGCGTACCATATTTCGAAACTCCATCTTGATGTGTTCGAGCTTCGTGTAATTGATATCGAGGATCGTAACTTTAGCGCCCATACCGAGCGCGATCTCTGCCGCATTGCGGCCCGCAATACCAGCTCCCAATATCGTGACGTTGCGCGGCGGCACTCCGACCGTGCCCCCTAGCAGCACCCCGCGACCGCCGTTCTGCGCCAAGAGGAAATAGGATCCATTCAGCACCGAGAGTTTACCGGCCACTTCGCTCATCGGCTCCAGCAGAGGCAGTCTGCGATCGGGAAGCTGCACTAATTCATAGGCGATTCCGGTTAGCCCGCCCTTCAGCATGGCGTGCGTTACGTCCGGCATGCTCGCCAGATGAAGATAGTCGAACAGGGTCAGATCCGGACGGAAGAATTCATATTCTGATTCGTGCGGCTCTTTAACCTTGACGACCAATTCGGACTTGGTCCACACATCCTTGAGCGTCGGAACAATCTTGCAGCCGACGTTAATGTAATCTTGATCTAAAAAGTGCGACCCAGCGCCGGCATCTTTCTCGATCAGCACCTGGTGCCCGTGTTTGATCAGTTCTTGGGCGCCGTCAGGTGTCAAAGCGACACGCTTTTCAAGGGTTTTTCTTTCTCTAGGAATGCCGATAATCATCTGAATTATTCCTCTAAATGAACGAGCTATATATTATTTCTACTCGGAGTAGTAAAGTTAGCCCGCTTTTAGCGCCATTCGAGTATTACCGGAGCAATTCTAAATGGCCCAAATCTTAGACGGCAAGAAACTCGCTGAGCAGGTGCTCGATGCGGTTAAAGCCGAAGTCGCATTGTCGCTCAAAAACAAGGGGCGCGCACCAGGCCTTGGAGTCGTCTTGGTGGGGGAGAACCCTGCATCCAAAGCCTATGTCGCAAATAAAGAGCGCTCAGCTAAACGCGCCGGCTTTCATACCTACAATCTGGAGCTGCCTGCGGATTGCAGCGCGGAAAAACTTACGAATGCGATTCAAACTCTAAACAGCTCGGATGACGTGGACGGTATTCTTGTACAGCTGCCGCTGCCTTCGCACTTAGATCCGGAGAACTTCATTGCATTGATCAGCCCTGAGAAGGATGCTGATGGGCTGCATCCCTTTAATCAGGGCCGGCTGATGCGCGGTCTTCCGGGAATCCGGCCCTGTACTCCGCTGGGATGCATGAAGTTGATCGATCTCGCGCTTCTGTCAGCGGCCGATTTTGAGTCGGGAAAAACTGCCGATCTGAGTAAGAAGCGCGCGCTGGTTGTAGGGCGCTCCACCCTGGTGGGCAAACCGATCGGATTAATGCTGCTTGAACGTAACGCCACAGTGACCACCGCGCACTCGAGAAGCGCCGATCTCAAGAAACTTTGTATGGAAGCGGATATCTTAATCGCAGCCGTGGGCCAGCCGGAGATGATTAGAGGCGAATGGGTGAAGCCGGGAGCGGTGGTAATCGATGTTGGAATTAACCGCGTCACGATCGGTCCGAAAACCGGCAAATTGGTAGGGGATGTTGCGTTTGCCGAAGCCTCGGAACGGGCTGCTGCCATTACCCCGGTGCCGGGCGGAGTAGGGCCGATGACCGTCGCAATGTTGATCCAAAATACACTGCAAGCCTGCAAGCTTAGAGCTCGGGCGCGCTTGAAATAAGCGCGCTAATCTGCAAGACTTTTCACGCCATGCAGCATTCCGACCTAAGGCGCACCCCTCTTTACAACCAACATCTTACGCTTGGCGGAAAGATGGTTCCCTTTGCCGGCTGGGAGATGCCGGTCCAATACCCGAGCGGCTTAATCGCTGAGCACCAGACCGTGCGCGAGCGAGTGGGGCTCTTCGATGTCAGTCATATGGGGGAGATTTTTTGCGTCGGCCCCGAAGCTGAAGCCGCGCTGAATTATTTGACCTGCAACAATGTCGCAGCGCTCAAGGATGGGCAGGCCCAGTATAGCGCGATCACCAACGAACGGGGCGGAGTGGTAGACGATGTGATCGTCTATAAATACTCCCGCGAACGGTATCTGCTCTGCGTGAATGCATCTAACTGCGCCCACGACTTCGCATGGCTTACCAAACAGAATCGTTTTAAGGCGGAGTTCCAGGATCATAGCGCCCGGTATGGACAGATCGCAGTACAGGGCCCCAAGGCTGCAGCGCTGATTGAATCGATCCCCGGACTCTCCTCGGCAGCAGCACTCGGATATTTTTGGTTCGGTGACTTCGAGTTCTCGGGGGTCCCGGTAATCATGGCGCGGACCGGCTATACCGGTGAGGACGGATTCGAAATCTTTGTCCCCTGGGATCAGACTGAGAAGCTCTGGCTGACCCTGCTTGAGAAAGGTGCTGCCCTCGGAGTTTTACCGTGCGGGCTCGGGGCGCGTGATTCGCTGCGGCTTGAAGCCTCATTCCCGCTGCACGGACACGAACTTTCCGAGGAACTCACAGCATATGAATCAGGATTAGGCTGGGTGGTAAAACTCGACAAAGGCGATTTTATGGGGCGTGCTGCCCTGGCCCAGGAAAAGAAGACTGGCGGAGTTAAGACCCTGATCGGATTTTTCCTGGATGAGCCCGGCATTGCCCGCCATGGAGACAAGATCTTCAACGCCGTGGGCAATCAAATTGGCGTGGTCACGAGCGGGACGAAAACCCCGACAGTCAATGTGGCCCTGGGCATGGGGATCGTAGCCAAGGATCACGCCGTAATCGATCGCGAAATCTTCGCTGAAGTGCGCGGCAAGATGTTGCAGGCGCATGTTGTAAAGCGGCCATTTTACTCAGCGCTGAAGAAATAGTTTTTTTGGAGAATTTTATGGATCTACCGGGAAAGCTTAAGTACACCAAGGATCATGAATGGGTGTTGGTTGAGGGCCAGAGCGCTAAAGTCGGGATTACCGAGTTTGCGCAGCAGGAGCTGGGCGAGGTGGTGTTTGTGGACCTTCCCGCTGTGGGGAAGATGCTCAAGCAAGCCGAGACGCTGTGTGTAGTCGAATCTACCAAAGCGGCCTCCGATGTTTACGCTCCGATTGGCGGGAAGGTTAAAGCTGTTAATGCGGCTCTCAACTCGACGCCTGATCTGATTAACAAGAGCCCTTATGATGCCGGGTGGATCGTGCAGCTTGAGCAGTTCAATGGCGCCGATGTCGAGAAGCTCATGAACGCAGAACAATATAAAGCCCATCTGGGGGACAACGCTTAAAGCTAGGGTGTAACAGAGATGCGAGAGGTTGGAGCGGAGCAGGGCAGGCGGTTTGAAGAGCGGCATATCGGACCGAGCGCGGCTGAAGTTGCTGCGATGCTTAAAGCGCTCGGATGCAGCTCCCTCGCCGAGCTCGATAACCGCGTAATCCCTGCCGCGATTCGGCAGGGAGCGGGATTGCAGCTCTCCGATTTTCCGCAAGCTCTATCTGAAACTGAGGCGATTAAGCGTCTTCAGCAGATCATGTCACAGAACGAACTGCGCCGAAGTTTTATCGGTGCGGGCTACTATAACTGCATTACCCCGCCGGTAATCCAACGCAATATTCTTGAAAATCCCGGCTGGTACACCCAGTACACCCCTTATCAGCCTGAGATATCGCAGGGGCGATTGGAAGCGCTTTTGAATTACCAGACGATGGTGACCGAGCTGACCGGTTTGGCTGTTTCCAACGCCTCGCTCTTAGATGAAGCCACCGCCGCAGCCGAAGCCATGTCGCTCTGCCTTGCCTCAGTAAAGGACGGAGAGCGCGATACGATCGTCGTCGCGGAGGACTGCCATCCGCAGACCATTGCCGTGGTGCAAACCCGCGCCGATGCTTTAGGCTTGAAGGTAAGAATTGCAGCTCCCGGCCAGCTGTCACTTGATTCTAAGGTTTTTGCCGCGCTGCTGCAGTATCCCGGGACTTATGGTGACGTCCGCGATTATTCAGGGGTGATTGCCAGCGTGCACGCCGCTGGTGCTTTGGCGATAGTCGCCACGGATCTATTGGCTCTGCTGCTCCTTAAATCTCCCGGTGAAATCGGAGCTGATGTGGCGGTGGGGAGCGCGCAACGTTTTGGTGTGCCGCTTGGCTATGGTGGGCCGCATGCCGCTTTCTTGGCAGTGAAAGACGAATATAAGCGCGCCATGCCCGGACGCCTAGTCGGCGTTTCTAAGGATGCGGACGGTCACCCAGCTTTGCGGCTTTCGCTGCAAACCAGAGAGCAGCATATCCGGCGCGAGAAGGCGACCAGCAACATCTGCACAGCCCAGGTATTATTGGCGATTATGGCCAGTATGTACGCTGTTTATCATGGCCCCAAAGGGCTCTATTCAATCGCTGCGGCAGTGCAGAGCAAGGCGGATCGGCTGGCAGCGGCGCTAAAGAGCACCGGCTTAGAACTCGTTAATTCTACCACCTTTGATACCGTCACTGTGCGTATCGGAGCCGGGAAGGGTTCTGATGTAGAAAAACGTGAAGCCGAATGTGCTTTGAACCTTCGCCATATCAGCGAGACGCTTTTAGCTGTCTCCGTCGATGAGTGTAGTACAGAATCTGATCTGGTCGACTTAGTATATGTGTTGAGTGGGAGACGGGTTACCGACTTAACTGCACCGGTGAAATGTTCGCTGCCGGAACCGCTGCGCCGGAGTTCAGCATATCTCACACATCCGGTTTTCAACTCCTACCACTCAGAAACCGAGTTTTTGCGCTATCTAAAGCGGCTTGAAGCGCGGGATCTCTCGTTGGCGATCTCGATGATTCCGCTTGGTTCCTGCACTATGAAATTAAATGCTACCTCGGAGATGTTGCCCGTCACCTGGGAGCAGGTCGGAGGTTTGCATCCCTTTGCTCCGGCTGCGCAAGCTCGTGGATATAGCGCAATGTTCGGTGAGCTGGAGCGGGCACTAGCGCAGATCACTGGTTTTGACGGAGTCTCGCTCCAACCCAATGCGGGTTCTCAAGGTGAATATGCTGGACTCCTGGTGGTCCGGGGTTATCTCGACAGCATCGGACAGCGCTCGCGCGATATCTGCCTAATTCCTAAATCAGCGCATGGCACCAATCCCGCCAGCGCTGTGATGGCCGGCTTCAAGGTTGTAGTTGTAGAGTGTGACGCCGCTGGCAATGTCGATCTCGCTGACTTAAAAGCGCGCGCCGCCGAACATGCCAAAGACCTCGCGCTGGTGATGGTGACCTATCCTTCAACACACGGAGTATTCGAAGAACAGATCAAGGAGCTGACCCAGATCGTGCATGCCGCTGGGGGGCAGGTTTATATGGACGGCGCTAACCTTAATGCGCAGGTAGGATTAACATCGCCCGCACTGATCGGTGCCGATCTTTGCCACATCAATCTTCATAAGACTTTCTGTATCCCGCATGGGGGCGGCGGTCCGGGAATGGGACCGATCGCAGTTAAAGCGCATTTGGTGCCATTTCTGCCCAATCATCCCCTGGTTTCATTGGGTCACGAGCAGGGGATCGGCGCGGTTGCAGCGGCGCCCTGGGGCAGTGCCAGCATTCTTACAATTCCTTGGATGTATATAGCGATGATGGGCGGGGCAGGGCTAACCCGGGCCACGGAGATCGCGATTCTGAATGCAAACTACATCGCTAGAAAATTAGAGCCGTACTATCCGGTGCTATACAAGGGCAAGCACGGTTTTGTAGCGCATGAATGCATCCTCGATCTGCGAGAGATTAAGAAGAACTCGGGTGTTGAAGTTGACGACGTGGCTAAGCGCCTGATGGACTACGGGTTCCATGCGCCCACCGTATCTTTCCCCGTTCCCGGAACGATCATGATTGAACCGACCGAAAGTGAATCGAAAGCAGAGCTCGATCGCTTTTGTGAGGCGATGATCGCCATTCGAGGCGAGATCGCCGCGATTGAGGAAAAAAAGATCGAGCTCACCCAAAGTCCGCTTCGAAATGCCCCGCATACCGCATTGAAGATCGCATCGGATCAGTGGAATCGCCCGTACTCTAGAGAGCTAGGAGCTTTTCCTGCACCGTGGACCCGGGAATTCAAGTTCTGGCCAGCCGTGGCGCGGATCGATGC
>JAIBBU010000058.1 GCA_019694515.1 Oligoflexia bacterium | reverse complement strand
GTTTAAGCATAGCGTACTTGGTTGCTTTGCGCGATTGAAAACGATTTTTGAATGTTAGCGGCTCTGCCAGCGCGGTTTGGCCCACTGTTTTCATGGCGCTGCTCTGGCACGGCCGGTACACTGGTGGGTTGGGAGAGTCGGGAAGTGGCAAGAGCGGGATCGACGCGCGCGCTTAACCAGCTGCTTCCAGCGCCAGACCCTTAATGTAATTTTCGGGATTCTGTGTTTTACCATCCAGCCGCACCTCAAAGTGCAAGTGCGGTCCGGTTACATGACCGGTTGCCCCGACTGTCGCAAGGATCTGTCCGGGCAGGACCTTTTGTCCCGGCCGCACCTTGATCTCTTTAAGATGTCCGTAGTGCGAAGTCATCCCGCCGCCGTGTCGCACCACTACTAAATTTCCATAGCCTGCGTATGGATCAGCAAAGATCACTACCCCCGGGGCGATGGCTCTTACGGGAGCGCCGCTGGGCGCAGCCAGATCGATGCCGCCATGATGTTTGCTAACGTGATAAATCGGATGATTGCGCAACCCGAATTTGCTCGAGATTCTCGTCCCCACGAGCGGATAGACGAAGCTGTTGGGCTGCCCGGAGATGCTGGCCGCCGGCAATCCTGTTGCCAGAATCAAAGCAGCTAAAGCAACGCTACTTAACGCCGCTCTTAAATAGCTTGAATGCTTCTTCATCGGCGCTCTCATCGTAACTCTTAATGCGGCCCAGCGAAGAGCCCGGATTAACCGCGCGCTCGCCGAACTCGACCACATCTCCGGAGATCCACGCTCGGGTACCGTTCGGTGAATTAACCCGATACCATTTGCCCTGACGGGTCTCGACTGTCAGGCGCGTACCGCGGGTAACTTCCATCAAAGGGGAATTCTGTTCTCCTGGTCCGGCGCGCAAGGCGGCCTTATCGGCAACTACGGTAGCGACCTGAATGTCGGACTCTTCGACCGTCGGTGCAATTACCCGCGCGGCGCTCTTAGCCGGCATCGGGAGCGCTGCCGCTGCGGCCTTTTCTCCCACCATAGCGTTTAAGCTGGTTCGGTTGCGCGCGTTCAATCGCGCCGTGAGCCTCTCTACTTCAGTTTCAGCGAGAATCAGGCGATTGCGGGTTTCTTCCAATTCCTGCTGAAGTGCGGAGATACGCTGATCGGCTGCTTTCAGATCGCTGGCCATTTTGAAATTAGAGCTCTGCAGACTCTCGATTAACTTTTTTTGCTCGGGCTCCTTCGCGGCGGCGATCTTCGGGACAATCTTCGCGGCTGGCACGATCGCCGGTTTTGCCTCGATTTTAGGCGGCTTGATTGCGTCTTTATGAGGTGTCGGCTCCGAAATTTCCACAGCCGCAGCTACCTTAAGAGCAGCATTGTCGCTATGCGCTGCGGGCGGAGCCGCTACCTGTTCGGAGGATTTGGGTACTGCCGACACGCTCGCTGGTGCTCCAGCGTTTAACTCTCTAAGCAGGCGCGATTCCTCTTCTGCTAGTTTTTGATGGGTCACTGAAAGATCTTTCTTCATCGGCACCGCTGCGACCTGTGCCGGGGCCTGCTTTGCGGCCGGAACTGGAGCGGTTTCAGCTGCAACCGTAATCGGGATCAGTACAAGCAGTGCTAACAGCACCGGCAATCGCCGCGCTCCCAAAAATATGCCAAGGGCAAAAGTCTTCATGCGTTAATCGCACTCTCATTGATACTCTTTCGCGACTCGCGCTTCCCGAGTTCTACTCGGCGATCGCGCTCGCGTTGAATCATTTCCTGAATTTCCTTAGGGGCTCCCACGCCGGTCATGATTATTTCCATGCCGGAGCTTGCTGCTGTCCCGATCTGCACATCGCCGAAATCGAGCATGCGACCCATGATCGATTGGTCCGTTTCGATTCCGCGCACATCTTCATAGCGCACCCGCACAATATTCTGGCGCAGTGAAAGCACGCCGGTGCGGGCTTCGATGAACTTGGTATCGATTAAATAGCGCACGTTGTAAACCCGATAGAGTAGATCGAAAAGCGAGGCCACGGGCAGCAGCCAGAAGAGCGGCAAACTTAGGTGCACGGATTTTCCAGCAATTCGAAAAAGCTGGCCATGCACGACCGTGCTTGGAAATTTGGTCGACACAAAGACGGACACCACGCAAAATACGGCGAAGACCAGCATGCGCTGCAACTCGGAGCGCCAGGTTTTGTTTACGACGATTCCTCGTTCGTTCATGGCATCACTTCAGCGTAGACCTAAGCTTTTTTCAATTTCATCCAACGAGTCCGCCCGTCCTGAAGGCGCAGGGGCCGCCTCTTTTTCCGCAGTTTTGGCGTCAGCAATAATGTTGCCTAGCAGGTCCGTGTCGCGCTTTTGGGAGGCTGCCGCCGCGGCCTGCAGGGCGCGGCGGTGCTCGGCGAGACGCTCCGGGTCTTCACCCGCTGCCTCAGGGCGATGCCCGGCGGCCTTGTCAGGGGCGGCATCGCGGATCTCCAAAGAGCCACTCGAAAGGCGCAGAACCACGAACACCAAGCACGCTAAAAAAATTGTGGCTAAATGCACCTTGTTAGTGAGTGGAGCGGCTAAATTGTTTAAGCTGAGGAGTGCCATATTCTTCCCTTAATGCTGACCTAGGCCGAGGGAGGTCACCACTCTTATTGCGGATGGTGATATTTCCAGCGGCCCTGTCGAACCTCGACCACGGCTTTGTGAGAAGGACGATAGTAGTTACCCTCAGGATCCAGTCCCGGAGGAACATCGATCGTATCAACCATCGGCTCTTCCCAAACATACTGCACTACGCCCGGCGCGGGCTGCGCAGCCTGAACGGAAACGGCAGTCTGGTTTTCACTCACAGCGCTGCGGTGGGTGCTGACAGAGCAACCGCCCAGGCCAAGTAGTAGCGGCGCGACTACCGCCAATTTAACATAAGTTGTTATAGTGCTCATGTCATTTCTCCTATTCATTATTTCTCTCCAACCGCTTGATCCATGAGGTCAGAAACGATGTTAGACACCTGGCCATTGTTGGTGGCTACGGGAGTCATGCGATCCTGCATCATCATGTCCTGATAGGCTTTGGCGCCGTTCGGAGCGCGCATGACGGCCTGCTGGAATGCCAGCCAGAAGTCGCCCCCGGCTTCGGCCTGCAGGTCCGCAAACAGCTGGTTATCATCACCGTTGTTGGTGCTGGCCCAGTAAAAGGCCGGCTCCAGCGGCAGCACGAAAGCGCCTTCGCCAATGTCTGAAGTCAGATAGAACTGCGACTCCACTCCCTTGACGGTACGCAGTCTAAGCACCACATCAGCCTGCTGCTGCGTGAGATTGAACGCTTGAGCTGTGAAATGGAACTTGGTCGGATCTTGACGCAAGAAGATCTTGTGGGCGCTGTTCTGCACAATTGCTTGACCGCCGCTCCCTACGTAAAAGTCCTCGCCTGACTGCGAGGCTGCAATCACGATACCCTTGCGTTTGCGGTATAAACGGAAAGCCGTCTCGATCGTGCCGACCGAAGTTTTCCCGATTAAATCATGGGCCTCATCGAACACTAAAATCTTGCGGCAATCGAGCTCTTTCGGATCGTTCATCACGGTGTCGGCCCAAAGCATGGCGACTTTGAGGAACACGCGTTGCAGATCGGGGTTGCGGCTTAGCGCCTTCATGTCGAATACGATAAAGCGCTGCTTCAGTTTCAGTGAGCCGGGGCGATCAAAGAATCGTGCAAAGACACCGTCTCCGTAATAATCGCCGATCAACATCGCCACGCGCTGCCGTCGATGGGCCGAATCGTCTGTTTCCGCCACGCGCTTGGGAGCGCGCATTACGGACACTACGTCGCTTAGAATAAATTCGCGTCGCATCGGACCGGAGCGATAGATCTTGTGAGCTTCAACTACTGACTCCGATACGGCCTGTTTGTCCAGCCGATCGATGGTCTTGTTGCCCTCGTTGGCCATGTCGCAGATGATGTCTGCGCTGAGCTCCACTAGGTCTTTGTAGTACTCGTTTCTCGGGTCATCTTCGGTTTCACCCAATTTGCCCAGGAAGTTCATGGAGGGCGCCTTGGACGGCGTGGCCTCGTAAATTTTTCCGCCGAAGAGGTTCGCGACCTTTTCGAAGCCGCAGGGCTGGCCCGTCATGCCTTTATCGAACACGAAGGTGATCGGGGGTCGCTCAGCGAGTCGGCCATCGACCTGCGTGGCAAAATGCCCGCGCTGCATCGTGATCAAAATGTAACAGAGTAGATAGCTTTTTCCGGCGCCCGACACGCCGCTGATCAGAACGTTCGGAGCTACGTTGGAATCATAGAAATCGAAGCCCACCAGCTCTCTGTTCCACAAGCTTGGTAATACGAAGAGCGGTCCCTGGCTTCCCCGCCAGTTGCCCCAAAGCGGGAACATTCTTACAGCGTGCGAAGACTTAACGGTGCTGGTCCAGCCCGGTCCATCGGTAGATGGGTCGTAGCAGCCCGGCAGGGAGTTCACGAAAACCGCCATATCGGAGATTTCATGCACCATCCCGCGCGCACCATGCAGCTGCGGGAAAGTCGCGACCGCTTCTGAAGCGGCCCGCACGGCCTCATCTTCGTTCTGGCAGACGAACGTTTGATGCACGCCGACGCGCACGATCTGCGAAGTGTTGCTGTACAGTTCGTTACGCGCGGTGCGAATCGCCGAAATTTGGTGCTGCACCTTTTGATTGCCCCGTCCGCCTGGGGTGCGCTCTCTAAAGCCCAGCGAAGAGTCCAGGCGATCCAAACGCTGCAGCTGCGCTTCCCGAGTATCCTTGGAGAAGGTCACGCTTACCAAGTTCTCGTAGGGGGATGAAAGCAGCGGCGTGATCATCAGAGGCAGGCACTGCTTCGGATTATTCACCATCGAAACGGTGCGATATACCCTTCCGTCCTTTTTAATCAGCCCGTTTGCGGGGTGCTGCACCATGGTGTCCGAGATCTGGTTCGACAGAAACTCATTGGGATCGAATACCGGCACCGGAGTTGTGGTATTGCGGCCGCGGCGGAACTTACCGGGACGGATACTCTTGCGGTTAAGCAATGGGTAAAGCAGATTGATTAGTCCCTGACCGTCGATGCGGCGGGGCTGGAAACCAAGATCGCGCAACTTTTGAACATTGCCCTCAATTACACCTTTATATTGATTGGCATAGCCGAGATATTCGGTCTTACGCTGCGCGGCCGAAACCGCAATCTGCCCCTTCAATAAGATCGAGATCGAGCGTTTGAGCTGAGCTAGGATACCGCGCGTGCTCCAGGGCGGATCATAGCGGAAAGCGACGATTAAACGCATTTTGCGCGGGCGGCGCTGGAAGACCTGGCTTTGGGAAGCGCGCTTTAGGGACCGCACCCAGCGCTTCGCCATCCATCCAGCCACATCATTGCTCGGATATTTGTTGATACAATCTTTCAACACACCTTCAACGTCGAAGGTAGTGATCCAAACGAATTGTGCTGAGATGCTGTGTTCTAGCGCATCCAGCATCTCCTGAATGCTGGAGCAGAGCTGAAAGGCATCGCTATCAGAGGTTTTGGTAATCCACTGCGGCTGCAGCTCCCAAATCGACCAGAGCGAAGCGTCCGAGTGCACGAAAAGATCCTGCTCCTCATCGTAGCGCGCAAAGGGCAAGAGCTTGTTAAAAAGCGCTTCGTCCTGGAACAGGCGCTCTCTGGTAATTCTGTTTATGCTCATAAAAACCTCAAAACCAAAACAGCACAAATAAGGGCGATGCTAGTGCGCACCTGAACCAATTTCCTGATGATCGGCATAAAAACTTGGCGGCGGCCGGCCGCTTGAAACTGTAACCGTGCGGCTATCGTGGTCCACTGCCACCTGTACGCCGGCGCTCAATCCTAAGTTACGGGCCAATTCGTCGATGGTGCCAAGCGCGTTGAAGCTGATCTTTTGGGTGGCCACTTCCGGCGCGCAGACGCCTGTATATCTAGCGGTTGCCGCCAAACTATCGGCTGCCTGCTTGAGGGTGGCATTCTTGAGCTCCAGGTGCACCACCGGTGTGAGGCGCGGCGCGCTTGACCCCGGCAGCTCATGCGCCGGAATTACTTCCGGGGGACGCACCCAGCGCAGACGGCTGTAAACTGGTTGCGGTGCATGCTGCCGATAGGACATCCCGTAAATCTTCTTCTTCTGATCGGGTTTCCATTGATTCTCGACGGCGCAGCCCGCGAGAGTGGCCAAACTGACGATCAAAGTAAATTTAGCTGCCCGGTTCATTAATGTCCTTTAACCTCGTTCTCATACACGAAGGGCAGGTTGCCGCTATCCAGGTTCTTGGTTCCATTTGGACCGTTCAATTGCGCTTCCAATTCAAAGGCATCCTGTACCGCCCAGCGTTCGCTCAACACCTTCAGATAGTAATAGTGCGCCGGAACGAGATCGCCGTTGCGATTCAGATGATCGGGCACCCACATCAATCTAACGACAGCCGGCTGCATGACTGGATTGACCGGCTGCGGATCATGCGCCCGCTGATAAGAAGCCATCTGCGTCAGGGCCTCGCGCGCCTTGTCGTTATTCTCGACGTCCCCGCGCAGAGCGTGGTCATTAAGCTCGCCGAGCTTAGCCACAGGCGGCGGAGTCTCGTAGAAGGGATTAAGCACCTGACTCATGGAATTGCAGCCGCTGAGAAACAGGCTGATTAATAATACTGTAATTACCTTTTTCATATCGTCGCTCCCAAACTATTAATCAACCGGCGAGAAGACATCGCTCTCGTCCCCGCTGTTGTCGAACAGGCCCTTGATCGCTACAGATTGTGCAAATACAGCCGTGCCGGTGCGTCCGGAGTAAACCTGGATATGGGGCACTAGCTGCTTTACGCGATCCGAGACGATTTTACCCCAGGAATTGGCCATGCCTGCGGCGGCTTTGCCTGCGGCAAACTTGCCCACGTCGCCCGTAACGATCTCTCTAAAATCGCCATTGGCAGTTTGCTCGGTGGTAGATTCTGTCTGGGCGAAGGCGTTGCCGACCGCGCCTAATGCACCAACCATACCGCCGGCGGCGATGCCTTTGCCGATCGGATCGATCGGGATGCCCTGCATGCCGCGGATACCGTCCTCGCCCACGATCCAGCCGTCAACGTCCATGACCTTGCGGCGGCCATCGGGAAGCCGAATATTCAATTTTACCAGGCGGAAAAGCACGCGTGAATCGGTCAGCGACCCTTCCGCTGCAGCGATTAAGCGGGCTTCGCCTAACGGCAGCGATGAACCATCGGGGCCCTGAACATCGCCGTCCAGTTTGAACAATACCGGGTAGGGCGTGCCATCGGTGGGAGCGTTGACTGCGGCCAGAAGCTTGACCGTCACAGAATCGCCCGCTCCGATGAAAGCGACCTTCTCCGGTTCCGCCGGCGGTGGTGGAGGCGCTTCCGGGGCGTTCAAGCTGCCGAATTGCTCCAGCGAATCAGCACCTGCGCCGGAATCCGCGCCCGGTTCCAAATCCGCTACATCAACCGGGGCAGGCCCGTCGGCGCCGACTCCTCCGGCGGTATCCGAGATACCGCGCTGCGCTTCCTGATCGGACATGCGATCCAAGATCTTCTTGAAAATCTCCGCCGTACGCTCGTTGTAACTTTCCAGCTTCTTATCGCGCTCGGCATCGGCTTTGACATTTTCATCCAGTTTAGCGCGCATGTCTTTGACGCTGGATTGGAACGCCACCATGATATCGTTAGCATTTTCTTCGTTCGCGGTAGTCTTGGTTTTGCGCTCAATCTCCTCGGCACGATTGCGCCGGGCGTTGTTGACCGGTTTACGGGGAGTGCCGGGTCCGGAGATATAGAGGTAAATAAACACGACGGCGAGAAAGCCCAGGGCAATCTGATAACGCCGCTGCGTTTTAACCAGCATTAACAGGTCATTGAATTTCTGTTGTGCAGTCATGACAATCCCTCGTTATTGCTTAGCTCTCGTAACAACGTAAATCTTGGCTTTATCCTTGCCTGAGATCTGCTCCTCGACATTGAGTGGGCGCGGAGCAAGCTCCCAGCGTTCGGCAGCCACGGCGCGTGTACCGTCGATTCGGAAAGAGGCCGGATTAAGACGTTGTGTTTGATCGAGCATGTTTTGAGTCTCGATTACGTAGCCCCATAAATTCGGTCCAATCAGAATCTTGTCAATCTTGGCGATCATGGTGCCGTCATTCAGCACCGTTTCGCCTTTGTAGTTCTCGCTGACGCGATATCCCGGCACTGCGGTTTTGCCGAACTCGGCCATGAGCATCATTTCGCGCATCAGCCCGCTGACCTGATTGGGAGGTGCATACTGAAACTGGCGGTCGCGAGTATGCGGCTCTTCTTCGTCGGACGCGGCGATCATGGCCCCATGCTGATCGTTGAGCTTTATAATGTCATCGCGCGGATGTTCCTGGCTGGCGCGCTTGGTGCGAATCGAGTAGGAACGGCCGTCTTCAAGCCGTACAATTAACGACTCACCGGCCTCGGAGATGCCTTCATTAGCGAAGATCACCAGGTCTGAACCCTTGCGATCAATCGAAATAGCGGAAAGCTTCTTCTTATAGCCACCCGAAATGGTCCCGGGGAACTGCATTTGCGTTGGTTCCCCCGGCAGCACCCGTACCTCGACCTCGCTGCCTGCGTATTCCAGGTCACGTGCTAGTGCCGCGGTCGCCCCGACGCAGCTAATACCGACGCTGATGATTGCGCCGAACCCAAGATATTTAATCAAAGCAGATCTCATGACTACTTCTCCACATTCTCAAAACTAAAGTCAGTAATTGTGATTCCGTATGGATTCAATTTATTGCGGGGAATGGTGGTCAAGCTAACTGTGTAGCGAGATTTCACTAATGGCACTTCCTTGCCCGCGATAATCTTTTGCCGGTCGCCTAACAGCGAAACAATCACCTCGGTGCCGGACGGTCGCTCGACTTTGACCGTGGTAGGATCGACAAAAAACAGCTGAGTGCGATTGGTGCTTTCCACAGTTCGCAATTCTGTCTCGAGCATGCTTTCTTTGAACTTGGAGAGTAGTGGTTCCTGCAGCATTTTAGCGGCTTCTTCAAACTGCCGCCGTGCGACGTTGTACTGATAGCTGGCAATCAGATTTAAAAAGTCTGTGGCGGAGTCGATAAATTCCGTATCGGGAATGTCTTGCGCGGCATACAACCCCGGGAGCGGTTTGGGGGGTACATTTAAGGTGATTGAGCGCGTATTCCACATGGTGAGGGCAAAGATTAGTGCAATTGCGGTTGCCGGTATTTGCAGCAATGCAATCGAGCGCCACATCGTGGCCTGATCGCGATAGTTCTCCCAAAGCCGGATTGTATCGCTATCGCGACGTGCCTCCGGCAGCTGAGCTTCTCTTACCAATTTCTGAGCGGCGGCTTTAACCATACAAAACCCTAATGTCAGTTAGTCCAGTTGTTCCTCTTCCTCGGACTTAAAAACCTCTGGGAGTCCGAGTTGCATAAAATCGCATTCAGCCGGGAGCGTACGCAGCGGACATCCACTCCATACCGGCTGCATAGCAGAGGGAGCCGGGATGCCGGGCGGCTGGATACCGAGGAGCATGAAACAGAAATTGCGCATGCCTTTCTCCTCATCCGGGAAACGGCGTCGAATAATCGCCAATCCGACCGTCGTTCCGACCATCGCCAGCAACAAGAGCGGTACGACCTTTGTCGGCTTATCGAAGGCTGTGGAAAGCAAAATAAAAACTCCAAAGCCGCACATCCACTCGTTCAGCTTAGCGCCGAGAAGCGACCAGCTCTCATTCAGCCCTGGTATGACGTGTCCGCTATCCATAGTTACAAAGTATCCCTCCCCATTATCCTGTCTTAACGCTTGGTTGCTTCACCCAGCAGGCGGGTGTCAGCGTCATAGCGCACCCCGCCACGGCTGGCGCGGGGCTGCGGGTCCAGTACGTGTTCGATCTCTTTGGCGCGCTGCGCGAGGCTATCGCGCCACGCCTGCGCATCCATTAACGCATCGGGGTTCACAAGCTTAAGTCCTTGATCGAACTCGTTAATTGCGGCGATAATCAGCGATCTAGAACGCGCAAAATGCCCGATCGCAGCTGATAGATTTTCACCCTGTGCCTTTTGCAGCGGAACTGCCGCCTGATCAGCTGCTGCTGATACAGCCGCAGAGAGCGCGAAAGCCACGAGATAATATGTTGATATTGCACGCAATTTCATTTTGAACCTCCTCCAAGGAGTCGACAGACCGCTCCTCTACCTAAGTTATGGGGGTTATCCGTAACGTGTTACCCGCCAAGCTCAGAAATACGAAAAACTTTTAGCGCCAAGACAAGAACGGCAGGTTGGGGGATGCACCGCCGACGGAGATGCTTAGCAGCTTTCAGCTCAAGAACGAGGATTTTTACCGCACATCCGAGAGCTAAGTTCCTATAACTATTGTGGACAATTTGGTATAACGGAGCATTGGCTCTTTCGAGACGATTTAAATCAACACAGGTAATAGCGCTTGTCCTCATCGATTTC
>JAIBBU010000024.1 GCA_019694515.1 Oligoflexia bacterium | reverse complement strand
CCTTTAAGCCCCCCCTGCATAGGCTTCCAAGACTAAAACCGTTCACTCCACTTAGTCCTCTCGATCTTAAAAAAGCTGCCTAACATTTCGACACCCGAAGTGTATCTAAAGTACGCTAGTCAGCAGAGCTCCTGACCGCGCATCACCTAGTTACGCATACAGCGCAAAGCTCAGGAGCCAAACAGCGGTCGCAGTATAAACCCTTTGCCAAATACCCTCTAACTAACTATGTCGAAAGGAATGGTTGGTGGTACCAATATTTGCTGCGGTCGCAGTATAAACCCTTTGCCAAATACCCTCTAACTAACTATGTCGAAAGGAATGGTTGGTGGTACCAATATTTGCTAAGGGGGTGGTAGGATGCGGGCGGTATGGGATGGAAAACGGCACTCGCGGCGCTCTTTGTTACAGTACTGGCGTGGGGCACCTATTTTAGCCACTACGATGAACCGTCGCAGCCTTATTGGGACGAGAACTATCATATCGCTAGCGCGCAGAAGTACCTGCATGGGGTCTTCTTCATGGAGCCTCACCCGCCGCTAGGCAAACTCTTAATCGCTCTCGGCGAAAAATTAACGCATGCCAATGCGGTCACCGATCAGTTCATCGGCTCCGATTTTGCCAGAGATTTTCCGGACAACTTTAATTTTCGTGGGTACCGCTTCTTTCCCGCCTTGTTCGGTTGGCTGTGCGCTCCTCTGATCTTTTTTTGCTTTCTCCTAATAACAAATCGCTTACTCTGGGCCCTGCTCCTGAGCTCCGCTTACGTTTTCGAAAATGCCATCATCGTGCACTCGCGCGGAGCCATGCTGGAAAGCACCCAATGCTTCTTCATGCTTTTGGCACTAAGCGCCTTCCTTTTACAGACACGCTCGCCGCTTGCACGACGTCACGCCGGGGGTTTGGCCCTGATCATGGGGACAGCACTGGGCTGTGCCTTTGCGACTAAACTAAATGCCCTGCCGCTCTTGGTGCTGATTCCAGCTCTGCCATTCTTTCGAAAGGGGCTAGCACTTTCGCTGTGCACATCTGCTATTGCCGCCATCTCTAGCTTCCTCTTGATCTGGCAAATTCATTTTGCGCTTGGCACCCGCATCGATGAGCGGCTTCCTAACGGAGGTTACTACGAAGCGTCCCAGGAGCTGCGGGCTGCGTTGGATACGCAGCAAGCCGGGCATTTAGTATATTTTCCTCTGGCTCTGCAGAATTCGGCCAATTTTGTCGCCAGTTACGAAAAAGGGGTCGAGGCTCTGAATCTTTGCAAGCAGGACGAAAACGGCAGCCCGGCTTTTTTCTGGCCGTTGGGCGGACGTTCCATTGCCTATCGCTGGGATAAGCAAGGAGATTTCACCAGCTGGATTTATCTGCAGGTTAATCCGTCCGCATGGTTTCTGGGCTTGGCCGGAATCATACTTTCGACCGGGCTGCTCTTTGCAGCGCTGTTCTTTTCTCCAGTCGTCAAGCTTGCAAACCTGCCGCTGCTGCTTACCCTCCAGTTGATCTACTGGTCATACATGGGCGGGATGGCAAGCTTAGAACGGGTGACATATCTCTACCACTATATCCTGCCGTTCATCATTAGCCTGCTACTCTTCGCGGTGTCCCTCAGCAATCTTCAACGCTTCACAATTTGGAAGCTCTCGGAGCGCTTTAAGACCGTGCTGCTTCTGCTCGCCGCTTGCACCACGATTGGTTGCTTCAATTATTTTAGTCCCCTTACCTATCACCAGCCGATCGACAAAAAAGAGCTAGCCCAACGTAATTGGCTGCCGCTCTGGGATATTCACTGCAAAGACTGCCCACTTACTAACGGCATCGCCGCCCCGCTTTGCGATCCGAAGATCAAACCAGCACCGCCGATCAAAATTGGGGAGCTAGCTTGCGAAAATGGCATTCAAGACTGGGGAGAGCCGATCCAGGATTATAGCGTGGACCAGAAAAAGATCGTGATCAACGGGGTTAGCTACGACCATGGGATCGGAGTGCATGCCAACTCGGAGTTCCGTTTCCGTACGGCCAAGCGCTATTCGATTTTTGAGGCAGCCGTGGGAGTACCGGATCTGACCCGCGACAGCTTTAAACCTGGCAGAGCGCCCCCGCGCGGCAGTGTTGTGTTCAGCGTGCTGGGCGACGGCCGCGAACTGTGGCGCTCCCCGGTGCTTAGAAATGGCGAGCCAGCAACCACACTGCGGGTGGCCGTGGATCAGATTGAACTACTTACCCTCAAGGTGACGGATGCCGGTGACGGCATCGACAATGATCATGCATGCTGGGTGAACCCGAATCTGAAATGACGGACTACGATGCAGCTGAACCAATCTGATGTTACATCCCAGTAAACAGATATTCGGAGTGGCCGAGAAGGAAAGCGAACCTCTTCCCTCCCCGGCCCGTCGTGTCATGCGAATTGCAAAAGCTCCGCAGTACACCACCTCCGCTTTATTTGCCCGATATGCTCCTCAAAGGCGCGGCGCTGGCCTTCCGCCTTGTCAGATAGGGGGGCGACTGGGATTCCCCGCCTAAGTTTCACCCAGCTTCCTGCCTCATCAGAAGGTTGCCGGTGAACTCAGCATATCGGGACAGTTTACGGCCGGTCGGCTGCCAGAAAACTTACCTTCCACGGTACAAGGGGGGACCCAAACCGCTTTCAGTAAGCCTTCATTTCCGACCGGCCCAATTGAAAACCTGCTATGATACCTTCCGTGACATCCGTAGTCCGATCGAACAGAGCTCTACAGCTCAATTTCAGCGCACCCGATTCAAAGGAAGAGACAAGGCAAGATCAGCCGCTTCGGTATAAACAGTTATCCTCTGAAGGTCAAGAATGGAGTGATGTTGTATGGAAATTGACTACGCTTTGCCGCGCGAGAGCGAAATTAAGGTGCCCCGCGGGAAATAATCACTATCAGCATCTATGATTTGGCGCTCGATGCGTCCTTTCATCCCGGGCGCTTTGAAGGGCAGCGAGTAGAGGGTTGCAGCCCGTGTTACTACGACCTGCTTGGGGAGATATGATGGGTCAAGGAAATTGACCTCTCTTTTTCTGCGCATATGACACCACCGACCAAAACCTTTGTGTCCTCTTATCCTGTTGAGCCCGGATTTTGCTTCAGCTGTGGGTAGAAATACGAAAAACTATTAGGAATCAGGATCTTCAGCTGCTTGCTCGTCTCTGCTCAGGTTATTTGCCGAGCATTTGGAGTTTCTGATTGGCCGCCTGCACAAAGCCGAATCCAACATGCTGCGGAGCCGAAAAATTAATTTCAATCAAAACCAGATCCTGATCGGCTAGCTCTTTCTCAAAATCAAATTTTTCCTGATCAATCGAGACACCGCGCCGATCCTGTTTGTTCCCGTCGAAGCGGCGCCGGAAGTAATATAGGAAATCACGGCTACGGAAGACATGATTCCGGTCGATATGCCGCAGCAGCTCCCAGCAGAAGCTGGACCCAATCATCGTGATACGCGGGAAGAAAGCCCCCTCGGCCTCCACCCGTTTGGAACTGACACGGGGCGCAGGACGCTTCAGTAAATGAGGAAACCACAAATTCGCCAATCTAAGCAGATCAGCATCCTGCGCGACCGGCAGGTCTCGCATCCCATCGACCTGACATTCGATTTTGGGAACTGTGCGCTTCAGTAGCTCACCAATCCGCTTTGTGATTTCAGCAGCGGCTAGGCAGCCCCCCAGCTGGCTCCAATGAGTGCCGGTGTTGGAAAACATGGGATATGGAAACTCGCTCCCCTCGGCGGCTTTCAATACGCGTTGTGCATCTATGAAGTTAACTCCAGCCCGTGACAATTCCTCCAGAAAATAATCGCCACCGCCCTGTCGGGTTTCCGCTCCGGCTACCCGGTACCAGCTTGGCAGTGCCTGGGGATAGTAATTGGGCTTACTCGGGCTCACGATTACTAGCAGCTCGATGTTTCTGGTCTTCAGCCGCGCCTGCAGCTCGGCCAACGCCGCAGTTGCTTCGCCGATGGCTTGATGCTTTACGGGGCGGGATTTATTGGCGCTCGGAAGATACGCGCGCTCAATCAGCTGATCGTCGTTGCCCAGAATGACTTTGGCGCGTCGATTGGAGGAGATCTGCTTGAAAAGAAAATAGTCCAGCTGATTATCGGTTTTCACCAGATAACCCAGAATTCCGGACGCGCGCTGAAAACGATTCTCGACCCAGGCCTGAAGCTGCCCAGAAAAGAAACCGGCCAGACTGAGCGCCTGAGACCCGGAGCTCTCTACTCCAGCAAGTTTGCTCTGTTTTATCGGCAGCACGGTCAGATTCAAGATCGGCAGGGCAAGCACCGCCATCATCAACACGATCATTGTAATCTTTAGCTTCCGTTCCATGTCTAAAATCTGAAATATAGGAAAGGCGTGTACCCCTTAGAGCCCAGATAACACAGCGAAAGCGCCAGAACTAAGCATATTACCGCGCCCCGCAACGCAGTTCTTCTGAGGCCCAGCACCTCGATATGCGGAATCGGTTCAAGCTTGAACTTGGGGAAAAAGGTAATGAGAGCCGCTGCCAATAGCACCACGATCCCGCGGTTATCGATCAGATAAGCTCGCGGAAGATTCACCGGTCCAGTAGGATTTACCCAGCCCACCATGATCGACATGTAGTGGAGGGCCTGGCTTAGATCGTGCGCGCGAAATAGCACCCAGCCGAACATTACGACGATGAAAGTCAGCAGCACATTCAGTGCCGCCGGAAGACGCTCCGAAATCTTCAGCCAGCAAAGCTTATCGAGCGCCAGGAAAAATCCATGAAAAGCACCCCAAGCCACAAAATTCCAAGCCGCGCCGTGCCACAGCCCGGAAAGCAGAAATACGATCCAAAGATTACGATAGGTTTGAAAGGTTGTGCCTTTGTTTCCGCCAAGGGGAATGTACAGATATTCCCGCATGAATGAGGAAAGTGAGATATGCCAGCGCCGCCAGAAATCGGTGATATTTCTGGAGCTGTAGGGCGCATTAAAATTCTCTTTGAAGTGAAATCCGAACATCCACCCCAGAGCGATCGCCATATCGGAGTAACCGGAAAAATCGAAATAGATCTGAAAGCTGTAGGCCAGGATCCCTAACCAAGCCCAGGGCGCCGACAAGAGCTCCGAGTTAAGCGCAAAGACCTGATTAGCCACATCCCCCATGGCGTCGGCGATTAGCAGCTTCTTCCCCATTCCAATGCTGAATCTGAACAATCCGGAAAAGAAGAGATTGATCGATTCAGTGCGCTTCACAATCTCACCTTCGACATCGGCATAGCGCACAATTGGGCCGGCTATCAGCTGCGAGAACAGCACGACATACAACATGTAGTCTCTGAGGCTTCGCGCGAGCTGAACTTTGCCGCGGTAAACGTCCACCAGATATGTAATCTTATGAAAAGTGAAGAAGGAGATTCCAACTGGGAGCAGCACCTCCTGCCACCCAAGCGGCGTGACCTGAAACCAACCAAGCGCGCGATTGATTTCGTGCACGAAGAGGTTCGCATATTTATAATAGCCGAGGAGGGATAGATTGAATCCCAAGATCGCGACCAAGGTATATTTTCGCCAACCGTCAGACTGCGCTCCAGGCACCAATTTTTTGCTCACATAGTAATCAATTGCGCAGCTGACCATAAGCGGCAGCAGCACCATCGGTGCCCCCCAACCGTAAAAAGCCAGACTGAAAATCAGCAGGATGCTATTTCGCGCGGCGCGCGGCGCCAAAAAGTAGGACGCCAGAACAAGGGGCAAAAAGAGAAAGATGAAGATGAAGGAGCTAAAAACCATTTTGGAGTTGGTATCACTTTGAAACATCTCCGCCAAGTGCATCCCCCAAAAAGTTGAAAAATAGGGTGCTTTCGTGTGACGCTGGCCCCCACTCTTGTAGGAAAAAGCTGTGATTCAGGTTTCAGGCCTATCAAAAACATATGGTGACCAGGTTCTATTCGACGGCGCCGCCTTCGTGCTGAACCATGGCGAACGGCTGGGATTAGTCGGGCGAAACGGCTCGGGCAAATCGACACTCTTCAAGTTAATTTTGGACGAAGAGCATCCAGACTCGGGATCTATCACCGCTCCCCGCGGGTACCGCATCGGGCGGCTCTCACAGCACCTGTCCTTCACCGAAAAGACCGTGCTAGATGAAGCCTGTCTGGGACTGCCGCCGGATGAGCGCGATCAAAGCTACCGCGCAGAAATCATTCTTGGAGGGTTAGGATTCTCCGCAGACGACATGCTGCGCGCTCCCGCGGAGTTTTCAGGTGGTTTCCAGATCCGCATCAATTTGGCCCGGCTGTTACTCTCAGAACCTAACCTGCTGCTACTGGATGAACCTACTAACTACCTGGACATCGTTTCAGCACGTTGGCTGGCGCAGGCTCTGCGCAGCTGGCGGGATGAACTGATCATCATTACGCACGATCGCAGCTTCATGGACAGCGTCACCACCCATACCATGCTGATCTATCGAAGCACTTTTAGAAAGATCGCCGGACCCACCCAAAAACTTTTCGACGCAATTGAAGTCGACGAGGAGGTCTATGAAAAAACGCGGCTAAACGAGGATAAGAAGCGCCGTGAAATGGAGCAGTTCATCAATCGGTTTCGCGCCAAAGCCAGCAAGGCCGCCCTCGTACAATCGCGTGTAAAAGCGCTGGAGAAGATGGCGGTGCGCGAGGAACTTTCTGAGGATGCCACCCTGGATTTCGTGTTTGCCTATAAGCAGTTTCACGGAAAGCATGTGCTGAATGCCCGCGAACTAAGCTTCGGGTACGATCTCGTACAGCCTCTCGTTCAAAACCTTTCTCTGGACATCGGAAAACGGGACCGCATCGGAATTATCGGAAAAAACGGGCGTGGGAAATCGACGTTGCTGCGGCTTTTGGCGCAAGAAATAAAGCCGCAGCACGGTGAGATCGCGCTGAACCAGAACACCGCGGTGGGCTACTTTGGTCAAACCAACATCGACCGACTGACCTCGTCGCGCACCGTTGAGGAAGAGATATCCCATGCCCATCCGGGCATGCACCGCACCAAGGTGCGTGGCATTTGCGGCACTTTGATGTTTGATGGTGATAAAGCGCTAAAAAAGATCAGTGTGCTCTCCGGAGGCGAAAAAAGCCGCGTGCTACTCGGCAAAATTATTGCCACCCCTTCCAATCTGCTACTCTTGGATGAGCCCACCAATCATCTTGATATGGATTCGGTAGAGGCGCTTAAGTCCGCTCTGGAGGAGTACGACGGCGCGGTTGTGCTGGTGACACATAACGAGATGCTACTTCGCGACCTCTGCACACGTTTAATTGTGTTTCAGGGCAGCATGCCTTTCGTGCTCGAGACCGGGTATGACGAATTCCTCAAAAAAATCGGCTGGGAGGATGAGGAAAGCGCGACCCCCACACGCACCCCGGAGAAAACCGTGCCCGCCACGGCGAGAGTTAATCCTAGCAAGGAGCAGCGTAGTCTGAAGAAAACTATCGCCAAGCTGGAAGCAGGCATCATGGCACTTGAAGCGAAAGAAAAGGAGCTGCACGCCAAACTGGCTAAGCTTCTAGAAGATGGGCCCAGCAGCGAGGTGCAGGCAACCTCGATGGCGCTGCATGAAGTTACTAAAAAAATCGATAAGAATTTTGAAGATTTGTCCAACGTTTCGAACGCGCTGGAGAAACTGGACAAGGCTTAAATCCGCGACATTTTTTGATTAACTCTCGAGTCTGCGATAGGTTGCCAGCGTCATAGAACGGCTATTAGTGGAGATGTTTGCCATGGCCCCGCATACCTTTGATGATTCAAGATACCCGGCCGAAAAACTTACTCCGGTAGTCGCCGGAAAGGATATGCATCTGGCAGCCGTGGTTCAGGGCCTGTGTCGCAAACATGGCTCGTTTAAAGAGGTCGGTGTCGGCCTATATTTTGGCGACCTTCAGGTTGAGGTTGATGACTACCTCGTGGATCTCAGTTGCCGGATAGAAGTTTATACCCTCAAGGACAACTCCGCCTGGATTCACGTCCTAAAGCGCCTACCAGCAAAGCCCGCCGATTGGCGAGACGTATACAAGCAGTGGGATCCGGAGCTTGGTGAGCCTGTTTCCACTTCCGCCGCTTCTCCCGAATCAGAGCTAGAAGAGCAGGATGAAGTCTTTGAGGTTGTCGAAGCTATGCCCTATGAGCGCTCGCGCCGCGGGATGGGCAATAAATACAGCTATTTCGATGGGCAATATTATGAGCTGGTTGCTGAACGCCTTGTCAATGTAAATGGCGCTGGAAATCTGCAGCTCGATGTGGCGCTGGCTGACGAAGTGCTCGGCCGAGTGCAAAAGCACCTTCAACAGCAGGAGCGACCTGAAGACCTGCGCTTCGTGCTACCCGGTTTAGCTGAGCTTGGTGGCGACATTCCGGTTGTGTTGGTTGATTTTCAGCTTGCCGGCGCAGCCGAGTCGCTCGCGGCACTGGGCCTGGAAAGGCCTGCAGGTCTGGAGGTCCCAGATATGCTCACGTGTCTGAAGAGAATGCACGGGGGCGCGATGCCTGCAGAACACTTAGCGGCGATAGACTCGGCCAAAACTCCCGTCCCTGAAAAAGATAGAACCAGAGCGCGTGAAGCGCTCTATTTTTCTTTATTGGGCTTGAAAGAGGCTGAATTAAATCTCGACGCAACCCGCCGAGAGATGCTGGAAAAGCTATTGTCGGTCTTGGCACCGACGAATCGTGTCGATCTGACATAAGGCGCAGAGAGCCGTTAACAAGAGATCGCAATCCGGCTCGCAGCGCTCGGCGCATTGAAGCTACATCAAATATCCTATCCTGAGGCTAACTGCCGATTTGGAATCACGATCAGCTACAAACGATCGTGGCTGGCTTGCGTCCCCTGCCCTTTGCCCGCGCGCGCTTCGACCCGCGCGCTCAGCCAATTGATCTCGCGCTCTAACTGCTGACGGTATTGCTCCAGCTCCAGTTCAGTACACTCGCTAGGAACCTTAATCAAATGTCCGGTCGCCGCGGCTACCCGTGAAAAGGGAAGCGCCAAAAACATGCGGTCCCAGCTGCGGAAGGTAACCTGATGCGCCGCCGCAAGCGCCAGGGGTAAAATCGGCACGCCGCTCTTCTGCGCGACCTTAATTACACCTGGCTTAACACTAAAGAGCGGCCCGCGCGGACCATCCGGAGTAACTGCCACATGCCCTCCCCCTTTCAGCACCCGCACCATCTCGAGCAGGGCTCGAACTCCCCCGCGGCTCGAGGAACCCGCGACTGAACGTAATCCCAGAGCACGCATTAAACTTGCGGCCAGTCGCCCATCACCATGCTGACTGGTCAGAGCGTATATCGGTCTAAGCTTCTTCCTTGATCCGGTTCCGAGATACACATAGGGCATTTGGATTTGCTGACGATGCCAAAAGGCAACGATGCGCGGCGGCCCCTCTCCCCAGAGACTTTCACCCGGCTCGATATGTTCCCACTCCCAGCGCTGCGTGATTCGCACTAGGCGCAAAAGCGCACCAGCGGCGATCCCAAGCAAACGGACCCTTAAACCTAGCTCCACTCTCAGCCCCACCTCCGAACTCGGTTGGGGTCAATATAACGATTGTAGGAACAAGGGCAAAGGACTCTCCCAATCAGGATGCCCGGCCCTGCGGAGCACCGGCAGGTGCGCTGCGCTCAATTTTTCTGGAATTAACCCCCTCGAAAATGCGGGAGAAATTGGGGGCGCGGACCAATGGCATCACGCGCCCTAAAACCTATCGGCAGTTTGGATGCCCCAGCAATCCGAACGATTCCGTGCTGCCAGCGGGGGCCGCCCCACTTGTAAAATCCCCTACTTACATGTATGCTGCGGGGTCTCAAATTTCGATAAATAAGGACAACTTAAATAAGGACGATTGCCGTGCCCGTAATGATCAGACTTTCCAGATTTGGTTCGAAAAAGCGGCCCTACTTCCGTATCGTCGCCGCTGAAAAGGGGATGAAGCGTGATGGACGTTTTTTAGAGATTCTTGGGGTATATCAGCCTAAGCTCAAAACTCCGAAGCTGACCATGAAAGAGGACCGCGTTAAGCATTGGATCGAACGGGGTGCGAAACCGTCAGAACTAGTTCGCGACCTGATCATCAAGTCGATTCCGGGATACTACGAAGCTCGCGAGAAGAACAAACTGAGCAAACTTCAGACCGCCCGTAAGAAGCGCAAACAGCGCCTGGCTAAAAAGAAAAAGTAAACGGTCGCTCCATAGTCGGAGCGCCTCTCCCCTCTTTCCCGGTTCGCAATGAAAAGGATTGAGGTCCTCACAATCTTCCCTGAGATCTTCGATGGCTTTCTCAAGGCCAGCTTAATCGGCAAAGCGATTCAGAAGGATCTGCTCGCGGTTACCCTAACCCAGATTCGAGATTACTCGGACCCTCCGCACCATCACGTAGATGATACACCTTACGGCGGCGGCGCGGGCATGGTGATGCTGGCCGAGCCGCTATATCGCGCGATTAGCGCAGCCAAAGAACGGCTGCCCAACGCTCCCGTGATTCTGCTCTCCGCTCAGGGCGCCGTGTTCAATCAAAAGAAGGCGCACGCCCTAAACGAAATTCCAGAATTGATCTTTGTTTGCGGTCGCTACGAAGGCGTAGATCAGCGGGTGATTAACCTGCTCGTGGACGAAGAGATCTCGATCGGCGATTACATCCTGATGGGAGGAGAGGTCGCAGCCATGGCGATTATCGAAGCAACAGTGCGCCTGGGTGAAAACGTCGTGGGCAATGCGGAATCGGTGCTAAATGAAAGTTTCGCGTTGAGTGGTGAATTCTGCGGCTTGCTCGAAGCTCCGCAATACACCAAGCCACAAGACTTCAAGGGGCTGACGGTGCCAGACGTGCTGCTTAGCGGCAATCACAAGCTAATCTCGGAGTGGCGGCGCTCTCAAGCGATCATGCGCACCAAAGAACGGAGACCGGATCTAATCAAATGAACCCCGTAGATTTAAGCGTTGTGCTGCTGCATGACAAAATGGTCGACAAAACAGGCAGCCCTATCACCTCCTCCGTTACCCTGATTGATATTCACGATCTGGCCCGCAGCTCTAGCACCTATGGAGCTCGCAATGTTTTTATCTCTCACCCATCTGCCACGATGCGGCGGCTGGCCCGCACCCTGCAGCATCACTGGGAGGGCGAGTTTGGCAGCAGCTACAATCCGAACCGCAAAGAGGCGCTGGCGATCGTGGAGGTGGTTAGCGATCTGGACGAAGCGATTCAGAAGATCGATCTACGAACCGGCAAGCTCCCGACCTTGATTGCGACCTCTGCCCGCGGGGGCGAGCGCCGCGTTAGCTTTAAACAGACACGCGAACGCCTACGCGACGGGAAGCCCTATTTGCTAATGCTTGGAACGGGCTGGGGGATGTCGCGTGAACTGCTAGATCGTGCCGATCTAATTTTGGAGCCGATTCAAGGCCCCACCCAGTACAACCACCTTTCGGTGCGCTCGGCCTGCGCAATTATGCTTGATCGATTGCTGGCACCAAGAACTACCGAAGAGCACTAACTCCTCAGTATTCGGGAGAGATACGCTCGGCGGTCTCGCGAACTCGCGCCGCAAAGGCCGCATCCCCCTTTCTCTCGATACCCCGGGCCACCTGGTGCATGCGCTTAGCCCACCCATCCAAATACATTTCTGGCGTGACCTTTTGGGGTGCGGACATACCGCCGTACTGGAGCAGCGCCCGAGCCAGCCCGCTCATGTCAGCCAGCTGCTTACTTACAATATCGGATCTTAAATTCATGCGCTCGGACCAGTATTCCGCGCAGCGCCGCAAGCAACCGCAGGCTTCAGCCGCGGAGGTTCCCATCCAGCGATCGCGTGTATCGTTGATATGGAGCACAAGGTCGTCCGCCGTTCTTTCATCCGCAGTATATTTACGGTCGATTGCAGACTCTAAATCCCTGATCAGGCCGGGAGTGATGGCTGCGCCCTGAAAAGCATCGCTGACCTCTGGGATTTTCTCAGTAGTTCCGATCGCTTCCATTGTGGCCATATGACGCCCTCCCGCTATTTGTTAAATACACCTCAATAGCACTGTTATGATGGAGAGTGTCCTAAACTGTCGGATCGCCGGGATCAGCCAGCGGCTACCGGGTAAGGAGCAGCACCAGCACCCCCAGACCGATTCGGTACCAGCCGAAAGGGCGCATGCTGTAGCGTGAAACCAGTCCAATAAAGACTCTGAGTGCTACAAGGGCGGTCAGAAAAGCTACAAGAAAACCGATTCCAAAAGAAACTAGCTGTTCGCTAGGAATCGCACTCCAGCTCTTTAACAGATCAAATAGGGTGGCTGCAGCCATTACCGGCACCGCCACCAAAAAAGAGAACTCCGCAGCCGCACTCCGTCCAACTCCCAGCAACATTGCCCCGATTATAGTAGCGCCGGATCGTGATACTCCCGGCCAAAGCGCCAGAATCTGGAATATCCCGATCAAGAGCGCCTGCTGCAGGGTCAGTTGCTCGATCTTTGCTGTCGTAATGCTCAGTGCGCTGCGATTTTCGACCCAGAGCATTACCACTCCCCCCAAGATCAGCGCGGCCGCTACACTGCCCGGGAAGAATAAATGCGCTTTGATCCAATGATGGGTAAGCGCTCCGATCAGAAAAACCGGCAAACAGGCCGCCCCTAAGCGGAGCAAACCGGCCCAGCCGCTAAAGCTCGGAGCACTAGGTTGGGAGAAATCAAGCAGGCCCTTGAAGCGCTTGAAATATAGCGCTACCACCGCCAGAATCGCTCCTAGTTGAATGAAAATTTCAAAGGTCGGCGCGGCCTGTTCGTCAATTCCAAGCAGATTGCCCAGAATGATCAGATGGCCGGTACTGGAGACCGGGATAAACTCCGTCAGTCCCTCAATGATTCCTAATAATACCGCCTGAAGATGGTCCATATTCAACTTCCTAAGAAATTTTTATCAACATCAACCTAGCCCCGGGTCGCTCAATGCTGCTTGAAGAACGAAATATACGGCGTCCAGCCGTACCGTATTGATGTTCGAACTCTGCTAGATCTCTCTCCATTAGAAATACAGTACTACCTGGCGGCGGTGCTGATGTGAGCCGATCGATCCGGCGCTTTAGATAAAAACTGGCGGCGTAGAACTCATACCGGAATGAATAGAGCCGCGGCGAGTCCCTAACTGCCGCTTCGATCGCCTCCATTTCGGGCCGTACGGAAAGTTGGTTAGTGAACCCGCCAACGATTACAGCATTCAGGCTCCACAGCAGGCTGAATAGCTGGATACCGGATAGCAGCAGCACACTCTTTTTCCAACGGGGGCGGCGCACCTCGAGCAGCACCAGGAGCGCCGCGATCACTGGGACAAGCAGCAGTAAAACCGAGAAGAAGGACAAACTTCCCGGAAAATTTGCCAGAGCGTTCGCAACAAAATCATTACTGGCGGACGAACTCGGCCAGATCGCAGCCAAACCGCGCCCGCTGACCAAAATTAAAACTATTAAGAGGGAGAGCGATGCTAACGAGATCGCAAAGATGCGCCACAAGTACGGCTTGCGAGCTTCAATCTGTAGCAGCAGCTTGGCTGTGAGATAAGCAAAGAAAGGATAAGCCGGCAGCAAATAGACACTGCGCTTGCTGGAGGGAATACAAAAAAAGGTGATGATTACTAAGCTGGCCATGAGCGCAAAGCGTGTGAAAGCCTCGGCTTTGTTGAAACGCTCGCTCATCCCGCGGATCGAGAAATCACGCCGCCAAACTGCTTCCGGGAGAAGCGCCAATAGCAGCAGGCTCCAAGGTAAAAGCCCGATTGGAATTGTTCCCAAAAGGTAGAAGAGCGAATGTTTATGGGGTTCATCGTCCATGCTGCTCGAAAGTCGCGAGAAGTTCTCGTAAAATACCTTGTCAAAAAAACGATCGCCTCCGGCTTCCATCGCCGCCCAGTACCACCAGCCGCTCACAAGCAAAGCAACTCCCAAGATCACCAAGCCGCGGGAAGCGATGTATGGCAGCGATCTTCGATCCGCGAGCTGATCCAGCGTAATAATAACTAGCGGGAGCAACGCGCCGACCGGTCCTTTCGAGAGTACCGCCGCTCCCAAACATGCCCCCACGAGCCACAACAGACCGATCTCGCGCTGCTCTTTCCAACTCAGGTAAACCAGGAGGCCGCCGGCCATAAACACCGCGAGGCACATATCAACACGACAAGCTCCAGCAGCACGCAGCCACTCCGCTGAGAGCGCCAATACTCCTACCGTCAAATACGCCAACCGCTTGTCAGTGCGCCGGCAAAGGAAAATGAAAAACAACAGACAAAAGAGGGAGGCGGCCAAGGCCGAGGGCAATCGGGCGCTGAGTTCAGAAACTGGCTCCCCCACTAGATTGGCCGAGGTAGCAATCAACCAATGTAAAAGGGGCGGCTTAGAGGGCACGTCCCCCCCGTAACCGCTGCCCAGCACCCAGCTTCCCCCCTGCTCCATCGACTGCGCGACTAAGGCTTCGCGTGCTTCTCCCCGGGTCGAAAACCAGCGTGTCCCAAGCCCGGTCAAATTTAGGGCCAGCAAAAGCGCGCTGACGCAGAACAGTTCGGTTAGGTTTATGTTGCGCTTGGCTTTAGCAGACTTTGGCATGCACGAATAATCATGCTCAGAGGCGCAGCATTACGCCAGGCCACTTTGTGCTATACGTTAGGATTTCAAGGTCTGCGTGCTATTCGGGTTTCGTAGGCGGATCGGATTCCGGAGGCAGCTCGGCCGCCCTTTCTTCGGATTCCCCTTTGCGGCCAAAAGCTTTAACCAGTTTCTTCCAGACACGATTGCTGGCGCCCGCATATCCATCCTTAGACAACCCCGGCAGCTCTTTTTCGACTACCTCCTCCGGCACCACAATTTCGGTATGTTCAGTCGGCGCAGCGGATTCAGTCTCCTGCGCCAATTTATCGAAATACGCCTCCAACACCGCCGGATCCACCTGCGTCTGGCCGGAGATAAACTGCGCTGAGACTCCCTGCAGAGACTTATCCCGCCCGCGCTTTCGGTCGCTCGCGATTCGATCAACATCCTTGATCAGAAGTTTTACGGCCTGCTCGACATTATCGATTCGCTCTTCAACTGTAATTTGGCGTTTTTCACGGAAAGCTAGCCGCAGCGCCGTTAGATCGTGTGCGTTGATAGCGGTTGAAACTACCGTAGTAAATCCCAGATGGCGCAAACTGGTTCGATCGAATTTTTCAGGAACCTGATTCTTGATCTGAGCAAAGACACATTTAGTGTTACGCTCCAGTTTAAGGTAGTCCTTGTAGAACATCTCAACTGTTTCATTCGGCCAGGTGTCATAGACCAGACACATATCGTAATGATTCTCGATATGCAGCTGAAGCAGGTCCGGAACGTTGGCCGCGGTATCGAAGCTTCTAAGCTCATAGTGGCTCTCAAGCGCCTGCTTTAGGCCCTCGGTATTGGATACGCTGTCCTCGAATACGAGCACATCGAGCTTAGTCTTCATTACCTCTAAAGATCGGCTGATTGTGAAGGCCGCTAAAGATCAAAGCGGACTAATTAAGCGGCCCAACTAGCTGAAATTCCTGCGGAATATTCGTCGTTCCGGTTCGCCGCGGCTATCATCTAAGTAATGCAGGGGGTTAGGTGCACCTAAAGGGGAGATGCCGAGAAGCACTAGCCTAATGCCGGGACGACCGGCTGCCCCAAAAAATTATTCTATGCTTCAAACCACTGCTTCACAAAGCACCGTAGCTTCCGAGAACAAGCCGGTGCTGGTGCTAATTCCGAGCTCACGCTTCGTCGATCGAGAGTTGCAGCTGGAGGTTGGGAAGATCCCCCCCGTACTTATTCCGATTAACGGTAAAGTGCTGCTTGAGTTCATTTTGGAGCGCTATCCAGTCGACCAAACCGAAGTTTATCTGCTTACAAGTGAAGGTACTGCAGCGGTAATGCAGCACGTCAAAAGGCTCAACCGTCCTAACCTGCATGTAATCGAGGTGCCTACCGAGGAAGATTTAGGCAGCGCTCTGGTGCACGGATTAAAAAGTCTGGACCTATCCCGCTTTCAGTCGATGATCATAAATTTTGGCGACACCTTGGTGGGGGTACCTGAATCATTAGCTGGTTCTGATGCCGTTGTTTACGACGAGATCGACGAATCGTTCCGCTGGACTACATTCAAACGAGGCGATCAAGGTATTAGAAGTATCAGCGACCGCTTTCAGAGCGACACTGTCGAAAGCGCTTGCGTCTTCACCGGTGTCTTTTCGTTCTCAAAACCGGAAGGACTGCTGAAGTGGCTGGAGCAAAGCAGTGCCGAGCCCGCGCAAGGGCGCTTCTACTCCGCCCTACAGGGCTATCTTTCGGAAGTTCCGTACGCCTTAGTACGCGCCGTAGAGTGGGATGATTTTGGGCATGTCGACAATTACTATCAGGCCAAAAAGAGATTCGTAAACAAGCGCTTTTTCAACCGCGTTGAAATTGATCAACACCGCGCAGTGCTAACCAAGAAAAGCAGCGAGGTCGATAAATTCACCGGGGAAATTCGCTGGTATCTGGAGCTGCCAGCCTCCCTCAAATGCTACATTCCACAGGTCTTTGACTACTCGCTCAGCCGCGACAAGACCTATATCCGCATGGAGTACTACGGCTACCCCACCCTTAGTGAGCTGTTTCTTTTTGAGGGTCATACCCTAGGAATTTGGAGTCACGCTATCGCTGCTATATTTAGGGTCGTCGAGGAGATGCGCAGTTATCAGCTGCATGCCCCCGCAAATGAGATTAAGGATGCGCTGACTGAGATGTACCTGGAGAAGAGCTGCTCGCGGCTCGCAGCCCTGGTCGAAGACCCGCTGCTGGGAGAGTTTATCCTGGCTCCTTTTACCGTAAACGGAGTGCAGTTTCGCGCGCTTAAGGAATATATCGAGATGCTGCCGGCGCTCTTGGAGCATAGTGTCTTCGGAGCACCGCAGGCACTGAGTGTGATTCACGGCGATCTGTGTCTCAGCAATATTCTCTTTGATCCTAAAACCCGCATCATCAAGCTGATCGACCCGCGCGGACGGTTCGGCAGCCACACTATCTATGGCGATTATCGCTACGAGTTAGCCAAGCTCTGCCACAGCTTTAACGGGCGCTATGAAGCCATCATTAACGATCGTTTTTTTGCGATCAAAGAGCCGAATTCGATCAACTTCGTGGTACAAACCTCTGCCTATCAGGACCAAATCGCAGCTTTATTTAACCGCATATTGGGGCGCGATTATGCCTCTGAGTTGAATGCGGTTGAAGTAATCGAGGCCCTGCTCTTCCTTAGTATGATTCCGCTGCATGCTGACCATCCGCATCGACAGATCGTGATGCTTGCAACCGGGGCCCAACGAATCGACAAAGCGGTGCGACGGGCTGGGATCTTGAAATGAATGTGATCATCACCATGGCTGGAGAAGGACGGCGCTTCCGCGAGGCCGGCTTCGCCGTTCCCAAGCATCGCATCGAAGTGCGCGGAAAATCGCTGCTTGCATGGTCGCTGGAAAGTCTGCGTAGTTTCTACCAGCACAGCTTCATCTTCGTTTCGCGCCGCGAGTACATTGCCCGGAGCGAAATCGAACAGAGCTGCCGCACACTCGGCATCGCCAAGTATGAGCACTTGGAGCTGCCCGAACCAACGGATGGGCAAGCCACCAGCGCGCTGCTAGCCAGACCGGCGATCGAAGATGCCGAGGCGCCGATCCTGATTTATAATATCGACACCTATGTCGAGCCCTGGGCACTACAGCCAGAAATGATTAAAGGCGATGGCTGGATCCCTGCCTTTTCCGCTGCTGGAGACCACTGGAGCTTCGTAACATTCGATCCAGCATTCAAAGTCACGGCTATTACCGAAAAAATCCGTATCTCTGAATTTGCTACGGTTGGACTGTATTTCTTCGGCTCATTCAACTTGTATGAAGAGTGCTACAGGCAATGCCGGTTCGAAGGGTATCGTGAAAAATTTGTGGCACCACTTTATCAACGGCTGATCGAAGATCCCTGTCGCGAGGTGTATACCACCGTGCTTGCGCCGGCCGCGGTGCATGTCTTAGGTACGCCTGAAGATATACGAAACTGGGCGCCAGAGTTTCATTCCAGCAGGACCTGAAAGCGCGAATCGGACCTATAAAAGGTGCGAATTAAGCTGCCGTAACGCTCCCAACGTCCACTGTATTGAGCAAAGTCCTGAGCTCTTCGTCATTCAGTTTGCGATCGGCGGTCTCACAAGCCAGCCGGGAAAATTCCGGATGACAGTGAATTCTCTTTACCACGCTCAGCACTTCGGTCAGGGAATGTTCATGATCGTGAAAAGTCGCCTCCAGCACCTCCTGCACTAACTTATTACGCTGCTCGCCTGTCAAAAGTTCAGCTAAAAAATGTGCCCGTTCGACGGAGTAGAGATAGCGTTCGCGATCAGAGGCTGCGCGACAATGTTCCGGCAGATCGAATTTTCCGTCAGGGGAGGGCGGAATGGGAACCGGATCGAAGAAGTTTTGGAGGACCGCTTTCTCAATGCCGGCATCCAGTCTGAAAACTTTCCTTAGGACCGTGTCGCGGCAAGCGTGTGCACTGCGGGCAGCACGTTGAATGTCACTAACGTATTCGTGCAAGACACCCCGATATAGGCGCGCCTCATTCATTAAAACAATCGCGGTCATGAAGGCGCCGGAAAGCAGCGAAAGCGGTCCGTAAAACTCAGTAAAGTGCGGGTAGTCGATCTCGGAGAGCGCCCAAAACTGCGAGAGCGACGCGCCCAAGCTAAGCGCACCCAGAAGGTAGGCGCAAGGATGATTGAAAACCTTACGAGGACCAGCCGTGGGTTTTGTAAAAGGTCGATCTGAGACCCGTTCCCGTAAATCCTCAGGTATTTTCAGATAGAGGCTTTCATGCTCCTGCCTCTGAGTCTTGGCCAGCCAACCAAAGAGCCCCTTTGATGCCACCAGTCCAAAGGAACCAAAGAATAGGATCCCTGGCAGCAGCTGAAGCGTATCCTGAATAAAATCAGCCAGGCGAAATCCAAACCAGGGATTGCTGGTCAAGAGGGCGGCTAACGAAACCGAAACGCCCCTCGCAAAATCGGTTGAAGACCCACCCGGTACAAGCTTGAAGATCTTAAATAGGGGAATCAAGGCAACTTTCTCTGTGGGCAGAGTTGCAATCAAGCTCCATACAGCAGAGGAAGCCACACTCAAGACCACGGCAGCTCCGGAGCGGGCAAATTCTTCAAAAAAGAGCGGGTGCGGGCTTTCGTCGCTGCAAGCAGAGGCTGGCTTTCCGAAAGCTAAATCTTTCGGGAGCTCGTAGTTCGATAGATGCGACAGCTCTTTGCCGAAAGCCGCAGCAGTCTCGGGATCAGCGGACTGCTCCAAAAGCAGCTCTTCGATCGCTGCGCTTCGAAGTTTTGGAGGAACATTACATGCAACCAAGGCATGATGCCGTGCATGCACATCGACTGCTGCGACCAGCTCCTCTAGGTTGGTATCGAGCAATTCCAAGTCGTAACCAAGCCGCTGCACCCACTCTCGCAGCATCTCAGGTGTGAGCAGATCTCGCGGATGAAGGCTGGGCAGCCCTAAAATGGCATCAATTTCCTGCAGTACGGCCGGCACAGAGATTCTCAAATGCTCAGCCAGGAGCTCTTCAGAATACTGCGGTCCATCCTCCTGGTTAAGCTGCAGGTAAAGCTGCACCCCCCCTATGAATTCCAGAGTAGCTGTAAGCTGCCGACCTGAACTCTCGAGCAGGCCGGCCAAATTGCGCGGCCACCCGGGCGCAGTCTGGGCCAGCATTCCCACGCCAACCCGCACCAACTCCTCTATCGATGGCTGCAGGAGCGCGCTTACCTGCTCTTGGGCGCTGCCTTCAATTGCATGCGCTTCAATTAAACTGCGCAGCCGAAAAAGCATCGGCCTAAGCGATTCGCAGCTGTTATGCAGGGCCGCGCCATTCGCATCCAGTTCAATCAAATACCAATACACGCGAGCGGAGGGAGTGGTGGGCGCGATCGGCGCTGGTCGAAGACCCTCATCATGGGCTGGCACTTCCCGGCCGAAATAGTCGCTAACAACTTGAACTGCGTTACTCATCACTTCTGGACAACTAGCGGTTCTCAAAATAAATCGCCATGAGAATTACCGTGAGCCTTAGAACCGCTCGGGCGCCGGCTGCGTCAGCAGCCGGACAGAAAAAATATAGAGCGCTTACCTATGGATGAAACCAAACCAGGGGTTACCCTGATTTTCTGATAAGCACCGCTCTAAATCTTTGTCCCTCCGGGGGGGTCCGCCTCCGGTGGACGAGCGCTCGGAAGCCCTTGCCACTCGCTCCGCTCGCGGCAATGACTTTCAGGAAGCGCTCTAGCCCGCATATTGCGTGAAGGCTGGCAGCACGCTTCAAACAATCTGAGGGCGGTATAAAGCGTCCAGAGTCTACACTGAATATTGAGCCAGATCATCAGTCTCTTGAAGGCCCGTGAGCGCCACTTTTAGACCGCAGGCTTGGCCCCATACCAGGACAGCGCCGCTCCGAAATCGAAGAAGGTATATGGTTGCTGGGCCGCAGCCTCTTCCTTGCTCTTGGCGTTAGCGACCCAGAATTTCAAATCTTCGGGCGCATATACGACATTTTGAAAGTTGGAAGGCATCACAATTTCGGGAATGATCTTATCCATCAGCAATTCCGGCGTAATTCCACCGTGATAGCGCTTAAGCACCGCCTCCATCTTGTCTAGGTAATGCCCGCCGTAAAGTGTATGCTCCACCCCTTTGACATGGTTTTCGCGGTCGACGTAATCCTTGCCCGGCGTTTCCTTTACCACAAATCGATCGTGGTCGCGGATATAAAGCTCCGATTCTTTGCTCTTGCCATCCGACATCATGAAGATGAACGAATTTGTTCCGGGACTCTCCCGAATAATTCGTCTAACGTCTTTCAAGTTCGACGCATATTCGAGGACATCACGAAGCAAGAATGGCATCGGTTTTCCTCGCATCGTTTCGCCGGGGACATCTCCGTAGCCCATTTCTCCAAGCGTGATACCTTTAGCATTCATCCCTGAGATTGCGCCTAAAAATCCTACCCAGCCGATATTGGCGTAGGGGATGCCCTTCTCGGGAACTCCCACGGTAATCAATGGAAATTCATGCAGCCGCGAAATTCGATGCAGCCCCCAGTCAAGGATCCGCACCACATACATGCGCTGATCTTTACTGGCTCCCTTAAAGCAGGTCAGATTACTGCAGGAGGTGGCGAGCTCCCCATCCATCATCTGTTTAATGATGGTCTTGAACCTCTTCTTTCCACCCCACTCCCCGATCTCCGGCAAAGCATGAATTCCATGAATGACATGCAACGGCAGCTTGGAGCCATGCGCCAATCCGTGCATCTCCTCCACATACTCCTGGGGAATATAGGGGCGCTGCCTTTCATAGGCCTCATCAAAGAGCTCCTCTAGCCGAAATTTGTCGACCGCCTTTTTGTAGAGCGACCCGAGGTTGGCTTGCACCTCCGTGCGCAGGAGCTTCCCGTGCTGGTAACCTCGCTCATAGGGCGTGCCACGCACGAATAGGACCCGAATTCGTCGATCGGCAGTCCACCCCAGCCGGGCACGGCCCATGATCGCCCGCTCCTGCTCCATGGACTCAATCAGATCGCTCCGCAGCAGCACGTGCATCGGATCAATTTTTAGGTAGCCACAGGCCGGAAGCGCGCCTAGAGATGCTAAAGAGGAAAGCTTAAGAAAGTCGCGCCTTTTCATATCTTGATTATCGTCAGCTAATTTACCGAAATTAATAGCAAAAAGATTTAGGTTGGGTTCTTTAAGAGCGCCCCTACTCCTGTCGATAGAGATGCATGGCCAAATATAACGTTTCCTGCGCCAGAACGGCGGTTACTAGCAGCTTGCTCTTTTTAGGAGTTATTTTAGCTGCCCTGCCGACCTCGGTTGTACACGCCGACTGCCTAAGCATCACCGGAATAACAGCGCATGATCGTTATGACTCCTTTCCTGCCAGCGATGATGAGGGCACAGGGTCCCTGGATGTCGTCAAGAACAACTGCGGAACGGAGGACGACCCGCAGGACGAGGGGTTTCAGGACACCCTCATGGCGGTGACCGTAGTAAATCAATGTACGGGAAGCGCCAGCTTCAGCCGCATCTACTATCGTGTGCCAAGTCCCTACGGAGCCGGTGGCAGACTGCGCACTAAAAAATTCGCACTGTTGGGGCAGCGGGAAGTTCCAAATGATGGTGAACCCCATAAAATATACGGGCTCTTTCTTGATGTTACTGGCAGCACTAAAGCGTATGCAGGAAAAACGACCAGCATTCCCGCCAGCCTGGGCTTTAGAAACGTGCGCGTCTTCGTAGCTGGCCGCCTAGGCTCCCGCAATGAGGTCTTAAGCTCCGCAGCAACCTTGAGCTTTGACGACGTAGATAACTGCGACTAGCCCATACTCCTCGGCCCAAATTCCCTCCAAGTGCTTGAGTTGAGCGCCAAAAGTCTTTATAAGTTCAATGGTGGAGCCTTGGAACATCAACAAGAGCAGCGAGCTTTACGGCATCCAGAATTGGGGTGATGGCTATTTTTTCGTCACCCCCCAGGGCACGATCGGAGTGCGTCCAGAACGTAATGGACGCGAGCTCGATCTACATAAGGTTCTAAGCTCTTTAATTGAGCGCGATATTCGCCCGCCCCTTTTGCTGCGCTTCGACGGCATCTTGAAAGATCGCGTCAAACGCATTGCGCGCGCCTTTAGTTCAGCGATCTCTGAACTAAACTATACCGGCCGCTATATGGGGGTTTATCCGATTAAGGTGAATCAGCAGCGCCATGTGGTGGACGTAATGCGCATTGCGGGCAAGGAGACACGGCTCGGTCTTGAGGTGGGGAGCAAACCGGAGCTAATTGCAGTTTTGGCCATACACGATACTCCCGATGCTTTGCTGCTCTGTAATGGATACAAGGACGACGAGTATATTGAGCTAGCCCTGATGGGGCGAAAGATCGGGCGGCGCGTGATCATTATCATCGAGCAGCCCTATGAATTAACCCAGATCATGGAGATCTCGGCCCGGCTGGGCGTTGAGCCCGAAATCGGGATTCGCATGAAGCCCACCACCAAGGGCAGCGGCCACTGGACCAATGACACCGGGGACAAAGCCAAGTTCGGCTTAACCGTTTCAGAGATCGTCACCGTGATCGATCGTCTCAAGCGCGAGGGTAAAGATCACTGGCTCAAACTGCTCCATTTTCATGCCGGCAGCCAAACCCCTTCGATCGCCTCGATTAAACGTAGATTGAAGGAGACCGCGCGCATGTATGTCGAGCTGGCTAAACTTTGCCCCAGCATGTCGCTCTTTGATGCCGGCGGTGGCCTGGCTGTCGATTATGACGGCTCGCGGACTAATTCACATTCATCCATGAACTATACGGTCGAGGAATATGCCCGTGATATGGTTGATGCACTGGCCGAGGCCTGCAACGCGGAAGGCGTTCCTCATCCTGATCTTGTCACTGAATCGGGTCGTGCTCTGTCAGCTCATCACGCCGTGCTCATCATGGATGTTGTCGATACCGCTTGGTCGCCGCGCGGAGTATCGCAGCTGCCCCTCCCCCCTACCGATCATGAGGTCCTGACCAAGCTTTTTTCGATGTTCAATGACCTGTCAGTTAAGAACTGCCACGAAACGCTTAACGACGCACTAGCATTGCGTGATGAGATCGTCGAGCGCTTCAATCAAGGAGACCTCAGTTTGATTGAGCGCGCCTATGCCGACCGCGCGATGTGGCACTTGGTACATCGCATTAAAGTGCTTTCAGCCAGCTTACGATTTGTGCCCGAGGATCTGGCGCGCCTCGGGGACGAGCTGCGCGATGTCTTCTTCTGCAATTTCTCGATGTTCCAATCCGCTCCGGATTCATGGGCCGTGGACCAGCTCTTTCCGATCATGCCGATTCACCGCTTGAATGAAGAGCCAACCTGCGAAGCTTCGCTGGCCGATATGTGCTGCGATAGCGAGGGCAAGATTGATCGCTTTATTGATCCCAAGGATGTAAAAAGCTTCGTTAAGCTGCATTCCCCTAAACCGGGGCAGCCCTATTATCTTGGAATCTTCCTGGTCGGCGCCTATCAGGAGGTCTTGGGCGATCTGCATAACTTGTTTGGCGATACGCACGCCGTGCACATCGATCTGCGGGACAATTCCGAAGGGGTACCCGAGGTTCAAATCACCCATATCGTGGAAGGTGATACTGTGCGCGAGGTCTTAGAGGCGGTGGAGTATCATGCTCCCGATTTGATGGAACGGCTTAGGATCTCCACGGAGAAGGGCTTACGCGAGGGCACGATTACCAACGAACAGGCGGCGCGCATCCAAAAACAGTTCAAAGAGGCGATCGAAGGTTACACCTACTTCGAATCTAACTGAGACGCGAGATCTTGAGCCTCGCCCTCCTCTGTACCAGATGATGATTCCCATAAATGCACCAAGCGCGCGGCGAAACGGATATCACGATCCTGGGTGGCTTTGATGCCGCCCCACGCGATCAGGTAGCTATCCGGCGCGATACGCTTCAGATAGATCCGGTAGATTGGACCAAATGCCAATCGCAGCTCCTGCAAACCCTTTAATCCCTTGCGCAGTCCCTTAACGTCGCCCGGGTTGCCCTCGGTCAAACGCTCAAGCCTTCCCTCTATTCGTGCTTGCGTCATACCATCCAATTTCCCAAGCCATTCCCGGAACGGCGTCCGTCCACTCAAGGTCAGATACTCGAGCCTAATCGGCGCATACTCAGCTAGCTCCCGGGGAGCGGTCTCTAAGACCCTTATCACCTGGGGCAAGATCTGCGCCTGTTCACGTCTGCGACGTATGCGCTGATAATAAATATCCAGAAGCTGCTCCGGCGATTCTGATTTCAACAGCTGCGCTGCCACCTCGGTATAGGTGCAGGCACCTCTCCGGATTAAAGCGGCATACCTTCTGGCATACTGCTTCACCGCGCGAGAAGGCATCCACACATGCCCCTCATGAATAATTTTGGCGAGACTGGATTCAATCCGTTCCTCAACGAGGGATGCGCGTGGCCTCACCGGAAGCGTCTGGGGCTGGTGAGCCTGTAAGCCACGGTTAAAGAGTGTATGTAGCTGCGCCACCGGGTCTTTTGATTTTAGCAGGCTTAGCATTATGCGCTCGCGATCGGCTGCTGCGACGTGGGGGTAATCACTTTCAAACGCGCGCTGAAGCGCGAGCAAGTTGCACAGCGGGCGCGACTTCGACAAATCCCATGGGGAGCCGACGCCCTTCAAAATGGCCTCACACAGATGATCTGAGAGTGCTAATCCCTCGGCACTCAAAAAATCGGTTAGCACCCGCACCCGCAGCATGTAATTTAGTCCGCTAGAGAAAGCAGCTCTGGCCGCATCGCCGACCGGCCCCACAGTAGTGGGAGAGAACATAGAAATGCCCCGCCAAAATTTGCGTTGGCTGCTGCGCTCGCCAAAATGCTCTGTCAAACGAGCCGGCCGATAGTCACCTAGATCGCATTCCGCGAGTCTCGCCGCCATGGCCTGTCCATGTTCATAGGTCACCGTGCTATCTAACCCCAGATGAATCGCAATCGGAGGAATCAGCGGCGGCAGCAGTTCGGGTGCTTTCAGATCTGAGAGCTTACTTGCCAATTTAAGCTGCTGCCGGGTTATTCCCATATCGAAGATCGCCAGCAGTCCGAACTTTTCTCGATTGACCCGGTGATAGAAGCCTTCGCACTGTCGTTCCAAAGTCTTCTGTGCCCACTCTGGCAGGAGTCGGAACGAGAGTGAGCGATGCTGCTCATAAAATTGTCGCGATGGGAGATCACCGCTTAGAGCCGCGCGAAGCGCCGGCGCAACCATCTCCCGATTTAGCTCCTCCACTGGACCAAGTAGGATGCCTCCCGGGTTGGACATCGAGCCCCCCGCTCGAAGTTCATGCCGCTCATGGTGTTCCTGCAGATCGTGGGCAAATCGCATCAGCGCTAAGCCGGGCGCCGTCCCCTCCCGGACCATCGCGGCTAAGTGCCGCGCACCCTGAAACGCGCCCTCCACGGCAATTCTTGTAGACCGAAATACGCCTCCGAGCGCCTCCAAATCGGTGAGTCCGGCCAGCACATGTTTGGCTTCAACTAACTTCTGTTCAGCCACTTAAGAGTACTCCTACGGCAGATGTTAAGGGTTTTGCCCCTCGAAGTGCCTTTACATCATACCCGAATTTAGAGCTGGAATAAAAATACGCTGGGGCTGCTGCTTGGAAGCAATCTTTGGTCAATTCGAGGCGGGATTTAGGGCTTAAAAACCCTCCGGGCAGCCAACCGTCGGATAAAGTCCCAGCACTAGGTTGTGAACATGCCGGCTAGCGATCAACAGCGATCGGCGTCAGATTTCGCAGCGGGGATCGGCTCGCGGTTTTTACCGCATTACCCGATCGCGGGAGAGGACTTGGCGCTCATTCTCGATGATCAGATCGACGCAGTCTTCTAACATCCATCCAATTCGCTGTTCCTCTGCGCCCATCTCCCCCAGAATATTAGCAGCCTTGCGAATCAAAGCCTTGGCGATTTGATGACGGGGATTTTCCGAGGACTGCGCTTCGACCGCCGGCCACTGCAACACTTTGCACTCTGAGTTGGAGGCCTCGCGCGGTTTTGGGAGCGCGCGCAACTTGAACAAGAGAACTTGGCTATCAGCCATGCGAGAAATATTCCAAACGATCAGACCAACGGACTGAAGGTTTAAATGAATTAAAGTTAAATAGCAAGCTCTTTCGATAAACTCGCAAGCACTGTGGAGATCCACTGTGGAGATCCACTGTGGAGATCCACTGCGGAGATCTCAGCGCTGGGAGGTACGCCGGCGCAAAGGAATGACATTGGCCGCCAGGGGCTCATTGGATACCTGAGTCTGTGATGCAGGTTTGCGGTCCTGATCCGGCGAAGCCGCGCTCGCCGCCGTACCGCGGGTACGCCCAACTAGACCTTGGAGTTCCGAATAGGCAGCACGATTGGCCTGTTCGCGCGCCTTCAACGATACCAGCTCCTGCGCCAACCCGGCCGCCTTAATGTACTCGGCATTTTGCGCCGCAGAGAGTAGCTCCTGTTGTCTTCGATAAGCCTTTGTTTCGGCTTCCCTCCAATGGCTGTGGAAAAAATCCCGAAGCGCCATAAGCCGGGCGCTCAAACCCTTTTGCGCGCTCTCTTCAAGCGCGGCTGAAAGTTTAAGCGTCAAAGTTTCATTTACGCTCTTCCATTCAATTAGCTGCGCTTCCTGCAGCTGCTTGGAACTTTCCCCTGAACTGCGCTCCGCTTTGCGATACACTCCTAACGCGCGCTGACTCTTGCGGCGTAACTTTGCTGTCTTGATTCGTAAGGTTTCGTGTTCCATGCGCCTTCTTATGACCTGCTTTATACCAGAAAGTTGCAGGAAGAGAGAAAAAATCGGCCAAATATTTGGGGCCGTACAACAAATCACTCCCCCGGCTGAAGACGGATGATGAAAATGGTCTAGAGGGCATCTTGGTTCGTCACCTCAAACTTTCACTGGTAAATTTTTACCCGGCAGATTGTTCCACCCACCTCGGCAAGCCGCTCTTGTCAAATCAAATAGTTAGCTCGATCGGGGAGTGGCATGATGCTTGCTCTATTTAAGAGATAGCGCTTCAAAAGCGTAACATCATTTGACCATGAGGGGCGGCCCCTCCTTGAACCTTACACACACACAATCCTGTGGCCACTCCGAGTGCGAAAAGTATGTTGAAAGTAGTGGTGAGGCCGTTGCGAAGTCTGGAGAAGACGAGGCACCGACGGCACCAAGGTAGAGCTCATGAAATAGCGAGGTACAAACATTAGCTCGACATCTCGGGCCGGTCTCTGCGAGATCGGCCCTTTTTTTTGCCTAGCGCACCCCCTAGATCCTGGTTTTCCCCTCCGCCACGAGCACGGCCGGGCCAGTCATCGAGACCGTTCCACCATCCGGCTGCCATTCGATTAGGAGGCTTCCCCCATCGAGAGAGACCTTAACTGGGCCACTCCGGACTAAGCCCTTAGAGACCGCCGCAACGACAGCAGCACATGCGCCAGTCCCGCAGGCCCGGGTAACCCCGCAGCCCCGCTCCCAAACCCGTACCTTCAGATGGGAGCGGGAGAGCACTCTAACGAATTCAACATTCGTTCCATTCGGAAAGAGTTTTTCGTTCTGTTCGATCCACGGTCCCTCCAAGGCGGGATCGATGTCGGAGGTTACGAAGGTAATTGCATGCGGATTGCCCATCGATACTAATGCGTAGCGCCGCCCACGAAGAGTGACTTCGGAAAGCTGCCTGGAGCTACTGGACGCTGCGCTCTTAGGCACCCGAAAATCCTTAGAGTTAAAGCGCGGCGCACCCATATCGACCTCGAACATCTCCGCGCCCCCGCTTCTTCCGGCATAACTGACCCTGATAATGCCCGCTCCGGTTTCAAAGCTGACGCTACGAGCTTGAGAGATGTCCCACTCTCGAATCAGGAGCGCCAGGCAGCGCACGCCATTGCCGCACATCTCTCCCGGTGATCCATCGGCGTTATAATATTTCATCCGAAAATCAGCGCGGCTGGAGCTAGCTAAGCCGATTAACCCATCAGCGCCAATGCCCGCCGCTTTGTCGCAAAGTTTGGCAGCCAGTTTGCCTAAACTAAGCGAACGCTCCCGCCGCAAATCCAGCAACACGAAACTGTTCTCGCAGCCATGGGCTTTAATAAAGGGAAGTGTGCGTATCACGAAGGCAGCGGTCCGGAATTACCTTCGCGCCGCACACGCCGCAGCCAGGTCCAGCGGCCAATCGTCTTGGCAATACGAAAATGTGATAACACCTCGGGCGGAAGCTTCTTTAGATCGGCCAGCTTTACTATGACTTCACGTACTCGACCGCTGCGCGCTAACGCCACCGGTTCAACCGGCACCGTAACTAGATCACGGCTCTTAACTTCGTTGTCATAGAAATAGGCTGAGAAAGGACTGCCAAAAAGCACCCCTAGATAAATAGCTTTGCGATCGGAATCATCGCGATCCAGCTTCTCACGGATAAAACTTATGATCGGTCCAGTCGATTTCCACTCACTGGCCGCACGACCAACCTGTAACAGCGTGATCGCAAAGCACAGGGCGAAAGCCACCGTGGCGTGACGAGTCCGCACCGCTAAATCCCCGGGCTCCCAGATATGAGCGCCCAGTACACAAAGAAGAGCAAAAAGTCCCAAAGATATAACGGTCAGAGTCAGCCCAGCCGACGAATGATGGAAATAGCCCAGCGGAATGGCTACCGCTGCAATCAAAGCCGCGAAGGAATACAGGCTTCTAGGAAGCCAGCTAAGGTTCTTGTTTTGCAGTGGATCAGCCGCAGCCTCGCCCGCGAGCCGCGCTACAACGATTGCCAGCGCACCAAAACCAGGCAGCACATAAAAGGCCGTAAGCTGCCGCGCAAGAGCAAAGAATAGCGCCGGAAACAGCCCCCAAGCCAATAAATATACGGACTGCGAATCTTTTAAGCGCTCACGAAAGCGCCACCCCAACACCGCTGCAGGAATGGTCCAAGGAAGAAAGCAAACTGCCAGCATCACCAGCGCGGCGCCGCGCGGAAAGACATGTCCCTCTCCGTAGCGATCGGCATAATTGGGGGTCAAAAAGCGCAGGATATGCTCATTTACCAGATAGTAGTTCAAGAATCCGGGGTTGCGTAGCTCCGCCACGACGAACCATGGAACAGCCACGATCAGCACCAGCAGGATCCCCCGCAGCCACGGCAGCCCCCAAATCGCCGCCATCTTGCGGGTATATAACCCCCAACACAAAAGCGGAGCACCAACCAGCACCGCTGCGATTGGTCCCTTGGCCACCAATCCCAGTCCAATGAAAAAGAACATTAACAGATCCAACCCCGGGCTTGGTTTTGACCGCGTGCCGACACGTGATAACGCAAAGCAGCCCAGCGCTCCAGCCACACATCCAGATAGACTTTGATCTACATTGACCGATCCAGCACTGAGGAAGACCAGAAAAGATGTGAGAAAAATCGTGGCGGCTAAACCAGCAACTTTTCGATCGTAGAAGTCCTTGGCGACCTGAAATACAAAAAAAGCCGTCAGGAGTGCCATCAATAGGCTCGGAATCCGCGCCGCCCAGTCCTCCACACCGAATAGCTTAAATGCGCCCGCCTCCAGCCAGTAGTTCAGCGGCGGTTTACTCCAATACGGAATCCAGCCCTGCTTCATCGGAATCATCGGCGTAATCAGATCTCCGCTCTGAAACATCTGCTTCGCTACAGAAGAATAGCGACCCTCGGTTGTGTCGATTAGATCGGGGAAATTCAGGGTCACTGCTCGGAGAAATATCACGGCAGCGAGCGCCAGCCAGATCGGGCTCTTAAGTAGTTTCACGGCACTTTGATAGCTTAAGTCTCAAGAGCCGCCAGCCGGAATTCAGCATTCCAAACCTTTGCCCAAACCAGTTGGGAGTCCAGCTCTGGGAGAACACGGTTCTCCTAAGTGAAGAGAGTGGCATATTGGGATCGAATTCACCAGTCCAGGCCGCCCCAAAGCTGCCCAACCTTCGCTCCTCACCGCGCAGCGGAAAAGGGTCAGTGCCCGGCAAAAAGGTTAGCCCTCTTTCGCGCGCCATAGTCACCAAAGAGCCAGCACTGCATCGTTGGGGCAAGAACGGGGTCGCACCGATACACAGCTCATCTTTGTTATGTTGAATGATCAAGTTGCGGACTACTGAGCTGCGTTTGCCGAGCCACTTACCGGGCGACCAAGGAAGGACCGCGATACCACCCTGCGCACGTACCTGATCGATCGCGGCACGTGCCGTGATTCCATCTGCCGGCCGCACACAAACGCCCAAACCGAGAATCTCCAGCCTTTCGGCGGTGGCGATCTGATAACCTTGAATTATGCATAATTGGGCGCCTTCTCGCGTCGCCAACAACCGCACTCCCGGTTCTGCGCCGGCATGCACACTAACCCCATCGGGCAGGCTGCGCGAACGCCCCAGATCGGAGAAGAACGTCGAATCACTACGCTCGGTCAGACACACCACACCCAGGCTTGGGGTTCCGCGCGGCTGACACAGGGTATCGATCGCCGCCCTGAGCGCCACAACATGGTCATGCAGCGCATAAATATGGGCATGAAAGTCAGCGCGAATCTCCATAGCTACAGGCTCGGGGCAAGTTTGAATGAAGGGTCAGTCTATATTAGGATATGCGAGTTTTCAAAAGGTCTAATCGCTCATGACGCTTCACGACATCGACAGATTGCGCGGCGCTCCGGTGCTTGTAACGGGTGCCAGCGGTTTCAGCGGATCGGTATTGGTGCGCCAACTGGTCCAGGCGGGGGCCAAGGTGCGTGGTTTGGCTCGCCCTTCATCACGCGTTGAGCATCTACAGGAGTTCCCGGTTGAGTGGATCCGGGGCGAGGTCTTTGATCCTGCAACAGTCGAGCACGCGGCCCAAGGCGTAGAATATATCTTTCATTTGGCAGCGGCCTATCGTGAGGCGGGGATCAGCGACGAAACTTATCGAAACGTTCACGTTCTCAGTACCAAGCTGCTTGCGGCTGCCGCTACTAAGAATTCAAACTTTAAGCGCTTCATTCACACCTCTACGGTGGGCGTACATGGACATATAGATAATCCGCCGGCCGATGAGAGCTACGCCTTCGCGCCCGGAGATATTTACCAGAGCACCAAGCTTGAAGCCGAACAATGGATTTGCAACTTCGCCCAAGAAAGACAGCTGCCACTGACTGTAATCCGACCGGCGGCGATTTTAGGACCTGGGGATCGCAGACTGCTTAAGATCTTTAAAATGGCTTGCCGCTCCTTTTATCCCGTGATCGGCAACGGCAGATGTCTATATCATTTGATTCATGTCGAAGATCTTGCGAGTGCCATGATCCAGGCGGCCGTTTCAGAGGCTGCCATCGGGCAGATCTTTATCATCGGCAATACTGAGCCGTACTCGCTTAAGCAGATGATCGAGACCATCAGTCGGAAACTGGGGTATCGTCCCACGGAGATAAGGCTCCCGGCTTGGCCATTCTTTGCGGCAGCCGCGCTGTGCGAAGCAGCGTGCCGCCCCTTCGGAATCGAACCGCCGATTTACAAACGGCGCGTGGCGTTCTTTACCAAAGATCGCGCCTTTAATACTAATCGCATGCAACAGCTGCTAAAGTTTACTCCGCGCTTTACTAATCAGAGCGGACTGGAACAGACTGCTGACTGGTATGTTCAAAAGGGCTGGCTCAAGGCCGGCACTGCGGAACCCCCAGCCGGCCAGCTTGCGCGCACAATGGAACGGTAAAATATGCTAAAATCAGTTACCCTGCTTGGATCTTCTTCGGGCCGTAATGCCGGAGATGCGGCCTTAATCTCAGGCATCATGGACTCGATTGATCGGGTTTGTGATACCAACCTGCTCTACGAGATACCGACGATCCGCCCTTCCTATATCACCAATAACTATCCCAATCGCGTGCAGCCGATCGGCATGATGCCCTGGGATTTGTCAGTGAAGATGCTGGGCGTTCCGACCTACCGATCGATCATGCGTACCGATCTGTCTTTGATCTTCGATGCCATTCTATTCGACCGGGCACTATACAATCCGCTCTTCAATTTTCTTTCTACGATCTACCTGATGCTGCCTTTGGCCAAAAAGCGGGGTAAGCGCGTGGGAATGTATAACGTCGGCGTGGGTCCAATCACTACTCCGGCAGGCGAGAAGATGCTGCGCACGATTGCCGATCTATGCGATTTCATCACCGTGCGGGATCAAGGTTCGCTGGACGTGCTGTTGTCATGCGGCGTCACCAACCCGCGCATCGTGCTGACAGCGGATGCGGCGTTAAATGTGGACGCGCCGCCAGACGATCGCATTGAGACGATCCTTCAAAAAGTGGGGCTATCCTCGAGCCAGGAAATCCTGGGGCTGAATGTCAGTGCCTATCTCGACTCATGGGCGGGCGCCAAGAATCGCAAACCCCTCACCCGCGAACAGTTCGTTGGCATTTACAGCGCAGCTTTATCCAGGGTGGCGGCCCAAATTAATGCCCCGATCTTATTTGTCGGCACACAGGTGCACGATGCTTCTTTGAGCCGGGAGCTAGCAGCGCGCATCCGCTCGCCCAAGCCGGTAACTTTTGTGGGCAATGAAGAATACAACCATCTTGAAATTCGGGGCGTACTTTCGAAGCTGGCGTTGCTCTACGGCATGCGGCTGCACTCCATCATCCTAGCCTCCGCCGGATTCACTCCGGTTTGCGGCTTACCGCATCAACCCAAGGTCGGATATTACTTCGAGACCATGGGACTGGATCAGTTCAACATGAACTTTGAGGACTTTTCTGAAGAAGCGGTATACCAACACCTAATCAAGAGCTGGAATGCGCGCGCCCAGATTCGCAAGCATTTAGAACAACGCATTCCAGTGCTTAAGGCAGAAGCTTTTAAAGCGGCCGAACTGGTGGCGACTTTGCATCGTGGAGAAAACATCGAACAGGCTGTAGCGAACTTCGGGCCCGCAGCAGCTAAGAAGGCTGCCGGGGGCCGATTCTAAGAAATTGCCGCGCTAAAAGAAGTGCCGAACCTTTAGGCAGGCCGACAGCGTCCCCTCCCTCCATCAGATTAGTTCTGCCGCGCCCGCAGTCGCTGCCATCTTAGTAGCGTCGGCTGTCGTTACGGCCGTAATCCGAATCGTAGTTGGAATCATCGCGGCGAGTATCATAGTCGCGGCTCCGGTCGTCGTAATCATTGGAACGATCATCATATCGAGAATCACCATAGTCAGGGGAGTCATAACGACGATCGTCATAGGGCTGATTATCATACCGGGCTCGTTCTCGAGCCCGACGCTCCTCCTCCGCACGGCGTGTGGCAGCGGAGTCATCGCCCATTTTTTGCATGCCTTTAAACATCTGATCGAAGCCCTTACCAATCTGCTCGGCCGGTCCCGGCTCCTCTTTGACACACCCGCAGATCAGCACAAAGGGAATAATCAAACAAAAAATGCGGCTAAGCTTCATAAATTAATCCTTCTATGGTGATAAGGGTTAGATCCAGCGCTATCCGGAATTTTATAACCAGCTTCAGAATACTTCAACTTCCTGCAAGCGCGGCAAGCTGCCGAGAATCAGCGCCCGGAGGATTCGGCGGTGGGCAGAATGGGGGGCGCACCGCGTGAATATTGGTGCGTTTCCACCCGCGATTTCTGAACTGCGATGCAGCTACCAGCGGGAAACGATGATTCTCCGCGAGCCGTGCGGACCGCGATTACCTCCGGATATGCAACCTGCTTTACCGAGGCAACCTCTGTAAGTTCGCTAATGCGCTGATATCCCGCTGCATTTTGAAGTTCGAGGCGCGTCCGCACTCCTCCCCTCTCCACCGGCTGCGCTCCGGCCTGCAGCTTCTTGTCGGGGGTATATTCAACGCTCACACTCGGATCATGGCTAACGGCTTCGTCTAGAAAAGAGAGGCTGGGCAATATATTCTCGGTCGTTTGCACTACGGCTAAAGCACTGCCTACTCCTACGCCGCTTTGCACACTACCCCGCACATGCGCCCCAACACCGAATTTAATTTCACTAATCTCAAACTGCACACCTTCGGGCTGAACTTGGCCGGGGGCCGGCTCAGCGGCCCCGACGGGACAGATTAACACCGCACCCGGATGCTCCGCCGATTGACGCGGCAGCAGCACCGCTAGACTGCTTAGCCCTTGCCCCGGGAGGAGCTGCCTCCAATCTTTGGCGAGACTGGGGCTGAAGCGAAGACCGCCGACATACTGGCGATAACGGGGAGAGTCGCTGCGAACTACGATCTTTTCATCCTGAAATATGACCTTTACATGGGAAATCGAGTCGGGCGGCACGGCCGGCGTAGAACTGCCCATGGGAAGAGTGCTTGTTTTGGTCGGTGAAAGATGGAGAGTAAAACTCACTTCTTCAATCTCGGCGCGCCAGTCAGGTTCATAGCCGCGCCACAGGTCTAAAGTACTCTGCGGAACATCCGGTTTGGACGCTGCGGTCGGCTGGTAACGCGAGGCGCCCCGAATTGCATCGACAAGCTCAATCGGGTCGGCCGCAGCTAGCCCTTCAAAGTGTGCGCTCCTCGGATCAGGTGCCTGCGCACTTAGCCGCCCCGGCACACAGGCTGCAGCGATCAGCGACCAAATTAGCAACGCTCTCATCTGACTAGGTAGGTCCATCGGCGGGTACTAATCCCTAAAACTATCCCAAGGGCAAACATCGTGGAAATTAAAGAGGTCCCACCATAGCTAAACAATGGCAGCGGAATACCCACGACCGGCAGCATCCCCACAACCATGCCGACGTTAATTGCCGCGTTCAAGAATACTTGAGCAGTAACTCCCAGCACAACTAGAGATAAAAACAGATCTTTACTCTTATTAACAACTCGTAGGAGCTTGAAGATCAACAGCGCATAAAGGAGCAATACGAAGATACAGCCGACGAACCCCCACTCTTCCGCCAGCACTGAAAAGATAAAATCTGTAGTATGTTCAGGGAGGAATTCCAACTGAGTCTGAGTGCCCTGCATGAAGCCCTTGCCGAAGAGCAACCCCGAACCAACCGCGATCGTTGACTGGATAATGTGATAACCGCTGCCCAGCGGATCTGCTTCAGGGTTAAACAGCACCATTACCCGGCGCTTTTGGTAGTCGTGCAGCAGAAATTCCCAAGCCGGCACAAAAGCCGCGACGGCGCATCCGCCCATCAACAGCATCGTACGCCAGCGCACTCCCATAAAAAGCACCATTGCAAACCCAACCGCGCCAATCGCAAGCGCCGTACCCAGGTCCGGCTGCGCCATGATCAGCACCATCGGCAGGCCAAAAATCAGGCAGGGCACGATCAGCCCTGTAATACGATACCCCCCCGCAGGGGGAACAGCGCGCGACAAATATCGCGACATGCAAAGAATCGCAGCGAGCTTCATCATCTCTGAAGGTTGAAAGCTGATCGGTCCTAAACTAAGCCAGCGCTGCGACCCTTTGGCGATTACTCCTACAGCAAGGACTGCAGCCAGCAGCACGACACAAACCGCGTATAAGGGGTAGGCGAAGCGGTACAGCCACTGACTAGGAATCGAAGCCCCCGCTAACATCATGATCAGTCCGACCAAGATGAAGAATCCCTGCCGGTAGAAGGGAGCCGCGTTGCTGCGAAATGGAGTGAACGGAAAAATCTTCTGGGCGTTGTCTGGATCATAACCTGCGCTATACAGCACAAGTAATCCGCACAATGTGATCGCGAGACAAAGCCCCAGCAGGCCCCAATCAAAATACCGCAATATACGCCGATCGAAATACATTTGTTCTCTAGGTCTTGGTTCCGTCTTTCTTGGACTCTTCCTTTTCCTTGGGTGGAATCATCCGGCATTTTCCTCCCGGAACCGTACACTGCTTTCGAAAATAGGCCTCCATAACGGCCTTTGACAAAGGTGCCGAGGCAACACCGCCGTGGCCGCCATTTTCATAGAGCGCCACGACCACTATTTCCGGATCCTCCGCCGGAGCGTAACCCGCAAACCAGGCATGATCATCCTGATGGTCGCCGCCCTTGACTGCGTCTGCACCGATTACCTGCGCCGTACCGGTCTTGCCGGCCACGGTCACATTAAAAATCGGATCAAGTTGGGCGCGCTTCCCTGTGCCGCCCGGGATGTTGACTACCGCCTCCATGCCTTCCCGCACCACTTTCAGTACCTCAGGATCTATTCCGGTGCGCACCGGCACCTCGGAGTTAAAATCCGCAAAACGCCATTTACCGGCCGAAGACTCGCCTCCCAGGATTAGGCGCGGACGAAAAAGCGTTCCGCCATTTACCACCGCCGCTAGTCCGCGCGCGATCTGGAGCGGTGTAAGAGTTACGGCGCCCTGTCCAATCGACACCGAGGGGGTCTCTCCGGGATACCATTTCTGCATCTCGGGTTTCCTGAAGTAGGCCTTCTTCCATGCGGTGGAAGGAACTAACCCCGGCGCTTCGGTCACCAGGTCTAACCCTGAGAGCTGTCCCAGGCCAAAAAGGGTCGCATAGTCATGAATGCGATCGACGCCAAGACGGTTGCCTACGGTGTAAAAAAAGACATCGCAAGATTGCTGAATGGCCTGGATCAAATTTACCGCTCCGTGCCCCTCTTTTTTGTGACAACGGAAGACCCGCGAGCCCATCGAAAAGTGCCCCGGGCAATTAATGCGCTCTTTGGTATTAATCACCCCTTCGGAGAGCGCCGCCACACTCATGAAGATCTTGAATACGCTGCCGGGAGGAAAACTGCCCTGCACGGCGCGATTATTTAGCACCTTCTCCTTTCCCGTCACCAGCCGCGCCCAATCTTGAGCAGAGATCTCGCCGGCAAACAAATTTGGATCGAAGGCCGGAGCGGAAGAAATCGCCAGCACCTCCCCACTCTTAGGATCGAGCGCCACGATCGCTCCCTTTTTATCCTTAAGGGCCTCATCGGCCGCCTTCTGCACATCGTAGTCGATCGTCAAGTTCACGCTATTGCCCGGCATTTCCGACTCGAACGAGGCTTCACCGATACGCACGCCGTTGGCATTGACAATTACCCCGCGCATCCCGCGTTTGCCCTGCAGATCAGCTTCCCATTTGGACTCAATGCCATACTGCCCAACCAAATCTCCCTGGCGGTACAAGTAACCCCGCCCCTGAAATTCACTGTTTTCGAGCTGAGGCCTGGTAATCTCGCGAATATACCCCAGGATGTGCGAAGCAAATGTGCCATACATGTAATCACGAGCCGGGACTACATTGATTACAACGCCGGGCAGCTGATAATTATGCGCTGCCACCTTGGCAACCACATCGCGCGACACATCTTTCAGTAAAATTTTGGGCTCGAAACGCCGGCGCTTGCTCTGATTATTTAGACGCTCCTTCAACTCCGCCGGATCGAGGCTCAAGATCTCTCCTAGCGCCTTTAACGATTCGCTCGGATTAGGACTGTCCTCAGAGACAAACTCTATATTGAAGGCCGGTCGATTACGCACTACCGGCTGACCCCAGCGATCGAAGATCACCCCGCGCGGCGGTGGAATAAAAACGGTTCGGATGCGGTTGTTTTCAGAACGATCACGAAAATAGGACCCCTTCAGTACCTGTAAATACCAGAGCCGCAGCGCCACGGTAAAAAGTACAACCGCAGCGATCACCAGCGCCGCATTGACACGCCGGCCCAGATTAAATGACGGCCGATCGATGGCGGCGGAGCGGCCCATTAGGCAATTACCATCTTGGAACGGGAGTTCCCGCGCTGATCGCGCCGCAACAGCAATACCCGCAAGAGTTTCAATACCAACGGCGCAAAGAGCGCGCTTAGCAGCGCTTCGAAGAGCGCCGTCCATATCATTTCCCAGCCATAGCTCTTGAACTCAAGCATCAACAGCACAAAGACCAGGTTGCTCAGTAGTGATGAAATAAACACGATCACCATGGCAGAGAGTCCCGATTCGACAAAGATGCGCTGCGAAAGGGAGCTAAAGACCACAAAAGTCACGACGTAAGCTCCCGCCCACGGCCCTAAAAAAACCCCGGTGCTGATGTCGAGTTCGAGTCCCAGCAAGAATGCCAGTACCGCACCGAGCGGTGTTACTTCATAGAAGGACAAAAAGGCCACAATTGAGATTAGAAACCCGGGGGTAGGCCAGTCCGGGAAAACGCTTTTCAGCACGGAGCCCTGAAGAATCACAGCTGGAATGCCCAGCAGCAAGGTTAGGAATGCCGCGCGCCAGCTAAGCATGCTCTATTTCTCCCCCGCTTCGACAGGCCGAGTAGTAATAACCACGACTTTTTCAACCTTATTGAAATCAACTGCCGGCTTCAGCCAGACTTCCTTGAATAGGCCGGCCGATTTTTTATCGACATCCGATACTATACCAATCAACAATCCTTTTGGGAAAATTCCATCTAAGCCCGAAGTCACGATGCGGTCTCCGATGTTAAGTTCATCTTCCCGCAGCACATACCGCATTTCGCAACCCTTATCTCCGGCGCCTCCTACTACACCGCGCGAGCGTGTGCTCTGCACCAGCGCATCCACTCCGCTGCCCGGGTCAATAATCAAAAGCGCTTGGGAAACGTGCCGCGAGGCAGAGACGATCTGGCCGACCACGCCATCTCCCTCCAGCACCGGCATCCCCGGTCGAATGCCCTCGTTCTCGCCTTTGTTGATCGTAATGGCCTTGATCCAGTTGGACGGATCATAACCGATGATCTCCGCGACCACGCCGCCTAGAGCGCTTTCCTGAGTGACCTTCAGAATACCCCGAAGTCGCGCGTTTTCATTCTCCAGCTCCAGGAGCCGCGAATTTTCAGCTTCCAGCGCTGAAAGCCGCGCACTCAGATCACGGGCACGCTGCTTGGCATCGAGCAGCCCAATGTAATCGGACCACAGAGATGAGACCGATCGGTAAAGTGAGTGACTTACCAGCTGGACCGGCCCGGTCACTTCGCTGAAGACCGCCGATCCGATGCCGGCAACGCCGGGATTACGGGCGGAATATGAAATTAGGAGCAGAGAAAGACAGAATAGGAAAAAAGCAGTCCCGGCGACTCTAGCTGTATTAGAGTATGCGGCCATCAAACCTATTGAATAACGACATCCTTGAGGATATCAAGCCTATCGAGCACGGCCCCAGAGCCCACCACCACCGCCGAGAGGGGATCGTCTACGAGCACGACATTTAACCCAGTCTCACGCGAGATCAAACGGTCTAGATTGCGCAGCAATGCCCCGCCCCCTGTCATGGTGATTCCTCGATCGACGATGTCAGCGGCTAATTCAGGCGGGGTCTTCTCCAGCGATGTCCGCACCACTTCCAGGATCTGATTAACCGATTCCATCAGGGCGTCCCGAACTTCATCCTCATTGATCGTGACGGCCCGCGGCACTCCGCTTACCAGATCACGCCCGCGCACCTCAATCGCAAGGTTCTCTCCGGTCGGAAGCGCCGAGCCAACGGCGATCTTAATCTGCTCGGCCGTACGTTCTCCCACCAAGACATTGTGTCGACGCTTTACATAGCTCGAGATTGCCTCGTCCATCTTATCGCCGCCGATGCGCACCGACTGGGAATAGACAATGCCAGTCAGCGAAATCACGGCGATCTCGGTAGTGCCGCCGCCGATATCCAAAATCATACTGCCGCAAGCTTCCGTAATCGGCAGTCCTGCCCCAATCGCGGCGGCCATCGGTTCCTCGATCAAATATACCTCGCGTGCGCCGGCCGATTCGGCGGATTCCTTAACAGCGCGGCGTTCGACTTCAGTGATGCCGTGCGGGACACATACAATAATACGCGGTCGCACAAAAGAACGGCCACTATTGGCCTTTCGAATTAGGCGCCGCAACATCTCCTCTGTGATTTCAAAGTCGGTAATCACACCATCACGCATCGGACGAATCGCAGAAATGTTCTCAGGAGTACGGCCCAGCATGTTCTTGGCTTCCGTTCCGATCGCCACGATCTTGCGCTTGCCGGTCGCGCCATCGTTTTGCACCGCGACGACAGAGGGTTCGTTGCAAACAATTCCGAGTCCCTTCTGATAGATCAGGGTATTGGCGGTTCCAAGATCAATCGCTAAATCATTACCAAAGAAACCGAGAATTGAATCGATGAACATCCGTTAGCCTCCGCGGACAAGCACTGCTTTAAATAGCACTGCTTTAAGTAATTGAAACTAAACCCCAATGAGCTGGAGTAACACGCGCGGATAGCAAAGGCAATAAAAGTGTCGCGCTTCAGACGCCGCGAACTTCGGCAGCGCTGAGCTGCTCATCGAGCTTGGAACGCAAGAATAGGATCTGCTCATCGAGCTCCAGGCGACTATCAACAAAAACCAGCCGGTTCCCATCGGAGCGGCAAACACCGCTAACGACCCTCCAGCCGTGCCCGGCCTTCAGCCGCTCACGTCGGACCTCCAGCCCGGCCTGCTTAAGCTTCAGGCATAACTCTTTAAAAATACCCTCTTTTTCTGGGTCACGCTTCACCGCCGTTTTTTTCTTTCCCTTGGCCATAACCAATAAGACCCCTAAGTATTGTGTTTTGTTGGTATTTTGATACTATGCCTGCCCTGTTTCCAGCCATTGTAGCAGAAGCGAGCGGCGGAGTCCCACCGGTGAATTTTAAGTGAAACTTAGGTTTCCGAAAGATCGGCGGCACTCAGGATATAGATTTAGTTTTTGAGAGCAGGAAGCCATTACCATGTCAGCATTAGAAGCCAAGCTCATCGAGAGCATTAACAACGAGATTCTCAAGAAAGGCCTCCCCACCTTCCGGTCAGGCGATACCGTTCGAGTACATGCCCGCATCGTCGAAGGGCAGAAGGAGCGTGTACAGGTTTTTGAAGGGGTCGTAATTAAGCGTCACAAGGGCACGGGTGCTCAGGCTACCTTCACTGTGCGTAAGGTTTCCTACAACATTGGCGTCGAGAGAACTTTTCTTTTACATAGCCCCCGTATTGAAAAGATTGAAGTACTAACACGCGGCCGTGCGCGCCGTGCACGCCTCTTCCACCTTAGACCTCTGCGCGGTAAGGCGGCGAGAATCAAGACCCGCATCGGAGCAATGGAAGACACAGCGACGGTTGAGACCGCGGAAGCCGCTACCAACGGACATGTTGAAGCTGCCGCGGCCTCGGCTGCAAGCGCTGAGCAGGCCTAAGCAGCGCTAGCCCTGACCCTCTCGATCAATACTCTTCTGGCAATACTCTTCTGGTAGTATTCTTCCGGACGATATTCGTCGGGCCCTACTTTTTGGGCCTTCTCTCTCCGCATGGATTGCGTCAGAGCTGATTCTCGAGCGCGCCGCGCTAATGAACCCGCAACTCTTCTTCCTCGCGTGGGTCTTTCCCAGCGGGAGCGGCAGCTGCAGGCTGAACGATTGGAGCCTCTTCTTTTTCGCCTTCGATCGTAATGATTCGTGTTTCCGGCATTCCACCCTTCATGCTGCAACGGCCATTGAAAGTAGCGCCCTCTTCGATCTGGAATAACGGAGTAAAGACATTGCCCTCGATCCTGCCGCCTTTCATCAAGACAACGCGCTCACGGGCCGTAATGCGCCCCTTAACAATGCCCTGCACGACCAACGCCGAAACCTCGATCTGAGCTTCCATCTGACCTTTCTCGCCCACAATCAGAGCATCAGAGCTAAAAACTTCTCCACTCAGCTTTCCATCGATGCGCACCGGAGTGTCAAAACTAAGCTTGCCCTGAATTACCGTGCCTGCGCCTAGCGCCGAACGGGCCTTACCAAAGCGCGCCTGTAATGGGTCCACCGGCTCGGCGGCGGAAACAACCTGCGAAGCGCTCGAGGGCAAGCTCGCCGCAGGTGGCGTCAGCCCCGGGGTTAAAGCATTTGGGGTACCCGTCTTGGCTGCTACCGGGGGCTTTAAACCTTCAGTCTTTTTCCAGAAGCTCACTTCACACCTCGCAAATTGTTTATAGCTTTATGATACAAATGACGGCCGAAAATTTCCATAATTTAGGATAAATTATACGTAGCAAGTTCCTTGCCCCTGCGCTCTTGGCCTTCCCAACCTCGAGTTCTTACTTTACCCTTAGATATCATCGAAGCTGCTTAGCCAGCCCTTTAGTAAAGAGTAGGGACCGGAATGATCGCTCGGGCAAGCCGGTGATTTTAGACGACACAAATTACCTAGGGACCAGGATCTGCATCTCAATGACAGGCGGAAGTAGGTGCCTGGTAGAGCTGATAAAGCAGGCCAAGTCATTGAAGTCAGGTCGAAGGTAGTCAGGTTTAGGGACAAAGGTAGTCCGGTGAAGGTACGCTCCGCAATGTTTAGGTTGGTTTCAGCTCTGCTGCTGCTTTTCATTTGCGGCACCGATTCGGCTTGGGCCAAAACTCCCGATCGCAAGTACCCGCAAAAGACCACTAAAAAGGTATACAAACCGGTCAAGTATAAGAGCACTAAATACAAGAGTGTTAAGTATAAGAGCACCAAGCGGGTCTACTTTGTTCCCACCCCCAGACCTGTAGTCCGACCGGAACCGGCACCCAATACTCCGCTGGCTCAGATGGAACGGGTGGGGCTTCAGATGAATCGGGGGGTGGCGCCTCTAATTTCCCCTCTCCCCCAGTTTTCCAGCCGTTTGGGAGGACAGGTGGCGTCGCTTAGCCGTCAGAATGACTTCATATTCTACTCCATCGATCCGGCGCTGCAGCGCCGCGCCCAAGAATTAATCGATCGGGCCTCAGCTCCGCACGCCGCCATCGTGGCGATGGAACCGACCTCTGGCCGGATCCTGGCGATCGCCGAAAAGTCGCCGATGATCTCCAATTTGGCGATGCATGCCGGGTTTCCCGCCGCCTCCCTCTTCAAGCTGGTAACCACCGCAGCCGCCCTCGAGAACGGAGCGATTCAGCCCTCTTCTCTAATCGCCTTCCGCGGCGGAACCTATACGCTAAATCAATGGAATTTTCTGCCGGATGCCCGCAAAGATCACCAAATTATGAGTGTGGCCGAAGCTCTGGGAAAGTCCTGCAATCCGGTCTTTGCCCGCATCGCGCTAAAACATCTGAGCCCAAAGACGCTGCGCTTTTACGCTCAAACCTTTGGGTTCGACACCGACCTGGGACTGGAAGCGCCGCTTAGTTCCAGTCATGCTGTAATACCGGAGGATTCATACGGGCTTAGCCGTACCGCGGCCGGATTTGGGGATGTAAGAATCAGCCCTGTGCACGCGGCGGCCATAATGTCGGGAATCGCCAACCACGGCATGCTGCCAAAGCCACGCCTAGTGGAACGGGTGCTCAACTCACGCGGAGACCTCGTCTACCAGGCACGAACCGAGATCGTACGGCATTTAACCCGCACTGAAACCGCCAACACCCTGCTTAACATGATGGAAAACACCACCACGCTAGGCACCTCGCGCCGTGAATTTTCGCGCAAAAGCGCGTTATCCTTGGCAGGTATCAAGGTGGCTGCCAAAACCGGGACACTGAAAGGCACCAATCCACCCGGGCTGAATAACTGGTTTATTGCGGCCGCTCCTATTCAAAATCCACGAATTGCGGTATCTGTTATCGTCGTCGACCCCCGAGGACTCTCATCTAAGGCGTCCTATCTGGGGCGCGAAATGATAGAGAAGTATCTAAAGGGATAATCTTGGAACATCCGGTCCGGCTTTTTAATACGCTCACCCGGCAGCTTGAGCAGTTCATTCCACGCGCCGGTACGCGCGTTGGAATCTACTGCTGCGGCCCCACAGTTTATGATTTCCAGCACATCGGAAATTTCAAAACATTCCTATTTGAAGATCTTTTAGTCCGCACGCTGCGTCATGCCGGATACGAAGTGACCCATGTTATGAATATTACCGATGTCGGTCATCTCGTTGGGGATGGCGACAGCGGTGAGGACAAAATGCTTGTCGCCATGCGCCGCGAAGGCAAAACCTCCTGGCAGATCGCGGATTTCTATACCACCAAATTTTTTGAGGACTGGGACAAATTAAAACTTAACCGTCCGGACGTTGTCTGCAAAGCCACGGATCACATAAAACAGATGATCGAGTTAGCGCAGCGTCTTGAAGCCAACGGACTGACCTACTTCGCGGGCGGCAATCTCTATTTTGATGTCAACAAACTGCCTGATTACGGCAAACTCGCGCGGCTCGATCTGGAGAAGTTAAAGTCGGGAGCGCGCGTCGAAATCGATGCGAATAAGCGCCACCCCGCGGACTTTGTATTATGGTTCACAAAGTCTAAGTTCGAGAACCAGGAGATGCAGTGGGATTCTCCATGGGGCCGCGGATATCCCGGCTGGCACATTGAGTGCAGCGCAATGTCGATGCATTACCTGGGTGAACAATTCGATATTCACTGCGGCGGAATCGATCATATCCCAGTGCACCATACCAACGAGATCGCCCAATCCGAGGGCGCCATACAAAAACCCTGGGTGCACTTCTGGATGCACGGCGAGTTCATGAAGATCAATGACGAGAAGATGTCCAAATCCACCGGGCGTTTCATCGTCCTCGATGATCTGATCAAGCAGGGCTTCGAACCAATGGCCTACCGTTTCTTGGCACTCAGTTCACACTACCGCTCGCACCTTAACTTCACCGTCGAAGCGATGCAAAACGCGCAAAATAGCCTAAACCGCCTGAAGAGCTCGGTTATAAGTTTGCGTGCCGAGGCCGCCGCCCCGGCCAGTGCGCTAAGCGCGGCTGCTCAGAAATATGCCGCTGATTTTTCCGCAGCGGTATTTGACGATCTGAATGCACCCCGTGCTATGGCCGCGGTTTGGAGCGCCATCGGAGACAAGGAGCTTCCCGCTGAGCAGAAGCTTGCGCTGGTTTTGGATTTCGATCAGGTCATGGGTCTCGGCGCGGCGGAATGGAAGACTGAGGAGCTCCAGATATCTCCAGAGCTGCAGGCCATTTTAGATAGGCGCGACGTCGCTCGAAAATCCAGGGACTGGGCGGCCTCGGATGTTCTGCGCAAGGAAGCACTAGCGTTAGGCTTCATCATCGAAGACTCCGCGACAGGTCAAAAAATTAAAAAGAGTTAGCATTTCGGCGAGCACGGATAGATGGTGCCGCTAGTCTGGTTTGACCAGCATGTACGGATTTCCAGCCACCGTTTGCTGTGCGCACTCCGCTGCCTGTTGCCCAGTAGTGATATTCCGTAGGGCACAGCGCTGTTCAGCCGTAGGAAATCCGCCGACCGGATCGCGTGCACCGCTGCACCCGCCCGTGGTGCTCCAAGCGGCGCTCGCCATAAATGCCGGATCGCCCCGGGCCGCCGCCTTAAGATTGTTGTTCTCGTCGTAACAACTCCCGTCAGTGCATCCAGCCGGACAAGGGGGCAAAGTCAAAATGTTCACATTCTTGTTAGTTTGCCAGGCCGGATCCAGCGGGGCGCAGGGAGGCATCAACGGACACCAAGTGCCACCCGTATCAAGAGAGACGCCTGAAAAAAGACGATTTATATCCCCACAATAATATCCGGGGCGCGGCACCTTTGCGCAGGACTCGGCCAAATGAATCGGCTGAGTTCCCGGAATTCCGTCAGCACTGGGTCCCGAGGAGTGCCACAGAGTGAACCAGGTATTCACATCCGCCGGCGCATAGCTGGTATTGGCGTGGCCAAAACCCAGCAAATAGGCCTCCTCTTGTGTCATGAAACGTGGAGGATTCGAACCGGGGACCACCTTGTTCAAGAAATTGGGAGCAGAGGCCTCCCCTGCCAGCACCGTAGTAAGCCTAATTCCTGCACCCTGCAACTTCTGCAAGATCGAGGGATTCCCCATCGAGTCCGCAATGCCGATGATCTGATCCCAGCTGCGACTCTCATAACTAACTGCGTCGTTAGCAGCATAGCCCAAATTGGCGCAACTATAGTCATACTCCGGTGAAGGATACTCGGAGTCCACAGAAAATGCCGGGTGCTGCCCATCTGAATATCCCCTTACACATGTCGACTTTCCGTCTGTAAAGAGCATGATCGATTTATCCGACTGGGCGCTACAAGAATTTTTCATAATCTCGATCGCCACATCCATCGCCAAGACGATATTGGTATCGCCAGTTCCAGCTCCTACTTGGGGATAAAAACCGACGTCGAGAAAATTGGGGTGCTGCGGCATCGCACTCCTATTACCACGTAGTCCACGGAGCTCCATATTGGTAAGCTGCATCAGATATCCCAGATCGGTGGTTAGTCCGTGATTGCCTTCAGCGTCAGCCTCCGGGATCTTCTTGACGATATTGCGGTTGAAAGCGATTAACATCGCCTTGTCCGCCCCCGTTTTCCTCGCTTGCATCGTCGCCAGCGCCACATTCATTGAGAGCATCATGGCCGACAACGGCTGCGGTCCGTAGTACTTGCTGGGCGAACTATAGAACTGATCGACTAGAACGTTTCCGCCATCTTTCAGCGAGACCAGTCCATAGTCATCCCGATAATGAACTTTCGGATTAGGATTATTGATCGCCGAAAGCGGACGATTAGCCGGCATCGTGCACCAGAAGAGCGTTGGGATAAAAAGCGGATCGTCCGGATCAAAATACTGGGCATCCATGCAACGACTGGCCGGTTGCAAAACTTCTGCTGGATAGAATGCCAACGCAGCATAAGGTGGATTAGCAATATACGGAATCTGGTTCCCACCGTTGCCGACCCTAAAGGCGATCGTGCCGGGATCGGGCAGGACCACACTGTAGTGCGTGTCCATAACCGTAGAGGTTGAGACATCAAGCAAAAACGCCACGCAATTTTCTCGCAACGCCGCAACCGAGCTCGAACAGATATGGTGACGGCTATGACCGATCGGCACTACGATGGCGCTGGCTTCGGCTTCATTGCAGAGCTCGACCTCGACTGCATTGGCATATGTAGCAGAGGCCGTAGCATTAGGTACGAAGCAGGGATACTTTTTCTCCCCCCCTGGAGCGCAGCTGGCCGGAGGGTTAGTCGAGGGCTCCTTCGGATACCAAACTCCAAATGTCACCCGGCTAGAACCTGCAGTACGCGCATCATTCAGCGCTAATTCTGCGCCGATTGTGGCCGACACTCCCGTAACTTTATTGGAGGAAGCGATCTGGATGGCTCGATCTAATCCATCGCCAATGCGGTCTGCATAACTTGATTCGGTAGATTCAGTGTACCCCTCGAGTGCAGCAAGCGCTGCAAGATCGGCGATCTTGCTAAACTGCGATTTCCCGGCACTGAGATAGCCCGTCTGAATCGTAAGCAAAATCAGCGCCACGATTACTGACATGCAGAGCGCCAGGAGGGCCACATGCACACCAGAGGCATCTTGCATCCGCGCAAGGAAACGAGCTGTGAATCTTCTATGTTCCACAAAAACTCCCCGAAGCGCAGGCCGTACGGCCAAAACAGGTAAAACACTTTATATCATTGCAGGGGGGCGAGGCGTGGCAGCAGTCGCACCAGCCCACGGGCAGCGGCGTGGCTGTCGCTGTAGCGGTGGGAAGTGTAGCCGGATCCGGTGTTGGACTAGGGGTCAACGCTGCCGATCCGCCGCCGCTAGGGGTGTAATACCGGGGAGGCCGTGCAAAGTTCGCGGTCTTGCGAAATGCCAGGGCCGTAATGTTAATCGGTACCCGCTCGAAGAGAGGGGTAAGCGGTTGATAGGTGGCCTGTATCGATACCTGGAGGGGATCCTGCGCCATCCTAGTACTCCAGTTATCGACCGAATCAGCCTCGGGCCAGGCTTCAAATGGCCGAGTGACGTGCGTTAATATCGTGCCGTCCGAAGCTGTCGCCTGCTCCCCCGGCCGCAGCAGCGCAGCTCCGGCAATGACCGAGCTCGCTTGCTCTCCCGGGATGGTTAATACTTGACCTACGGCGCTAAAGTGCTGGAATTGGCGCCGTATCACCCGTCCATTGCCCCCTGTGGATGAGACCAGATCAGCGATATCATCAGCGGTGCTGAGCACCTCCAAAACCCGTTTTCTAAAATTCTTGCACTTTTGAGTAAACTCAGCAGATTTAGCACAGGAAGTAGGATCAGTTTTTTCCTCCAGCTCGAGCTTGCTGGCTTCCTGAACCGCCGAATGGGCCGCATATGAGAGCACGCAATAGGAGAAGAAATATCCCCCTAAATCAAGCAGAATTAATACGAACCCCAAAAAGATAGGGAGTGTAAGAGCCGCCTCGACTGCCGTAGCGCCGCGTGCTTGAATTCTGCGATTAAAGAATGTGAACACTAGTATTTAGCTGCAGCTAAAGCTGATAGTGATTCAAGATAAAACAACCGGGACGGTTTAACAATCGAAACGAAAGAATGGCATCCTTCAGCACAGCGTCTCGCTACCGCCCTCCGCGTATCATTCCTTCGGGAGTGAAGTCCCATCCGCCCTCTCCTCCTCCGAAGCCAGGGTCCGGGGTCGGTTGAATGGTGGGTTGGGGAGTCGCGGTGGGCGTTACCCCCGGAGCTGCCGTCGGAGTTGGAG
>JAIBBU010000023.1:45000-47500 GCA_019694515.1 Oligoflexia bacterium | reverse complement strand
CACTATGTGGATCATCTACCCTCCTGCGTCCCTCCATCGCACATTGCAATTAGGACAGGAATATTAACCTGTGTTCCATCGACTACTCCTTTCGGCCTCGTCTTAGGATCCGCCTTACCCTGGGAGGATGACCCTGGCCCAGGAAACCTTGGACATACGGCGGGGGAGTTTCTCGCTCCCCTGATCGTTTACTGATGTCAGCATACTCACTCGACTACGCTCCACCGGTTCTCTCGATCCGGCTTCAATGCGTAGACGACGCTCCCCTACCACTCCAGATTATCCGAAGATAATCCTAAATTCGCAGTTTCGGTCTCATGCTTAGCCCCGTTAAATCGTCGGCGCGGGCTGACTGGACTAGTGAGCTATTACGCTTTCTTTAAAGGATTGCTGCTTCTAAGCCAACCTCCTAGTTGGCAAAGTCCTCCCACATCCTTCTTCACTTAGCATGAAGTTTGGGACCTTAACTGGCGATCTGGGCTATTTCCCTTTCGCTAATGGACCTTATCACCCATCAACTGACTCCCAGGTTCTGACTCTAGAGGTATTCGGAGACTATTTGGGTTTGGTAGCCTGGTAGGGCCCCTAGTCCATTCAGTGCTCTACCCCCTCTAGATATATTGCCTGAGGCTATACCTAAATATATTTCGGGGAGAACCAGCTATCGCCCGGCTTGATTAGCCTTTCACTCCAACCCACAACTCATCCGAAAAGTTTTCAATCTTTACCGGTTCGGTCCTCCACTAGGTGTTACCCTAGCTTCAACCTGGTCATGGGTAGATCGCACGGGCTTCGGGTCTACTCCATGTGACTTATTCGCCCTTTTAAGACTCGCTTTCGCTACGGCTCCACCTTATCGGCTTAACCTTACGCCACACAGACGTAACTCGCTGACTCATGATACAAGAGGTACGCGGTCGTGCATTGCCCGAAGGCCATAGCACTTCCACTGCTTGTAAACGCACGGTTTCAGGATCTTTTGACTCCCCTCATCGGGGTTCTTTTCACCTTTCCCTCACGGTACTAGTTCACTATCGGTCGGTAGTTAGTATTTAGTCTTGGAGCAATGGTCGCCCCGGCTTCCTACAGGATACCTAGTGTCCCGTAGTACTCAGGAACGTGCTCGCCGCCTTTGTCAATTTCGCTTACAGGACTGTCACCCTCTATGGCAGAGCTTTCCAACTCTCTTCAGCTATCAACTTAGGTCAGCTTTATACACGCCCTACAACCCCTGAGGAGCATTCAAGCTCCGCTGAGGAGCTTGAATGCTCCTCAGAGTCACGCCGTAGCCTCGACGAAGTCGGGCGTAGGCGGACCTACTCAAATATCTATGAAGCTCGCCTCCGTCCTTACGGACTTCGGCGTAGTCTTCGTCGCATTGAAGTTCGCAGAACTTCAATGCTCCTCAGGTTTGGACTCTTCCCTTTTCGCTCGCACTACTGGGGGAATCTCTTTTGATTTCTCTTCCTGCAGGTACTAAGATTTTTCAATTCCCTGCGTGTCCCACCCTTTCGGGTAATCTAATGATTGGGTTTCCCCATTCAGAAATCCTCGGATCGAAGTCTGTTCGGCGACTCCCCGAGGCTTATCGCAGCCATACCACGTCTTTCATCGGCTTCTACCGCCAAGGCATTCACCGTGCGCTCTTAGTAGCTTAAAAAAACTTTGAGCTACTGGATCAAGTCATCTCTTTCGAGACGACCGCACATCTTGCGCTCGAGAATAGTGAATAATTTTGTATCAGCCTTCTTCACCGTTAAGTGAAGAGACTAAAATTACTTGGTTTCATCACCGCAAGGTGATGAACCATAAATATTGCCATTATTCATTATTATCGTTCGTCGATTCTTCTGCCTCGCCAGAGAGCAATACAGAAAAAATCGACATTTGTATCTCGTGCACATCATCGAAATAATCTCAGCCACTGCTGAAAAAATTCCGCTGATATAAGAACTTCTTCTACTCGGAAAAAACTTCAATTGTGAAAGAACAATCCGAAAAAACGGATCATCGATAGAAGCTATTTGTATGTCGAACGCCTCGCCTCAACCGCTAATGCGATTGAACCAAGGACATCGTAGCAGGAGCAAATAATACTTAGATAACCGTCTCAATTCCGACTAGCTTAAAATCCAGCACCAACCGCGTCAGCGGTTGGGCCAGAAAATCCAGCACCAACATCGTCAGATGTTGGGCCAAAAAATTTAGCACCAACATCGTCAGATGTTGGGCCAAAGAATCTAGCGAGATCGAGTTTCCTACCTAGGTATATTCATGGATGAGAACATCGACCTTGCGGTCTAGTTTCATCAAGAATCTCTTAAAAGGAGGTGATCCAGCCGCTGCTTCCGCAACGGCTACCTTGTTACGACTTCTCCCCAGTCACCGGTACTGCCATTAAGATCTGCCTCCTTGCGGTTAGCTCAATCTTTTCAGGCAAAACCAGCTCCCATGGAGTGACGGGCGGTGTGTACAAGGCCCGGGAACGTATTCACCGCGG
>JAIBBU010000023.1:0-42500 GCA_019694515.1 Oligoflexia bacterium | reverse complement strand
TATGTATTCCGCACATGAATTGATCGATCTACCCTCCTCCGTCCCCAACCAATTAGCTTCAAAGCAAATTCTCGCCGCAATTTCGGACGAAGCGCTGCGAGAGTTGGTGTGGCATTCACTGTGCAACGCCGGCGCGGAGCTTTACTTAGTGAGCGATGGGAAGAACTGCCTCACCGAAGCTATCCGAAGAGAGGGACACTCTTGCGATCTGATAATTGCCGACTCCCGTATTGATCCACCTGGAGCCTTCGATCTAACAAGATTGCTAAGAAGGAACGGGATTGGACAGCCAATTATTACGATCAGCTCTGAGGACTGGTACCTAGAGCAAGAGGAGAGCAAGGCGGCTGGAGCTAATGCGCATCTCTCGCATGGCGCCGTGGATACTCAGTTAGTGCCGACGGTATCGATGCTGTTGTATGGCAATCGGCCGGTGTATGAATTCGGGCGGCTGTAACACTAAGCCGACGCCTCGAATCTCTAATCGGTCATTCTCACCGTTTCGGCATCGGCAATGCCTGAATGCCAGGTGCCATTCACATGCACCCGCGTACCCACCGCAAAGCTGGCGATGCTAGTGCTATGTTCATGCAAATCATAGTAGCGGGTAGCGCCGCTTAGTCTAAAGGCGATTCCATCAACTGTCAGACTCGAGGAGCTAAGTGCGGTAATCCGCCCTTCGCCTTCTGCATCTTCTCCCTCATGCTCGGATTCGTGGTGACTCGGCGTGGGGGTCGGAGTAATCCTTGGCACAGCTGTCGGAGTAGCTTCCCCCACTTCGGGAGGAGTTACGGCTGGCCGGGGCGTGGGGGTTCTATTTCCTTCGTCCTTAGAATCAGTTCCCTTGCGGTCACCGCTCGGAGAATCTTTGGATTCTTTCGAGCCAGAGTCCGATTTGTTACCATCCGATTCCGAACCGCTCTCGCTGCGCTCGTGCTCTTCTACCTGGACGTCGCGATTTGATACCTCTTCGTTTTCCTCATCGACCTCCAAAGTAACCCTCACAACTTTCGCGGTTCCGGGGACATTGGGAATTACCGTCGTCGCGCTAAAGTTGTCGGTATCGACGAGCAGCTCTACATCGCCCGCTTCGACAGCCGAGCTGATATTGAAGTTTCCATCCGCATCCGTGGTGCCCGAGTCACCGGTGGAGGTAATCGTGATCTGAGCGCCTGAGACTCCTGTTCCGGACAGAGTGACGGCCCGTCCCACAAAATCCACTGCTCCAGTTCCCTTTGAACCGCCACCGCAGCCAATAACGACCGAGCAGAAAATAACGATCGCCGCGGCAAGCAGGCATCGCAGAAATCGAGTTTGCATAACAAAACCTTTATTCAGACTTATCTACAGTTTCACTACGGCTAAAACTTCCTACTACAACCCGCAACCTACCCTTGGATTTTCGCTCCTCGGGAGAAAAATCACGATCGAGCTTCGCCAAAAAGACCCGTGCGCGGCGATGAAAGGCTGAACCTTCCTTAAGCAACCAACGCTTAATGGTTTCGCGGTGCTTAACAGGAATATTGTCGTATTCGGTCTTGATATGTAGATTCGGCAACTCCTCCGAATTGCTCAAATTATCACTTACAGCCGAAATAAGGTCGCGCGTATCCTCTCCCAGCAAACTATAGCCTTCGACCATGTCTTTCGCCACGTAAACACGGGTTCGGAGTTTTAAACCTTGAGGGGCGCGCTCAACAATCCCAATCCGCTCCAGTTCAAAGAGCACCGTATATGGATTCAGCGCACGCGATACGGATTGTACCAATTCGAAAAATTCACTGCGCACGCCTTCGAATTCCAAAATTTTGGGCTTGTTATGTTTGTCCGAAAAACGCCGATCTTGATGCCAACGATCGATCACCCGGCTGGTGACGTTTTCGATCGGCTCAGGCTTCTTGCCAAAACGATGAATATTGGTGACGTCGATGCGGTGCAGCCCGCTCATCACACTAATGCGGCTGACCGAGATATCTTCACCGCGGCGCTCTAGTTCGGAAATCGAAGCCTCCACCAAGACTTCCTTCAACACCGCAATAATGCCCTGCAGCCGAATACTGTTGCGAATGCAAAAGGTCGCAATCGGTCGCAGCATGTACCGTAAACAGCGCTCAAAGACTTGAGAGGTCGAAGACATCATTGCTCCCATGGCGCTGGCATCCTACCACAGCGCCGATCGCTATGTTCACTCGTGCTCGAAAACTACCACTTCATGTACATCCCGATACCAAGGATCGAGGCATTGAATGGATCGAGGTTTGGCGATCCAGGCGAAAATGACTCCAGCGATCCCTGCTGCCTGATGTAATCGTAGCTGATATTTCCGAAAACTTTGTCGCCTAGCTGCCGCTCTATGCGGAGCCCCGCGGTAACCGAGCCGAATCCGGACAACCTTTGATCGGCGCTAAAGAAACCGCTGCCAGGGTCATCGGGTGGAAACAAGTTACTGTAGAACTCGGCTTTATCTTGCGTGTAGTAGCGCAGTCTTGGTCGTACCAGCCAAGCACTACCAAGCGGCTGATAGTAAGCAGCCTCAAAGGTATGGGCGCTGATGCCCCAGCTATCCTGAAAGTAGCGATAGTCCAGATGCAGCGAAGATTCCTGCTCCGGAATGTAGAGAATATAGCGGTTGAGCCAGGCGAACTGATCGCGCGAGCGCGGACGCAGGTCCATACTCTTGTACGAGTCAGTTAGATAGCCGTCGGCCGAGGCCAAGGTAATGTTACTTTGTACAACGGATTCCTTATCGAGGATTTGGCTAACACCAAATCCAACGCCAAAAGAATGTTTCGATTCATCCAAACTCGGGTCGTTAGTGGAAGTGATGGAATCGTCACTGGCACTGACGCCGAGCTGAAAGAGCGTATTGTTGTCCGGAGTCCAGTGGCGCAGCTCGGCCGAGACCCCATTCGAATCGTAGTCATCTTCCGACGAAGAGCTAAGACCCAGCGTCACACTGTAGCTTTCTAGAAAATAGGTAGCAGAAATGTCACCGGCGCGACGATTATCCTCAATGCCCTTCTTGGAAGCTCCACTTAGAGTATCGTGATACAGCGGCGAGGCTCCCGACACTGCATCCAAAACAAAAGATCCCTCGACCTCGACATGCTCACCCGCTGCGGTACGAAACCAGGTCATGGGAGCATTGATCTTCATGCGATCTTGCTGGCCCGCCTGCCAATCACGATACGACATGTAGGCAAACCGCACTTCGGTTTCCTTCGCCGGTCCCAACGCGTGGCAATTTATGCCCGCGCCAATGGTTGGAATCAGAGCTGCTGCAGCCAATAAATTCTTAACGGCGCAGCCTCTAGCCTTGGCCTGGCAGATCGCTTCTTTTTTCTTGTTCTTCCGTCGCATCCCTCTCCTACCCGCGAATCGAATTGAACCTATTTACAGCCACAACCCACGACGCTAACGCCGTAACCGCCGGACGCGGCCTCTTTGGATTCGTAGACGTGCCGATAGAACCGCGCTTCCAGCGGATCCGGGTCGAACGCCATGTGCGCCTTGGTAAAGTTTCCCTTCTCCCACGGCTTAACTTTAACGCAGCCGCCGCAGAGGCCCGCGCACAACAGCACTAAGCTGCAAGTTAAGATCTTCCTCCCCACCATTGCTATTGATCCTTTTTCAGTAAACCCGAAATCTTAAACTCAATTTCGCTTGAAGCTTTATCATCGAAACCCGAGTGGATCAATTCAATCTTACCATCCGGCCCTATCAGCATGGAGGTCGGAGTAGCCTCAACTTGATAGGCCTCAGGCGTGGATCCCGAAGGGTCGTAGGCCACTAACAAGTTCATCTTCTCCTTCTGCAGAAACTGCAGGGCGCCATCAGGAGTTTCATCGAGATTGATGGTCAATACCTGGAAATCCGGATTCGATAACTCACGTTGGAATTTATTGGCCCAACTCAATGACTTCTGGCAGGTAGTGCACCAAGAGGTCCAAAAATCCACAAATACTACCTTGCCACGGTAGTCGGAGAGCTTGACGTCACGCCCAATATTGCTGGCCAGGGTAAAATCGGGGGACTGCTCACCCTGTTCCAAAGCTAGCACCGGGCTCGACTGTATAAGCAAGGCCAAAGCCAAACCGGCAAGCGCTTTGGCAGCTAAGCGCAAACCGTCGCTGTTCGATCGATCCTTTGCATTTACCATTTTCTTCTCCATTCAAATTTTGTTCGATTACTTGACGCCCTTGAGATATTCCACAAGGTCTGCCAGCTGTTGCGCGCTCAGATTAATCCCCGACATCATCGGCTGGCTGCGGATGGCACCCTTAATGGCGGCCTTCTTATAGCCTTTGAAGCGGGAGGCCATCGAATGGCAGCTCTTACAGCTTCGATTGAAAACTGTCTTCCCGCGGCCGGCCTTGGGTGGTAATAACACCGCCTGCGCAAGATAATTCGGATGATGTTTGCGGGCCGCGGCATGCACGGCGGCAGGCTCTGTCGCCACCAATGACGCGAGCGCCACTGTCAGAACTAACAAGTTTATCTTCTTCATGTTCAACCCTCCATTAATCCAGATCCGTTAAAACCTACTTTGCTCCGCTAGAGCTAGCTAACACCTTACTACCCGGGCGTCCCTGAGCGCCGCCCAAACTCGCTTTCAATTTGGGAGAGGCGACCTAACAGTTCCTCAGATTTCACTGCGCCGGTGATCCGGGTTCCCGCAATCTCAGAACCGTCCGGATTAAGAAACAAGACGCATGGCAGTCCAACCACATTGTATTTCTCAGAGATGGCCTTGGTTTTCTCGGTGGTCTTAGTGAAATCGATCTGCGCGGCGACGAACTTATGATGCAGTTGATTCGCGACCCGCGCCTCAGCGAAGGTATGCTCAAGCTCTTTGCAAGCCATGCACCACTTGCTCTTCAAATCTACCATCACGGGTTTGTTGACAGCCTTTCCAATCTCTAGCGCCGCCGGAATCTCCTGCTCCCAAGCCACTGTAACTCGATCAACATTGGTGGAGCCGACAGCTGTGTTCTGATTCCCAAAATAGATACAGATCGCCAAGATGAAAGCACTGACAAGCTGCGGCAATTTAATCTTGCGCTTGGTGGAAACAACCGCCGCAACCAGCCCGACCGCAGCCAGCGCACCCCAGGCGAGGCGGGGAACTGACTGTTCCAAAGCATTCAGCAGGCCAAGATCGAGTGTGTTTAAGAAATAAAGAATAGTGACGATCAGTGCCAGCGCGATCAAATATTTCACACCGTACATCCAGTTGCCTGAGCGTGGAATCTTCTTCAGCAATCCCGAGAAAGTTCCAAAGATTAGAAATGGCAACCCCAATCCGAGGGAGTAGAAGAACAATAAACTTGCACCCCACACCGTACTAGCTGACTTGGCAGCTTCCACTAGAATTAGAACCAACACCGGGCCCACGCACGGAGCCGCGACTGCGCCGCTCACCACCCCCATAACGAAGGCGCCGGAGTAGCCGCGCCCACCCACTGCGCTGGCTTTAGATTGCAGTCGTGCTAAGGGGAGCGAAACAATATCAAGAGTGTGAAGGGTTAGGATTGCAAGAAAGAGGCAAAGCCCAATCACCACAGCAGGGCTACTGAGCAGCGATCCGAACATCATGCCGGTTTTGGCGCACAACAATCCCAACGCAGTATAGGTCAGCACGATGCCACCCACATAACTGGATGAGACCAGAAAGGCCTGCTTACGCGATACGCTGGCAGTCGCGCCCAAAATCGAAAGCGTAATCGGGATCATGGGATAGACGCACGGTGTGCAGGTCGAAACCAATCCCATTCCAAAGGCGTATGCTAGTTTTGGGAGCGCAATCATTAAAGCAGCAATATCCATTTAGTTCACCCTTTCACCTATCTCAGACTTCGGAAGTAAACGAACAACACTCGGAACTGGTCCTCCGTCAGACGAATATTGTTCATCTGCCGCTTCTCCCGAATAGCTTCATCCAGTTCGCTGCGGCTTAAATTCTTGAACTCGCTCGGACGGGAGTGACAGCTCTTACAGGTCCCTTCAAACACAAGGCGGCCGCGGCTAATGTCGTCCAACGGTGTTGGAGTCGGAATCGGAGTGGCACAACTACCACCGACCTGAGCTCTATTTAGGTACGCCGTTAGGTTCGCGAGCTGCTGGTTGGTCAGCGCAGTCAGGAACATCGGAGCGCCGGTGACGGCGGTTTTCAGCTGAGTAAAATTCAGCAAGGCGCCGCGGTCGGTCATGCCGTGGCAACCGCTGCAAGTTTGAGTGTACTGCGAAGCACCCAGATTAATATTCCCCGAGAGGCCTACCGGGATTGAGAACTGTGAAGTATTCCCTTGCGAATCAAAGTTTCCTCCCGGGCAGGCGGTTGGAATTGGAATCGGAGTTGCGGTCGGAGCCGGAGTTGGATTACCGCCGGGTCCCGGAGTCGGAGTTGGACTGCCGTTACAATTGCCGGATCCCCCGGTTTGGGTGCGGTTAAGAAAGGCCACTAAATCCGCAATTTGTGCATCAGCAAGCGCCAAGAACATGGGAGTGCCGTTGACCGCTGTCTTAAGCCGTCCGAAGGCATAATTGCTGCCCTTCTCCGCTCCGCTATGACACCCTTTGCAGGTCTGATTATAGCGTGTGGAACCGCGCCCTGAATTACCCACGATGCCTGAGGGAATGCCAAACTGAGTGGTATTTCCTGATGCATCGAAATTCGGCGGCTGGCAGGCACCGGGAACACTGGAATCATTAGCGTCTTCCGCGGTAGGGCCTTCACCCGGACGGTCGTCCTCGTCCTCATCGGCAATGCCATTACCATTCGAATCTTCATCACCATCTGAGATGCCATCGCCGTCCGTATCATAGTTCCGGGGATCGGTATGGTATTTGAGCAATTCACTGCGGTCCTTTAGACCATCACTATCGGTATCGGAGCTAAAGGGATTGGTATGAAAGCTGCCTTCGCGGCGGTTGCTAAGACGGTCACGATCAGCATCACACCGCGAGCGGCGTTTTACCAAGAATGGGCCGCGGCATTTAGCCTTTAGCGTGCGCATCAGGACCTCATCCTGATGTAGAGTACGGCGTAGCTCAGCCAATTCTTCGCCCAAAACCGGCAGCTCCAGCGAATCACAGAGAGCGGAAGTGGCGCAGAACATTGCAGCCATCGACAGAGCCAAAGTCTTCGCACCCGCGAGGAAGTTTCGACGATCAGTGGCTCTCTTAAACATCCGGTCGCTCCTTATCTCTTAAAGTGCAGATACGCCACGATGTCCGACAAATTGGCGTCGTGCATCGAGATATTCATGGGGTCGCCAGCAATGGTGCGCTTAAGCTGTGAAAAGTCCTGGTCGGTGCCAACCAATCCGGAATGACAAGCCGAACATTCATCAATGTATTTCTTTTTCCCGCGATGGACATTTCCAGTGAAGCCGTTCGGAATCCCAAACTTGGTGGTATTACCATCAGCGTCAAACGGGCCGCTGCTGGGCGTGGAGGGCGCGGCCGTTGGCGCCGGCGTGACGCTCGGATCGCCCGGCGGCGGGGTAGGCAGAGGCGCGCTTTCCGTAAGCAGCTCGGCGTTGGCGGAGTTCTTGTCTGCGGACAGCACGATATTCACCTGCACACTGCTCGCGTCTTGAGATACATTCACACCATTGCTCGTGACTTCAATTCCGGCTCCCTCGATCAAGAAGCTAATTGAAGCGCTCGATCCGATCGCGGCGCTTGCCAACTCGAAACCACCATCCGTGGCACTTTGCGCGGAAGCCCCGCTCTCCATGCAGGTTACGATGATCCCGGACAAAGCAGCACCGTCAGACCCTTTGAGAGTCCCGGATATTTGAATCGCGCCAGCGTCTTCAGTCCCGCCATCTTGCGACCCGGAGTCCGAAGCTTGATCGACGGACTCAACTCCGCAGCTCGATAATGTACAAAGAGTACAAATGCACACTGCAAAGAGTGCACGGCGTAACGGGCTAAGTGGCTGAAATCGGCTAGTGTAATTTTTTTGCATCATACTGGTAAATTTTTACACCAGGAAAATGGTTAGCACAAGCAATTTTGGGGCCAGCTAGTAAGGCCACTGGGAATTGGGTACGGGAACCTCTCACTGCAAACCACCACACCTGGAACAGAACCACCGGATTAGGAGCTTTGCAGGAATCGGACCGCGAGATTAGCCCCTGAATTTACTAAAGTTTCTCGTTCTCGTGCCTAAAATTGAAGTAAAGTGAGTAATAGCTCGACGCGCTCCGGGCCTTCGGGAGGAACCCCAACCGGAGTTCTCCGCGGAGTGCCGCTTAACGGGTACCTGAAAGCATCGAAGCTTCCATAACGCTTCTAATGAGACCGCTCCAAAGAATCGCCACGCTACTGCACACCGCACTAGCGCTCTCAAGCGCCGCACCCGATCCGCTACTGGCAGCCAGTTTGCCGGCGCGCCAAGCCCCTGCTTCTGCCGCTTCACAACGCTTCGAAAACTTCCCTCCCCTGGACCCCGAGTTCATTCGGTATCAGGAGCGCGCTGATGGCATCAGCAAGATTTTGGGACTCGAATCATCTCGGGTCTGCTCTCCCGCGTTCTCTAACCTCCTGGCCGGCGAACCGATATACGTCGCGCCGAATCAGTTGGCGGATGTGTTTGAGGCCTGGGATCACACGAGCGCAATAAAGCGCCCCTTTGTGAATCGCGGCATCCGCGCTTTTCTTTCAGAGAAAAAACTCTTAGAGCTGCGGACTAAAATTCTCAGCACGCTCGACACAGATCGCGCTGCAATGCGTAAGATCGAATCAAATTGGCAGCTGCTTGAAGTCTCATACTTAGATGGGAGCGGAATGTGGCATACCGGCGCGGCGATTTTACCCAATACCAAACCCCAATTCGCCACGGCCAAGCTAGGGCGCTGGGAGGCGCACATGATGGAGAGCGAAGGCGCCCTCATGGTATCGCTCCACGTTCCCGGCGTCACGGGCGGTCGAGATTTTCCATCTGCACATTCCTTCGATGGCTGGAACGAAAACTCCCTGAAAGCTTCAGCCTTAAGGGCAGTACGCGAAAATAGCGGCTATCGTGATGATTCTGGAATATTATTCCCCGGTGAACATGCGCTGTTAACGCAGCTAGCTGCTAACCTCGCGGATCCCAATTGGCGCAGGCAACTCAGATCCTATGTCAGTTCAGCGCACGGCTCAGCGGATCTCGATCTGGTCAAGGCGCGAACGCTTTTATGGGGCAAATAATAAGACAGCACAAGGTCGCAGCGCATCTACTCTGCTATCATCGCGTGTCGCGATCCCGCTCCGGACCTAATCGAACTTAATGACCTTTAGACCGAGCGCTCGGGCACGCTCTTGCGGATCAGCTTACGCAGGCTCTTCGGAGTTTCCCATGGCGCTTCGCCTTTCGGCTTCAGCAAGTGTAGCACCGAACGCTTGCGCACTTAGACCAGCGGCATCCTCAGGTCCAGTAGCAGGCAAGCCTCGCTCCAGAATTTCGCGGCAGACATAGCGGGATAAAGGCGTGTTGCGTTCCTCCAAGACAACAGTGCTGTCAGTTTCAAATACGGTCAAACTGGCGGAACTAGGGTCTCCGTGCTCAGGCAGGATCAATTCAAAGGTCAATGCATCGGGATGATGATCCATCCCTCGCGCAATTTTGACCGGCATCGCTTGGCGCTCGCTCTTACGCACCTCCCATAATCCGGACCCGGGGTGCTCGGCCATAGTCAGCGCCCTTCGGCCAGCGACCATGCGGTCTGCCGGCAGCAAGTCCACATACTGATGCGCCATACGTCGGTCGCACTCTAGGGTGCCCGGAACAAAGCTTTTCAACGCCGTCATCAAATTCATACGACCGCTCCAAATTCGCGCCAAATCGCATTACTGTCAAATGTTATGAAGCGGCTGAATCAGCAGTATCATTTAGTCGATAAAGGAAGGTGAGAGGATCACTTAAAGCTACTCAGATCGTTCGAAAGATAGGGGAAAACCCTGCCGGTGCTTGGATGCAACGTAATTGTCGCTTGCGGCGTAAGATGTGGCTTCCTCGACAAGCCCGGAACTGGCTTACTTATTTCGAGAGCGGAGTACCTGCCGAAACCCGCGCCATTGTCATTGCTGCGCGAAGCAAACCCTAACTTTAAGTCGAAATTGACGCGCTCTTGAAAAAGCCAGGAGAATTTCCTGCGCAATTTCCAGCCAGCAGCGCGCGACTTGCGTGCTGATAAGAAACTTTTGCAATCACCAAGGGACAATGCCTCCACTAGACATAATGGTAGGGATTGCTTCGCTCCGCTCGCAATGACAGAAAATCCGCCCCCGAAACATACAACATCTACAGCAAGAACAGAGCGCGCGGCTCGATTGCAGCCAATCAGCCTCGTCCTCCTATTGCGGTCGCGGTCTGCTTTCGGTGGAATAGGTTCCGGTGACCTCGACAAATTCGGCTTTGCGCTGCAGCTCTTTAAGGTTACGCGCTCCCCCGTAGGTCATGCCGCTTCGAAGTCCGCCCAGCAGGGTGTCAATCAACTGCTGCGCGGTGCCGGTAACAGGCATCCAGAAATCGACTCCCTCCGCAACGGTCTTCTCTTTTAAGCCGCCGTAAAAATCCTCTTGAAAATCTTGGCTGGCTTGCCCGCGATACTTGGCTTCCATAATGGTGACACCCGCTTCTTTGCGTTCACGTTTCTGCGCTGCGCTCTGTGTAGTCGCCGCAAAAAGTTTTCCAATCATGACGCTGCTGGCACCCGCGGCCAACGCAATCACCACCTCACGACTGCTCTTGATACCGCCGTCAGCAATTAAAGGCACGCGTAGTTTCTCGGCAATCTTGGCGCAATCCGAGATCGCGGTGAACTGCGGTACACCAAATCCGGTTACAAGCCGTGTGGTGCATGCAGCCCCCGGCCCGATCCCGACTTTGACTGCGTCAGCCCCCGCGTTTACCAGATCATGGTAGGCCATGGGAGTGCACACATTCCCGGCGATGACTTCCTTCCCTGGGTGAGTTTCTTTAATCGCCTCGACATACCGGAACATCTTATCGGAATGCCCATGCGCAACATCGATGCAAACACCGATGGCGCCCAGCTCCAGCAATTCGCGGGTCTCCTCCAGATTGTGAATGCCAGCCGAGATGAAGGTTCGATCGCGATATTTCTTAACCCACTCCTTTTGCGCCGCAAACTCGGTGAAGCGATGGAAGAGCGGAATGCTGCCGTTCTTGAAGAGCACTTCGGCCAGGTCGTCGCCAATCACGGTGTCCATGTTGGCGTTCACTAGCGGCATCTGAATTTTACGGTTGCGAGTAAGCCAAGTTTCCAGAGAAGGCTCGGTTCTAGAGGGAATGTTATTGAACTGCGGCACTAAGGCCACATCATCAAAGGTTAACGCGCGGCGAACGGAACTGTAACTCATGGCCCTCTTTTTATCAGACTACAGCCCGCTGGTCCAATCTCACCGCAGTGCCCGAGCCGGGACAACACCAACTGGGGAGATGCGTTCGCGATTAAGGAAAGGGGCTGATTTTGCTATGCAACCAGTGGAAACAAATTCTCATAACAATTCTAAAGGACTCATCCTGACAGGGTTAATATGGAGGTTTGCCAATGAAATCGATCATCAAAATTTCTGCGCTTGCTTGTCTAGTATTACTCACAAGCGCCTCGTCCGGTATCGCGCAAGGGCTCGGCAGCTCGCTTTCAGCTGCCTGTCAGCCACCGGATGCAAAGCTCATCACCTCAGCCGCCGAAATTCAGCTAAAAGAACAGCTCGCTAATCTTTGCGAAGGGTGCACTAATCTCAAAGTCAAAGCAAAACTAATTAAGCCCAAAGATGCTGCTAGATTCGAAGTTGCAGACACAGAGTTAGTGCCGCTATCGGCCTTGGATCTATCTGTAACTCCGGCGACCGAGACAACTCCCGCGGAGGTGCTGCTTGAGATTGATCCGAATGCTACGCTCGGAGCTAGCTGCGAAAGCTCAATTAAACTGAGTGTGAAGATCGGCTACAGGAGCGCGGGAAAGAGAATCTCAAAGGAAGTTGTCCAGGATCTGGTGGTGTTAGGGAGCCCTAAATTCAAGAGACCGAGCAGCACCGTTTCCGAGTAGGATAGGCCGATTTTCATTCGACCAGCGCGCACAGCTTGAGTTCGGGTCCAGCTAGGAAACCGGACACTCACGGTCACGCAGCTTCGGAAGGAGGCTCACATCTGCAACCTGATTAGGCTTAGATCCCACTAACAGGATCACAATCTCCTGATCGGTTGGCAGATAATAGACGCGCGCGCCGGTCGAATGTTCCCGTATCTCCCAGACCCCCGGAGCCAATACGAGCGGCTTGATGTCGGCGAGTTCCGGTTTTTCCACAAATTTTTCAAGCACGCGCTCGACGGCATGCCGAATTCTTCCATCACGCAATCGATCTAGAGACTCCGGGGTATGCCGAATACCGATCCTGGGTCGTTCCTTGACCAAGCCCTCAGCTCCAAATAATCGCAGTCTCACCCGTTGTGCCTCCTCGGGAGAGACCGCCTCGAGTTCTAGATCGAGATCGGCGTTCAACACCGAGAGCGGACGGTCGGCTCTTAGCTCGATAACTAGCTGATCAAGATCCCCCTCGTTCTCAATAGCAAACATGACTCGTGATTGAACTGCGTCCGAGTCTCCGACAAGCTTCGCAAACGCCCGCGCATAACGGCGCTCCTCTCCCTGCAGACGGCGGTAAGATTCTAACGCAGCTTGAATTTCAAGCCGTCTGTTTCTCGGAGGCTCGTACTCGAACGGCCGCGGTGCTATGAGATCAGTTCCCGTCCCGGTCCTACCTCCTGTCTCCTTGTCCTGCGGCCTGAAGATATTTTTGCGAAAACGTCGTATGGCCTGCGGAGAACTCAAGATTTCTTCGAATTGCGCCATTATTTCATCGGGGTCGTTAAGTTTACGACGGAGCTCCCGTGCGACAAACTCGCCATGTTTCAGCAGGTCGACGTTCCGAAGCTGCCAAGGGTGGAAACGCGCCGTCCGCCATGCCGACAATTTTATTCTGGGGGAAGCCGGCAGATCGTATGCCAGCACAGCGTCTTCGATCAGAAACGCTGCAAAAAGCGCCGTCATCTCTTGTTGGGCGCGTTCGCGGAATAGTACCCCAACAATCGTGGGAGAAAGGAGCAGTTGCAAGCCAAGCTCGACCTCCGCTTTCATCAGAGGGAATAGCTTCGCTCCTAAACGCTGGGCCGAAAGCTTGCATTCCGTATCCAGATAGCCGCACAGCTCGCGCATTCCGGCCATGGTAAAGAGCGCACCCCGCACGTCAAAGATTATTCCGTCCGCCGACTGCTCTGTTCCAAACTCTCCAAAACTCTGAGGATCATAGGCTGGTAGCCGTTTGTAGCGAAATTCGGGCAGCACGCTGCTCTTGAACTTGCGCCCGGCGTATATCGTCACCCTTTTTTCAAAGAGATCGATAGTGCGCCAAGCAGCGTGATGTTCCTGTTCCCACTGCTCCCGCACCCAGTCTGGCAGATTTTCTACCAGCACCAGCCGTTCTCTTTCGTAGTGGCTCTGGGCAGCCAGGTCGCCCTCAATTGCCGGACGAACCGTAGACAGCAGTAGATCTTGATTTCTTCCAGCGCAGAGGGGGGTGGTGAAGAATTCCCGTAAAGCGAGTCGCTGTTCCTTCGAGCCGCGGGTAAGGACGTTATGCAGATCGACGCCGTCAGGCAGCTTGCCTGCCTGCAATGAATCCTTAATGGCCTGAATTTCCGCGGGGTCAACTTCCGCCGTATCGGGCTTTGGCATCTCCGCCAATGCACGCGCCAGCTTAGAGCGCAGCTCCTCGGCCGTTTGCTCAGACTGATCCGGCTGCGGTCGCTTAAGATCCGCGGGGCGAGGACCTCGCACCATGGAACGCAAAAAACTGGGGGGTCCGTGTCGCATTGGAGATACTGCTACCAATCAACAAAAAAACAGAAAGATCAACTTCGACAACCGCAAATATCGATCAGCTAACGTAGACTAGTCAAACCGCGGCGCCGCATGCAGCATAAAGTTACATAGGCTCATCAGCAGACCCTCCATAGATCGCAGGTACCTTTCCACCCATCGGCCTTAGATAGCTCGACAGTTGACCGCGGTGGTGAATAGCGTGACGCAGCGTCAAATTGATAAACCAAACTGCGGGCTGTTTTACTACTCCGAAGAAATCGACCGTCCTTCCCAGGTCTGCCAACGACATGCCTTTGAGCTTTTCGAAGGTCGCGGCAAATTCGCTTCGATACCACGGCACGATATCGGAGATGTTTTTGACGCTCTCCGGGCGGGTCGCGCCTTTGTGGTTGAAGTTGCCATTGATCACACCGTGCAGAAACCACATCTCGCTTGAAGCTAGATGCCAAGCCAAATCAAGAGCATTTTGAGATTTTGGATCGGGGGTATAACCGCTTTTTCCATTGGGCACCGCCGCCAGCACCTTGCAGGTTGTGGCGTGTTCGAATTCCAAGAGCGGCAAATGAAAATCACGCAATGTAGCAACTTGGGACTGGTCCATAGATCTCTCCTATCAAGCTTTTCGGTTTGAATTTTAAAGGGGGACCAGGAGAAGGTCAAACTCAACTAATCGTGTCGTAGGTGGCCTCAATGTCGAAGCGTTCCTGGATCTCGGTATAGCTGAGTTTGCTAAGTTCGGGATCTAGCTTAAAAGCCGGATGATAATGCTTGATGGCGTAGAGCTTGAAAGCGCGAAGCTGCAGCTCGTATTCACGCTGCCGCTTACTGAGTGTATAGCGGGCGACAGGCAGCACCCACATAGTAAGGGTGAGCATGATCGCAGCACAGGCCAGAACCGTATTCATTATTAAATAGGTCGGCATTCCCCTCAGACCCTCTTAAGCGATTTTCGTACCCTAATTTCCTTCTTTAAATTTCGAGCGATATCGTCCGGTTGTGCCCGTAAAACAGCTCCTAAATTAGCGTCATGATCAACAGGAGCAAATGCACGGAAACGCGGGATTATGGGGTGCGTAATTTAGAAGAGGTTCTTCATATGTTAACCGTTGGCAAGAAAATCGCGTTGGGCTTGGCTCTCACCTTGGCGTCAGGCTCGGCCATTGAAGCCTCAGCACAAAATCTATGCGGTCCGGTGTACGACGGCGCACTAATCAACATCTCCTATGAATGCTGGAACGACGCGGTAGCTCTAAAAGTCGACAGCTCAAAGAAGGACGCAAACGGCTGGCAATATACCGCCGACCTGCTGGGAGACAACGCCGGAGATGAATTCGAAATCCATGGCATCGCGGCCAAAGAAACCGCGGACCAGTTTTGTATCGGATTGAATTCATCCATGCCGAGCGACACCGGCTTTGTTGAAGCAACAGCACCCAATGGCAGCGTGACTTGGGGCGATTTTTTCCTGAATTTTGGCACCAAGAATTTTGCCGCAGCGCACAGTGCGGGAGAGCTGTTCGGCGTACGATTCGATGCCAAGAATGATTCGGGCGTGCCGCTGGGGGTCTATAAACATGTCGTGGCTAAGAATGTGGTAATCGCGAATCTCGGCCCCGGCTCAGGCGATCGTCAGGGATACGAGAATCATGTCTATGCAAAGCACGGCATACCAGGGTACGGCGATCTTCCGACCAACATGACCTATTATGATTACAATATTGGACTAAATGAAATTCAGAGTGGAGATTTTCTAGGGCCGATTGCAGTACTTTCACCGGCAGACCTTGCGGCACTGGGCTTCAATCTGAACAAGTACTCCGGTGCCTTCAATATCGGTTTTTGCATGCAAAAGAATTTGATCATCGACGAATGTGGGGTTCTGGGCGGTGATGGCTCGAGCTGCCGTGATTGTGGCGGGGTCACCTGCGGTCAGTCTCAACCCGACCAGTGCGGAGTTTGTGGTGGAGATGGCAGCTCCTGCGAAATTTGCTACGGCGACGATGAGGGCCGCCGGATCGTAGATCAATGCGGAGTCTGCGGCGGCGACGGCACAAGCTGCTTGGATTGCGCCCTGACTCCTTTCGGTACGAAGGTTACCGATCGGTGCGGCGTGTGCGGCGGTGATGGAAAATCATGTCTTGAATGTGAAAATGTAAATATATCTTCACACCAGTTCGGAATGGATGGTAGCGCTTTGCGGCAGTCCAAGATTCTGAATACGGTGCTGCGGCAAATCAAACGCGCTTCCACAAGCACTGCAGCCAGGAGACGCGCTCAGGCTCAGATCGACCAGAGCAATAAATTATATCTCGAGAATTGGCACCTAACTTGGACGATTCCGAGCGTGCAATCGCAATGCGCAAATCAGCAGTTCTGCGTGAATGTGAGCAACGTCTCCAGTGTCGAAAGCTATAAGCAGAAGGCCGACCAGCTTTATAGCGCCGCCTTGAAGAATTTGGCTAAACTGCGAAAACTGCGCGGCAACAGTGCGGCCGGCAAAAAACTTGAGAAGCTGGCAGCTGCCGAGCATTCCAAGGCGTTGCAGGAAGCGGGTGCTGTGCCTAGCCAATACAGCAGCTGTAACTGAGGATTCGCCCTACTCGGCGAATAGGAAGGGTCCCCTTAAGGGCCGCCGATCTGGCGGCCCTTTGCTTTCCGGGTCGCTAGCGTTAAGTTTCAGAGATGAAACAATCTCGTCCGATTAAACGTTCCCCGTCATCGAGTCGCAGGGTCGATGGCAGACAGTTTGCTGAGCTGCGTCCCGTTAACTTTGAAACAAAATTCGTTCGTTATCCGGAAGGCTCGGTTTTAGTAAGCATGGGCTACACCCGCGTGCTTTGTAACGTCACGATTCAGGATGGCGTGCCCAATTGGATGCGCGATCAACAAAAGCCCGGCGGATGGGTTACCGCGGAGTACTCGATGCTCCCGCGCTCCACTCATACTCGAACCTCACGCGAAACGCGCGGACCGAGCGGCCGGACTCAGGAGATTCAGCGCCTGATCGGACGGTCGCTGCGGAGCGCGGTGCATCTTGAGCAGCTTGGCGCACGCACGATTACAGTCGACTGCGATGTTCTGCAGGCCGACGGCGGTACGCGCACGGCTTCTATTACAGGCGGTTACGTCGCGCTGCGTATTGCTCTGGATAAATTGATCCGCGAGAAGCAAGTTCATCGCTCGGTATTGGGCCCACAGGTGGCGGCCGTTAGTGCCGGATTAGTAAAAGGCAAAGGGTGCTTAGATCTTTGCTACCTCGAGGATTCCAAGGCCGAAACCGACATGAATGTGGTCATGAATTCCAACGGCGAGTTTATTGAGATCCAGGGGACGGCCGAGGGCAAGCCTTTTTCGGAAGCGCTCTTTAATCACATGCTCAAGCTAGCACGCGGCGGAATTAAAGAGCTGCTAAGACAGCAGCTCAAAGCCATCGAAGCAGCAGAATAGCTCCATAGTTCAAGGACAGATTTTCTGTAATTGCGAGCAAAGCGAAAGCCTGCCTCGCGGCAAGATGAGCGGAGGCGGGCAAACCCTAACTTTATGTCGATGTAGGCTTTGTCTCTAGATAATCGTAAAAGTTTCTTACGAGCATTAAGACTACTGCTATTGACTGGGAAATCTGCAGAAATTTCTCCTGACTTCTTCAGTCCAGAGACCATTACGACTTGAAGTTAGGGTTTGCTTCGCTTCGCTCGCAATGACAGAGCCGAGCGCACGGAAAAGAATCACGGAGAGCAACTTTGTCCTCGAAATATGAAACATCTACAATTGTACAAGTTGCACAACTCAAGGACAGATTTTCTGTCATTGCGAGCGGAGCGAAGCAAACCCTACCATTATATCTATTGGAGGCTTTGTCCCTTGGTGATTGCAAAAGTTTATTACCAGCAGGCAAGCCGCGCGCTGCTGACTGGAAATTTTCCTACCTTCCTAGATAGAGCGTCAATTTCGACTTAAAGTTAGGGTTTGCTTCGCTTCGCTCGCAATGACAGAGCCGAGCGCATGGAAAAGAATCACGGGGAGCAATTTTGTCTTCGAAATATGTAACAGCTACAATTGTACAAGTTGCACAATTCAAGAACAGATTTTCTGTCATTGCGAGCGAAGCGAAGCAAACCCTACCATTATGTCTATTGGAGGCTTTGTCCCTTGGTAATTGCAAAAGTTTCTTACAAGCATGCAAGCTACGGCCAATGACTGAAAATTGCGCAGGAAATTCTCCTAACTTCTTAGCTAGAGCGTCGATTTCGACTTAAAGTTAGGGTTTACTTCTCTCCGCTCACAATGCCCGGGTTGCGCGTTTAGCAGGCTTACGTTTTCAACCTTGATCCGAAAGCTCGTGAGAAGATTTCGCGGTCCCCCGAAGCAACGCCTGTTTCCAAATTAAGGCGGGTTATGCCTCCACATTCCCGGCGCCGACTAGCGCTACAACGCCATATACCAATTTCCATCCGACATCGGCGAGAACCCTAGGCAGCGAGCGGTCCGATCGTAGCTGCGTTTGGCCTGCCATAATTCCATGTGCGGCTTCCCCTTCCGCAAACCATGCTTATAATGCTCGCGCAACCAGCGATTATTTCTGCCGCCCTGTATACCAAGGGCGCGACATCCTTCGATCTCGGCATAGCTCTTCACGATCTCTACCAGCGCTTCACGCCATCTAATCGGACGGCAACCCGGTACGTCCGCTGTGACGATTTCACTTCGATCCATATACTTCTCTCCGCGCACCCCCTGAATAGAATTTATCATTAACATTCCCGGCGCGGCCGGATAGAAGCAGGTGAATGCACAGGGTACTCCCTGATGCAAAAGTAAGAAGCCGGCGGGGGCGTCCATGAAGACAGAATAGCGAAACGGTTCGCATTCGCTGCTTTCGATCTCGGCAGCTGATATTAGCGTCCGCCAATTCCAGCGTTTCGGATAACCATCGGGCCCGCCCCCCTCCGGCGGATCCAATTTCTCTAGGTGGTAATCTGAGACTGCGACTTCACGACTAAAATTCTCCTTGACCCGCTTAGCGATGATTGGGCCGACCTTTAAGGTTGTAGCCTGGAGATGCTGGAAGTGGTCCAGGAATCGCTCAAAATTCGAAAGAGTTTCGGGATCAGTTACGCCGCAGAGGTGCTTTGCAGAATACCAGGCGCGCTCAAAGCGGTTGTATGCCGTGAGCCGGGAGAAGAGCGATCTCTCGCCACTCCTCCCGCACAAAATCTCTAGCCGTGGCCCCCAAAACTGACCGGCTCGCTCCAGTAGAGTGGCGTCAGCACTGGGGGTAACCCTGGTATGGGGAACTTTCAGTTCCGGCGAGAGAGTCATTAGCGCTCCGGGAGAGTTTTATTTGACCCTATCAGAGCTTCCATTCGTACACAAATAACGTCAATCATTTCAAAATGTTAGAAACTGACAATAATGGCACTGGAGCAAACCCCCTCGGGCCGCCGATCTAGGGACAGGGCGGGTTGCGACTGCAAGAAACCATCTAGGTGATTTACCTGGAACGTGACTTGCAGCCCTAAAAAAGAGGCAGCTTTAGGCTCTTCTCGCAGCGAAAAAGTTACTGATTTTATTGGTTCTTGAGGCCGACCGACTTTGGTTAGTGGCCCTCAGATTTGATGGGGTTCAAGATGCAGGTTTTTTCAGATCCCAACACAAATAAGCCGCAGCGCGGAGTCGCGCATATCGAGCTCGTAATCATCTGCACCCTCTTAGTGGTGGTCATAGTACCGCTGCTGGTAAATGTTTTGATTCCGCGTTTCATGGCGAACTCTCTCGAGGAGCGCACTGTTGCCGGATACAACGCCAGGCAGATGTCACAACATGATTTTCAGGTGCTTTCCTTAGAGGGCTTCCAGGTAACGCAGCAGCTCGATAATCAAAAATCAGTCATGGTAAATGCTCTCAACATGATGGAGCAGATCGGAGGCATCACGGCATCAGAGCCCCGACTCTGCGGTGTATTACTTGAATCGGTGGATGGCGGTCCGGCCAGCATCGTTCCCAGCGGCGCCACCGACAAGAATGGTAGTGACTGCGAGGATGCTGCAAATCCGCTGCCGCCCGAGGCCATCACACGGTTCGAGAGCACATTAGATCCACTGCAGACCGGCACGCAGATCGGTTTTGCCGTATTTCGCGCCGATCAGCAAACGCTCTTGCGGGTTGGCACCTCCGTAGATAATCAAAATTCAGGCAGCACCGCACCATGACCGTCCACTCTGTGTTAGAATCCGATCGGGCCGGAGAGCGCGGAGCGACGATGCTCGAAATCGCGCTGACCCTGCCTTTTTTTCTGATCGGAATTTTTTTAGTTATATGGATTGGAGTGGTTATTCATGGCAAGTCGAGCCTAGATGCAGCCGTAACCAAGTCGCTGCGCTTGGCCGCTACTCGCGGCGCTAACGAACTGCTAGGAGTTTCGATCATCAGCGATGTACAAGATTGGCTGGATAGCGGTGCTGTTAATCCAAGCTCCAGACTTCAAGGTTTGCTGGCCACGGAGGAGTGGGACCAAGCTGGACCGTACTACGACGAACTAGTTTCCGGGGTCTTTTCGGGCAAGAATTTGAGCGATCTTCCCCCCGAATACATCTATGCCCTGGTGTATGTGAATGAGAGTATGAGGCAGAGTGTCGGACCGTCGCTCCGAAGTCCCTGCGATCCAAACGACCTGGCTAATGGGGGCGGGTGCATGGCCTGCAGCTTCTTGGACCCTGTCTCCTATCGATCCGCATTTGACGAAGGCACTGCCACCTCCGACGATCCCCCCCGCCGCACGATGGGGCTTGAATGCCGCTATCAACCAGCGCATTTTTTATTACGGCCCTTGGTGTCGTTGCTAGCGATGATCGGAGGAAGCACTGCTGCGCCGCTGATTGTGCTGAAGAAAAGGATGTTTTTTGATATTCCGGAGTTCTAGGAGGACCATGGAAGAGGTCGCTAAATTTAGGCGCGGTGGGCATGGCGAAGAGGGCGTGCTGCTGCCGCTTCTCGCCATAATGTCCGTATTGGTGCTCTCAGTCCTAGTGGGATTGGGGTTTGACAGCGCAAAGATTAAACGTGCTTCTACGGCGCTCACAGAACAAAACGAAATACTGTGCCGCACCGTAGCAGCTCGAGCCGTGATTCAGAAGGAGGCGGCCAGCAGCTTTCAGGGGCAGATCTCCCAGATTGTAAATGGTGGTTTGCTGCCGGCCGGCACAACCTTGTTTAGTGCCCGGCTGACGATCCCCACCATGCCGGGGGACGGCCAATTTTGCGCCGTAGGAGATGCCGGCTGTACGGCAGAGGAGCCGTTTGTCAGCGACCGCAACGGACATAACTTCGGAGATCTGGGCATTACCGCCTGCGATCTGCGATGCAGCGATCTGGGCCCTTCATGTCATTCCGACTGCATCTTTCAGGGAGAGGTCGCGGGAGATCCGAACTTTCCCCCCGCGATCTGGAGCGACACCGCAAACGCGGGCAATACCGCCACCTGCCAGTTGGACGCAGTTGTAAAAACCTGGTTTCCTCGATCGCTTTTTTCCGGCCCGACTCTCTCGACCAAGATCTCTGCACGCTCGACCTGGTGGATTCCAGTGCGGGGCAGCTACTCCTTGGCAAATGGCGATATACCTGGGCTGACCCTGGCGGTAGCTCCGCAGATGACGACAGACGCAGCCGACCCTCGGTTTAGATTCTGCAACGATTCGGAGCCAAACTGCGGCTCAAATGAGGCCGGCTTTCCAAGAGTGCAATACGCACCGACCGATTCAGATTTTAGAAGATCTTTCGATCCGCTTTATAACTATAATCCTGCTATTCCAAAACCTTCCGGCTTTTCCCAGGTTCAACCGCATCCTATTACTGAACCGGGCGGCACACGGCTGATACAGCCTGATCCGATTAGCGGAACTATCGCACATGAGACCTATGGTTATGGCGGCGGCAGTGGCGATGCCAGAAAAGTTCCCCCCGCCGGCTATGGTGAGAATATTTCCTGCGGCGAGGACCCCACCGATCCAAATTGCTTAATCCCCAGCGATCGTGAACAGATGCTGGCGGCGTGCATGAATCCAGCGATCTTTCTCAGAAATTCGCTACTAACTACCCTAGCCGAGTTAGCTACGAGACATGGCCAGCTACGCAGTAATACTGAGGTCCTAATGGTCGGCACGGCCAACCGCTTAACCTCAGGCTATGCTCAATCCGGTGGCCCGGTAGCTCTGAACAATCCGGTGGCCTTGGTACCCTTTGGGCAGGACCTAGCCCGCGCTCAGTATCAGCTTCCCTTTGTTACATATGACGGCGGAACATTTGAGGATCTAGATGGTTCCGGACCAGGATACGACCATTCCTTGGCGCAGAGCTTCCGTCCAGCGCAAGGAGGACAGATCGATCCCTGGGACAATGGAAAGGGCGCAATAGATCAAGCTAGCGACGCCGCGGCCTACGCAAGATTAAAGAAACACCATGCCTTGATCGCAAACCAGCTGCGCTACTGCTATCATCTCTTCCATGGCACGGCTGCCAATGGCAAAGAACGGCCGATGCCCGCTGATGGCGCCATAGAAAACTCCCAATTCGAACCTGTCAGTAGTCGCCCCGATGCATACGGGCTGATCAGCAAGGCAAGGACACTCGCATACCCGCAGGACGCGAGCGACCGTTGGGATCAGGAGAACCCCTGGTCGAGCAACTTTTTTGAGAATTCAAGATCGCGCACCCTGAATGCGGCTGAGCTACTCAGCGTTCTAGGCGCAGTGCAAAAGTGCCCCTATGAACAGGGCGGATTGCCCTTGATCGATCGCAATTCTAATGAGCTGTTTCAGGTAACCAGCTGCGATGGATCTCCGCGATGCCCGCCTTTTAGTCGGGCGAACCCTCCTTATGCCGACGCGGCTTATAACAGTAATTATTACCCTTCGGGGATCTGTAAAAAACCACTGTACGCCTTCGGTGTTGTACCAACTGATTCTGCACCCGCGGTGTACAACGAATCTAGACGGGCGACCCGTGACCTGCGGCCCGACATTCTAGGATTGCTTAAGTATCTTGCGCGCCAAGCTCCGCCAGGAGCCTTTCATTATGTTGATTCCTCGGGAAATCAGCTTCCACCTCCAAGTCCGCTTCAAGCTCTGAAGATGCCGGGATTATTTCCTATGGCATATGCATCCTCGCCTCCCGCAGAACTCTTCAAGTCGCAGCTCTCCGATCCATGGCATCCCTTAGGCAGCCTGCACTACAGCAGCGACAACGCCTCCAATGTAGGCCGCCCAATCTTAATTGTATTGCATCAACGTCTGGCCGCGGGCGAACGCAATGCCATTCGGGAGATGATTGACGCGGGAGATTTCAACGGCCGTCCGATCACGGTGATCTATATTCCGACCGACGAACTCAATACTCAGATACACGAGGCGGCGGTGGCAGATCTACGTCAGGCTTTTAAGATATCGACCTCAGTCTTGAGCGACAACCGGGAAGCTAATGCGCTGTTCATTCTTAGCCCCTACATCGCACGCTACAATCCGGAAAACTCGGAATCAATTATCATCTATCCTGAACCATCACCAACATACGCCGGTCCGGCCTGGGCGAGATACAGGCGTTACTGGAAGGACTTAATCACCAATCCCAAAGATAATATCGATACGGTGGCCCGCAACATCTTCTATTCCAGAATCTTGAGAGAGGACATTAAGTTTTAAAGTTATGCGAGAACGCGCGCATCATTTGTTGAGCAGCGAAGCCGGTGTGCAGATGACCGAGTATTCGTTGGCGCTCGCGATTCTGTTCTTCATCTTTCTCTTTGGCGGCGCCCTGCTCCTGACCGCTACCAATCAACGCTTCAGTGAAAGTGTTGAGATCGAAAACGGCATGGTGCCGTGCGGATCAGGCACTGGACTGGATCGATCAACTTCCAGCCTCGAATGCTTGTAGGCTAGGTTTGCTTTTCGGATTTCCGACGAAGCCGATAGCAAAGGGCCCGCGGCTTCTCCCTGACACTATTGAAGGTACGTAAAGAGCGAAGTGCCGTAAAGCTCAGGATTGCTTCGCCCCGCTCGATGTAATGGACCCGTCCTTCACAATGCTATGGATGCCATTGGCTTCGACAAGTTCAGCCTCGCTTCGCAGGAGACAGAGCTTCCGATCTCGTGAGAACTAGCGGCTACAGCGCCGACTGAGTTTCCCTCACAGGGTACCGGCACCCGCTTCTCGCACGCTGAGTTTGGCACGGCGGTTGCTTTATCAAGGCCATAAGGCTCAGTACTCACATATCATTGGGGTTTTTATGCGCATGAGTATGGGCCTTGCAGCGCATCGGTTAGGCGCCTTTCTTGGAATCATAATATTAGCGATCTCAGCACCCGTATCGTTGTCTGCAACGGGCCCGGGTTTTACTATGTCAGAGGGCTCCGAAGAGGAATCCGGGGGCTATGGTGCAGGATCCTTTGAGCCGCCGCCGTCCACCCCCACAGCTACACCGGTCTATGGGGGTGGATCCGACACTGCGCCGCCGGCTCAAACAGGTCCGGCATACTACGATCTATTCAACCGCGATCCTGGAAAACTTCATACCAGTTCCATGGGACTGCCCCCAGCGGTTGCGATCAATTCACTCGATAAGGATCTCTTAGCAATTGACAATTTCGATTCCTATGCTCCACTGAATCATCTGCGGATTCGAATGGGTAAAGGCAATGATACCATGATCGGGCAATACCTGTGCCGCACCCGCCTTGGCGTCATGACGGATGCCGGGAACGGTACTGTCCGCGGTTCTGCTAATTTTAGCATGTGCTGGAAGAGAAACGGCAACTCCGCGATCGGCGACTTTACCAGCACCTTAATATTCAGGCCTAAGGGGAGCCACCGCGTAACACTGCAAACAAACGAATCCGGACAGGTAAGATTAAGCGGGACAGCCACCGGTTCCGCCGCCGGCCTAGCGACACTCAACGCAGGAGCATGTGTGTTTGAGCCTGGAAGCTGTACTCATCGCGGCAAGACCATCATCGACATTCAGGTCCTATATACCCCCGAGGCCATTAACGCCGATCTGAACGGCGACCTGGCGTTAAGCGAAGCGGCTGTACTTTCCGAGATAGTGAACGAAGTTACCGATGCCAATCAAGCATTTTGTAATAGCGGCGTGCCAGCGTGGCTAAGATTGGTCTACGCAGGACCGACTGATAGCCAGACATACGGTGTCGATACGCCGCTGTTACTATCCGATTTCAAGGCGCAAGCGGAAGGCCGGAACAAATTTGAAGGCGTGCATGCGTTACGCATGACCAGCGGCGCGGACCTCAGTTTTCTATATGTGGCCAATAGTTCCTACACCATTAACAGCTGCGGTTTAACCAGCGCACCTTCCTCTGCTGATGGAATCTCCCAGTATACAAACGCCTTTGCCGTGATGAACCGCAGGTGCCGAGGTCAGTACACATTGGCGGAGCTCACAGGCCATCTGATGGGTCTTGACCATAGCTGGGATACGACCTCGACCCCGCCGGCAGCAGAGGCCAGTCAAGCCACCGGGGATTCTCGCATTGCACCCTTTGCGAGAGGCTATCGAAGTTACGATTCGCGACCGGATGGATTTGGGAACTACGGGACTCTGATGACCAGCGCCGGAGGCGTTACCGTACTACCGGTATTCTCAACCAACAACTCAACTGTCAGAGCCGCCTGCGGTGGAGTACCGCTCGGGATCGCGGACGTTGCGGATAGCGTTCGAGCGCTATCTCAGGGCAATGTTACGATCCAGGGCCGCAGCGGCTCCTTCACCGGCTCCGTCTCAGCCACAGCGGCATTCAATGCCGCGAAGTACCGTGACTACTACTACGTCGACCAGAACTGCCAAGGTATCGATTGCGTCGATACGGAAGGGGAACTCTACGGCTGCTTCCAAAACGCCACGGTGTGTTCATACAAGACCTTTAAAAATCTGGTGGATGCCGTAAGCGCGTCCATCTTCGTGCCTGGAAGATTCCTTGATAGCGGTATGGAACGCTGGAATGAAACACCTGACAGATTGCACCCTTCTCGCTTCCACGCACCCACCGATATACACTATCTTCAGGATCGTCCGGCCGACATCGGAGATCTGATCTTGGTCGCTCCCGGAGTTTATCATGAACGCATCGGCATTCGGGAGTCGAATGTTACGCTGCGCAGTATCGCCGGTCCCACACTTACTACGATCGATGCGCGTCCGGATCCCATGAATGGAAATCGTCCGTCTCGTCGCGTATCGTTCGGCGGCTTGCCGGTCGTACAGATCTGGGGCCAACGCAGCGACTTGATGACAACCCCTTCGAACGTATCTGACGCCGCTGCGGTGTATCACCCCACCATACAGGGCTTTACACTAACCGGTGGCCACGGAATTATGGCGGCCGGAGGCGTGTCCTGTCTGGGTCAGGCCGCGCCCAAGATTCTCGGTAACATCATCATCGACAACAGTTCGCACTCCGGTTCTGGGGGCGGTATCAGCTTCAGAGGCTGCGGCGGCGAAATCTCGGGTAACGTGATCGCGCGCAATCGCATCGACGGGGTGTGCCGCGCATTAGACAACAAACCGGGCACTATTTCTGACACGCGAAATTTAAGAGACTGGTGCAATGTCTTCGTAGGTCGAGACGGCGATCCCAGCACCTTAGAAGCTTGGACCCAGATTGACGCTAACGGCGACGGCGTCTTCGACGCTTCGGAACAAACACATGTGCCGGTAGACAACGACCGCACCCCCAACGAGTTCGTGGATTGGGGCATGTCGATCGTAGGCAAAGAATTCGCTCCGGTGATCGGAATTTCCCCGTATACAGGCACTAGCGCCCAAGCGGCGCGCCTATTCAAGCCTGCCCAGCACATCACTGGTGGAGCTGGCATTTATGTGTCCAACGTCTGCCAATTCCGTGACAAGGCCGATTGGCGAGAAAGCGTCGAAAGCATCTGCGCCGATGCGTCGGTGAGCGGCGAACTGCTGATCTCCAACAATTTAATTTACGACAACGTAATCGACCGAAACGCAAGCCAGCCCTACTTCGACTACACCAATGTGTACCAAGGCAGTGGTTCGCGCGGCGTGGTCTATGCCGGAGTCATCAAGACCAATGGAGTTGTCGACCTTGCCAACAATTCCGTAGCAGGTGCGGGAATACTGATTGACGGGCTGGCAAATCGAGATTTACTTGCCAGCGGCGACGGCTTTGTTGGCGCCGACGACTCCGTACCTACCACTCCTGGCGTGAATAACCTCAAAATCAAAGTGGTAAACAACACGATTACCAACAATCGCTACAAGGGCGCAGCCTCGGGCGTAAGCGGAGCCGGCATCGCGTGCCGCGGTTTATCGGGGATGCAGCTTCGCGTGATGAATACGGTAGTCTCGGGCAACTATGCAGGGAACGTTACCGGCACAATACAGAACCTGAACTGCCCGGGCTATTTAACATCAAGCAACGCTTCTATCGTTGTAGGCGATGGAATCAACGTCAGCACTTCGCCAGCGGGGCTCTTTCTAATTGATCCAACTACTGAACCGAGGCCGCCACATTTCGTCCCGGCATTAGACCCCTATAATTACTCATCGGAGGAGTTCGGTCTCGCTCCAGGTGTAAGTTTGTCGTGCACCAACGGGATTAGAACCAGCAGTGCCATCGACAAAGCATTGTGCGCGCCGGTGGTCGACGGGGACACGATAATAGCGCCCGATCGCGATATCCGAGGTCTCGCTAGCAGCGACATTATACTAGTCGGAGAAGGGCCCGGGTCCGACTGTGACAACAACGGCTTGGCTCCCAAGGATATTGGTGCAATCGAACGCCAGGCGGCCGCACCAGGTTGCGGATCTAGCGGCGGAGTGGATGCCCCTCCGAGAGATGGGGGCTAGGTGATAGTCGCTGCAGGTGACTGAGGACTGCGCGGCGCAGTCCTCGCTAGTAGCAACACAGTGCAGAGAACCCCGCGCGGGTACCAGGAAATGTTTCTTACGAAGTGTTTGCACCTGCTGTGGAGAATGGTCGAACAGTGTCAGTTTGCGCTCCCTTCTAGTCGGCGCATTCATGCACTTGCAAGACCCAACGCTGTTTCATGTCAAGCTGCGGCTTAATCGGCGGCAGAGCTAATGGCGACCAAAGCAGTGAAAGGGTACCAGTCAACAGTTGAATTCGTCTGGGTTTGGCATGGCGGTTGCTCATCATAGGCCTTAGGGTTGAACACTCAGAAATCATTGAGGTTTTTTATGGGCGCGGGGCTGCATTGCGCGTTGCACAGTTTTCGGTTCTATTCCGTCCTCGCTATATTCTTATTGGCCTTCGGCGCTGTTTCCGAAGCTGCCGATCGTGATCTGCCGTTTGCGGCCAGGGCGGCCCAAGCGAGTATCAATTATGGTGCCGGCTCAATCGATCCCACCCCAACCCCCTCGTACGGTGGCGGCTCGAACCCTCCCCCTACACCGGCACCAACACCGTTATTCTATAACCTCTTCAACCATGATCCGGGGATCTTACAAACCAGCTCTCAGGACGGCTCCTCGCCCGCCGTAGCGATAGCGGCTCTCGATAAAGACTACTTAGCCATCGATAATTTTGACTCTTACGCTCTGCTGAATCACGTGCGGCTAAAAATGGGCGCCTTCAATGATACGGTAGTAGGCCAACATCTATGTCGTTCCCGTAGCGGCTGGATGGTCGACGCCGTCACAGGCGCAGCTCGCGGCTCCGCCAATCTCAGCATGTGTTGGAAGCGAAACGGCAATGCCGTGATTACTGACTTTACAGGCACTCTAACTTTCAAACCCAAAGGGTCGCATCGCATTACTCTTCAGACCGATCAAAGTGGACAGGCGAAATTAAACGGCATCACGGGCGGAAGCAGCGTCGGCCTTGCGAACATCGCTTCCGGGACCTGCTCCTTTGCCCCGGGTGCCTGTTCACATGTGGGAAAAACGATCATAGACGTGCAGGTGCTTTATACACCGGAATCTATCAGCACAGATATAAACGGCGCAGCGGAGGCGGCCGGAAGTGAAGCCGCGGTGCTTTCGGAGATCGTGAACGAAATTGCCGATGCCAACCAAGCATTTTGCAACAGCGCGGTCCCCGCTTGGCTGCGGCTTGTAAACGCGGCTCAAACCGAGAGCCAGGGCTACGGGGTAGATACCAATTTTCTACTTTCCGATTTTAAGGCTCAGAATGAAGGACGTCTAAAATTCGAAGAGGTTCATAGCTTGCGGACATCGCACGGCGCGGATCTAAATTTTCTCTATGTAGCTAACACCTCATACACTACAGCCAGCTGCGGATTAAGCTCCGCTCCCACCTCAGCCGATGGGATCGCACAGTATGGGAATGCCTTTGCGGTGCTCAATCGTAAATGCCGCGGACAGTTTACCTTTGCCGAGTTAGCCGGTCATCTCCTGGGGCTGGATCACAGCTGGGATACCACTGCCAATCCGCCGACAGCCGAAGCCAGCCAGGCAACCGGCGATACGAGGATTGCCAGCTATGCACGCGGCTATCGAGGCACTGACGCGCGCGCCGGCGGTCCCTATGGGACGCTGATGAGCAGCGCATCAGGAATAAATGTGCTGCCGGTCTTCTCTACTACCAGCGCAGCGATTAGCGGAGCTTGTGGTGGCGTCCCCCTGGCTCTTGCCAACACCGCCGACAGTGTGCGCGCGTTAACACAGGGAAATATTACAATCGAGGGACGCAGCGGGACGTTCACCGGATCGGTTGCCGCCGCAGCCGCGCTGACTGCCGCGAAGTATCGTGACTACTATTATGTTGACCAGAACTGTCAGGGCGACGACTGCGTTGATACAGAGGCTGAACTCTACGCTTGCTATGAGGATACTTCGCGCTGCTCTTACAAGACCTTTAAGTATATCGTGGATGCGGTGACTGCTTCAATTTTCGTTCCTGGTCGGTTCCTCGATGCTGCCCGGGCGCGCTGGGACGAAAAACCCGATCGGCTCACACCTTCAGCGTTTCACGCACCAACGGACGTTCATTATCTTCAGGACACTCCCGCCGATATCGGCGATATAATCCTTGTGGCGCCCGGCACCTATCACGAACGAATTGGAATTCGCGAATCAAATGTGACGCTGCGCAGCATCGCCGGACCAAAATTAACGACTATTGATGCACGCCCTGATCCCTTGAATGGCAATCGTCCATCCCGATCGATCGCTTTCGGCGGCACTCCCGTAATTCAGATCTGGGGTATTAGAAACTCCACTGTCGATGACATCACGGGAACGGGAACGCCGTCGAATGTTTCGAACGGCTCAGCCGTCTATCATCCGACGATTCAGGGATTCACTCTGGCAGGAGGACACAGCACGATCTCTGCGGGGGGAGTGTCCTGCTTGGGAGAAGCGGCGCCAAAAATAATCGGCAACATAATCATCGATAACAGCTCTCATTCTGGTCAGGGCGGGGGCGTCAGCTTCAAGGGCTGCGGCGGAGAGATCTCCGGTAATGTGATCGCAAGAAACCGCATTGACGGTATCTGCCGGGCCCTTGCAAATAAAGCGGGGACCATCTCCGATCCGTATAACTTGAGCGACTGGTGTAATGTGTTTGTCGGCCGCGATGGGGATCCTGCGACCCATGAAGCGTGGGAGCAAGTTGATACAAATGATGATGGTATTTACGATGCATCGGAGCAAACGCATGTTCCTGCCGATAATGATTTTAGCCCCCAGGACTTCGTTGACTGGCGCATGTCTGTAGTGGGTAAAGAGTTCGCCCCGGTTGTGGGAGTTGCTCCATATCAGGGCACCGCACCCCAGCAGGCGCGGCTTTTTAAACCGGCTCAACACATGACCGGCGGAGCTGGGATCTATGTTTCCAATGTATGCGCCTTCCGACCCAAGGCTGACTGGAGAGAGGGCACCGAAAATATTTGTCCCAATGGGTCAGTCAGCGGCGAACTGCTGATCACAAACAATGTGGTTTACGACAATGTCATTGATCGCAACGTTAATCAGCCATACTTCGATTACACGAATGTATATCTAGGAAGCGGCAACCGCGGGGTGGTGTATGAAGGCACGGTACGCACAAATGGAGTTGTCGACTTAGCGAACAACGCCCCCGCGGGCGCAGGGATTCTGATCGATGGGCTTGAAAACCGAGATCTGTTGGCTAGCGGCGATGGCTATACGAGCGCCGACGACTCTACTCCCACCACTCCAGCTACTAACAATCTAAAGGTCAAGTTAGTCAACAACACGGTAACTAACAATCGCTATAGAGGTGCCGCTACCGGGATAACGGGAGCAGGCGTAGCGTGCCGCAATCTATCGGGCATACAACTTCGCATTATGAATACGATTGCATCGGGTAATTATGTAGGAGGCACGACCGGTATAACGCAAAATGTAAGCTGTCCGTCTTACGTAACTACCACGAGCAACAGCGTCGTCATCGGGGACGGGGTAAGCGCAAGCAGCTCCCCGGCGGGGTTATTTCTCACCGATCCGACGATTGAGCCGCGGCCCTCGGGATCCATCACGGCCCTCGATCCATATAATTACACCTCCGAAAGTTTTGGGCTGCTGCCGGGGATTAATGCAGCCTGCGTCAGCGGCCTGAGGCCGAGCGCGTCGATCGACAAGGCGTTGTGCGCGCCGGTGGTTGGCGGAGACACCATTCTCGCTCCGGCTCGCGATATCCGTGGATTTGGCAACATGGATCTAACTTTAGTGAGTGATGAGTCGAGTTACGACTGCTCGAACAATGGCCTCGAACCAAGAGATATCGGAGCGATCGAGCGCCAAGCCGGTGCGGCTAGCTGCGGTTCAGGCGGGGGCGGATTTGATCCGCCGCGCTTTGGCGGAGCGGGATAGGCACAGCTTCCGATGGCGAGCGGAACGTGGATCGGTATCGTTGTTGTAAATGTCCGATGAGTCGAGGACAGCTACAAAACGACACCGATCTTCGCTTGCAGCGCCACACCCAGGGCTTCGATAAAGGTTCGGTCCCGCGATCCGGTTCCGCCGAAATCATCTGTTCCTGCGGAGAAAGATGGGCGGACGCTCCATCTAAGAGTATTGGGGAGCTCCAGATAGGTACCATCTACCACTAAAAATTCAGTGATTTCACTATGCTAGATCGTCTGGCGCGAGCGAGTGGGGCTTTTAGCCGCGGTCGATCTCTGCCGATATAAATCTAGGGAATCTAAGAACTTGGTACTTCATCGCCGGATCGAGCCAGGCCTCTCCAAATGGTGGTCTGCCGGGAAGCTGCCTCTCTCAATGCAGGTTTATATGTCCAGATCCAATTTCGGTCTACGATCTCTCATTGCCAGTTTGACAGCAGTCATTGGAATCGCTTGCCTGTTTGCGGCTACCGGCGCACCGGAGCTTGCGCAGCAGTTGAACTCCAATACAGATAGCTACGGATCGGGATCAATCGAGCCGGCCCCCTCTCCGACTCCGATTGGATACGGCGGAGGTTCCGAAGCGCCTACTCCAATCCCACAGCCAACTACGCCGATCTATCGCCCATTGTTTAACTACGATCCGACTACAACTACCACTAGCGGTGAGACATCTCCGGTGAATGTCGCTGCGATTAGCTCAGAACACATTACGATCCGCAATTTCTCCAACGCCCCCACGATTAACAATGTAAAGATTGATTTTGGCCGAAGCGTCAGCGCACGGGCCGGGAATTATATCTGCAGGAGCAGATCCGGATTGATGCGTAGCTTGGCCGACGGCGCCAGTAAGGGCACCGTCAGTCAGACGATCTGCCAAAACGCTTCTGGTGCGATGCCTCCGGAAAACTATAGTGCGTTTTACTCCTTTAAACCGGCTAGAAGCACCCAGTACCCTAACGCCTCCCGAGTGACACTCCACACTGATTATCGTGGATGGGCGGAGGTTACCGGAATTCCAAGCGTTCCCGTGACGGGCCTGTCCGCGCTGGCCAATAACGTCTGCGGATTCAATCCGCTTAACTGCACGCCTGATGGCAGGCAACCAATCGATCTTGCAATTCTCTATACCCCGGAGGCAGTAGCCAGCCGCCTTGGATATACACAGGCCGATCGCGAAGCTGCGGTGCTGACAGATATCAACACCGAGATTCAGGATGTGAATGAAGCGTTTTGTAACAGTGGCGTGCCGTTTTGGCTACGAGTCGTATCGGCATCTCAAACCGAGAGCCAGGCTGCTTACCCAATCACGACGCTGCTCTCCAACCTTGTCTCAGTCGGCGGGTTTGGTTCCGCCCAGTTCGAAGAGATCCACACTATCAGCAGCGCTGAGAAGGCTGATATTAACCTGCTGTATGCAGCAGACCCTAATCCCGGTGCTAGCGTACCGACCTGTGAGCTTACAACCGCACCGAGCTCTGTCGATGGGACGGTTCAAGCTGCAAATAAGTTTGCGGTCCTGAATCAGCGTACCAGCTGCCAGGGGCAGTACCAGTTAGCGAAGGCGATCGGACACCTGTTGGGACTGGATCACCCGATGGACGAAGCGCGGCAGGCAACCGGTGATTCACGGGTCGAGCCGTGGGCGATCGGGTTCAAGGGCAACAATGCAGCGGCTGGGGGAAATTACATGACGATCATGTCCAGCGAGGTCGGCCGCACAATCATTCCGGTGTTTTCAACCACCGCCAATCTTTGCAACGGAGTGCCGCTCGGCACCGCTAACCAAGCCGATTCTGTGCGTGCTTTGATCAATCAAAATGTCAGTATCGTTGGAGCTGAAGCAGGGGCGAGCGCGGGTGGTACCGCTGCAGCCGCTGCTCTTTATAAGACCGCAAAATTCCGAGACCTGTTCTTTGTGAATAAGAATGATCCCGAATGCTTACTGATATCTTCTCCCACCGATCTGCTTTGTCATTCCAGAGCCGGAGAGTGTGCATATAGAACCTTCTGCCGCATCGGTGACGCAATCGACGCCTCGATCCTCACACCCGGACACTTACTAAAGAGCAACGGCCAACGCTTGGATCCGATTAGCGATGACGGCGACAATTACAACGATTTCGATCGAGATACTCCTCCCACCGGCAATCCTTCCTTGGTGCATTACGCCGGGGACAGCCCAGCTGACAACGGAGATCTGATCCTCGTCGCGCCAGGACGTTATGACGAGAGGCTCGGCATCTCGGAATCAAACCTGACGTTACGCAGCATCGCGGGTCCCAGCACCACGATCATTAATGCCGATCCTTTAAATTCAGTGCCTCCTGGTCCCCAAAAGGCCAACTCTAACGGTTCCGGATCAGGCGGCGCGCCGATCATGATCATGGGCAAACGCAATGCCACGATCAATGAAAGCGCCCGCACCAGCTCTCCCACTGATGTATCGAACCTAGCCCAGGTATATCATCCGACCGTGCAGGGATTTACCTTGACCGGCGGCTATGTCGGCGGAGTCTTCTGCTTAGGGGAAGCGGCGCCTAATATACTCAACAACATTGTCAGCGGAAACAGCTCCCACTCTTTCGTTGGAAGCGGCATTACATTCGAGGGCTGCGGGGGACAGATCAGCGGCAACGTTGTGGCCTTCAACAAAATGGATGGGCGCTGCCGCGCCCTTGATAACGCACCAGGAACAGTTTCAGATCCCCTCAATTTGAATGATTGGTGCGGGGTATTTCCCGGGTTTGATAACAATCCGGCGACTCTCGAAGCTAAAAAGCAGATCGATGCAAACGGCAATGGCATCTTCGATGCCAATGAGCAGACGCTGGTGCCGGTGGATAACACCTATGGACCAGACGATTTCACCGATTACTTTCAGAGTTTCATAGGCCGGCAGTTTACCCCGATTATCCGCCGCGCTCCTTATACAGGGATTACGGTGCAACCATTACGCACGTTTGGACCGGCCCAGAACATGCTAGGCGGCGCGGGGATATATATCTCAAACATCTGCCGCTACCGCATGCTCGGCGACTGGCGCGAGATGCAGCAAAATCTCTGCGCCGACGCTTCGGTAAGTGGCGAGGTGCTGCTCTCCAACAATCTGGTGTACGCAAATTCAATCGAACGAAACGAACATGTTCCCTACTTTGACTACACCAATGTCGGGATCAACAACGGCAAACAGGTCTATAGCGGCGTAGTTCGGACGACGGGAATCGCAGATATTTCGTCCAGCACTGCCGCTGGTGCCGGAATCCTAATCGACAATTCCATGAATCGCGACATGTATACTCAGAGTAACTCGCCTGCGAGAGAAGATGGATTTCAGCAAAACTTTTCCGGGCAGTGGATCCTAGTTCCTCCTAACACCAACGCTCTCAAGGTCAAATTGATTAACAACACGATTGCGGCCAACAAATATGTCGGCAATGCCAGCAATATTACCGGTGTGGGGGTGGCTTGCCGCGGATTTACTGCGTCGTCCCTGAAGCGGCCGCTAATCGCCAATACGGTAATCTCGGGCAATCGGGGCATCGAGAATATCTCGACGCTTCGCAATCTTGATTGCGCAGGCGCGATTCAAGACCACAGTTTGGTCGAAACCGGGAACTTAAATGACGACACCGCACCCGCAAAGGTCTTTCTCGCCGATCCCCTGGTGGCCGCTCCGAATCCAGTCGACTACCAGCGTGATGACTTCGCCCTGCAGCCGACCGCGGGAGCATGCGCCAACAACAACCGTATCAGCACCGTGATCGACAAAGGCGCCTGCTCAACCGGCAGTGGCGAGAATCTGTACACCGCACCGGTCACTGACATTAGACTAAAGCCTGGTGTCGATATCAGCTTGGTCACGCCAAATGACGAGACGATTGAATGCCCGACCGGGGGAATCAAAGACATCGGAGCGCTCGAACGCCAGGCTCTAGGCTGTACGGCGCCGGCTTCATTGGTTGGCGGTGGCGGACGGCGAACGAATTAAGCTAACCACCCCCCGTCCGGCGGCAGCTCTGATCAAACCGTACGATCAAGGTGCTACCGTCTTGGGGATTGAGCATGCACTGATATGAAGAACGCGCCATCAGGGCCTCCGCTAACGGAACCCGCTTTAGCGCCATCGAGCTAAAAAGCGCCGGATCCGAAAAATTCATCGCGGAATACTGCGGTATGACAAACTCGGGAGCTGCGCTCATAGCTGCGGGATAATCCCGCCATAACTGCGCCCGTATGCAATCTTCCTCAAAATAAAATGGCGCCGGCGACGGCAGATTTCGGAGCAAATCTCGTTCGAAAGAAAACTCACAGTCTTTATAGGCCACCGCCGCACGCACGCCAGAAGGTTTTCTGGATACATAATACGCTTCTGTAAAAGTGTTGAGCTCCTGTGCAAGCTTCGCATAAAGCGAACGATCATCAACTATCTCGATAGTATTAATTGTCGAGAGCTGCGCCCAGTTCGCTGAACCCATCACCGCCACGTTGTCTCCGAGCAGCGCGAGCCGCTCGTGATGTAAACTATAGTCGCCATTAATGGTCGACATCAGATGCAAATCCCTCGTCTTCTCAGAAAAAAGCTGCCTCAGAGGATCAAAGCTCTTGCTGGTGCTTAAATTGTCTTTGATTGCCGCGTCATTCCAGAAGTAGCCCTGATTAGGTTTGGTACGATCGAAGTAGAACCAGGAGTTGATATACAGCTCTAAGCGCTGCTCGTCGGAGGCCAGCCTCAAAAGATCGAAAAGACACAGCTCTCGTCCGTAGAACTGGCAAGAACTGGTAATCGGCGCCATCACTATCTTCAGCGGACCTGCTTCTGCCTCAATGCGGTGATATAGAATGCCGTAAGCGCTCGTCGCTAATCCGCTCTCGGTATCGATACTCAGATAAGGTTTGCGGCTCGAAGCCGAGTAACCGCGCGGTCGATCGGCATTCAAGAGAATTTGGATAGCATCCCGGGAATCAACCCGCAGAGGATAAAACAGCGAGGTGCGAATCAGCGCGAAGATCTCCTGAAAAATACGAACAGCCTCCTTTGATCTATAAATGGTAGAAAACTGGCGGCTCTTATAAAACCGATCGGAGTTCAGGCTCATATTCGAACTCCAAACAAGGTCATCTCCAAACACGATGAACTTCGTATGCATCGGAAGAATACCCTTGCTGGTCGCCGCAAAAGGATTGCCGCGCAGCCAAAGCCAGGGGAAAGAAGCCAGCCTGACATGCTGGGGCTGAGTCGAGTACTGCTCCTTACGGTGACGCGGCATATAGTTTGTAATCGCTTCCACCATGAGACCAGCAGCGCTAGCTTTATCAAGCAGCTGCAGCACCCGCAGATCGGTAATTCTAGCCACCGCTACTTTGATCGAGTCACAAACACTCGTGCTCTGGCACTTAACGATGCGCCGATCAATCTCCTCCGCGAGCAGGGCGTAAAGATCCTGCTGGGGATGGATTAATAATTCTACATGGCCGGCCGCCGCGTTAAACGAAAATTTGGCGGCCCGTGTGGTGCTGACTTCGCTGGGATGGAGCGTGCGTTCAGCACGAAGCTGGAGCTGAGGATTCAAACCGTCAGTCGACGGGGGAGCATTAAGCTTGAGCTGCAAAGCGGGCCCAAGTGGTGCCTCCAAAATGTGAGACTGATCGAAGCTTGATTTCACGAATTCGAGATCGATCTTGCTGGGTCGATCCTGCTCTTCGATAAATAGATCCTTGGATTCGCACCTTTTGTTCTTGAGATCGTACCGGAACTTGAATAGATATCTGGGAGTTAGCGTCGAGTAATCGGTCGTACGCTCTACCTCCGGACGCGCGAGATGGTAATATTTAGCGAGGCCATACACCAGTTCACAGCCATGCCCCGATAAAGATATGGGGAAGGATATTTTCAAAGTGCGCACCTGGGAAGCGGTGGGGTTATCGGCCTGATTTTCGGGATATGAGAGTGCCGCCTCTATTGCCTGCGCCGCTGAGACGAATTGATAACGCTGATACCCAAATAGGCGGCGATACAGTGCGGTTTTATAAATAAATCCGACCGTCAAAATCAGACATCCGAGGAGCAGCACTCCGATCCGAATCTCCGCCACTCTACGCATGGGGCGCCTCTTTCAATTCATCCGATATTGCGGGCTCCGATTCTGACTGCCACATCTCCCAATAGTTAAGCACACCGCGCAGATTTCTCCGGAAGGCAGCCTCTCTAAGCTCGCGCAATTCTGCTCTAAACTGCGGCTCCAGATAGATAATCGCGCTCACCCCATGCGCAGACGTGAGGTGAAAGAAACCCCGAAAAAGTTCCTTGCCCCACAGAGCAGGCGACCAGAGATCGCCGTTTTCATAGAGCTGCGATAATAATTGCTCTGCTAGCACCCCGGACTCAAGCACCTGCCGCTCAAAGCGCCATCCTGTTCGTGCTAACCAGACCGTCATCCCGGACGATTCAAGCAACCCGTTGAGGCTTTGAGCCGGCACCCCCTGCGCCAGGAGTTCAATCTGGTTGAGAATCATTTCATGCCGCGGATTAATCACAAACCCCCGGCTCAAGCCTTTGCGGTGAGCAGCACGGCGATAGAGCTCGGTGGCCGCCTCGCCGCTGCCTGCGAATAGCCGCTCCAGCGTCACTCCCAACCCGGCCTGGCCAACTCGCTCGACCCGCAGGTCCTCAAGCACCGCTCCCAGCTCCCGCATGCAAGCAATGCTGATCTTACGCAAGTCTTGCGGACTTCGCTCTGGCAAATACAGCAACACACAGCGCTGCCCCCAATGCGCCAGCGCGTGATTTACCCCCGCGGCTCGGGATGCGATTGCATCAATACCCAGCTCCCGCATTCCCGGGGTCCCGGCGCAAAGCTCCAGAAAGAGAATCGCACTATCAATGCCACGAGCCTGGGCTTGTTTTACAATGCCAACCAACTCGGAAAAATTGCAGTAACGTGGCCACGCTTCTGACTGTAGATCGGTTTTTGGACTCAACACGGCGCTTACCGTGAAACCGCGCAGCACCCGGGCACAATATAGACCCAGCGCGGCGTCCAACACTAAAACGAGCTTCATCAAATCCAGCGGGTCGACATACCCAGCCAATCGTCGGCTGAACAGGAGTGAAGATACTCCGAGCACCATACTAGGCAAGACAAAGATCAGCGTACGACGCATTCGTATCGGCAAATGCAGCAGCAGCGAAGTCGAGACCAGGGCATCGGAACGGGCGGCAATCACTCCTGCCAGAAACAGCAGTACGAGCCAGTCTGGACGAAAGTACTCACCGGTAGGAGAAAGCCAGAAAAACAATTTAGCCTGCAATAGCACTAATAGAAGCAACGGCAGCACAAGCAGAATAGAATAGAGGTGCGCCATGCGTACGCGGTGCAGCCGTTCCTGCACAGCAATCCGATTGTGCGAAACAACCGCGAGTCGAATGCGCCTTGCAGCAGAGAGATGCCACTTCAGGCCGATAAAAGCCGAGGTATGGACCAGTTTGTGCGCGAGAAAGACCAGCAATGCTAAGTTATTCTCGACGAAGCCCAACGGGCGGTAGGTCAGGTAGAAAGTAGCCTCGATCAAAAGATATAGCGGCGCAAATCGAAAAAGCTTCTCGAAAGTTAGCCGCAGCGGCGCTTGCGCGCGCGGACTAAAGATCAGACTGCTTTTTCCAAAGAGCGTCCCCAGGCTCTGTCCGGTAACCAGTCGCCACAACGACCCGAGCAGGATGACTCTGGGTGCCAAACTGGCTGCTAGATACAGCAATGGGAGATCCAGTGCGAGGAAGACCAGCGCCCCAAGATACAAGCCGATCGACAATGGACGAACGAACCTAGGCAATGGCAGGCGCGAGACACGATTCAGTGCAAAGAGCGTAAAAACACTAGTTACATCGAAGGGCAGCGCCATCACTGAGGAGACCATCACTGCGCAATAGATCGGGGGGCTTAGCAAGGTCAGTCGCGAAAAGGCGATTAGATAGCTAAGCAGCACTAAGCTGGTAATAGTGCCACAGGCGAAGATCGCCCGTGCCAGCCCCGCCACCGCACCGGCAGCAAATTCCCGCGACCGTCCGCGAAAGATCTCTCGCTCTGAAACACGCCAACTCAGAGCACAAAAGATCCCCAATAGACTGACGCTCGATAAGACCCGTAGAAAGGTCAAAGACTCCGGGGGGAAGAAGATGTAGTGGAACGAAGCAAGAACGGCTAGCTCGATCAAGTTAAGCGACATCAGCAGCGCAGCCCATAACACGTAGCGGCCCTGCCGTATAAAGACAAATTTCACGAACTCGGCGCCGCCTGTCTCGGCGGCCTGCGCAGTACGGTAGGCCTGCGCAGAAGCGAGAATCGATCGCTCGATTTTCTCAATAGCGGATCGGGAATTCATGCTTATTCCTCATGTGCTGCACGGACGGCAATCCTAGTTGACGCAAGCGCTTGAACGAGATCTTCCTAAAATTTGCGGCTTTGAAGCCGCCCTGTACCGCGAATTTCAAGATCAACATCGCGACCCAGCGATCCAGCGCCCGTAGCTGTTCTCGACTTCGACAATACCCCAGATAAGTCGCAATCGGATTATCGCTTATGGCAAAGGTATCGTAGAGCAAGTTCTTAGCCGTCTCGATTAGAATAACTGCGCGCTCTTCGATCGAGCTGTCCTTTGGCAGCAGTGCGGCGGAGCGTGCGATTCGAGCTTTGATTAACTTTTGCAACTTCTTGAGCTTGTCCGATGGCAAGCTGATCTCGCCGCGCCAGTCCACGACCAGCCCCAAATGCCGAAAGGTGCTGCGCACTTCGACACCGGCAGCATCCCGAAAACCCCGCAGCGCCGGCGGCTGCAAACAAAAGAAGGCCGACTTCTCGGGATTAAGCTCCAGTCCGCGCTCCGCAACAAAGCGCTCAATTGTCGCTCGCGCCAGCTCCGCTTGTTTAAAATCCGTCGTTAGGAAGATCAGATCGTCACCAAAGCGCACATATGTCGAAGCGCTTAAACAGTCGAGCTCGTGATCGAGAGCGCTCAGATAGAGGTTCTCAAAGACCAGCTGCAAATACGCGCCTGTCGGCAGACCACGCTGGTTTTGGATACAAGCGCCTCCATCTTCATATTCGAATCGACAGATGCGATCGATCAGACTGACCAGATCTGGATTAGTCGAGCCAAATTTTTGGAAATCAGCCCGCACGAACTCGTGCCGCAAACTTTCACCAAAATGACGGATGTCGCGGCGGCACACGAAAAACGGAGCTTTGTTTTGCCGCAGAAATCGAGCCAATCGCTCCAAAGCCTGCACGGAGCCCCGACCGGAGCGATAACTGAAGAGCGCATTCGACATCTGCGGTTCAACAGTTGCCGCCAACGCCCTGGCTAGATGCGCCATCACGAATGTGTCAGGCCACGAAAAGCGGTAAATCGTGCGAGGTTTGTCGGTAAAAATAGTGGCGCGCCGGGCTGGACCCAAATTATAGCCGCCGCTCTTCAGCGCCGGGCCAATCAGATCCATGAAGCGCTCAAAATTGAGCGCAAAATCGCGAAACGACAGACGCGTCTTGTTCTGCTCAGAAGCTCGCCAGCTCGCATCGCTGGCGTGTAGCGATCGCAAGGTCTCAAATTGCTGAATGCGATCGTGCAGAAACTCTTCGAGCTGTCCCATAGAAAAAGCGGGCCATGGTGGAGCTAGATTAGGTAAAACGATTGAGAATCAAACCCGAAGCGGGCCTCCTGTAACCCAGCCGATTCAACGGCGATGCTTCGGGCACAACTCAATTTCAGGAGAGAGGCGCAGTTGCGCCCCTGACACCATGGCCCAAGTGTGATTATCGACTTCAAATCGAAAAAATGTAACCAGGTTAATTAGATAGCCTATAAAAAAGGGCCCTCGTTAGAGACTGGGAGTGCTGCCGCAATATCCCGGGGAACCCCGAACCAGCAGAAACGGTGTTTCCTGTCGTTGGTTCAAGGCTTGTGGAGAGCAGCGTCCGTTTCTGACCTCGCCGGTGATTGGGAATGAGCGCTCGGAATTTCTTGAGTTTTCAAGACACCAACGTATACTTTGCGTCAGTCAAATATTCCCTTTCCCCTTCATCCGACGAGTTCTGCTTTAGTAGTTTAAGGTTTGGTGGTGAAGTTATGGTTACAAGCTCAGAAAACCTGCTTTTAGATGATCGCACCCGCGCTGAAGATATCCTCCTCGGATCACTCGGTTTCGATGACGGCTCCTCAATCGTGACTCTAAACGTCACAGACTCCGGCTACAGCGGCACAGGACGCTGGGCCGATGGCGAGCATTTCGAGTTCGAATGCGACGAGGAGCTTGATGGATTGCAGCGATGGGCCTTGGAAGTTTTTCTGCAACCGGCGGCAGCTAACAAGAACCGATCGGCTTCGGCCTAGCGGCCTCGAAGGGCCTGCTAGAAGCCGCGATTGGCGATCCGGTGGGCGTGGCGACTATCTCAAAAACTAGAGGTTCGTTCCCCGCGCTTAGCGTTGGCGCGGAGAAGTTAAAGAGGATTTCATGCTTTTAAGCATGCTTCTGTCATTACTGCCGATGTTACATATTTCGAGGACTGATTTTCTGTCATTGCGAGCGAAGCGAAGCAATCCCTACCATTTTGCCGGGGCAGCGCGCACACTCCGAGATATAGGGCAAAGTAACCCCTTCCCAATTAAAATTGGGTAAAGCAAAAAGTGCCTTAGCGTTAGGGTTTGCTTCGCTTCGCTCGCAAT
>JAIBBU010000022.1 GCA_019694515.1 Oligoflexia bacterium | reverse complement strand
GGCTAGAAATAAACTGATGTTTTTTTTGCGCATATTTGCTCCCCCGAATCTATAGATCATTAGCCGGCCCAAGTCGACCGTATTTCATGCCAGCTACTATCTCAGCATGCAAACTCTCCATCCCCTGGCGCTCCAGCCGCTCCACTAAAGCCATGCGCTCGGCGGCGCTCGCAGGGGTGCGAAACTCCCCGGGTAAGAACTCCTCACTGCATTTGGAGATTAGATCCGCCAGTTCACTCGGCGTGAGATGCTGCAGCGGGTCCGCCTGGGGCGGTTTGTCTGTTCGATACCAATGCCACAACGAGCGCATCGCTGTTAACTGGTTGTTGGAAAACCGGACGGTCTTGGCCCACACCTTCGGATTGCGCACGACTGCAGTAGATCTGCGCCCTAGACCTCTGACGGCCCAAAGCGCCAGCAAAAGCACCGCACAGGCTAAAGTCACCACCAACCCGGGACTCAAGGAGTTTAGACCGCCGGGAAGCTGCATCAGTTAAAATCCAATGAAATTAGCTCACCCCGTCCATCTACGGGGGGCCGCAGCGGAAAGATTAGATCAAAGGTAGTACCCTTAGCCACCTGAGAGGTGACATCGATTCGTCCACCATGAGCGGTCACGATGCTCTTAACCACAAAAAGCCCCAATCCTGACCCTGCTGTCTGAGCGTGCTTTTCGAGTCTAGAGAAGCGCTCAAAGATCTTCTGCACTTCCGACGGTTCCATGCCGCTGCCGGTATCTGACACCGCAATCCGCGCATCATCGTCACGAAAGCTTAGCTGCACCAGGACGCTCCCGCCGCGCGGCGTAAATTTTAAAGCGTTGCTGAGAAGGTTGCCAATAACTCGAGAAAACCCGAGCCGATCTACGCGGCACGGAACGCTTTCTGCGGGAGCTTCAAACTTCAGTCCGATTCCGCGCGAGGCCGCGATGGTTTCGTAATCATGCAGGACCTCCGAGATCAGCGCATGCAAATCTTGCTCGGTAGGCTTGAGAATGAAATTCCCTTCCTGAATTCTGCGTGCACTCAGAAATTCATCGATTAGATTCACCGCTGTATGCGCCGAGGAGCCGACTCGTAGAGCCAAGTCCGCAGCCCGTCCCTGCCCTTTTAACATCTCACCCAGCATGTCGGAGGAGATAATGATCGCACCCAGCGGCCCCTTGAGGTCGTGAGTAGTAGTTGAAAGAATGTCGCGCTGGAACTTTTCACGCCGCTTTTGATCACTGATGTCGCGTACCCAAACCACTAACGTACGCCGTCCTGCCCCCCCGGTTACTGGAATTGCCGACAGACTAAGATCGAAGGCCATATCGCGTTCGGCACTAAAACTGATCTCGGTGCTCCAAACCGCGCCGTCCGGCAGAGAACTGAAATTGGCACGCAGGGTATCGCGCTGCCGCTCCGCTTTTACCACCTTATCACCGAGAACCGACCACAATAGGTCGGAGCGGCCGCCACAAAGCTCGACAAAATCCCTGAAGGAGCGGTTAGTGTAGAGGAGCTGTCCGTCGGCGCCGGCAATAGCCAAGGCATCTTTGCCATTCTCGATCGCCACCCGCAACACCTGCATTTCGCGCTGCAATCTTTTACGCTCAGCTTCCAACAGCATCGCCGCATGCACTCGGGAAACGGCTAGGCTCAAGGCTTCGTTAAAGTGCGCATCAAAATTCTTGACGATGAAATCGCGTGCGCCGAGTTTCATGGCCTCTACCGCATCGCTCAAGGAGTTGGATGCAGTTAATACCACTATCGGTATTCCCGGTGCCTGCTCGATCAGAGTGCGCACATGTTCGAGCGACGAACGATCGGGCAAATTGAGATCGGTCACAATGAGGTCCGGTTTCAGATCGTGCGTAAGGCGCAGCCCCTCAGCGGCGGTCGATGCTACTGACACCTCGCGCGCCATGCGCGCAATAGCGCGCTTTACCAATAGCGCGTGGCCGGAATCATCCTCGATTAGCAGTACTCGGTCGAGCAGTGTAGAAGCGTTCTCGTTTTCTTGATTCGTCATGAGCGATTTAAGCTGCGCCGCTCTAGGAAGCATGCGCGCGACCCAAGAGCCTAACTCTTTATTTTACCCGCCAAACACAGTACCATGCCCCCATAATTCTCACATGATAAAACCTGATCACTGGATAAAGAAGTTCGGCGTACAAGGCGGGATTTTGCCCTTTAAACCTGAGCAAGTTAACCCTGCCAGCTACGACGTCACACTAGATAATCATTGGATCTGTCCGACCCGCGATCCGGAGGAGGTCAAATCCGAAACATTTACGCTCTTCCCGGGCGAAGTGATTTTGGCGACCACCCGTGAATACATCAAGATGCCGCGCGACGTGGTGTGTGACTTGAAGCTGAAAAGCTCCCTAGGAAGGCTTTGGTTAAATCATAGTCTGAGCGGTTGGATTGACTGCAATTTCCAGGGGCAAATTACCCTGGAGTTGCAGAATTTAGGCCCCTATCCGCGCCTATTGAGCGCTGGTATGCGCATTGCGCAGCTGGTCTTTATGACCATGGAATCACCGCCTGAAGTTGCTTACGGCGAAGCGGGTACCGGCCATTATCAGGGCCAGACCGGCGCCACTCGCGCCTGGAGTGAGGATTTCTTTCCGAAAAAGAGTGATGGGAAGCAATAGCCCTGGGGCCGAGTGGCAGGATTTGATTTAGCCGCCTGCTCTGCTATTATGGGACACCATTTTTTATTGTATATTGCAATTTAGCATAGTTGGTTTGAGATCATGCCTAATCATCAGTCCGCCATTAAAAGACACCGCCAGAGCTTGAAGCGCCGCGACCGTAACCGCACCGCGCGCTCAGCCATTCGCACCGCCATCTCCAAGGTTAGCAGCGCGGTCAAAGCCGGGGATATGAAGCTGGCTTCAACCTTGCTGAAAGATGCTGAAAAGATGATCGCACGTGCCGGAAGCAAGCACCTGATTCATCCCCGCAACGCCAGCCGCAAAATTAGCCGACTCACCAAGATGGCCGGCAGCTCAAAGAGCAAGTAGCTGGTCTTTGTTTTCGCTGTAGATGCTACGTTTATCGAGGACGGAATACCCGCCTAGAGGCGCAGCTTTGTCATTGCTGTATAAGATACTTAATTCGAAGACAGAACTGCTGCGCTGTTGATCTCGGCTACCTGCACGATTCGAACATGAAGCTCCTGCAAGTGCGCTTTGATCTGTCATTGCGAGCGGAGTGAAGCAATTCCTACCATTTTGCCTGGAGCTGCGTAGACCCCGACGAAAGGGGGGAAGGGGATCCCCTCCCCAATAAAGTCATGTAAAGCGATGAATGCCATAGCGCTAGGGATTGCTTCGCTACGCTCGCAATGACAGAAAATTGGGTAACTCGTACAGCAATGACAGAGTCGCGCAAACAGGCAGGTAGTTCCTCCGGATGTGATCTAAAAATCCGGGGCCACAGCCTGATCATAAACTGTTCGAGCGGCCTGTTCAGCTAATGAATTTAAGGCCTCCTGTTCCTGGCCGCGCGCCACCTCGCGTTCATTGAGGCCGCCCAGATCGGCACCGCCTAGCGACCCGCCAGCAAAATCGGCCGAAGTTGTAACAACCGCCCCTGTCGCCGAACCGAAGGCCCGACTTACAGACAGCCTGGGGTTACGCCAGAGCATCGTGCCTTCACGTCGCTTCAGTTCTAACGCCATCGTCACGGTAGTATTCTGCTGTAACGCAGTATCGGTCTTAGAAGTGACGCTCTGGGTACCACGCTGCACTTTAAGGATGCGGGTGTTTAGAATTGCATCGGCTTCAGCCTCCTGATCGACTACGGTCACGACTCCGAACTGCTCAAACCGATCGCGCAGAGCCTCCGTCAGAATCAACGAAAATCCGGCCTCGGTGGAATTATTTTCAGCGAGCGGAATGTAGATACGCTTGACGTCAGAAGGCAAAATGCTGCCGCCCCCGGTAAAGGCATAGCCGCAGCCGGTCAAACAGAGCACCAAGATACAACAGAGGAAGGATGAGATTTTCTGCACCATGCCTCTATATTAACCCCGCTCTAACCGGATTGGACAAGCGTTTTTTCGGCCTGCGATCCGAAAGGCCGAGGTCAGCTCTCTGGTAAATTCTAGCCTTTCCGAGGTTTGCGAGTACTAACGCGCTTGGGCAGGTTATCTGCGTAGGCCATTAAACCTTTGGCTCGATGCTTCAACGACTTAAGGTTAGCGGCGGTGCCCTGCCGCGCACTATCGGCAAGCTCTAAAATTTCGGCGTGCAGATCGGCTAACTGCTGGAGATCGTCCTTCGCGCTCTGCTTCAATCCGCCGGCCGCCATGAACTGCTCGAAGAGCTGGCTGTACTCCTCGATCTTCGAGAGCAACTCTGAAGCATCGTATTCGCCCGCCAGCAAAGTCTGGCCAAATTCAAGGACGCGTTGGATTTCCATGGTCTGCGGACTATTACAGTCCGATAATATTGAATCCGCAATCGACGTAGATTGTCTCGCCGGTAATGCCGGATCCGTTCGGGCTAAGCAGAAATAGTCCAGTCTTGGCGACATCTTCTAGTGTAGTATTGCGGCGTAATGGCGCCTTTTCCGCGAAGGCCGAGAGCAGTTCTTTGAAGTGCGGAATGCCGGAAGCAGCCAACGTTTTTATCGGTCCTGCTGAGATGGCATTGACCGTGATATTGCGCGCTCCCAGGTCGGCCGCCAAATATCGCACGCTACACTCAAGTGCCGCTTTGGCCACGCCCATGACGTTGTAATTGGTCACAACCCGCTCTGCCCCCAGATAGCTGAGGGTAATTAGCGACCCGCCATTAGTCATGAGTTCCGCAGCCCGGCCGGCAACGGCGATCATCGAATAGGCAGAAACGTCGAGCGCGAGATTGAATCCCTTGCGGCTAGTTTGACTGAAGGGCCGCTGCAAATCCTCCCGGTCGGCAAACGCGATAGAGTGCACCACTCCATCCAGTGCGCCCCAGCGTGATTTTAGATCAGCAAAGAGCTGATCCAATTCCTGATCCGATTGGACATCGCACCTGAGGACGGTGTCACAGCCAATCTCAGCCGCCAGCGGACGGACCCGCTTTTCAATCGCCTCATTCATGTAGGTGAGCGCAATTTGCGCTCCGGCCTGATGCAGCGCCTGAGTAATGCCCCACGCAATACTGCGCTCGTTTGCAACACCGAGGATTAGATATTTCTTGCCCTTAAGCATGAGAACAGGCGCTAGGCCTTCTTGGCCTTAGAGCCGTCTTTAGCGGCGCTCTTTTTAGCTGGGCTCTTTGTCTCGCTCTTTTTAGCCGCGGCTTTGGCCTTGGTCTTAGGTTCAGCCTTGCTCTCCCCGGCAGCAGCCTTAGGACTGCCCTTGGCCGTGCTCGCTTGCTTCTGCGGAGCGCCCTTAGCGCCCTTTTCAACTAACTCAATGATCGCCAGTTGAGCCGAATCACCATGTCTGATACCGGTTCGAATCACGCGCGTATATCCGCCATTGCGGTTTTTAAAACGCGGGCCGATATCGGCAAACAACTTGTGCACGACCGCCTTATCATAAACATAAGCATAGGCCATGCGCCGGCCGTGGAGGGTATCCTGCGCTGCAATCCGAATCAGACGCTCAGCCATGCTGCGAATCTCCTTGGCCCGATCGACCGTGGTCTGCATGCTCTCTTCGCGAAAGAGCGACGTAACCATATTGCGGAACATCGCCTTACGATGCGACGCCGTTCGTCCCAATCTCTTAAAGGCATTTCCGTGGCGCATAACTTAATCCTTCTATAATGCTATTGAGCTTAATGCTCAGCCGGTTCACGTGTCATGGAATCGAGTTCCGGCCGTCCCGGGAAATCTTCGAGCTTCATACCAAGCCCCAGACCCATTTCCGTCAGAATCTCTTTGATTTCATTCAGCGACTTACGGCCAAAGTTCTTGGTACGCAGCATTTCAGCTTCGGTCTTCTGGACTAACTCGCCGATGTACTTAATGTCGGCGTTCTCAAGACAGTTGGCGCTACGAACGCTAAGTTCGATCTCATCAATACGGCGAAATAGATTCTCGTTGAACTTCTTCTGCGGCTCCTCTTTAACCGGGGTCTCTTCCTCGATTACGAGGCCCTCACCAACGAAGATGCCGAGCTGATCCATGAGAATATGTGCGGCCTGTGCAATCGCCGAGCGCGCGTCAATGCTGCCGTTAGTCCAAAGCTCCATCGTGAGTTTATCGTAATCGGTGCGCTGGCCAACGCGTGCATTCGTAACGAGATGGTTAACGCGCTTAATTGGCGAGAAGATCGAATCAATGAAGATCGTTCCCATTGGGGCGCCTTCAACCTTATTCTTCTCGGCGCTAACATACCCGCGACCAACTTTAATCGTGATGTCGATCTTAAGAGTGGCGCCTTCGCTCAAACTAGCAAGGTGCAACTCAGGGTTGAGAATCGCCACCGAAGGATCCCCGGTAATCATGCCGGCCTTAACTTCGCATGGTCCCTGTGCTTCAATTCGCACTCGCGCCTCTTCCTTGTCTTCAAGTCGCGGCACAACCTGCTTCATGTTGAGCACAATTTCTGTCACGTCTTCGATCACGCCCGGGATCGTTGTGAACTCATGCATGACCCCGTCGATCTGAATCGAGGTCACAGCAGCACCCTGCAGCGAGGAAAGTAAAATACGGCGCAGACTGTTGCCGATCGTAATACCAAACCCGCGCTCAAGAGGTTCAGCCACGAACTTGCCGTAACGGTCGTCTCGGGTGCTCGCCTCGATTTCAATACGCTTGGGTTTGATAAGATCTCGTAGACTGATTTTCTTCATCGCCTATTTCCTAATTGTCGAAACAAACAAAACTTAATTTTTTCACCGTTCTCCGCCAAGCACATCCCTGCCGCGCGATGTGATGGTGCCAAAACTCTCGATCGCAACCATCACCGTCAGGTGATGGTGCAGAAACTATCGCGAGTACAACTCGACGATCAGCTGCTCCCGCACGTTCTGCGGCAGTTGGTCACGGGTCGGAAGCGCCTTAACGCTGCCCTTTACCCCGGCCTTATCAAGTACCAGCCACTCCGGAATAAAACGTGCCGAAGCCGACTCCATTGCAGCGATCACCGTAACATTCTTCTTGGACTTCTCTCGAACCTCGATCACGTCCCCGATATCGACGCGGTAGGATGGCACTGTCGTGCGCTGCCCATTAACCAGAACCAGCCCGTGGTTCACCAACTGGCGCGATTGCGCACGCGACTGTCCAAAGCCGAGACGATAAACTATGTTATCAAGCCGCAGCTCCAAACGCTGCAAGAGCTCGGTACCGGTTACTCCGCGCTTCTTAGTAGCCTGCTGAACGTAATTTTCGAACTGCTTCTCGACCATGCCGAACATCCGCTTGGTCTTCTGCTTTTCACGCAGCTGAATCTTGAAATCGGAATGGCCCTGACGACGCCGACCATGCTGACCTGGACCACCCTCACGCTTTTCGACGGCGCACTTGCTGGTGAAACAACGCTCACCCTTAAGGAAAAGCTTTTCCCCTTCCCGGCGGCACAATCTACAAACTGCTCCACAATACTTAGCCATATCTTCTCAGATCAAAAATTAAACTCGTCTGCTTTTACGGGGCCGGCAGCCGTTATGCGGCACCGGGGTGATATCCTTGATCAAGGTGACGTTAAGACCACCGGTATAGAGCGCGCGCAACGCAGACTCGCGCCCTGCACCTGGACCCTTAACGAAAACCGTCACGGAACGAACTCCAAAATCACGCGCCTTCCGGGCTGCGGCTTCACCTGCTACCTGAGCAGCAAACGGGGTGGATTTACGGGAACCCTTAAAACCATTAGCCCCCGAACTTGAAGAACACAGCACGTTACCCTGCGGATCGGTAATCGTGACGATCGTGTTATTGAAGGTCGCGTGAATATGCGCGACACCTGTCGGCACATTCTTTTTAGTCTTTTTCTTCTTCGCTACCGTAGCGGTAGTTTTTTCTTTCTCGTCAGCCATGTTTGTTCCGTTCTACTTACTTCTTAGTCGGCGCCTTCTTGCCGGTGACTGGCGCTTTACGCGGCCCTTTCCGGGTACGCCCATTAGTGCGGGTACGTTGTCCGCGAACCGGCAGACTCTTCCTGTGCCGCAGGCCACGATAACAACCCAGATCCATCAAGCGCTTAATTGACATCTGCACTTCGCGGCGCAAATCGCCTTCAACTTTTTCCTGGGATTCAATGATCGTGCGGATGCGAGCAATTTCGTCTTCCGCCAAAGCTTCCGTGCGGGTATCAAACTTAACAGCGGCCTTGGTCAAGATCTGACGAGCCTTATTGATCCCGATGCCATAAATGTAGGTAAGCGCGTACTCAGCTCTCTTGTTGCGTGGAAGATCCACACCGGCAATACGTGGCATATTGAACTACCCCTGTCTCTGTTTGTGTTTAGGTGTGCGTTTGCAAATAACGAACACGCGTCCTTTACGGCGAATAACTTTGCAATTCGCGCAAATCGGTTTAACTGAAGCTCTGACTTTCACTTTGTCCGGCCTTAAGAAAAAATGCTCAAACTCAGAAAACAAAATTCCCCATGGACTCGACACACGCCGAGCCCTGCTCAAGATCATCGATCGCGACGATCTGAGAATCTAAGCACCTGGAATCAATGCACTTTTGGGGCGAATTCCGAGGTGCAACATGCTACACTTAAATAAAACCTGGTGCAACTATTCGGGGTTCGTTTTTAGCAGCCGGTCCTCTGCCCTCCCGTACCGCCGCAGTCCAATGGAGGGCTAGGGTTGCAGTATGCGAACTAGAGCCGAGCCACCCCCGGGACCGGAGCGGCCATCAGCCATAAAGGCCCCCAAACCGCTCAAAAAACCCTAAATTTTACCCTGGATACGACTCTGGACCTCTTCTATGGTCCCTAGGCCGTTTACTTCGACCAAACTTCCCAGCTCCTGATAATACTTAGAAACAGGAGCGGTCTGCGCCCAATAGACCTGCAGGCGCTTACTGGCCACCTCGGTATTATCATCACTTCGGCCTGATCCCGTTTCCCCCCGGCGTTTAATGCGCTCCAGGATCACGGACTCCGGAACTGTGATTTCAATTACATGGGTAAGTTCTTTGTTTAGACTTTTCAGCAGAACCGTGAGGGATTTGGCCTGCTCCAAAGTTCGTGGAAATCCGTCCAGCAGGAAGCCTGTCCGACAGTCTGCTCGCGACAGCCGCTCCTTAATCAGTTCGATCACTAGGTTGTCTGGGACTAATTCACCTGCGTCCAGAAATTTTTTCACCTTTTTACCAAGATCACTGCCGCTGCTCACCGCGTCGCGCATCATTTGTCCGGTGGAGATGTGAGGGATGCCGCGCTTTTCGGCCAATAAGACAGCCTGAGTGCCTTTACCCGCCCCGGGAGGTCCGAGCAGAACGATTCTCATAGATTATCGCCTAAGCAGCCGCGCGCGGGTGTAACCCATCGAGCCGAGCCCACCCTTTTTCTTTGAGCTCTTGCTCATAAAGGATTCGTAGCTCTTGGCCACCATGTGCGACTGAATTTGATTGTAAGTATCCAACGTGACGCCAACCACAATCAAAACCGCTGTACCACCAAAAACCCGTGCGAAACCTGGGACATTCAAATCCATATAAACCATGTGCGGAACGATGCACACGATCGAAATATAAATTGAGCCCCAGACTGCGAGGCGATTGAGCACCCCATATAGGAAATCAGCAGTTTGCTTGCCCGGACGCACGGTCGGAATAAATCCGCCATTCTTCTTCAGATTGTCGGCTACCTCCTCAGGATTGAATACTACTGCGGTGTAGAAAAAGCTGAAAAACACGATCAAACCGACAAATAACAGATCGTGGGTCCAGGTCCCGGGGGCCAAATATTGCAACAGCTCCTGCATCCGCTCCGAGGCGCTAAAGGAAGCGATCGTAGCAGGCAAAACCATGAAGGCCGAAGCGAAGATCGGTGGATAAACGCCGGTCATATTGACCTTCAATGGCATATACTGCGTTTGAGCCTGAGCGAGATTCTTGCCGACCATCCGTCGCGGATATTGCACTGGAATCTTACGGTACGAGCGCTCGACGTAAACGATGCCGAAGATCACCAGCAGCGAGAATGCTAAAATAAAGAGGAAGGTGAAGGGCGAAATTTCCTGATTCTGCACCAGCTGAATCGTGCTGATTAACTGGGTCGGCATACGTGCTGCTATGCCGGCGAAGATAATGATGCTGATACCGTTGCCCAATCCGCGCTCGGTAATCTGCTCACCCAACCACATGATGAAGGAAGTACCTGCGGTCAAGGTAATCATCGTTGAAGCGCGCCACATCCACCCGGGATTCAAAACTAAGCCCTGCTTTTCAAGGCCGTAGGCGATCGCCATCGATTGCACTAGCGCCAGAATGATCGTGCCTTGCCGAGTATAACGGGTCAAAACACGCCTGCCGGTCTCCCCTTCCTTGCGCAACGAATCGAGCGCAGGAATCATCGGAGTCAGCAGCTGAATCATAATTGAAACGCTGATATAGGGCGTGATACCGAGGGTAAAAATAGAGAAGTTTTCCAACGCGCCGCCGGAAAACAGATTGATCAACCCAAAAAGAGTGCCATTGGCTGCATCGAACATGCGCCGCAAGGCCTCGACATCAATACCAGGCGTCGAAACGAACACCCCGAGGCGGTAAACCGCCAGCATGCCGAGCGTAAATGCAATTCTCTTCCCAAGCTCCGGAATCTTGACTGCGTCAGTAAGTCCACCAATCATTTTTTAGTTTCCCGCGATTATTTGCGTTCCGGGAAGCGCGGCAGCAGCTCAACAGTACCGCCAGCCTTCTCAATCGCTGCTTGAGCGGCCTTGGAGATCGCATGCGTCTTGACCGTCAATTTTTTGGTTAGCGCGCCATTACCGAGGATCTTAAGTCCGGCCTTCTTGGTAGCATCTTTGGCATAGCCAATCTTCTGCAGCTGCTCCCAATCCACCGTGGCGCCATTATCGAATTTTTCGAGCACGGTCAAATTGACCAGATTATACTGATTGGTGCCGTAAACTCGCTGCATCGAAACGAAACCGAACTTCGGCAGCCGTCGATAAAGCGGCATCTGACCGCCTTCGAATCCCGGACGTACGCCGCCGCCTGTGCGCGCAGTCTGACCCTTTCCGCCGCGGCCAGAGGTCTTACCACAACCGGAAGATTCACCGCGTCCAACACGAACTTTGCGCTTTCTTGAACCCGGCGCAGGAGACAAATTTGAAAGTTTCATAAAAACACCCAATCAATTAGAGCTGTTCAATGCGGACGAGATACTTAACGCTGTCAATCATACCCTGCAATGCGGGGGTAAGATTGAATTCGCGTGAGCGCCCGATACGTCCAAGGCCTAGCGCCGCGATCGAAGCACGCACGCGCTTTTCCCGGCCGGTTAAACTCTTAACCTGTGTCAATCTAATCTTTCCACCCTGCTTCATTTCCGCTCCACCGCTTAGAAAAATAATTAATGCGCGCTATAGCCGGTATCTTCCACGCTCATGTTGCGAAGCGAAGCCGCTACATTCGGCTCACGCAATGCCAAGAGTCCGGCGATCGTAGCACGCAGAAGATTGAAGGGATTATTCGACCCAATGCACTTGGTACGAATGTCCTTAATTCCCACCGCCTCAACAATCGCACGCACCACGGACCCGGCAATCACTCCCGTTCCGGGAGCAGCAGGCTTCATCACAACACTCGAAGGACCGTACTTGCCGATAATATCATGTGGAATGGTCGAGCCCTTAATTGGCACCCGCACCAATTTCTTGCGTGCCCCTTCAGAACCTTTACGGATCGCATCCGGCACCTCGGCCGCTTTGCCCATGCCGAATCCGACATGCCCACGTCCGTCGCCGGTGACGATCAAGGCGCTAAAGCTAAAACGCCGACCGCCTTTTACGACCTTGGCTACACGGTTTACGAAGACGGTCTTATCCGACAGTTCACCGCATGAACTGGCCGGTACTCTGCGTTTTTCAATTCTGTCCTTAATCGCCATACTTTCCCTTAAATCTTAACACCAGACTGACGCAGCCCATCCGCCACGGCCTTGATGCGGCCATGGAACACGAACCCGTTACGGTCGAACACCAGCTCTTTAATTTTCTGCTCTTGAATGCGTGCCCCCAAAACCATGCCCACAGCAATCGCTGCAGCGACACTCTTGGGACTGCGACTCTTGGAAGCGCCCTCTTCAGTCTTTACCTTGGCGACCGCATCCAACACGGCCTGATCCTTGGTGGAGGCTGCCGCCATAGTCTTGCCGGTAGCATCCGAAATCACCTGGGCATAGGTGTGACGGGCACTCCTGAAAACGCTTACTCTTGGCTTCTGCTCGGTGCCGGAGAGGCGCTTTCTAATTCTAATCTTTTTGCGCAGCCGCTTGTTTGTTTTGAAGGTCTTTGACTTAACGTACATAACTCCTCTAACTATTTCTTAGCGGTCTTACCAGCCTTGCGTCGGATTACCTCTTCCGCATACTTGATACCCTTGCCTAGATACGGCTCAGGCTTACGAACCTTGCGAATGGAAGCGGCGAAGGTTCCCAAGGTTTCCTTATCGGCCGACTGCATATCAATCGCATTTTTATTCACCACGACCTTGACCTCTTTGGGGATCGGCAGCTTAACCTCATGCGAGAATCCGGCCGTGATCATAAGGAACTGGCCCTTGACCGTGGCGGTATAACCCACCCCGTTCAGCTCTAGCGCGCGCTTCCAGCCTTTGGTCACTCCCAGCACCATATTGTTGATCAGGGCGCGCGCGCTGCCGTAATTGGCCTTATAGCGCTTAGCGACACGGCGGTCAGAAGTCTCACTGACACTAACCAGCAAGTTAGCGCCTTCTTGCAGGACTGAGACCCCCTCACCCACCGTGGTCTGAAGCTTGCCGCCCGGACCCTCAATCGATACGACTGAGCCGGCGATTGCCGCTTTGACCCCCGAAGGAATTGCTACAGGAATTTTTCCTATTCTGGACATAACATCACCCGATAAAAGCCAGAATCTCGCCACCTAACTTCTTCTTACGTGCTTCACGATCTGACATCACGCCGTGTGAAGTCGTAAGAATCGAGATACCCAAACCATTGAACACTTTCGGCAGACCCTTGACCTTGGAATACACCCGCCGTCCGCTCTTGCTGGCGCGCTTGGCTGTACCAATCGCCGGCTCGCCGGAGCTGTAATACTTCAAAGTCACATCAACGATCGGAAACTTCGTGGTCGCATCCTGCTTGCGTTCGAAGCTCTGGATGAAACCTTCACTGCGCAATACTTCCAGTACGTTGATCACCAGCTTCGAGGGCCGCACGCTAACCGAGCGATGCCCAGCGCGCTGTGCATTTCTAATTCTGGTCAACAAATCTGCAACAAGATCATTCGACATAAATCACCAGCTAGCCTTTGTAACACCAGGAATTAAGCCGCGATGCGCCATGAATCGCAAACAGATACGGCACAGCATGAATCTGCGGTAAACCGATCTCGGCCGACCACAGCACTGACAGCGCGTATAGTTACGCACCGCAAATTTCTTCTTCCTACTGTGCTTTACCAGCAAACAGGTTTTGGCCACTTAACACCTCATCAGTTAAAAAAATCTACTTACTTTCTAAACGGCATGCCAAGCTGAGTTAACAGCGCCCGGCCCTCTTCATCCGTGCGGGCCGAGGTCACGAAAGTAATATCCATTCCTCGGACCTTATCGAGCTTCTCCAAAACAATTTCCGGAAAAACGATCTGCTCTTTGAGGCCTAGAGTATAATTGCCGCGTCCATCAAAACCCTTAGTCGGGGTGCCTCTAAAATCGCGCACTCGGGGAAGCGCGACTGAAACCAGGCGGTCCATAAAATCGTACATGCGCTTGCGGCGCAGAGTGACCATGCAGCCGATGGGCAGGCCTTCGCGCAGCTTAAAAGCCGCGATTGCTTTCTTGGCCTTCTTCACTACCGGCTTCTGGCCGGAAATGTTGGTGATCGCATACACCACATAGTCCATGGCCTTGGCATTCGTTGTGGTATCGCCGACACCGCAATTGATCACAATCTTCTCAAGTCTGGGAACTTGCATCGCAGACGTGTACTTAAACTGATTCTTCAGCTCCGGTACGATCTTCTCTTTGTATTGTTGGTAAAGCCTGCTCATTTGCCCTCGTTCACAATCTCAACGAATTTCTTGGATTTAGGATCGGTATAGCCGCGCACACGCTTGCCATCGGCCAAAATAGAATGGCGCACCCGCACCGGCTGCTGCAGCTTCTCCACGTAGTACATCAGATTGGATACGTGGATTCCCTGCTCGCGCTGGATCTTGCCGCCCGGCTTGCCTGGCCCGGTAGTACGCTCGTGATGGGTAGACATGTTGAGTCCTTCCACAATGGCACGATCGCGGTTCTTTCCGGTGAAACGGAGAAGTTTCCCCGTCTTACCTTTCAGCGGACGCTTCTTCTTATTGCCGCCGGCAATCACCATCACGGTATCGCCTTTGCGAACTCCGAAATCTGCTCTCTTGGCACGCGTTTGTTTCATAGTCTCGCCTCTTTAAAGCACTTCGGGGGCCAAGGACACGATCTTCATGAATCGCGCTGCTCTAAGCTCCCTAGCCACCGGTCCGAAAATACGGGTGCCGATCGGCTCTTTCTGCGGGTTAATTAACACCGCGCTATTATCATCGAACTTGATGAAGGAACCATCAGAGCGCGCTACCTCCTTGGCAGTGCGCACCACAACGGCCTTGTGAATCGAGCCCTTGGTGATCTTCGAGTTCGGCAGCGCTTCCTTGACGGCCACGACGATTACGTCGCCAACCGTCGCATACCGCCGCCGCGATCCCCCTAGCACCTTGATGCAGATGACCTTTTTAGCACCTGAATTATCCGCCACATCCAGCAGCGATTTCATCTGTATCATGACTCACTCCAATTCTTCGTTCGTCTCTAAATAAGCCTGCAACCTTACGCCTGAACTGCCTTGGTCAGAATCTTCTGAACCATCCAGCGTTTATGACGGCTAAGCGGCTTCGTTTCCACAATTCGCACCAAATCTCCGATATCGCACTGCTCCTTCTCGTCGTGAGCAAGGTAACGCTTCGTGCGGCGAATATACTTGCCGTATGCGCCATGCTTCACCTGTCGCGTGACTGCAACGACGATCGTCTTCGTCATCTTGTCGCTGACGACCACGCCATCCCGCTCCTTGTGTCTGCGCACTCTCACGGGCTCCGACTTTGCTGCAACTTTCTTTTCTGCTTTAGCCATTTTTTACTCGCTACTTATTTTTAGCCTTCAGCACCGTCAACACACGCGCCAGGCTGCGGCGGGTCTCGCGCATCTGGTGGCTCTTGTCGAGCTGGCTGCTAGCCTTGCGGAAACGCAGCTTCATCAGCTCTTCACCCAAAGATCGGGCGCGCTGCTTCAGCTCATCTGCCGGAAGATCCTTAATTTCCTTTAAATAATTTTTGCTCTTCATGACTTTCTTCCGCCCGACTTAAACCAAATACTCGCTACGCCGCACAAATCTAGAATTCAGCGGGAGTTTCGCTCCAGCTCTCGAGAGTGCCGCCCTAGCTACGGTTTCAGTTACTCCGGTCATTTCAAAAAGCACCCGTCCGGCCTTGACCACAGCTACCCATTCCTCGGGGGCACCTTTTCCGGATCCCATTCGAGTTTCAGCCGGCTTTTTAGTTAGCGGTTTATCAGGGAAAATTTTGATCCAAACTTTGCCGCCGCGCTTGACATGCCGACTGATGGCGATACGGGCCGCCTCGATCTGACGCGCCGTAATCCATCCGGCTTCCGTGGCTTTGAGCCCGTACTCTCCGAAGGCCAGCTCAACTCCACGGTTTTCAACACCGCGCAGATGAATCAGATTCTTCATCTGTTTTCTGTATTTGGTCTTCTTTGGCGAAAGCATTTTCTAATTCCCTTTCAAATCATCATTCAGCTCTGAACAGCTAATCAAAGCTGCATCGCTTCGTACTGGGCCTGTTCGTTCTCAGTGAACTTCATGCCCTTAAATACCCAAGCTTTTACCCCGATCACGCCGTAAGTGGTTTTAGCTTCGGCCGTGCCGTAATCAATATCGGCGCGCAATGTGTGCAGCGGGATGCGGCCCTCTTTGTAATGCTCAGTGCGCGCAATTTCAGCGCCATTCAATCGACCGGCCACGACAACCTTGATACCCTCGCCGCCGCCGCGCAGTGCCCGACCGACCGCCTCTTTCATGGCACGTCGGAAATTGACCCGCTTTTCCAATTGAAAGGCGATATTCTCCGCGACCAGCTGCGCCTCTACATCGGGCTTGCGAATCTCGATGATATTCAAGCTGACATCTCTAGCGACTAGATCCTTGAGCTGGCGGCGAAGATCTTCGATGTCCTTGCCCTTCTTTCCGATAATCAAGCCGGGTTTGGCCGAAAAGATATTGATCTTCACCCGCGCGGCTGCACGTTCGATCTCAATCTTGGCGATGCCCGCGGCTTGCAAATTATCCTTAACGTATTTGCGAATCTTGAGATCTTCGCCGATGTATTTAGGGAAGTCCTTGCCGGCAAACCAGCGGGATTTCCAGGTATCTATCACCCCGACCCGGAAACCAATTGGATTAACTTTCTGTCCCATTCCTACTCCAAAATTGTGAATCGCAAATTGTAACTAAACTCTAAACTCCAATCAAACGCAGGCCTTTAGCCCCGTCACACTCAGCCCGTAATCCGCGCCCCGCGCTGTCCTACCACCAAAGTGATATGCGAAGAACGCTTATAATTCGGCACCGCGCGGCCATGTGCAGCCGGCATAAAGCGCTTCAGGGTGCGGCCCTGATCGACGAAGGCGCCAAGCACCCACAGCTCATCGATATCAACACCACCGCGCTCCTTGGCGTTGACGATCGCCGAACGCAGCAGCTTCTCGCAGAAAGCCGAGGTCTTCTTGGGGCTGAACTGCAAAGTCTGCAGAGCCGGGTCAACCTGCATGCCCTTAATCATGTTCACCACCAAGCGCGCTTTCCGCGGGCTGACGCGCACATGTTTAACAGACACACGTGTTACAAAAAGCTGCTTCCCTGCTCCTGCTGAGGTCGTGGCATTCTTGGCACTCCCTCCAGCAACACTGCCTTTAGCACGCGCAGTTTGCTTTTTGCCCGCGCTCTTCTTAGCGGGAGCTTTGTGCTTGCTCTTGGGCGCTGTCTTCTTCTCAACCATAAACTAATCCTACTTGCATTAAGCTGAAGGGGCTGACGGCGCACCCGGTCCTGCCGGTGCGGCCGCAACCTTCATGCTGTGGCCATGGAACACGCGAGTCGCTGAGAATTCCCCCAGCTTATGACCAACCATGTTCTCAGTCACAAATACGGCGTTAAATTTCCGTCCGTTATGCACGGCGAAGGTTAACCCGATCATATCGGGAATAATCGTGGAGCGACGCGACCAGGTTTTGATCACGCCTTTGTGCCCGCCATTACGCGCACGCTCCACCCATTTCATGAGGTGCTTGTCTACGAATGGACCTTTCTTAAGTGAACGTGGCATCTCTCAACTCTCCTACTTACGAAACACTAGCCAACTGCGTGGACTGCTTGCCGCGGCGACGCACAATATATTTGTCGGTACGCTTGTTGGCGCGGGTCTTTAGACCCTTGGCCTTAACACCCGTACGCGAAACAGGATGACGACCGCCGGCGCTCTTGCCTTCGCCGCCGCCCATCGGATGATCAACTGGATTCTTCGTAACACCGCGGTTATGGGGACGAATGCCCAACCAACGGCTGCGACCAGCCTTACCGATGCTGATATTGGAGTGATCAGGATTGCTGACCGTGCCGATCGTGGCGTAGCAGTCCAACCGCACTTTGCGCATCTCTCCGGAGGGCAGCTTGATCAAGCCGTATTCGCCCTCTTTAGCCACAAGCTGCGCCGTGACACCGGCAGACCGTACCATCTGTCCGCCACGACCCTGCTTGAGCTCAATATTGAAGATCGACTGACCGACCGGAATATTACGGATCGGCAACGCATTGCCAGCTTTGATATCGGCCTCAGGCCCCGACATCACTACCGCACCAACACCCAGACCGGAGGGAGCTACGATGTAGCGCTTCTCGCCGTCCTGATAATTTACCAGGGCGATACGGGCACTGCGGTTCGGATCATACTCAATCGCTACAACTTTGCCCGGTACCCCATGCTTATCGCGCTTGAAATCAATCACCCGATATTTACGCTTATGGCCGCCGCCCATATTACAATCGGTAGCGTGTCCAAAATGGTTGCGTCCGCCGCTGCGTGCGGATTTGCGCACCAACGCCTTTTCGGGGCGCTTATCGCTAAGTTCTGAAAAATCGGCGCTCTGGAAATACCGTCGAGCCGGAGTGATCGGATTAAAATTCTTGACTGCCATATTTTATAGCCCCTCAACCACGTCGATAGTCTGTCCCTCTTTCAGCGAGACATATGCCTTCTTGAATGCAGCGCGGCGGCCTTGGGCGCCCTTAGTTCGCTTAACTTTGCCCATATAGTTGCAGGTACGCACAGCCTTCACCTCAACTTTGTAGATCTTCTGTACCGCGCTGCGAATATCATCCTTGGTAGCACGACGATCGACTCGGAAGACTACGGTGTTGGACTCGGAGCCCGCGAGCGAGCTCTTTTCCGTGATGACTGGGGACTGCAACACTGCATAGTCCTTGAGTCCAGGTTCCGCCCGCTCTACCTTTTTCTTCGCTGCAATTTTACTGCCTACCTTCGCCATAATCCCTACCTACTTATTGACCTGCTTGGACTCCGATAGCCGCTCCGAAAGCGCCTTAAGTCCGGCCTCCGTGCACAGCAAGAACTTATGCTTGAGCAGATCGTAAACATTCGTTCCGGCCACACCTAAAAGTCTGACGCGCGGCAGGTTGCGGGCCGCCAGCACAGTTTGCTTGTCCCCCTCTGCCTTAACGTTGTCCATCAACACAGTCACCGAGTTCTTTCCGATCCCGAGCTGCTCCAGCATCGCTACAAAATCCTTGGTCTTGCCGCTGGTCACATCAAGCTTATCAACGACGATCAGCTCGCCATTGCGATTCTTAAACGAAAGGGCTGATGTCAAAGCCTTGCGCCGTTCCCGCTTATTAAAGCGAAAATCATAATCGCGCGGCTTAGGACCAAAAATTACGCCGCCGCCGACCCAGAGTGGCGAGGTATTGGAACCGGCACGGGCGCGCCCGGTACCCTTCTGGCGCCACGGCTTCTTGCCACCGCCGCTGACTTCAGCCTTGCGCAGCGAGCTGTGCGTTCCCGCGCGGGCTCGTGCACGCTGCCATCTGACGGTGTCATGGATTAGGAAAGGAAGTTCAGGCGCATCAAAGATCGCCGGATCCAGCTTGAGGTCGCCGACCTTCTTGCCCTGAGTATTTACAATCTTAGTTTCCACTTTTTATCTCCAGACTATGCAGCCTTAGCTTCAGCAGCTTTCGGCTTGTAACCCTTCTGGGCACGGCGAATTACAACCATGCCGCCCTTGTGGCCCGGGATTCCACCCTTCACCAAGATCACATTGTCCGCGGCTCGCACCGCCACAACTTCCAAATTCTGCACCGTCACATTGGCGTTACCCATATGCCCCGGCATTCTCTGGTTCTTAAACACACGGCCAGGGAATTTTCGGCAACCGATAGCACCGATATGCCGGCGATATTCGTGGGTACCGCGAGTGGAGGGCTGTCCTTTGACACCATGCCGTCGTACGACGCCTTGGAAGCCGCGGCCGATCGAAACGCCCGAAACGTCCACTAACTCGCCCGCGCTGAAGATGTCACCCACCTTCAATTCCTGCCCTAGGGTATTCCAGCCCAGCTTTTCGGCGTCACATCGAACTTCTTCAACGTGATAAAACGCGCCTTTACCGGCTCTGGCAAAACCACCTGTCTCGGCCTTATTCACGCGCTGCTGCTTCTTCGTGCCGAAGCCCAGCTGCACTGCAGAATAACCGTGCTTGTCGGAGCTCTTTACATCGAGCACAAAACACGGACCCGCCTGAATAATCGTGACCGGCACACTCTGTCCCTCCGCAGTGAAAATCTGCGTCATGCCGAGCTTCTTACCCAGCAATCCTTCGGGATATAACTTTTGAGTCGCCATGCTATTCACCAACTCCCAATACTTGACCTTCCGGACTACTGCAGCTTGATTTCAACATCGATTCCAGTGGAAAGCTCAAGCTTTCCAAGCTCATCAATGGTCTGCTGTGTCGGCTCCAGAATATCTAGCAGCCGCTTGTGCGTCCGAATTTCGAACTGCTCGCGCGACTTCTTATCAATAAAGGTTGAACGATTCACCGTGAAACGCTCAATTCTGGTCGGCAGGGGTATAGGCCCGGCAACACGACCGCCGGTACGACGCACCGTCGAAACGATGTCCGTCACAGCGGTATCAAGCAGCTTATGGTCGTAACCCTTAAGCCGAATTCTTATCTTTTGACTGCCACCGAGCATTATACGCCCTCCAACCGATTTGCTTTATTGACTACTCGACCACCTCGGTCACCACTCCGGAACCGACGGTCTTGCCGCCTTCGCGAATAGCGAAGCGTACCTGCTTCTCCATCGCGATCGGCTGCACTAACTCAACATCCAGAGTAATCCGATCTCCCGGCATACCCATCTCGACGCCATCCGGCAGCTTGATAGAGCCAGTCACGTCCGTGGTTCTAAAGAAGAACTGCGGACGGTAACCTGTAAAGAACGGCTTGTGACGGCCGCCTTCCTCTTTCTTGAGGATGTAAGCCTCGCCTTTGAACTTCTTGTGCGGAGTGATCGTGCCGGGCTTGGCCAATACCTGTCCGCGCTCGACTTCTTCACGCTTCAAACCACGCAAGAGACAGCCGATGTTGTCACCAGCCTGCCCTTGATCAAGCAATTTTCTGAACATCTCGACTCCGGTTACTACAGTCTTAGTAGTGTCCTTGAGACCGATGATTTCAATTTCCTCTCCGACCTTGACGATTCCACGCTCAACGCGGCCTGTGGCTACGGTGCCGCGGCCGGCGATCGAGAAGACATCTTCAACCGGCATGAGGAACGGCTTGTCGATATCGCGTTCCGGCACCGGAATGTAGTCATCAATCGTGGAGAGCAGCTTGTCGATGCTCTTCAGGCCGATGTCAGTATCTTCGCCGTTAAGCGCTTTAAGAGCGCTGCCGCGAATGATCGGGGTGTCGTCGCCCGGGAACTCGTAAGTGTTAAGCAGCTCACGCACTTCCATTTCGACGAGATCTAAAAGTTCCGGATCATCGACCGTGTCCACCTTATTGAGGAACACCACGATCTTGGGAACGCCGACTTGGCGAGCCAGGAGAATATGCTCGCGAGTTTGAGGCATTGGACCATCGGAAGCGCTGACGACCAAGATCGCGCCGTCCATTTGCGCGGCTCCGGTAATCATGTTCTTCACGTAATCGGCATGGCCCGGACAGTCGACGTGCGCATAGTGCCGCTTGTCGGTCTCGTATTCAACGTGGGCCGAGTGGATGGTAACGGTCTTGCTATCGTCACGAACCGTTCCTCCCTTAGCGATGTCCTTATAGGACTTCGACTGCGCCAGGTTCTTCTTGGCCTGGGTGTTAACGAGAGCTGCTGTAAGAGTAGTCTTCCCGTGGTCAACGTGACCGATTGTCCCGACGTTCACGTGGGGCTTATTTCTCTTAAATGCTTCCTTGGACATATTACTATCTCCCTTTACTAGTTGACCCGCGCCGGCCGCCCATACGGCCGAATCGAATCCAATTAAAAAAAGTTCAAATCGCTAGGCTCTCCCTGCAGCTCATTTGCTCACAATGCTCTGAGCTACATGGGTCGGCACCGGATCATAATGGTGGAATTCCATCGTGAAGGTAGCCCGGCCCTGCGAATTTGATCTCAAGTCAGTCGAATAGCCGAACATTTCGGCCAAAGGCACTTCGGCCTTGACGGTCTGCGCTCCACCGCGCGCTTCCATGCCCATGATGCGGGCACGCCGTCGATTTAAATCTCCGACGATGTTGCTCACAAAATCATCGGGACATACAACTTCGACTGACATAATCGGCTCAAGCAGCTGCAAGCCAGCGCGGCGGCAGGCTTCTTTCACGCACATCGACCCAGCGATTTTGAAGGCAATTTCGCTCGAATCAACTTCGTGGTAGCTGCCGTAGAAGAGCGCGACGCGCATATCGATCACCGGGAAGCCCGCCATTACACCGCCTTCCAGCGCCTCAATTACACCATCTTCAACGGCAGGGATGTATTCGCGCGGGACGACGCCGCCCTTAACTTCATCGACAAATTCCACGCCGGAACCAGGGGGCAGCGGCTCGACCCGTAAGAATACATGGCCGAATTGTCCGCGACCGCCGGTCTGCTTGGCGTATTTAACTTCATGCTCAACCTTGCCGGTGATGGTTTCACGGTAGGCCACCTGCGGCTTGCCAACGGTAGTCTCTACGCCGAATTCGCGCTGCAGACGCTGCTGAATAATATCCAAATGCAGCTCACCCATACCGGCCATGATGGTCTGGCCGGTCTCTTGATCGCTCGAGATCTTGAGCGACGGATCCTCTTTGGCCAACTTCATCAAGCTCAAACCCATCTTCTGTTCGTCGGCTTTGGTCTTGGGCTCAATCGCTACACTAATAACCGGAGCCGGGGCATGGATCGATTCCAGCACAATCGGATGATCAGAATCGCACAGCGTATCACCGGTAAAGGTTTCCTTTAGACCAACCGCCGCGCCGATATCGCCCGCTGAGATCTCCTTAATTTCCTCGCGCTTGTCGGCATGTACTCTGAGGATACGGCCGATACGCTCATTCTTCTCGCGGGTCGAATTGAGCAGCGTTGTCCCCTGCCCCAAAGTTCCGGAATAAACCCGGAAGAAGGTCAACACACCGACATAAGGATCGGTGATTATCTTAAAGGCGATCGCTGAAAAAGGAGCATCGGGGTCGGCTTTGCGCTCGAGTTTGCCCTCATCTTCTTTCTTGGCCCGAATCTCAGAGCCGTGCACCGAGGGTACATCCAGCGGCGAAGGCAGGTAATCAACTACGCAATCCAGCAGCGGCTGAACGCCCTTATTCTTGAAAGCGCTCCCGCAAATACAGGGGAATAGATCCATGCGGATAGTGGCCCCACGAATCGCGGCCTTAATCTCGTCGATCGAAAGGCTGGCCCCGCCAAGATACTTCTCCATGAAGGCCTCATCACACTCGGCGATCGAATCCATCATGAACTCACGGGCGGTTTTGGCGTTATCCGCCAAGTCAGCCGGAATTTCCTCGATTGAGAATTTGGAACCTTTGGTGTCATCGTGGAAGACAATCGCCTTCATCTGGACTAGGTCAACGACACCTTTGAAGTTGCTTTCAGCTCCGATTGGGATCTGGATGGGCACAGCCTTGGCGCCAAGTCGATCGCGAATCGTCGCCACGCTCATCTCGAAATCAGCGCCGATGCGGTCCATTTTGTTGATGAAACAGAAGCGTGGAACCTTGAACTTAGTGCCCTGGCGCCAGACGGTTTCGGATTGCGGTTCTACGCCGTTTACACCGTCGAACACAGCAACCGCGCCGTCCAGTACGCGCAAGCTGCGCTCTACTTCAATCGTGAAGTCGACGTGGCCGGGGGTATCGATGATGTTGATCTTGTGCTCGGGTTTGTCGCCCAGTGATCCTTTCCAGGTACAGGTGGTGGCAGCGGAGGTAATAGTAATGCCGCGCTCCTGCTCCAGCTCCATGTAATCCATGGTGGCGGCGCCGTCATGGACTTCACCGATCTTGTAATTGATCCCGGTGTAAAAAAGGATGCGCTCGGTAGTCGTAGTCTTACCGGCGTCAATATGCGCCATGATGCCGATATTGCGCGTCTTTGTAAGATCAACTTTAGCCACTTAAATCACTCCTCCCAGGACAACAACTGCATCAGCATGGCGCAAAGGGCGCAGCCCGTGGGCACGAGCGCCGAGCGGAAAAGAAGGGCGCAGCCCGTGGGCACGAGCGCCGAGCGGAAAAGAAGGGCGCAGCCCGTGGGCACGAGCGCCGAGCGGAAAAGAAGGGCGCAGCCCGTGGGCCCAAGCGCCGAGCGGGCAAAATCGCGCCATGATGCCGATATTGCGCGTCTTTGTAAGATCAACTTTGGCCATAAAAACTAATTCAAACTATCTGAAATTTAGACTCTTACCACTTGAAGTGCGCGAAAGCCTTGTTGGCTTCGGCCATTCTGTGGGTATCCTCTCTCTTCTTAACCGCTGAACCGCGATTGCTGATCGCGTCCATTAATTCGGCTGCCAATTTATCAGCGAGAGTGCGCTCGCCTCTAGAACGGGCCGCATCGGTAATCCAACGCAGAGCCAAGGCTTGTGAACGCTGCGCACGAACCTCGGTCGGAACCTGATAGGTCGCACCACCGACACGACGTGAGCGGACTTCAACAGCAGGACGCACATTTGCTAGCGCTTTATAGAAACAATCGAGGGCTTTTTCGCCGAGTTTCTGCTCTACGCGTTCAAGCGCACCGTACAAAGCCTTTTCAGCCACACCCTTCTTGCCGCTGATCATCATGATGTTGATGGCCTTAGCGACACCGTGATCGCCATATTTCGGATCCGGCAGAATCGGGCGGGTAAAATCTCTTTTCTTACGCGACATACTTAGTCCCCAGAAATAAAACTTTTTGCTTAGGTCTTAGGCCGCTTGGTTCCGTACTTGGAACGGCTCTTCTTGCGGTCAGCAACGCCATGGGCCTCGAGCTTGCCGCGGATGATGTGATATCTCACACCGGGAAGATCTTTAACGCGGCCCCCACGAATCAAAACTACCGAGTGCTCCTGCAAATTATGTCCGACGCCCGGAATGTAACTCGTGACCTCCATCCCCGTGGTCAGACGCACACGCGCGACCTTGCGAAGAGCCGAGTTGGGCTTCTTAGGAGTCTGGGTGTAAACACGGGTGCACACTCCGCGCTTCTGCGGGCATCCTACTAGAGCCGGTGACTTAGACTTAGCAACGCGCTTACGTCTGCGGCTCCGCACTAACTGATTAATTGTGGGCATATCCCTCTCGGTACAAAACGTCCGTAATGTTCCACCAGCCAGACGCAAAACACACGCCGGGCGGTGTAACAATTCAAAATAAATCTCGCTGCATTTCCTGGATGAGAATTCGCTTGGCCGGAAGCGCCGCGAAGCACCTCGGCTGTAATCTCTGGGCAGCACTCAAAAGTTTCAGATCACCGAGATGGTTGTTTCTCCAGGAAAGAAACCTTGCATCTTCTCTCTCCCCTTTTTGAGCGCGACTGACAGCATTAGCTGCACGCACAGCCAACCGCTCAAAAAGGGGAGAGGGCACATCTGCACCTAAAGAGTGCGATTTTTTAGCATCTATCTATCCGAAATGTCAAACAAAGCGGCCATCGCGAGCGAGGTCGAACGGCGCCGTACACCAGGATAAGTTCTTGAAATCACTGCTGCGTAGCCAAATTCGCCGGCGCCCCCCTGCGACCATGGTAAGATTCCACATAATCGGACTCAAAATCCCACAATCGGGGCTTGTTAGCGAAGGATCATCGGTGCTGTATATAAGCTGAACGTACCAAATTTACTGATCCTCCGTGTCCACTATCCTGGCCGTTATTGTTCTGGTGTTACTTACGGGATTGGGCACCGCACCAGCCCCTGCCCTGCTATCCGGTTCAGCGTTACTGGCCTGGGCCTCTACAGTAACGATTGTAATTTTACTTATTGTTTTCGGCGCGCTTAGCGGCCGCAACTGCAAGAGCTCGGCCGAGCCTGACGCCCCGGTTACTCTTGACCGCACTCTGCAATATCCCAAACGCTGGTGCGTGCCTCTCGGGTTATGGGCCGCGGCGCTTGGGGCGCAAGTGGCAGCCCCTTTTCAATTCGCGCCATTTTTCTTGTGGACACTATCAATTGTTTCCGCTGGTGTCCTGGCGCTGCCCGCGGTGAAAAGCTCGCAATTGAAAATGACCTGGTACGAATCGGCTGCGCTATTCGCCATTCTCGCAGTGGCAGCATACTTTCGATTTTGGAATTTGCCGGCGCTGCCCTTTAGCTTTGACGGAGATGTAGCTTCCGTTGGATTGATGTCCAAAGATCTCCTCACCGGGGTCGATCCCGACTGGCTTGGCGTCCGTTGGGGCAGTATCAGTGTACCGTGCCTAAGACTATGGGCTTTGGGGATGTCGCTCTTTGGAGTGAATCTGCGCGGCTTGGCGATCGGGATGGCAACCGTGGGATGGCTGGGCACACTCGCAGTTTGGTTCTTAGCGCGCAGCAGTAGCGGCCGGCAAGCGGGAATAATCGCAGCATTTTTTTGCGCAACCAACCTGGCGCACATCCATTTTAGCCGCACTCTGTACATTGAACCTGCAGCGATCGTTTTGTGCCTCGAAATCGGGCTACTGATTGCATGGTTGAAAGCGGGACGTCCCGAATTGTTGCTGCTCAGTGGATGGATAGGCGGCATCGGGTTGGTGGTTTACGACTCCGCCCGGGTCGGGCTGATTCTGGCCCCGCTCTTGATCGTAGCTAAAGCTCTGACGCATGAAGGCCGGGGGCGATTGACACTGGCTGCGTTGGGCTATTTTTTTGCCGGGGTGGTGCTGGGTTGGGGACCCAATCTAGTGATTGCACTTTCAAACCTCGAGGATTTTGTCGGACGCGCGAATTCAGTCACGATTTTTAGTGCCGATGCCCAGAAACATTTGATGGGCGCATACGAAACAAAATCATTTTTCTACATGCTTGCGGAACAAGTTCGCAGATCGTTCCTAGGGGCGGTATATCTTCAGGACACCAGTCCACATGCCGGCTTTCCGCTGCCCCAGCTCGAAATAATGACGCGCTGGTTGATGCTCTTGGGGCTTGGAGCGGCCATCATGCACGCCCGCCAGCCCGCAAAGCTAGCCTTGGTGATGTGGATAGTGCTGGTGAATCTTCTGGGTGGAGTGCTCACTCTGGACCCGCCCTATTGGCCACATCTTGCAGCAGCTTTACCGGCCTACTTCCTGCTAGCGGCACAGGGCGCGGGTTTGCTGCTGACCGGCGCTCCGCGAGGCTTTCGGCGCCACGCAGTTCTCGGTCTTCTACTTGCCGGACTAGCCTGGCATACAACTGCGACCTGGAAGCAATATGTGCAGATTGCGTCGACACGTGCTGACGGTTTCTCTCGTAGTTGGCGCTATCTAGAGACTCTGGCGCCCGGGTCCAGAGCGATGCTGGTGGGCAATGATTTTTCCTGGGACGATCGGCGTTATCAGTTTTTTGCCCAGCATATTAATGGCCGCTCCTGCGGCCTCGCCGATCTGAATTCAATCACCTTCTATAAAGATGAATTACTTGTAATGGCGCTTGGTGATGCCGATCGGGTGCAGCAGATCCTTCTGGAAAGGGGTTTTGCTAGCAGCAAGGAAATTTGGAGTGCCCCACCAGCAGAAGGTGAATTGGTAATTCTTAAATTCGGAACGCACAGTACGGATCTGAGTAATGCGCAAAATAATTTGATACCCTAGACTCTAAGCTATGAATTCCATCGCGCGGGGACTGCTGGCCTTAGTTGCCCTTGAGGTCATTCTGGACCTGGCACCGATCGTCTCACTCTCCTGGCCTCTCTTGGCCGAAGTCGTTTGGTTGATACTGCTAGTTGCTGTCATTCTGTACGCAATTATTTCCGTTTCCTGGATTTTTAGAGAGCGACTTAGCACGGGCCATGCAGCAGCAGTATTTATGCTGCTCTACCATCTCGGCTTTATCTGTTTCTTTCTCACGCAGCCCTATAGTGCCAGCCACGAAACCGCCAATCAGATCGCGTGCGGACTGGAGCGATTGCAGGATCTAGGGTCGGCTTTTCAGAAGAACTGCTTTCTCGGTTATCCCGCGCGTGGGTACGCGCTGGCTGCTCTGCCTTCGTTACTTCTGGGGCGAAATCATTTTGCACTGAATTTTGGGGGTGCGCTGCCGCTGCTGATTGGATATCTGATATTTGCCGCAGGGACGGCCACCCATTTGCGCGCGCGCCCCGGCGGGTCTTGGATCCTATGCGCAGCTTTAACGCTGCCCTTACACTTTTTCTACATTACGCACTTTACGATGATGTACGAACAGAGCGCGCACCCATTTGCATTGGGGTTGGCGCTGGTCGGCCTGGGATTCATTTACCTGGAATTCCGGCGTGAGCTTGAACTAAGCCTAATCGCTGTAGTGCTGCTAGAGCTGGCCTATACTTATACAACCGGGCTGGCCTTGTTGGGCTTGGCACTCGTCCTGCTGGGGTGCGAGCTGTTGCGCGCAAGGGCCAAGCGCCTCCCTTGCTGGCAGCTCGGCACCACGCTGCTGCTGGTGCTGATTGACGCAGCCTTAACCTTCGTGTTTCGAGAGGACGTAAGATTTCTCTCGCATGAGCCGGGCACAGGGCCCGCCAAGCTGATAGAAGATCTGCGGGAAGGATTTTGGGTGCTTCTGACGGGAGGCGCGGACGTACGGGTGATGAGCTATATCAGCTTGGCATTGCTGGTGGTGCTGCCCTTGGCGGGGATCTTCACCAAACGGCTGCGCGCTCTAACGCTGCTTTGCACTCTGTGGATTATTGCAACCTTTGGCTTGGCGCTCTGCAGTCAAGGCTATGCGACTTATGTCGTGCAATTCCGGTTGCACCGGGCGATCGTAATCTGTCCGATTTTGATGATGCTGCTGGTGCTGTGTCTGGAACCGCTCGCACCGCGGCGCGCCGTGCCCATAACGCTCGCGCTCCTACTCTTCATGACTGGGGTGCTTTTTCAAAGCAGCTATGTGGGAGAGAAGATGGCCTATCAATTCATGATTCATCTCAACACTCGTGAGTTCTCACGGCATCTGGCCTTCATTCAGCATGTCGAGGCCCAGATCGGATTGCAGCCGGAGGTGGATCATGGTGTGGTCTACATCGCGCGCGAAATTCATGAGAATTTCGCTTCCCTGGGTGATCAGCTGCATTACTACCTACCGCATGTGGAGCAACGCGAACTGCGCGTACCCTGTCCTCCCGCGGCCGACGGCGAGATTACGATTTACGCGCAACCGGAAGAATCCAGCTGTATCCCGGCTGCTCCGCTTTGGCGGCGTATCTCAGATTTTAGTTTTTTGGACGAGCCAACTGCGCGGGTCTATGTAGCCCAACACTAGCTATGCCTCGCAAAATCGATCAGCATTATCCTGCCAATCAATATGAGGGGATTAATTTGTGCGGCAAATAATTTCGCCGAAAGAAACTTCACCGGTCAGGATTCGAGAAGGTGCTTACGCCGTCCTCGTTCGCGGTCCGAAAGTCTTGATGTGCCACACCAAGAGCGCTGACAGAACAATCATTAACTTTCCTGGTGGTGCAATCGAAGCGGGAGAAACTCCGCAGCAAGGGTTGCTGCGCGAGTTTTGGGAAGAAACCGGCCACTCTGCAGCAATACAACGCCATCTATTCACGTCGGACGGCAGCCACTCCAACCCCGATTACCCCGGGGCAAAGTTATTGTGCCACTATTTTCTCGTAGAGGCTGATCTTCCTGATCATCCGGGTGGAAATGGCTCCGATGTGGTGGCGCTGGAGTGGTTTAGGCTCGACCACCTGCCGTTAACTCGCATGCTGGAGGTAGACGCTGAGTTCTGCCGGTTGCTCCCTAAACTCCTTCATGCTCAAGGGTAAGCGGCACACAGCGGCAACCTGGGAGGGACCTCCCCATATCTCGCAAACTCACAATAGATAGAGATTTCAATGAGTTATAGGCCGTACGAGCGATTCTGGCGCTCACCTCCAAGCTCTTCAAAAGCATGAATCTAGCTCGACCGGCCCTCCATTTAGCCCCCAGATCTGACGATAAGAGATTAAGAGTAACTTCATCCTCCAAATTTAGATCGGATGAATCAGAGACACGCCTCAGTCCGCGTACAGATTCTCTTTTTGTTCGCGACGCTATGCGTCGCGCTCCTTGCCGTGCCATTGATGCCGGCCGCACCTGCTTGTGCCCAGGACGAAAGTTACCCGCGGCTCGGAATCTATGGATCCACCGATAGCGTTGGACAACCGTTTGTCGATATTTCCAGCGGGGGGCTAATCCCCGAGGTGTTGCAAAAGTATGCAGCATACGACCTTGCAATTCTAAATGCTTCCCCACTCACCGATGCTAGACGGGATATCGTGCCTGCCCTGCGCGCTATAAATCCGGTTCTCAAGATCTTTGCTTATGTGGTGGGACATGTAGCTTGGTGTAATCCGAGCTACCCCGCAGGGATTACCTACTACCGCGATTATTGGCGGCGCGTAAGCCTGGCCGGCGGCGGCAGTGGAGATTACGCCGCATGCGACTGGAGCTCGGGCAACGGTTTCTTGTGGACGCAAAGTGGCGCACCCGCAACCTCCAATGTTAATCTGGCTAAGCGCATACAAAATCCCGACTCAACCTATTCCTATCCCGTAGCGGAAGCGATCGCAGATCTAATATACGAGCAGGTGTATAGTTCCCCTGTTGGCTGGAACGGTATTTTTTTCGACGTAATGTGCGAAGACATTTCGTGGCAGGAAACTTCGGGGATGCGATATGACTATGCGCGTGCCGGATATGGGGCGAATAACGCGGACCCAGTAAATCGCACCGCATTCTTCCAGGGCTGGACTGCTGGCCAGCACGCCTTGGGTGCGCGCCTCAGGAGCCGCATACCAAATGCCTCTTTTCCGATCGTCGGAAATTGCGCCTTGGGTACCCAGTACTCGACTTATAATGGCTGGATGTCCGAGAACTTCCCCTATCAAAACGGCGGCACCTGGGAGACCAATATCTTTGGAATGCCGGCGGGGGGATACCTAAACTATGAGCAGAATTTTAGAGCCCCGCGTTACAATTTTCTTTTTTCGGCGGCAGTCGGCGCCAACATTCCCTACTCCACTACTAACACGCGCAAAGCCCGCTTGGGATTGGGATCGGCTGCGCTGGCCACCGGCTTTGGCGTATTTGGGGACAGCGCCGCTTATGCCTGGGATGTGCCCTATTACAACTGGTGGTACGACGAATATGCAGTGGACTTAGAGACCGGAAGGGCTAGCAGGCAGAGGCGCCACACCGGCTGGTTGGGCCGGGCCACTAGCACCTACTACCAGATGGTTTCCCCGCCATCAGACCCGAATCGCCTCATCAACAGTACTTTGGATTCCGACACCTCGGGCTGGACCTTCCGTGCATGGTCCCCCGCCGCAGGCAGTATGCTGCGCGAAGAAGGTGCGGCCCCTCAAGGCAGTGCCAATATACGGCTCGAGATCACTCAGGCGGGTACCAGCGGCTGGCACGCAGCGCTTTCCAATTCGGCGTTATTGAATGTAAGCAGCGGCGTCGTTTATTCGGCAACTTTATGGGCTAAAGCGTCTTCTCCGCGCACGATTGGAATCGTACTGGGCGGCAGTCCCGATTTTGGTTCGGCGCTACTTACGATGGACACAACCTGGCGCAGGTATCAGGTCGTCATCACCCCCTCCCGAAGCGGCCAGGCTACTTTGCGGCTGGAGTTCGGAAATATTGGTACCGGCTCTTTCCAACTCGACGATATTCAATTCGCACAGGGAGTGAATTCGGTTTACCGGCGAGACTTCCAAAATGGAATCGTACTGGTGAATCCCGATGTCTCCGCCAAAACCGTTGTATTGGAGCACCCCTATACGAAAATCTTAGGTACTGCCGATAGCACGGTGAATGATGGAAGCACTAACAACGCTATTACAGTCGCGGGCGCAGATGCACTGTTCCTAATTGAACCGAGCGCCATTCACGACCGCACGCCCCCGGCGGCACCGGGCGAACTCGCAGCAGCAGCGACGAGCAAGAAGTAGAAATAAAACTTTGTATCTAACGCTTCGATTGCGTGTTGTTAAGGTGCGGCGTTAGGTGCACACCAAGACATCAGAAATTTTCGTATTTTATGAATATCTTGCCCCTCCTGCGCGCCGCACGCCTGCCCACAACATCAAAAGGGGCGTCTATTCCTATGGAGATTATTTATGAATCGCAGAATCATCCTTTGCTATTTTGTCCTGCTGGGGCTTGGCTTCGTTACTTCGGCCAGCGCAACTCCGTGCGGAGATGGCTACTCGAGAAGGGACAGCGCTGAGGTTACAGAATTGTTTAAACAGTCCACAACGCTGCTCGCTGGCGCTGAAAATGTCGCTTGGCAGTCAGCTTCGGGAGTTTTTTCGGTAAACCAGCGCCTGGCCCTGGAGAATGAGTTCCAAGCAATCATCAACTATATCAATGATACCTTAGGCGCAGGGCCGCGCCGCGGCATTAGCCCAAGAACGGGGCGGTTCTTAGATCAAGTTCTGGATCGGGAATACCTGGGCCTCACGGGGGCCACGGTCGTGTCTACTACGATTGAGACATCACAAATCGTGGCGCGGGCGTCGATGCACAAGTCAGCCCAAGCAATCGCTCGCATCTGGGCCTGTCACTGACACTACAAGAATAAAGGCAGGTTAAATCCCGGCGCGTACAACGCGCCGGGAGATCTGAAATACGTCCAGCGTGGAACTTCGACGCCCTAAGCGCTAAAGCAGCCCGGCCAAAGATTCCAATGAAGTCTGGCTAATTCGATAATCCTGACGCGGCTCTTCTTCCTCTTCCTGACCTTCGACCTTGATCTCCTTCTCCGCGTATTCAGCGCGGCCCGATCCAGCCGGAATCAGCCGACCCATGATCACGTTTTCTTTTAGTCCGCGTAGGAAATCGACTCGGCCCGATACAGCTGCTTCGGTCAGAACCTTAGTAGTTTCCTGGAAGCTGGCCGCCGAGATGAACGAATCGGTTGCCAAAGCGGCCTTGGTAATACCAAGCAGCAGCGGTTCATAGGTCGCAGGCCTGCTGCCGGCGGCTACAATTCGCTGGTTCTCGTGGATTACACGGAAACGCTCAACGTTATCACCGGGCAGGAATAAGGTATCTCCACAATCCGCAATGCGGACCCGCCGCAGCATCTGCCGCACGACGACCTCGATGTGCTTGTCGTTGATGCGCACGCCTTGCAGCCGGTAAATTTCCTGAACTTCATTTACCAGATAGGCGGCCAGGGCCTTGACCCCTTCGATCCTCAAAATATCGTGGGGATTAGCGGCACCATCGGTCAAGGACTCGCCTGCCTTGACGCGATCGCCCTTCTGCACTGCCACATGCTTGTTCTTGGAGATCAGGTACTCGCGCTGTTCGCCGACATCCGGTGTAACAACGACCTTGCGCTTACCGCGCAGATCCTCACCGAAGTCCACGATACCGTCGACTTCCGAGACAATCGCCGGATCTTTGGGCTTGCGCGCTTCAAAGAGCTCCACCACTCGCGGCAGACCGCCAGTGATATCCTTAGTCTTGGTGGTAGCGCGCTCGCGTTTAGCGATCACGTCACCGGCGTCGATATCGGAATTATGGGTGACCGTGAGGCGCACTCCGACCGGCAGGTTATAAACCTTGGTCTCACCTTTCTCACCATAAATCACGATACGCGGCCGGAAATCCGAGGTTTTATCCTTGGAAGGCACGATTTCACGCTCCACAAAGCCGGTGCGTTCATCAGTGCGCTCTTCAACGGTGAACTCGTTAATGTCCTGCCATTCCACACGTCCCGCCACATCGCTCAAGATTGGAATCGAGAATGGATCCCATTCAGAAATGAGCTGCCCAGCCTTGACCTCTTGATCCTCCTCGACTCTGAGACGCGCGCCGTACACCAAGGGGTGGCGTTCACGCTCGCGACCGTCGGCTGGATCAATCACCAGCACATCTGAGCGGCGGCTCATCACAACCGAGGTGCCATCGCGTCTACGGGCCAGTTTTACCCCGTCGAACTTGATCTTACCGTTGTAACGGGTTTCCAGAGAGGTTTGCTCCGCACGACCAGCAGCCGCACCACCGACGTGGAAAGTTCTCATGGTCAGCTGGGTTCCAGGCTCACCGATTGACTGGGCCGCGATCACGCCGACCGCCTCTCCGAGATTGGCGATATGTCCACGCGCTAAGTCACGTCCGTAGCAGAGGATACAAACACCACGCTCTGATTCGCAGGTTAATACCGAGCGAATCGTAACGGCATCGAGACCCGCCACAGTGATTTGCGTGGCCTTTTCTTCCGTAATCTCCTGATTCCGCTCAACCAAAATTTCGTTGGTAATCGGATCACGGATATCTTCGGCAGCAACACGTCCTAAGATACGATTGGCGAGACTTTCAATCTCTTCACCACCTTCAACCAATGCCGTAATCTCCAACCCTTCGGTAGTTCCACAATCGAACTCCGAAACGATACAGTCCTGCGCCACGTCCACTAGACGGCGGGTCAGGTACCCCGAGTTAGCGGTCTTAAGCGCCGTGTCGGCTAGACCTTTGCGTGCGCCGTGCGTCGATACGAAGTACTGCAAAACGCTCAGCCCTTCGCGCAAATTGGCCTTGATCGGCTGTTCGATGATGGAGCCGTCTGGCTTTGCCATCAAACCGCGCATTCCGGCCAGCTGTCGGATCTGTTGGCTCGAACCACGCGCACCGGAGTCGGCCATGATATAGATCGGATTGAAAGACGGGCCTCGCCGCATCTTCTCCGCTCCTTCCCCACGGAACTCGGCTGACGATATACCGCGCATCATGTCCTCGGCGATGCGATCGCCGACGTCGGACCAGATATCGATGACTTTATTGTAGCGCTCACCGGCGGTGATTAAACCTTCCTGGTATTGATTCTCGATCTCGCTGACCTTCGCATCGGCATCGCCCAGCAAGGTAATCTTGCTGTCCGGGATCGCCATGTCGTTAATGCCGATCGAAATACCGGCGGAGGTACTGAACTGGTAGCCGGTATCCTTCAACCGATCACACAAAATCACAGTGGCCTTATTGCCGGCTACACGGAAGGCGTCGTCGATCAGGTTCGAGATCTCCTTCTTCTTCATGACCTTGTTGAAGTTCTCGAACGGCAGCACGCGCGGCATGGACTGATACAAGAGCACTCGACCGACCGTGGTATTCACACGTTCGCCATCAATGCGGCATACGATCGAGGCCTGTAAATCAACATCGCCGGAGATCCACGCAATCCAGACCTCGTCAGCATCGGAGAAGGCCCGGCCTTCACCGCGCGCAAAGGGCCGTTCGCGTGTCATATAGTACAGACCAAGGACGATATCCTGCGACGGCACAATGATCGGCTTGCCGTTGGCGGGACTGAGAATGTTATTGGTCGACATCATCAGGACGCGGGTTTCGACCTGCGCCTCGATCGAGAGCGGCACATGGACAGCCATCTGATCGCCGTCAAAGTCCGCGTTAAATGCGGTACAGACCAGCGGATGCAGCTGAATGGCTTTGCCTTCAATCAGAACCGGCTCAAAGGCCTGGATTCCGAGTCGGTGCAGAGTCGGCGCACGATTCAATAGCACGGGGTGCTCCTTGATCACTTCGTCCAGGATATCCCAGACCACACCTTTCTCTTTTTCCACCATCTTCTTGGCGCTCTTAATTGTGGTGACGTACCCACGCTCTTCGAGCTTGTTGTAGATAAAGGGCTTAAAGAGTTCCAGCGCCATCTTCTTCGGCAACCCGCACTGATGCAGCCTGAGCTCAGGTCCTACTACGATCACGGAGCGGCCCGAATAATCGACACGTTTACCCAGAAGATTCTGTCTGAAACGTCCGCCTTTACCCTTGAGCATATCGCTGAGGGATTTTAAGGGACGCTTATTAGGTCCCGTAATAGTTCTGCCGCGACGGCCGTTATCAAAGAGTGCGTCTACCGACTCCTGCAGCATGCGCTTCTCATTGCGGATAATGATATCGGGAGCAGCCAACTCGATCAGCCGCTTCAAACGGTTATTGCGATTGATCACGCGACGATAGAGATCGTTAAGATCGCTGGTCGCAAATCGGCCGCCGTCCAACGGCACCAATGGGCGCAGATCGGGCGGGATAACCGGAATGACATTCAGAATCATCCACTCAGGGCGATTTCCGCTCTGATAGAATGAGGTCAGAACCTTCAAGCGCTTCGCGATCTTTTTCTTGCGCGCCTCAGAGGTAACGGTCTGCAGCTCCTGGCGCAGTTCTTTACAGGATTTTTCGACATCGATGGTCTTGAGCATCTGCAGCACGGTATCGGCACCCATGCCTGCTTCAAATGCCGCACCCCACTCCTGGCGCGCTGCACGATACTCTTTCTCGGTCAGCATTTCAGCGTATTCGAGGTTAGTCTTGCCCGGGTTGTGAACAATATAGGCTTCGAAATAAAGCACTTTTTCAAGATCACGCAGGGTGATATCGAGCACCGTCCCGATACGGCTCGGCAAGCTCTTTAAAAACCAAATATGCGCAACTGGACAGGCCAACTCAATGTGCCCAATGCGCTCACGCCGCACTTTACTCTGAATCACTTCTACGCCGCATTTTTCGCAGACTACTCCGCGATGACGCAGGCGCTTATATTTTCCACAGATACATTCGTAGTCTTTGACCGGGCCGAAGATCTTGGCGCAGAAGAGCCCATCGCGCTCCGGCTTGAGGGTACGATAGTTAATAGTTTCGGGCTTGGTCACCTCCCCGTGCGACCAGCTGCGAATCTTCTCGGGACTCGCGAGCGAAATCTTCAGCGCATTGAACTTGATTGGGTTCTTGGGCTTTTCAAATAAACTAAATAGATCGTCCATTATGTTCCCCTAACTAAAGACCGGTGTCTCAAAATCAAGCACCCGCCGCGTTATGCCGCGGCGGGTGCGTACGGCAGGCCTTAGGCCCCCATTATCTTTTCGCCGTTAGCCGCCGCTACCGACTCTACCAAAGCACTATCCGAGAGCTCCTCTTCAGCCGAACGATCCTCAATCAATTCGACATCCAGCCCCAAGGATTGCAGCTCTTTCATCATGACGTTGAAAGATTCCGGCAATCCCGGTTCAAGTACGTGCTCACCTTTCACGATCGACTCGTACATGCGGGTACGTCCGGCCACATCATCGGACTTCACAGTCAGAAATTCCTGCAGCGTGTAGGCCGCGCCGTAAGCTTCCAGCGCCCAAACCTCCATTTCTCCAAGTCTCTGACCACCGAACTGCGCCTTACCACCCAAGGGCTGCTGGGTAACCAGCGAATAAGGGCCGATTGAACGGGCATGAATCTTATCATCGACCAAGTGATCGAGTTTGAGCATGTACATCACCCCGACCGTGACGCGCTCTTTAAACGGATCGCCGGTGCGGCCGTCGTGCAATACCACCTGTCCGCTCGAATCACATCCAGCGAACGACAACATTGAGCGAATTTCATCTTCTGTCGCAGCATCGAAAACCGGAGTCGAAACGTGCACGCCCTTCAGAATCTTCTGTGCGAAGCGAATCACGTCTTCATCCGAGAGTTTCGATAATGAGACCCCCGATTCTTCTGTCAATGCACCCAGCATCAGCTCGCGCAGGTCGACCAGCACCTTGCGGCGCAGCTCGCCTTCGGCTTCAGGACGCAGCACGCCCGTCACCGGATCAATAATCTGATCGAGCAAATCGTGCGCCTTGCGGCCGATCGAGTAACAAGCCCAACCTAGGTGGGTTTCGAGAATCTGTCCCACGTTCATGCGTGATGGCACACCCAGCGGATTCAAAACGACATCCACCGGAGTTCCGTCGGCTAGATACGGCATATCTTCGGTCGGCACTACTCGGGAAAGTACGCCTTTATTGCCGTGGCGGCCGGCTAACTTATCGCCAACCTGAATCTTGCGGCGCGTTGCAATGAAGGTTTTGACCATCTTGATCACGCCCGGAGCAAGTTCGTCTCCTTCCTTGATCTTCTTGATCTTTTCCTGCAGCACAGCACGCTTGTTGTTAATCAGCTGCCCAGTCCGCACCACGATCTTGTTAATCGTCTCCTGAATGCGCTCGTCGCCGATCTGCAGATCACGCAGATACTCAAACGGCACTGAGCCGATTACTTCATCATTCAGAATGGTGCCCTTGGCGATCAACTGATTGCGCTTATCATCGACCAAACGTGCATTTGTTTCGCGGCCATTCAACAGTTCGCGAATCTCCTTCAAAGCGGCGTCACGGATGATGTTAATTTCATCACGCTGGTCCTGCTCTACTCGGGCGATCTCGCGCTTCTCAATCTCTAAGGTACGCTCATCTTTATCGGTGCCCTTACGTGAGAAGACCTGCGCCGAAATTACGGTGCCTTCGACTCCGGGAGGGACCCGCAAGCTCGTATCACGCACCTCACCGGCCTTTTCACCGAAGATTGCGCGCAGCAGTTTCTCTTCCGGGCTAAGCTGGGTTTCACTCTTAGGGGTAATCTTACCGACCAAGATGTCGCCCGGCTTCACTTCCGCACCGATCCGAATAATTCCAGATTCATCCAGGTTCTTGAGCGCTTCCTCACCGACGTTCGGAATATCGCGGGTAATTTCTTCCTTGCCTAGCTTGGTATCACGGGCGACACACTCAAATTCCTGAATATGGATTGAGGTGAAGATGTCATCTTTGACCAAGTTTTCATTGATCAGGATCGAATCTTCGAAGTTGTAGCCGTTCCAAGGCATGAAAGCCACGAGCACATTCTGACCCAGCGCTAGCTCGGCCATTTCAGTGCTCGGACCATCGGCTATGATTTCGCCGTTTCCGACCTTCTCACCGGGCCGCACAATCGGCCGCTGGTTAATGCAGGTATCCTGGTTAGAGCGGCGATACTTAACCATATTATAAATGTCGACGCCGGTATCCAGCGCGTCATCGGTGGTCTTATCGGCGCGTACCACGATACGTTCGGCATCGACCGAAACGATCTTGCCGGAGCGTTTAGCCTGCGTGCCGGCCCCGGAATCGCGCGCTACAATGCGCTCCATGCCGGTGCCCACTAATGGCGCCTGGGTGCGCAAGCACGGCACAGCCTGGCGCTGCATGTTGGAACCCATCAAGGCGCGGTTAGCGTCGTCATTCTCAAGGAATGGGATCAACGCTGCCGCCACACTGACGATCTGCTTGGGGCTAACATCAACCTTGGTGACATCGGTCTTGCCGGCCAAAATGTACTCGCCGTTCTTTCTGGCAGGTAACAGCGAATCCGGCAGCCGGTCGGCAGAACCGATCGCTTTTCCGGCAGGTGAAATAGTCTCGCGTTCCTCTTCCAGCGCAGACAGGTAAACAATGTCGTCGCTCAGAGCACCATTACCTTCCACAACCCGGTAGGGGGTTTCCAAAAAGCCGAATTCATTCACGCGCGCATAGGTTGCCAGCGACGAGATGAGACCGATATTCGGTCCTTCCGGCGTCTCAATCGGACAGATCCGTCCGTAGTGGGTCGGATTCACGTCGCGCACCTCAAATCCAGCGCGATCTCTGGTCAACCCTCCGGGTCCCAAAGCTGAAAGGCGGCGCTTATGGGTAATTTCCGAAAGCGGATTGACCTGGTCCATAAACTGCGAAAGCTGCGAGGAGCCGAAGAACTCCTTCACCACGGCAGCTACGGGCTTATAGTTAATCAGATCTTGCGGCACCAACGTATCAACGTCCTGCATGCCCATACGCTCTTTGACAGCGCGCTCCATACGCACCAAGCCGATGCGATATTGATTTTCCATCAACTCACCGACAGCACGCACACGGCGGTTGCCGAGATGATCGATATCATCGATGGAATACTTAACCGGGTCGGTCGAGTTACGGAGTTCCAACAGGTATCTGACGGTCTCCTTAATATCGTCCGCATTAAGAATGCCCTGGTCCAGCGCCGGGGCTTCTTTGCCCTGCGAGATATAGAGCTTATGGTTGATCTTGTAGCGTCCGATGTCCGATAGATCGTAACGATCGGGATTAAAGAATAGATTCTTGAAGGTCGCAGCCGCAGTTTCAGGACGCGGTGGATCTCCCGGACGAATACGGCGATAGATTTCGATCAAGCTTTCGATATGCGCCACATTGGTTAAATAGGCGTACATATCTTCGCCTTCGGGCGACATCTTGTCGGTCTTGAGCGTCTTCCAGAGCGATTCTCCGATGTGATGTTCATCCATGTAGAGGGCGCGCAGCGTCGTAACCTTCTTGGCCTTGATCGCCGCAAGCGTCCCCTGCTCGACTACTTCGCCTTTGGCGTTGAGCGAGTCAGCGGTGAATTGTTCGCCCGCACGAATTACGAACTTGAGCTTGGAGCAGACTTCGCGGGCACCCTTCTCATCCAGCTTCTCAACGACATTGACCAGACGATCTTTGATGACATCCCAGCCGATGAAAATTTCACCAGCCTCAGCAATCACTTCCCCGCTCTTAGGATGGGCGACCTTCTCAGCCGCTTCGATGATCGAATCGTAGGCCAGTTTGCCGACCAGAGAATCAGGCTCGATCTCGATCTCCTTGACCCCTGCCTCTTTCATGCGGCGGATCACAGCGCGGTTGAATTTTCCACCCTGCTTAACCAGAACCTTGCCGCCTTCTTTGATCTCGCGGTAAGCCTTTTCACCTTCCAGCTGATCAGGCAGAAAATCCTTCGTTACGATGCCGCGTTTGCCGAAATTAATCGTATCGCATTTGTAGTAATAGGAGAGAATTTCATCGGATGACATGCCCAGCGCTCTGAGCAAAACGGTGCAGTTCAGCTTGCGACGCCGATCAATGCGCACGTGCAGAATATCTTTGATATCGAACTCGAGATCGATCCAAGACCCGCGATAGGGAATAACGCGCGCACTGTAAAGGAGCTTCCCGGAGACGTGGCTCTTACCGTCGTCATGTCCGAAAAATACGCCCGGCGAGCGGTGCAGCTGGCTGACGATCACGCGTTCCGTGCCGTTTACCATAAAGGTTCCGCGCTCGGTCATGAGCGGGATTTCGCCGAAATACACCACATCTTCTTTGAGGGCATTGAGATTGCGCTGTCCGGACTCGGGATCAACATCCCAAAGCACTAACTGAATGGTGACACGCAGCGGAGCGGCCCAGGTCATGCCACGATCGCGGCATTCTTCGACGTCGTACTTGGGAGTGCCAAGCGCATAAGAGACGAACTCCAGCGAAGCGGTGTTGTTGTAGTCTTTGATCGGGAAAACCGACTTGAAGACCTTTTGCATGCCGATATCTTGGCGCTTGTCGGGCTCGATGTTGGCCTGCAAGAATCTTTCGTAGGAGAGTTTCTGAATTGCGATCAAATCAGGAATCTCGGCCACTTCCTTAATCTTGGAGTAGCTTCTTCTTACACGCAGGTTAGTTTTGATTTTTGAGGACATAACTCGAGCAATGCCTGAAAAAAGAGAGAGCTCTAGTTAGATGAACCGGGGGCCACGCACACTAGTGTGTACCGGCTCGGTTATCCGACAGAGATCTTCGCTCTTGTTGTTAAAAAAACGCTTTGTAAATAAACAAAGCCGACTTGTGCCAAAGAGTTCAATGCGCCGCTACCAAAGGTCGATTATATGCACCCGATCGGTGAACTGACAAGACTTGCCAGAACGCCAGTTTGGCCAAGCAGGGTCGCCCGACAATTCGAGCGACGCCCAGCTTGGCGCCAGAGTGCCTTAAAATTGAGCCTTTCGGCTCAGTCAAAAAAGCCAGGGCTTTAATGACTACTTAAGGCTGGCCTTAGCGCCGGCTTCTTCAAGCTTCTTCTTGAAGTCCTCAGCTTCGGCCTTGGCAACACCCTCTTTCAGGGGTTTGGGGGCAGCATCTACCAGGTCCTTGGCCTCTTTCAGTCCGAGTCCCGTGATTTCGCGCACGACCTTGATGACCTTAACACGGTCACTTCCGGCGTTCTCAAGCACGATCGTGAACTCAGTCTTTTCTTCAGCCGCGGCAGCGCCAGCACCGGCAGCAGCACCGCCAGCAGCCATCATGGCCACGGGAGCAGCTGCGCTCACGCCAAGCTCTTCCTCTAATCTCTTCACAAGATTAGCGGCATCCATAAGAGACATCTTCTTGATGAACTCTACGACCTGATCCGTCGTTGGAATCGATTCACTCATTTTCTACTCCTACGTTTAAAAAAATTAAAAACCAAATCAAAAATACTTTAGCTGCCCTTCTCGAGCTTATCCTTGTAAGCACCAAGCAAGCGGGCAAACTGCTCGCCCGGAGCCTTCATCACACGCAGCAACTGAGTTGCCGGAGTGTTGAGAAGCGCCAGCAGCTTGGACAGGGTTTCTTCTTTGCTGGGCATGGTCGAAAGCGCTTTAACACCCGAGGCATCCACGAACTTGCCCTCAAACCAAGCACCTTTAATCTGAAACTTTTCGTTTTCCTTGGAGAACTCCGCCGCAATCTTAGCCGGGCCCACCGGATCACTATCCGAAAAGATCACCATGCTGGGGCCAACCAAGTTGCCGCTCAATTTCTCGAGCTGGTCACTGGGGGCGCCCTCTAGCGCTTTATTTGCAGCCAGCCGAAAAAGGGTGTTCTTCGAAACGCGCGCTGAAAAACCGGCGTTAAAAAGCTGCTTTCTAAGTTTGGTTACCTGCAAAACTGTCAATCCGCGGTAGTCCGCGCAGATCGCAATTTCCGCTTTGCTAAAGCGTTCGGTTAACAATTCTACTTCAGCCTGTTTCTCGGCTCTTTCCATGTGAGACTCCGCTTCTAAAACTTATGCCGATCTAAATTCGCTCAGATCGACTTTGACTCCAGGACCCATCGTCAGACTCAGCGTTGCTGACTTCAAATAAATACCCTTGCTGGTGGAGGGCTTGGCTTTGACGATCGCATGCATGATCGCATTTACGTTTTCCTGAATCTTCTCGGCACCGAAGGAAGCCTTGCCCGCGGCGACATGCACGATGCCGGCCTTCTCGACACGATATTCAGCGCGCCCGGCTTTAACGGCCTTCACTGCCGCACCGACGTCGGCAGTCACAGTGCCGATTTTAGGTGAGGGCATCAGCCCCTTGGGTCCAAGAATCTTACCGATCTTTCCGATTTGGCCCATCATATCGGGCGTTGCAATGACGCTATCGAAATCCATGAAGCCGCCTTTGACCTTCTCTACCAGGTCTTCGGCACCGACAAAGTCAGCGCCCGCACCCTCAGCTTCCTTAGCTTTGTCGCCTTTAGCGAAAACTGCTACGCGAATCGATTTTCCAAGCCCATGCGGAAGCGGCACGCTGCCGCGGACGTTCTGCTCGGCTTTGCGCGCATCGACGCCCAAACGGATTGAAAGGTCGATGGTCTCATCAAACTTAGTGGAAGCGGTGCTAGCCACAATTTTGCAGGCTTCTCCCAGCGGAAAAAGCTGCATGCCATCGTACTTGGTACGCAAATTTCGAATTCTCTTGCCTTCTTTACGCGTCGCCATTTTTCGAATTCCTCAAACTACCCAATCACCTCAAGACCCATGCTGCGCGCCGAGCCGGTTACACAGCGAGCAGCGGCTTCGACATCATTGCAATTAAGATCGACCATCTTGGCTTTGGCGATCTCACGAATCGCCGCCATGCCAATCTTCCCGACCTTGTCGCGATTCGGAACGCCTGATCCCTTCTCGATCTTCGCAGCCTTCATCAGCAGGTACGATACCGGCGGAGTCTTAATCTCGAAGGTGAAAGAGCGATCTTTATAAATCGTGATGATCACCGGGGTGATCTCGCCCATCTGCTTCTGGGTCTTGGCGTTGAACTGCTTGCAGAAATCCATGATGTTGACACCATGCTGACCAAGCACCGGACCAATCGGAGGAGCCGGGTTAGCTTGTCCTGCCGGAATCTGCAGCTTAACTTGGGTTTGAATTTCCTTAGCCATTTAGCTCTTCTCCACCTGGAAAAAATCCAACTCTACCGGAGTCGCACGTCCGAAAATGCTGATCAGCACCTTGACCTTGCCCTTATCGGGCTTAACTTCCTCGATCGTGCCGTTGAAATCAGCAAACGGACCATCGATGACCTTGACCGGCTCGCCCTGCTCGAAATGCATGCGCGAACGGGGTGAGGCAGCGCCCTCCTCGACCTGATTACGAATACGCCCAACTTCGTCATCACTGAGCGGCTCCGGATCGGAAGCATCCCCTACAAAGCCTGTAATCTTGGGGGTCTCTTTGACCAGATGCCAGGTGTCCTGGTTCAGCAGCATCTGCACAATGATGTAGCCCGGGAAGAACTTGCGGTTTGAAGTCTTCTTTTGCCCGCGCACCATTTCGACCACAGTTTCCTGAGGAACGTGCACTTCTCCGAAATAATCGGCAAATCCCAACTGACGCGAGCGCTCTTCGAGGGCTTGTTTAGCCTTGAGTTCGAATCCCGAGTAAACGTGGACCACGTACCACTTCATGTCCTTCAAGAAAGGACTCTCGGCGCGTGCAGCTGCGACAGTGCCGGCGTTTGCTGTACCCGCAGGCGTGCCGGTGCTTTCTGCCGCAGCGTCGGCGGTCGGCTGATTGTTCTGTTCCCCTGTATCGTTCATATCGAGAGCCTAAGAGGTACTGCCTACGAAAGACCGTTCTTACGAAAGAACAGCCGTCATGATCCTGTTAAAAACTAGGTCGATCACCATCAAGCAAACCGCGACAAAGCAGATGATGAAAAGCGCCGCGATGGTTAGCTGCGTTGTTTCCTGCCGCGTCGGTTTGCTAATTTTCTTCAGTTCATCTTTGGTCTCGGTTAAAAAAACCCGACCACGCTTGAACACAGAAAGATTTTCAGACGCCGTATCTGTCATAAAAAACACCACTCACCGGCCGAAAATTCAGCTCTGCAGATCCGCACCTGCCGGTTTTCACCGCCAAGGCAAAACAACATCGCATCCAAAATTCTTAACGATTTTGCCAGATTATCTGGACCGATCTCCCGGGAGCAAAGTGAGCGGAGAATTTAGCAAAAAAGAGTAGTAAGAGCAAACAGCTGGGGCCGATCGCTGCGCTCCGAACTGGCTCTTGACAAGCCGCGTAACTACTTGAAAACAAAAGAATCGGACCCTGAACTCGATCCTGCAAAGAGTCCGTCCCGGCCGCTCCCACGAAGAAAGGTGCAGGGGCGGCGCCACTTCTACGCGCTGGTTTTGAGCCGTAAGCAAAAGTCTGCCTCTAAACTCCCCCTTCCCCAGCGCGATTTTCTCAACCAGCTTCGTCCGTATCCCTGCGCCAAACGAGAACATCATCGGAACGGCCAATCGCTTTGTAGGAGCGGAGGAACTTAGCGCTATCCTCGCTCTTCCAAAGTTTACCTTCCGGCTCCATCTGCCATGCCGGCTCATGGCTCACGACGAAATCGGGGCGCTCCTCCAACCACCAGGCATAATGACCGGTGCGCAGAAAATTCAGCGCCTGAGGACTTGCCAACCCCGTGGGATCGATCACTTTGAGACCGGTAAAGTACCCCAGATAACCGATCTCCATACTCGCGACCGTGTTGCCATCGCTGGCGTAGCTTCTAATTAGGGTGGAAGCGACCCGGTATGCCGCGCTGTTGGGATAACTCGGTATGATTCTGGCGCCGAACCCGTAGCAGAGTATGAAGAGCAGCCCACCGCCGATAAGATAGCTCGGGCGATAGGGGATAACCTTGAGCTTCTCACGCAGGAACAAAAAAGCTCCCAAGAGGATCGCCGCATACACTGCTAAGTTCCCGGGCGCGTAGTACCAATAGTATCCCACCGGGGCAGAAAAACAGGTGTATGTTGCCGCTTGCACCAAACCAAACGCAATCACCACTAGGGGTGCTACCAATCTTTTGATCTCGGCGCTTTTCAGAATCAGGTAAAGCGCACACGGGATCAAAAATATTTGAAGATAGGAAAGAAAAAGCTGGTCAATCCAGTGCGTGACCCAGTTCCCCTGCTCTGCCCACCAGCCGTTGTGGGACTGAAAAAACTTCACGCTCAGGCTGTTTGGGAGCAAGCTACCAAAGTACAGGTATGCCCCGATCAGCGCAGGAATCAGAAGGATGAAATAGCCGCAGCATAAGCGCATCAAACCTTTACGCTTCGAAAGAATTTGAGCGGCGAGCAAGATCGGAAACAGCGCCAATCCGTCGACACGGCAAAGAGCAGCCAGCGCCGCTAAGAGCCCGGCCCCGAACGGCATCCCACGTGAGCATGTCACGCCGGACCAAACCACGAGAGCTAGAAACAGCGCAGTTTCCATGCCGGCCGATCTGACTAGGACCGGCTCGCATAACACGATTACAGTGATTAATAGCTGAATGACCCGGCTGGTTCCCGAAAAACACATCCAAATTCCCACGGTCAGCACGAAGAGCGATAGGGCGTAAGCGATCAACAGCACCTGCTCACCCTCAAAGCCGATCGTGAGCAATCCTGAGAGCAGCAACGGGTAGAGATACGATGAGCAGGGATTGCTAATTTCGCCGATGTTATATTGCCAGCCCTCGCCCTTGGCGATGTGCTCCGCGACCCGCAGGAAGATAAAGGAATCGTCGACTAGCGCATGCTGCAATGAAGATCCCGCGATCAGAGCGCAGGCGAAGGCCAGAATATAAATACTACGATCTAACCGCATCGAGTAGTTTGATTCCTAATGGTGTTGAACTTCAAAGGCAAAGTCGAAGTCTCGGCTCATGGATCAGCATGATTAACCAACCGCCACGAAAGATCCATTCCTGAGCGACTGCAGGCTGAAATCCAAAATCGAATCACCGGCCTGATCGAAACTGAGTTTTCCAGAGGCGCCCCGATAGTTCTGGGTCTGAAGCAGCGCCTGACTGAAACACTTCTGGTCCGTCCATCCGCAGTCCTTTGCGGCCCGCGCGAACAGCATCAAAGCGTCAAAGCTACGGCAGACTAGAGATTGCGCGGGTCCCACAGTCTCATGGTACTTGGCTTCATAAATATCACGGAAATGAAGCTCCTCAGGCTGAGATGTTGCAGCGTACGCGGGCCCTGGAACAATCACATTGAGCCCCTCTCCTGCGCTGCCAATATCCTTCACAAAGTTCGCACTCCCCACCGCTGCGATCGAGGTTAGAAAGGGGGTCTTGATTCCCAGCTCCCGCGCTCGCCGCAAAATTTGAGTGGTCGGCCCCGCATACGACACCAGGTATACCAGATCGGGCGCGGCACTCTTTAGCTTTACCATTAGAGTACGAAAGTCGGTCTCGGCAGGTTCAAAGGTCTCATGAAACACAGTGGCGATCCCTGCATTGGCGGCCGCCGCCTTAAAGTTCTCGGCCAAGCCGTTTCCGTAATCGTTGTTTACTGTAACTAACGCGACACGGGAGGCCTTGAAGAAGTTCTTGATGCGGTCAACTGTAAATGCAGCCTCACTCGCGGCAGTGGGATGAATCCTAAAACCGAGATCGCCAACTACCGTAAACTTGGGCGAGGAAGTAGCCACCCCGAGCTGCAGGACCTGTTCTTGGTTTGCGAGCGGGAGTAACGCCAGCCCGATCCCAGAGCCCCAGCTGATAATCTTTGAAACCTGATGTTGGGCCCGCAGCGCGCGAAAGGCTGTTACGGCCATTTTAGTATCGCCCTGGGAATCCTCAAAGATCAGCTCTACCGGTACGCTGGCTTGGAGCTCCCCGACCGCAAGCTCCAGTCCGCGCCGCATTAGCTCACCTTCATACGCGGCGTTACCGCTAAGCGGCAAAATCACCCCAATTTTTGGCCGATCTTGGGCCGCTGCTGGAGATAGAGCGAAAGCAGGCGCGAGCAGCCCTAGCAGAAAACCGATCGCTAGGACTTTTGGGAATTGGCCCATCCGAACTTCCTCTCCGCGCGGAAAAAAGGTTTGGTGAGGGAGGGTTTCGAACCCCCGTAGACTTGCGTCAGCAGATTTACAGTCTGCCGCCTTTAACCACTCGGCCACCTCACCACAGTAAACGGCTGCGCTTCGCAGCAGTTTACTGTGGGATTCTACCCTTTTGGGCCACACGCTGCCAAATCGCGCAGGCCTTTCGTGCCGGCTGGCCCAAAAGGGTAGAATGGAGCGGCAGACGAGACTCGAACTCGCGACCCTCAGCTTGGAAGGCTGATGCTCTAGCCAACTGAGCTACTGCCGCATCCTATTTTGCCGAATTGATTCGGCAACAGAGCATGCTTGGTATTCTCAGAGCACCAGCCGTAGGCTGATGCTGCGTCTCCGCACCGTCAAGGTGCGGAACAGACAGGGCAGCCAACTGAGCTACTGCCGCACCGCTGAAGAATTTCCTAGAAATTCTTCAGCGGGGCGGCAGGTATTGCGAGCGCCTTCGGAGCGAAGCAATCCCTACCTCCAGCACTAGCTTAAGCTGCGGCTCCCATCGCCTATACAGCATGTCTACTCCAGTGCTTCTTGACCCGCCCGTCCTCGATCGTACTTGCCACTGCAAATCATATCGAGACCTCGGCGCGGTCCAGATATCGTAAACATTCACCCCGTGAACGCTTGCGACATCTGGAGCTGGCAACCGGAATTGAACCGATAACCGCCTGATTACAAATCAGGTGCTCTACCAGTTGAGCTATGCCAGCGCAGCGGAGCAATACTTTAGAGTAGAAGTTAGAATAATTACAAGATCCGGATAGTTATTTGCCTAGATCCGCACGAATCATGTATGTATTTAGGCGGTCATTAGGCCCACGTAGCTCAGCTGGTAGAGCACTTCCTTGGTAAGGAAGAGGTCATGGATTCGAGTTCCATCGTGGGCTCCATTCGACTCGGCCCACGGCCTCGCTCATGGCGAGCCAATTATATTTATGGTCCTCCTGGGCCCGCGGCGGTGGTGCTACCTAGGACAAGCGGGAGGACGGGCGTATCAAATGCATCGCGATGTGTCTTTGATACGCCTGTAGCTCAACTGGTAGAGCACCGGATTCCAAATCCGGGGGTTGGGGGTTCGATTCCCTCCGGGCGTGCAGATTTTTTGGCATCTTCACCTAACGGTGAAGATCGCTAGCCGATTCTTGGCATCTTCACCTGACGGTGAAGATCGCTGGCCAGTTAATCCCGGAGGGAATCGAACCTGCAAGTCCGGAGGACTTGCCATTCAACTCTGCGATTCCCAGCCTTGCGTAGCAAGGCGTCCGGGCGTGCAGATTTTTTGGCATCTTCACCTAACGGTGAAGATCGCTAGCCGATTCTTGGCATCTTCACCTGACGGTGAAGATCGCTGGCCAGTTAATCCCGGAGGGAATCGAACCCGCAAGTCCGGAGGACTTGCCATTCAACTCTGCGATTCCGAAAGCCGAAAGACTTCAGTGGTCTTCCCTCCACGCGCTTCTGTCATTGCTGTATGAGTTGCCCAATTCGAGGACAGAATTGCTGCGCTGTTGATGCAGTTCCTGCATGGGGGCTTTGATCTGTCATTGCGAGCGAAGCGAAGCCCGGTGTCATTGCGAGCGAAGCGAAGCCCGGTGTCATTGCGAGCGAAGCGAAAGCCTGCCAATAGCCGTAGTCTTACTGTTCGTAAGAAACTTTTACGATTATCTAGAGACAAAGCCCAGATCGACATAATGTTAGGGGTTGCTTCACCCTCGCCAAGCTCGGGTTCGCAATGACAGAATTATTGTCCTCGAAATATGGGACATCCACAGTTGCGCGCTTCGCGATCTGCGCCTCACTGCCGACAAACGCTGCGTACCCGCGGCAAACTGATCAGCAATTTATGATTATTCGAGAAGAGCAGCTGTGACTTACTAATCACGCGCTTGCGCCGCTTCGCGCGCTGTTTCTTGGTTCCTCGCTTGAATGCGCGCTTGGAAAGCTTCTTAACGATCGTTAGCATCTGCTGCGATTTATACTCGATTGCATTGCCATACAACTCGATGCTGACATCGATGCAGAACGATTGCGGGCAACGCTTGATCAGATCAGGAATCCAAGCGAGTGCCTCCATCGCTTCGGTATGAACCTTGCTGCATTGCAAGAGCTGTTTCTCAATCCTGGATAATCGCTTCGAGTTCGAGGCCTTCTTAATCTTTTTCCCGCGCAGAGATTTCGCCAATAGCTCGAGGGACTGAAGATTTGCAGCCACTCCCGATTTCAACAGCGTCGTATCGGTCGATTCGCATTGCAGGCAGGATGTCCCGTCGCCATCACAAACACCGCACCGATCCATTACGGCATTACCATTTATCACGCCGTGACAATCGGTGGTCGGCCCTGCTGGAGTGTTGGTCGGCGTGGCACTCGGAGTTGGCGAACTCACAACGGCTGGTGTGTCGGTCGCCACAGGCGTCTGCGTCAGAGTGGCCACAGGAGTGGGAGTCGAAACCGCCGTGGACACCGGCAAATCAGTCGCTGTGGGCGTTGCTGTGTAAGTGGCCTCGGGAGTGTTTGTTGCTACTACTGTTGCAATAGCCGTGTGCGTT
>JAIBBU010000021.1 GCA_019694515.1 Oligoflexia bacterium | reverse complement strand
GTATCAAGTGCTACGTAGCTCGCTCCTTCTACCCGCCAGGCCTGGGGCGAACGAATCGCGCAGCCCTGAGCGTCAAATTGTATATTGCCCGAAGCGCCCTCAAAATTCACTGCCAGCAGCTGTTTCTTAACCGTCTGGGGGTCGAAGGATGCGCTTGCACGCACAGCTTTGGTGAAGGCGTAGATTGCGTCATAGGCCATAGCAGCGGGCCCTTCGGGTAATCTGCCGTAGGTGGTCTGATACTTCGAGCGAAAGTCTCCCTCGGGCTTCTGAAACGAATAAAAGACGGCCCCGTTCAAAGCCCCGGCACTTTCGGCGATGCGCACTTCATCGATTGTCGAAGCAATTTTGGGTCCGGAGTAGCGCAGGTTTTGCAATTCTTTGGCTGTTTCGTCCATCAATACGATGCTGGCAAGGAACACCACGTCTGGCTTGTGCTGCGTGATGCGGAGCGTTTCGCTGCGTAGATCGGTGACGGTGGGCAGCGGTTCCTCCTTTACTAAAATCTTGCCTCCAAGCTTGGTAAATTCATCCTCAAAGAAGGCGGCCTGCTGTGCTTCCCACGGTTGCTGGCTGCTCATGATCGCAGCGGTTCGAGCACCCAATCCGTAAGCGTAGCGCGCCTCCGTACGGCTCGAAATCTCATCAGTGCCCCGGATATTAAAGATATTGTCGCCGGCTAGGTGAAATTCCGCGGCGCCGAGCGAAGGCGACATCATGATTACATCACGATCACGAGAGACGATCGGTGCAAGGGCTAGTCCCGCCGGAGTCCAGGATGGCCCGAGGATATACTTCAGCTCTCGATTCATTCGTAAGGCACGATAGGCGCTGACCGCTTTAGCGCCGCTCACCGCCTCTGCAGTGTCCTGCAAATCGAACTCAATCATGCGACCTAAGACGCCCCCATTAGCGTTTATCTCAGCAGCGGCAATAGTGGCGCCCTGCCGGGCGCTAACCCCATCAGCAGCGCAGTCGCCGCTGAAGCACAGCAGCAGTCCGATCTTCCATGCGGGGGCTTCGGCTACCGTGACTGGAGCGTAAGAAATACCAAGTATCAACAGACCAAGCGCGCCAACTCTGATTCTCATCGCCTTCTCCTTACGTGCGGGTTAGTTCAGCAACTCGATCGTAGGGGGCGGCGATCTTTTAGTCGTATCTAACAGAGAACACTTGAGAAGTTTTGATAGTTGAACTATTTGAAATTATTGAGTAAAATAATGTCGACGAGATTCGACAAATGATCATTGATAGCGCCCTTTCAAATCTGCTCCCGGCCTTGGAACTGAACGAATATGAGCTGCGCGTCTATGCTGCGGCAGTCGAATTGGGGCGCGCGACAGCTGCGATTTTAGCCAAAAAAACCAGGATTCCCCGTACCAGCGTGTATTCGGCGCTCGAACGGCTGAAGGAAAAAGGGCTCGTAGCCCAGGAACAGCAGCGCGGCGTGGGGGCCTTTATCGCTGCGGGGCCGCAGGTGTTAGTCAGGTTGGCGGAGGAACGGCTGGCCAAATCCCAGGCTGCTTTGGTGACGGCCAAAGAGGTTAGTCGCATGCTCGAGTCGGCGCGCAGCCGCGATGTGCTGACTTCGTCAAAGGTGCTGATCTTCGAGGGGGCCGCGTCTGTGAAGGCCGCGCTAGATGAAGGCGCAGAGCGCTGGCGCGACTCGCTTCTGGCTAGTGGTAGAAGTTGGGCTGGGTTTCAAGACGAATCGTATGTACGCAACTATGGGCATGCGATCGTCGATTACTGGGAACGCTTCAAAGATCGCAAGTACGAAGCGCGCAACCAGCTGCGACTGTTTCAGGAACTCGGGCCGATTAGCCGTCAAATGGAGAAGCGGCTGGAAAACATAGTCGGTTCGAGGCGATTAGTGCGAGAACTCCCGGGAATAGACAGTTTTACTGCGACTCTTTGGGTGGTCGGCGAATATGTGATCATCCTGAAAACTAGGAGCGACCCGCACTACCTGATGCAGATTCGGGATCCGCTGCTGGCTGAAAATTTCTACGCAGTGTTCGATAAACTTTGGCAGCTGACGGAAGGGGGCCAGACGCAGAGCTAAGTCGTTCCTGTAGTGGCATCGATCGGCGTGCCGATATCGATTAACAGCTTCTCAAGCATCGGATAGATACCCTCCGGTTGCTCCAGCAGTTCTGGTTCGATTGTGATACTGAGCGCGTGGTTCTTGCTGAAGCGATAGCGTGCGCTGTCGCTCCGAATTAAGCGCAAGATCTTCTGAGTGTCGATCGGCGCGCGGGCTGAGAAAGCCAGCACAATCCGCATTGCCGTGATATCTGCCCGCTCGACTCCAAAATGCCGCAGCAGACTCCGGAGGCGCATGATCTCCAGTAGATTTGAAACCTCGCGTCCCGCTTTTCCAAAACGGTCGGCAATTTCTTCGGCCAGTTGATCGGTCTCTGCCGAGGATTGCAGCGAGGCCATACGCTGATAAAGCACTAAGCGCTCTGAAACGTCCGGGATATAATAGTCCGGAATGAAAGCATCGATCGGCAGGCGCACCTCGGGATCGATGATTTCGTCCAGCTCTAGATCCTCGCCCTTCAAATTTAGAATCGCCTCCTTCAGGATGCGGCAATACAGTTCATACCCGACCATCAGCACATTTCCGGATTGTTCCTTGCCCAGTAGATTACCCGCGCCTCTGATCTCCAGGTCGCGCACCGCTAAATTGAATCCCACGCCGAGATCGTCCAAAGACTGCAGCACCTTCAAGCGCTTTTGAGCTTCGTCCGTTAATTTGCCGCTCTTAGGAATGAGAAAATAGGAATAAGCCTGCCTTGAGCTACGACCGACGCGCCCGCGAATTTGATAGAGCTGCGCCAGTCCAAAGGTATCGGCGCGGTCCACGATCACGGTATTGGCGTTCGGTATATCCAGCCCGGATTCCACAATTGTAGTTGATACCAATACGTCGGTATCGCCTTTTAGGAAGCGGTGCATGATCTTTTCGAGCTGTACTTCCGACATCTGTCCGTGCGCAAAATCAAAGCTCGCTTCGGGCACGAGTTCGCGCAGCCGTGAGGTTACGATCTCGATATCCTCGACCTTGTTGTGCACAAAGAAGACCTGGCCCGAGCGCTGCTTTTCCCGAATGATCGCGTCTCGAATCAAAGTGTCCTCGAAACTGGCGACATAGGTGCGAATCAGCCGGCGATCATGCGGCGGCGTGTTGATTACGCTGACATCCCGAATGCCCAATAGCGCCATGTGTAAAGTGCGTGGAATAGGGGTGGCGGTGAGAGTAAGAATATCCACCTGCTTCTTTAGGGCTTTTAATCGTTCCTTTTGTTTGACTCCAAAGCGGTGCTCTTCATCCACGATCACCAGACCCAGATCATTAAAGCGCACATCGCGGCTCAGCAGCCGGTGCGTACCGATAATAATATCGATCTCCCCCTGCGCGAGCCGGGCGAGTGTCTCTTTGTTTTGGAAAGGTTTAAAAAAGCGGCTAACGGCAGCGAGTTTGACGGGATAGCCGATGAAGCGGCTGGAAAAACTTTCAAAATGCTGCTCTGCCAGAAGTGTCGTCGGCACTAATACGGCGACTTGACGGCCGTGTTGAATACACTTGAAGGCCGCGCGAATGGCCACTTCGGTTTTTCCGAACCCCACATCGCCGCACACCAGACGATCCATGGGTTTATCACTGGCCATATCTTCGAGGGTTTCCTCAATTGCGCGCAGTTGGTCAGGAGTTTCGTCGTATGCAAATCCATCAGCAAAGCGATCGTCCTCGGCCCCGTAGGGCTCAAAACGCCACCCCCGAGCAGCGCTGCGGGCTGCATATAGCCGCACTAGATCGCCCGCTAAGGTCGCAACGGATTCCCGTACTTTGCGCTTGGTCTTGTTCCAACGCTGTGAGCTAAGTTTGTCTAGTGTCGGAGCTTTGCCTTCAGCGGCCGAAAACTTTTGTATCTTGCCGATATGCTGGACCGGCAAGAATAGCCGGGTATCGGCATAATCGATCATCAGCATATCGGTTTCGGCATCATTGACGCGCTTATGCTTAAGCCCGCCGTATAGACCGATCCCGAAATCGCTATGTACGATATAGTCCCCCTCTTTCAGCTGGGCGATAGCACCGAGCAGGCGCTTGATGTTGGTGGTGGCGCTTTGACCCTTACGGTAAGAGCGCTCCGAAAAGATCTCGTGCTCGGAGACAAAGGCCAATTTTAGCTCGGGGAGCTGAAAGCCGGCTGAGAGCAACCCTTCCAAGATCGTCAGGTGCGGACGTTTGGTGCTATCCAGCCAAGCTTGAGCAGTGGAGGACGAGATCGGCACATCCAGTCCTAAATCCAGCAGCAGCTGCTGAAGCCGTTCGGCGCGGCTCTGCGATCCGGCACTGAAGGCCAAATCATAACCCGCGCTACGCAGTTGGCTGACATAATGTTTAAGCGGTTCAAGGGCCTTGCCTGAGCCCACCAAGGTGCGCAGTCTCGTTGCCAACTCCACATTCGAGCTGCTTCTAATATTAGTTGTGGCGGCCAGCTGCTCGTCATAATCCTTTAGACTCAGACTATCGACATGTACCTGTCGAAAGCGTTGCAGTTGCGATTGAAATTCATCCGGCGTGACAAACAGCTTCTCCGCGGCAGGAAAAATCAGGTCTTCTGTCTTTAAGCGCTCTACCCGTTCGTTGATAATCTCCCAGCTGCTGTCCAGCGAGTTATCGATGGCATGCTGATCGTCGATTATGATTAAGCAATTCTCGGGCAGGTAATCAAAAAAGGAGGCCATCTGGGGGAGCAGGAAGGGCTGAAAAAGTTCCAGACCAGGAAAATCCGCGCCACTCTGAATAAGCTCAAGCGCGCGTGCCTGCTCGCGGGTAGAAAGATCGAGATCTTGAGCTCTGTGCTTCAGGCGTTCGAGCGCCGAGCGCTGTTCATCTTGGGAGAGCAGACCATTGGTAAACGTTATGCGTTCGGCGACCGGAAGGATTTTGACGCTCGTGATGGATCCAATCGTACGCTGATCTCCAGGTTTGAACTGCTTCAAGCTGACCAGGGTGTCGCCGTTAAATTCGGCGCGCAGCGGATAGTCGGACCGGGCGTCAAAAAAATCGAGAACGGCTCCGCGCACCGCAAGCTCTCCGATCTCCTCAACGATTGAAACTCGCCTAAATCCCCCGCGCTCAAATAATTTCAGCAGCTCAGGGCGACGGATCGTCTCCCCGACCCGCAGCTCAAACGCCAGCGTCTGCAGTAGCGGCAGAGGTAAGGTTCGATGGAGTACGGCATCGACCGAGGCAGTCAGCACAAACTCAGTGGAAGTGGCGAGGTGGTGTAAGGCCGCGATACGTTGCGCCGATATATGAGTCTGCGGCGAGACATGTTCGAGCGCCAAGGTGTCCCAGGCACTGAAAAGTTTGATCGCGGAATCTCCGCAAAAGAAGCGCAAATCAGCTGCCAGCGCTTCGCTTACGCCACGATCCCGAGAAATCACCACAATCGAGGAGTACTTGCGGCGCAGCCCCGAGATCATCCAGGCCCGGGCGGCACCGCTGATTCCGGTAATCCTCTCAATATTTTGACTTTTCTCAGCCGCCACGATGTTGCAAAGTTTGGAGGTGGAATTGACCCATATCTTAAGCGCAGCTAATCATGGTAAATTTCTAGTATGACGTGCAACCTTCCCGGCCGCGACACAGACTCAGAGCGGGGCGGAAATTTAGTTGAATATGCGCTGCTCCTGGCGTTGCTAGTAATGGTGGCGGTAGCTGCGGTGATGGGTTTTAGTCGCGCTACCATGGGGCAGTTCAGCATTATCTCGAGTGCGACGGCGGTAATTGACGCCAGCAATTGATTCAAAATCCCCAAAATCTTCAATTTTCGGCCTAAATCCTTAGTGTTTTGAGACGGTTATCTATCTAAGAAGTTCAACTTAGATATTTATCTTAGGCCGGATTTCGGCCGATATAACCCTCTGGACTGCTGCCCCCTTCCCGCGAGGGCCGCTGGACTCTGATAAAAACCGGTTTGAACTGGAATTAACTATGGATATCACGCAGCTGCTTCAATTTGCCGTGCAGCAAAATGCTTCGGACCTGCACATCAGCGCCGGGGAGCCCCCGATGATTCGTGTGCATGGGGACATAAAGAAACTTAAAGCCCCGCCACTCACCTCCGAGCAAACTCAGGCGATGATCTACGACATCATGGGCGACTCTCAGCGCAAGAACTTTGAAGAGCATTCTGATTTGGACTTTTCTATGCAGCTGGGAGAAGCCGCGCGCTTCCGAGTGAATGTGTTCCGGCAAAACCGTGGACTGGGAGCGGTCTTCCGCCAGATTCCGACCCGCATCTTAACCCTAGAAGAGCTTGGGATGCCTCCAATTCTGGCGGACATCTCCCGCAAGGAAAAGGGCTTGGTGCTGGTCACCGGCCCGACCGGCTCCGGGAAATCAACCACACTGGCCGGGATGATCAACCTAATTAACGAGGAGTTGGAGGGGCATATTCTTACAATCGAAGACCCGATTGAGTTCGTGCACCGCAGCAAGAAGTGTTTGGTTAATCAGCGCGAAGTGGGTCCGCATACACAGTCCTTTTCCAACGCCTTGCGGGCAGCCTTGCGTGAGGATCCCGACATCATTTTGGTCGGTGAGATGCGCGATCTAGAGACGATCCAGCTGGCGCTAACTGCGGCTGAGACAGGGCACTTAGTTTTTGGAACACTGCATACCTCTAGTGCGCCTAAGACCGTCGATCGCGTTATCGATGTATTCCCTCCCAGTCAGCAGGCGCAGGTACGGGCCATGTTTGCAGAGTCCATTCAGGCCATCATCACCCAAACTCTTTGTAAGAAGATCGGCGGCGGACGGATCGCGGGACTCGAGCTGTTGCTGGGCACGACGGCGGTAAAGAACCTGATTCGCGAAGGCAAGATTCATCAGATTCCAAGCGTCATGCAGACCCAGCAGTCCGCGGGTATGCAAACATTGGAAACACATCTGCAGCAGCTGGTTGACCGCAACCTGATAACCAAGGAAACAGCGATCGAGAAGACCGGCAATACTGAATTATTTAAAGAACAGGAAATGGCCGGCAACGCGCGGCTTGGTAAAGTGAGATAAGGGAGAAAATAGCGATGCTCGATATTTCAAAATTGCTAAGCGTGATGGTGGAGCATGATGCTTCCGATCTGTATCTAACGGTCGATAGCGCTCCGATGTATCGGATCAACGGTACGGTTCGACCCGCAGGCAATCGCACCCTGGCACCCCAAGATACCGAATCCCTGGCATTGAGCATCTTGAGCGACCGACAGCAGAAGGATTTTTTGGCCACCAACGAGCAAAATTTAGCCCTATATTACCCCAATCTGGGGCGCTTCCGTGCCAATGTCTTCCGCCAGCGCGGCAATGTTGGAGTAGTGGTCCGACAGATTAAGACGGCCATCCCGACACTCGATGAACTAGGCCTGCCGGCGGTGATGAAGGATGTGGCTATGACCAAGCGTGGTTTAGTCCTGGTCGTGGGTGCAACCGGCTCCGGAAAATCAACCTCACTCGCGGCCTTGATCGATTATCGCAGCACTAATAGCGCCGGGCATATCATTTCAATTGAAGATCCGATTGAATTCGTGCACTCACACAAAAAATCGATCGTGACGCAGCGCGAAATCGGTTTGGATACAGAAAACTATCATATTGCTCTTAAAAATGCCCTGCGCCAGGCGCCGGATGTAATACTGATCGGAGAAATTCGCGATTTGGAAACGATGGAGGCCGCCATCACCTTCGCCGAGACCGGGCATCTGTGCCTGGCTACTTTGCATAGCAATAACGCAAACCAGGCGATGGAACGCGTCATGAATTTCTTCCCGCCGGAACGACATAACCAGATCTATATGCAGCTTAGCCTTAATTTGCGTGCCATTCTGAGTCAGCGTCTAGTGAAGGGCGTGGATGGCGGACGGGTGGCGGCTGTCGAAATTCTGCTTGATTCGCCGCGCGTTAAAGACCTGATCCACAAGGCCCAGATCGCCGATCTTAAGGAAGCGATGGAAAAGAGCAACAATATCGGAATGCAAAGCTTCGACCAGGCGCTCTTCGATCTTTACAAAGGCGGCAAAATCTCCCTCGAAGAGGCGCTCAAGAATGCTGACAGCGCTAATAATTTGCGGTTGCGAGTAAAGCTCTCCGAAGAAGGGGGTGTAGACGAACGTAAGAAGTCTCCTGCCGCTCCGCGTAACACGACCCCGAATAAGCCGGCCGAGAGCGCGGCTCCGGCGGATGATCTTAAGCTGCAGGTCGATCTGAACTAACACGCGGCTTTTGGCCTTGCCGCCATGGTGCGCGGCTATGTGACTGCCGGGCTGTGTGATTGCTGCGCGAGGTGCGCAATTCGAGGACGGATTTTCTGTCAGTGGGGTAGATGTTACATATTTCGAGGACGTAACTCGTCTCCTTGCGCGCGGACCTGTCATTGCGAGCGAAGCGAAGCAAACCCTAACTTAGGTCGAAACTGACGCTTGACTGAAGAAGCTAGGAAGATTTCCTGCGCAATTTCCAGTCTACAGTTGTAGCTTGCATGCTTGAAAGAAACTTTTGCAATTACCAAGGGACACAGCCTCCTGCGACATAATGTTAGGGATTGCCCGCCTCCGCTCATGCTACGGCGTGGCAGGCTTTCGCTCCGCTCGCAATGACAGTGAATACGTTCTTGAAATACGCAACATCTACAGCAGTGACTGACAGAACCGCGTGCAACGGGCCCCCGTCTGTCCGCGAAATAATTGCTCATACATCGTATGAATAAGCCTGGATTTATGCTGCAGATCGGTCGGCGCTTCAGCTATTTAAGCATATCTGTTAGGATCGACCCCGATGGACGACACTACCCGCGCGCTGATAGAGAAGATTACGATTAGATATCCAGAGCCCCGCCCGATCCTTGGAGGGCACACTTCAAATATCTTTTTTGATTGCAACAAGCTCAGTCCAAATGACCTGGCGCGGCTTGCGGCTGAGGCCACGGGGCATTTGGATCACGATGCCTTCGATATTGCGGTGGGACTCGCTTATAACGGAATTTTCTTCGCCGCTGCAGTCGCGGGCGGGCGCGGTATCGCCATTCTGCAGACTGACGGAAAGGTTTTTGGGCCGGACTTGAAGGCCAAGCGCATTGTCATCGCTTCCGATGTAGTAATGGACGGCAAACAGATCGAACAGGCGGCGCAGCTGTTGGCGAAGCTGGGGGCCAAGGTCGTGGGATTTGCCTGTATTGTTGATCGGTCGGGAGGACGGGTAGGGGCACCCAGTACGCCTCTTTGGAGCGCCGTGCAAGCGCCGCTCGCAGCATGAACGAGAAGAATCCCTGGCAAACCCTTTCAAGTCGGCTGGTGTACAGCAATCCTTGGATTTCAGTGCGGGAAGATCAGGTCATCCGTCCGGACGGGCAGCCCGGGATCTACGGAGTAGTCAGCACGCGCATTGCCACCGGCGTAGTGGCGGTTACTCCTGACCGCCAGGTCTATTTGGTGGGGCAGTACCGGTATCCTACCGAACACTATTCTTGGGAGATTATCGAAGGTGGTACCGACGATGGCGAAGCGCCTCTTCAGGCGGCTATTCGGGAGATGCGCGAGGAAGCCGGATTGATTGCGGATCAGATTGTGCAGCTGGGAGAGGAGTTTCATCTCAGCAACTGTTTTTCGTCGGAGATCGGGTATGTATTCCTGGCTACGGGACTGCGGCAGGTTCCTAGTGCTCCCGATGGGACTGAACAGCTGGTAACTAGACAGCTCGCATTTGACGCAGCTCTGGAAATGGTACACTCCGGGGAAATTAAGGACGCCGTAACGATTGTGGGGCTTTATCGTGCCGCCAAGTATCTAGGAATTAGGGTATGAATGAGGCGGCTCCCACTCCAGCGATGACCAGGCAACAACAGCACTTTTCTGCTTCGGGACGCTCGGCGCTTGGAATTTACCGCGAGTTAGCGGTTGGCTCAGGCTCCTGGCACCAGTTCCTGCGGTACGAATTCTCAATGCTGCTACTTTCGAATCTCGCTGGCATGCTGGGACTTGGTGCTCGCGCCGCGCTTTATCCCGGACTATTTAGAGAATGCGGCAGACGTCCGGCCTTTGGCCGAGGCATGGTTATTCGGCGGCCGGCTCAGATCGGGCTCGGCGACAAAGTATTGTTGGACGATTACACTTCTCTCGATGTACGCGGGGAAGCTGGAGCAATTACCGTCGGCGACCACTGCATTATTTCGCGCTTTTCAACCATCGCCGCCAAAAACGGCCGGATTACTTTGGGGCCTGGCGTCAACATCGGTTCTTATTGCCGGGTTGCGACTGAGAGCCTGGTGGAGTTCGGCAGCAGCGTACTGGTAGGAGCGTTCTGTTATATTGGTCCCGGCAATCACCAGTTAGGTACCGATGGTACACCCCTGATTGCCATGGAGATGGAGAAGAAAGGCGGGGTCAAGATCGGAGACAATGCGTGGCTCGGCACCCATGTTACTGTCGTGGACGGTGTCACTATCGGCGAAGGCGCGATTGTTGGTGCGCATGCGCTGGTGCGGGATGATGTTCCTCCCTGGACGGTGGCGGCGGGTGTGCCGGCCAAGGTTATTAAGCAAATTCCGAGGAACGGCTGAGTGCAGAGTGAATACAGAGCTCCGGAAGCCGCCGGTCGATTGGGGCGGATGCCGCTGCTGTATCTGGTCTTTGGTCTATTGCTAGTTGGGGCCGCCATGGCCGCCGGATCTTTTTGGGCGCAGAGCCATGAGCATTTTCCTAAATTGAGTGCGGGCCATTACGTTGGATACATCACGGGAGTTGAGGAGGGGCGCCACAGACTGCCGATCTATATACAAAGCCAAGAGAGTTCCGGAAATCTGATGTTTGCAGTGTTAGCCTCAGGCTGGGCGCCGCAGATACTCACTCCGGTGACCTTGGGAAATGGGGATTCGGATACGGATTTTTTCTTACCTTTAATCGTGGGCTCCGAGAACCTGCGTTTCAAACTCGTGGGCGAGTGTGCCTCTGCCACACATTGTGCCGGTAAAGTTTACCAGCAACCGAAGGGCCGTAGAGGGGAGTGGGAATTCACTCGCAAAGAGGTCGAGACAGGGACCGGCCCGCAGACCTCTCTGGAACAGTGGCTGCGACTTCGGCAGGCACTGCTTGAGATCGATCGGCGCATCGCGGAGGCCGAGAAAATGGCCGAGTCCCAGAAAGGAGAGATCGAGCGGCTCACCGATATCGTTACCGAGGGTAAGGGATTGAAGGCCAAAGCTGATCAGAAATTCGATCAGGTCTCCGTACAGTTGAAAGCACTACGCGAAAAACTAAGAACCAAACAACAGGAGGTCGATAACTTAGAGGGCCAGATTGCGATATCGCAGCGTGTAACCCCGATGGGCAAGCTAGTATCCCTCGCCCGAGAGACGCTGGAACGTGAGGCGCGCTGGGTAGAATCGATGCTCTCGGGAAATCCTTCGCGGGAGAATATGGAACGAGTGGACGCGGAATTTTCCAAGGCTCAGAAACTTTTCGATCTAAAGCGCCAGATAGCCTCGGAGCAGGATCGCATCGATCGACTCGCCAGCGCACCTGATTTGCGGCCTGGGCTGGAGGGACCGCGATGATGCTGAGATTTGTTTGGCAGTTCTGTACCCCCAAGCGAGTGGGGGAGATGGTCCTCCGGGGGGCGGCGCTGCTTCTGGCAGCGATATCGCTGGGAGGATTGGAGGCCGACGCGCAGTCGAATATCATAGTCGATAAGGTGGTACAGCTAAGCTTCAAACCCGCTGAGGGCATTTTTTTTGTGTCAGCCGATGGAAACCAGCCGATGCTATACAGCGCGCAGTTTGTGGCTTCCAGCGCCGCTCCCAATGAGTGGCTAGTCGGCGCTAGAATTCCCTCTAATCCGGAAATTCGCACGGTTGAATTTAGTTTAATCGTCTGGGGCGCAGATCAAAACAGCGCGCTCTTTCCGCCAGTTACGTGGGAGCTCGCCGAGCATGAGAATTTCGAATCTTCGGATAAGAATCTGGAGCGTTATGTCAGCCAACGGCGCGATCTGCTGCGCAGCTGGGAGGTGCAGACCCGCGCGCAAGAGGATAGCCTGAGGCGTCTGCGGGACGATGCCGAAACAATCGGCAACTTTGGGCGTATTTTGGAGGCTCAGGACGATCTATCAAAAACCGAAGCGCAGCTGCAGGATTTGATTCGCGATGCCGGGAATTTGCAGCTTTTTTTGAGTTTAGCCCGTTCTCGTTCGACGCCGCGGAACTATCTCAAGCGCGAATTCGAACTGACCCAGCAATTGAGCTCGCTTACGGATGTAGCCAAGGACGCCGAATCCAGCGAGCATACCAGGCGTGCTACCGGGCAGGGCGACCTTGGTAAAAAACTTGCGATCATAGAGTCTACCCGTATGGACAATTTGGAAGATCTAGAACAGCGGCTTAACGAAGTTCGACGTCGTCGGCAGGAGCTGGAGAGAAAATTCGGGGTCATGGACGAAGATCAGTATGGTAACGTGGTAATTCACTGATGACACCCGACCGTAGCTATCCTAGTCCCAATCATGGCGAGCCCCTTAAGCAGGTAGAGTTCGCAGTAATCCATTATACTGCCTGCGCATTCGATGACGCGCTGGAATTGCTGACCGCAAAAGCTAGCAAGGTTTCTGCCCATCTCCTGATTGACGAGCAAGGCCGAACATTTGAATTGGTGCCCTGTTGGGATGGGGAGGCAGCGTGCGCCTGGCATGCGGGGCGCAGCCGATATGAAGTGGGAGGCAAGATTTGGGAGGAGTTTAATAACTTCTCGATCGGCATCGAAATTGTGAATTTGAACGGTAATGTCTTCGCCTATGGGGAGCGTCAATATCAAGCCCTGATTACCGTTTTGCGTCATCTGATTGCCTTTTATCCGAACCTTAACGAACCGGGTCGTATTATTGGACATGAACAAATTGCTGGGTTTCGCGGTAAGTGCGATCCCGGGGTGCAATTTGACTGGAACCGGGTCCTTAAGGAGCTCTTTCCGGGGCGCGCATTTTCCGCGCCTAGCCCTATGATTTCACCGTCGATGGTTGCCGACTTAGAGAGGCTGTTCTCTGCTGTGCCCGGAAAACAAAAGAGTTTTTCCAAGTACTGCAGTAGTGTAAATGCGCTCTTGGAATCACTACTGGGAAAGCGCTGAAGGGCGGCACCGCCTGAGCCGTGGCTCAGGCTGGGTTAATAAGAAATAGTCTGGTGCCTGCAGCATGCTGTCGTAGAATTCGGTAGTGCGAGACGATGCTTTAAACCAGGACAGCCGGGAGTTACTAAATACGCTTGCGCGCCACGTTAGCGCGCGGGGACTAAGCGTTCCGGCTATCTTCCTGCTAGAAATGTATAAACCGCTGAGCTCTTTAATCGGCACCGCCGCTCTGAATGTTCCGACGCTTTTTGTTCCGCTGTTCGGAACGCGGCTGGCTCGGATGGCTAGCGAGCTATTGAGCTCCAAGCAGAGTGTGGAAACGCTGATTAGTATAATCGAGGAACAGAGTCATGGGGTTTGAGCACGCGACTCCCGGAGTCTTGTTGCTGGCGCTGATTCTGGTGCTGCCCGTGCTTTACTATATCGGAGTTGCGCGGCGCACCAAGAATTTATACGTGCGCAGAATCCCGGGAGTTGACGCTGTTGATGAAGCTGTCGGCCGCTCGGCGGAGCTGGGCAAGCCGATTTGCTTCTCCACAGGGCTCTCTCAAATTGGTCCTGTCCTATATGCCAGCCTGGGAGTTTTGTTTCATATCGCACGCAAGGCTGCGCGCTACAAGAACCGGCTTTTAGTGCCGCAGGTAGCGCCCGATGTGATGGCGATCGTGGAGGACACCATCAGCGAAGCTTATCGTCGCGAAGGACGGATCTCGCAGCTTGATCCGAATGCGGTCATGTATCTTTCGGATGAGCAATTTGCTTTTGCGGCTGGATATGCGGGGCTCGTCCAGCGGGAAAAGATCGCCTCGGCCTTCCTATTCGGAAGCTTTGCTGCGGAGTCCCTAATTTTGGCCGAAGCCGGACAGCAGGTCGGGGCCATGCAGGTGGCCGCTTCTGTCAGTCCCGAGCAGGTGGCTTTCTTTATCTGCACCTGTGATTACACCCTCATTGGGGAAGAACTCTTCGCAGCCTCCTCCTATCTGACGAAGGAGCCGGTGCAGCTCGGCACGTTATACGCACAGGATCGGGCGAAACTGCTGTTCTTTACGATGATTTTGATCGGAGTGGGAATTGCGACTCTCTCATCGGTCTGCGGTCGGGAGCTCGCCAATTTTGATTGGGTATTCTCGCTCGGATGGGATGTTTTAGGAGGCTGGATCAAATGAGTTTGCGCCGCCGCTTAATTCAGATCGTGACTTTTTTGGGGGGTATTTATTTTTTCCTAGAGTGGCTGTTGCCCGAGGATCTGAACGGATTCAAGTTTGGGGCCTACCATGAGCAGATTACCAACGGCTTTGTCGCGGTCGGCGCCATGGCCATTGGTCTTGGACTCTTCAATCTACTTAGCGTGCATGGTTCGGTTTTGATCTTCAAGCGTCGTGGCTGGATTAACTCCGCTGCTCTGTTGGTGAGCCTGTTATTAATGACGCTAGTCACCGCTTTGGATTGGCGTGCAACTGCGGGTAATTCCGAGCGCTCTGGCAAACTTTTCGAGCTTCGAGATTTTGCCACTAAGATTGAAGCGGATTTTAAGGCGCAGCGCTCGGGGGTCCCCCAGTGGACGCAACGGAATCTGGCGCTAAAGAACGCGCTGCAAGCCGAATTGGAGCGCCTTGATGAAGAGCTGCGAACGTTGGATTTTTCAGCAATTGGGACTGCCAGTGCGGCCTACGGGTTGATTCTTTCGGATCAGACCGAACTGCAGAAAAAGCTTCCTGAAGCTAGAGCGCTGATGCGTGAACTGCCATTAGAGGAAACAGCTACCCCCGATTTTGGTGTCAATGCACGAGTAGCAGGCATTACGGGGGAGCTCGCGGTTCTATATGGGGATTTGCTAAATCGAGCCTATGAGTTTTCCGCAATCAAATTGGTTTATCGCCTCTTGTATGATGGACTATTTGTCGCGCTTGGGTCGGCGATGTTTTCGCTGCTTGGATTTTATATCGCTTCTGCGGCATACCGCGCCTTTCGCTTGAAATCCTTTGAGTCGGGGCTGATGTTGGGCGCAGCGCTTTTAGTCATGCTTGGGCAAATTCCATTTGGTCTCTGGATCTGGTCGGGTTTACCCGATGTACGGCTGTGGATTTTAGAGGTTCCCAACTCAGGCGCCTTCCGCGCGATCAAATTCGGCGCGGCTTTGGCCGGGCTAGTTTTGGCATTTCGTATGTGGCTTTCGATCGAGTCGGAAAGCTTTTCCAGCCAGGAGCAGCCATGAGCGGCGCGATCGATCGCAGAATTATCTTCCTTTTGGTTCTGCTGGCGTTAAGCACGCCCCTAATCATGAAGTACTCGATTAAGCCCGCACGCATGGCTTCCGCGGATAAGTTTTATGCCGTGATCGATAAGCTGCAGCCGCGTAAGGGCGGAGTCGCTTTTGTGGCGCTCGACTTTGGCCCCAATACCAAAGCTGAAAATCTTTATCAGGCGCAGGTCACGATTGAGCATCTGATGCGTAAGCGCGTGCCTTTTGCGGTCTTTTCGCTGTACGTCTTGGCCGAGCCCTTTCTGGTCTCGGTGCCTCAGGAAGCTGCTAACCGGCTCATGGCCGAATTCCCTGGGGAGCGTTGGGAGTACGGCAAGGACTGGGTAAATCTAGGTTATTTCCCGGGTGGGTTCTTGACCGTCCAGGCTATTCCCAAGACCAACAATCTAGTCGAGCACTTCAAGAAAGACGCCCGCGGCAATAACCTCAAGGATCTCCCGGCATTTGCGGATGCCCGCACGCTGAAAGATATCCTGTTCCTGGGAGAATTCACGGGGCTCACGGGAATGTTCGATAACTATGTGCAGTTTTTTACCAGCGCGGATTACAAGCCGCCCTTCGGACACGGCTGCACCTCGATTACGATTCCAGAAGCCTACATATATATGGATTCAGGCCAGCTGGATGGATTACTGGAGGGTATTGCCGGCGCGGCGTGGTATTCCGAACGGTTGACGCAGGCGTTTCCAGCACGCGCCAAGGACTCGGCCGAAATGGTCAATACGGGGCTGGGGGTGGCGCATCTGGTGATCATCTTTTTGGTGGTGATTGGTAATGTCTTGGCATTTCGATCGGGACGTTCCCAAGCCGGGAGTCGCGCATGATGGTTGAGCGCATGGAGATGTTGATCACGCTTCTGGGCGGCATCTCGACCTTGGCGGTTTTCAGCTTCTTGATTAAGGAAAACGCCTTTTATCGGCTCTTTGAGCATATCTTCATCGGTATTTCGGCGGGCATCGGGCTGGTGGTTTCGATCAAGAGTTTCATCTGGCCGAAGCTGTTCGCGCCCTTGCTTGGATTAGATATTGTGACCTATCCGGATGGGACATTCTCCAAATCCTACGAGCCCGCTACTTTGCTCTATCTTATTCCGATGCTGTTCGGGACGCTTTTCTATTTTATCTACTCCAAACGCCATTCTTGGCTGGCCAAGCTCGTAATTGGCTTTGCGCTCGGAGCGAGTGGGGGAGCCGCGTTCAAAGGTTTCTTCAACGAAATGATGCCGCAGCTTTTCGGCACTTTCAAACCCCTGCTGGTTTTTAGCGGGCATCAGATCGATTGGTTTGAAAGCTTCAGCAATTGTGTGTTTATTTTCACGCTGCTTTCCGTGATGTATTACTTCTTTTTTTCAATCAGGTCAGAATCACGCACGCTTGGCCGGGTCGGAGTAGCGGGCCGCTGGCTGATGATGGTTTCGTTTGGAGCATTCTTCGGCTCGACGATCATGGCGCGCATGGCGCTGCTGGTGGAGCGGCTGCAGTTCCTGCTGGACGACTGGTCTGCAGCGGTGGCTGCCCTTTTCAGGATCTGGCTGTGAAGATCGAAATTGAGAAGCTCAACACGGTTCTAGTCACTGATTGCGGCTCGACTACCACCAAAGCACTCCTCTTTCAGCGTACAGCGGGTGGCTGGCGTCAAACTTTCAGGGGTGAAGCTCCCACTACGGTGGAGGAACCGGTGGCCGATGTGACGGTGGGCGCGCTGAATGCCTTCACCGAGGTGGAGGAGCTGAGTGGCCGTAAAATCTTAGATCAAAGCAGTCTGTCGCAAGGCAAACCTCCCTTCATTAAGAGTGCCGGCAACCCGCATGAAGGCATCGATCTGTATTTGTCTACCAGCTCAGCCGGCGGGGGGCTGCAGATGATGGTCATGGGGCTGGTGAAGGAGATGACTACCGAGTCGGCGCAGCGCGCTGCCTTGGGCGCGGGTGCGATTGTAATGGACGCGGTTTCTGCTGATGACGGACGTGAAGACCACGAACGAATCGAAAAAATTCGTCATATTCGCCCTGATATTGTTTTGATCACGGGCGGAGTTGATACCGGTTCGCGCACGCATGTGATTGAAATGGCGGAGCTGCTCTTGGCGGCGCAGCCGCGGCCGCGCTTCGGTGAAACTCTGAAATTGCCTGTGATCTACGCCGGTAATCGCGATGCGGCACCAGAGGTCAGCGCCATTCTGGAGCGGATTGCGCAGGTCTCGGTCGTGGAAAATGTAAGGCCTACTTTAGAACAGGAGAATCTTGGGCCCGCGCGCGAAGCCATTCACGAGTTTTTTCTAAAGCATGTCATGAGTCATTCCCCAGGTTATGGGAAACTCTTGGAGTGGACGCCCGTTCCCGTCATGCCCACTCCTGCCGCAGTAGGAGATATGGTGCTGTCGTATGCCAAGAAGACCGGCCAGCAAGTGTTGTGTGCCGATATCGGAGGCGCCACTACCGACGTTTTCAGCGTCTTCCGCGGCTCTAGTGAGCCGATCTTCAATCGTACCGTCAGCGCTAACTTGGGGATGAGTTATTCCGTCGCCAATGTCATGGTGGAGGCCGGGGTCGAGAATATTGCGCGCTGGCTGCCATTCGCAATCGGGGAGTCAGAGCTGCGTGACAGACTGCGCAACAAAATGATTCGTCCCACCACAATCCCGCAAGCGGCCGATGATCTATTTCTTGAGCAGGCGGTGTGTCGCGAGGCGCTGCGTTTATCACTTGCCCATCATCGCTCATTGGCGGTGGGATTGAGTGGAGTGCAGCGGCAGCGCACCATCGGCGATATCTTCACACAGGCGCAAAATCGCAATCAACTGGTCGATCTGATGCAGTTGAATCTAGTGGTGGGTTCAGGCGGTGTGCTTAGTCACGCCCCTTCCCGAATGCAGGCGGCGTTAATGATGTTGGATGGATTTGCTTTAGAAGGGCTAACTGAATTGGCAGTCGACTCAATCTTTATGATGCCACACCTGGGCGTGTTCGCTTCGGTCTATCCAGAAGCAGCAGCAGAAATCTTTTTGCACGACTGTTTGGTCAGAATTGGGCATGCAGTCGCGCCCCTATTTCCGAGCAATTTTACCAAAGCTGAGATAGCAGAGATCGTCGTCGATGGGCAGGCAACGATACTTAAACTTGATGAAGTTAGCTGTCTGGAGCTGGAGCCGAAGCGGCAGGTAGATCTGGTCATTCGGCCGCTGCATTCGGCTGTCAACGTGGGGGCGGGGAAAGGTCAGTCGCTGGCCACGAAAATTACCGTCGGTGAATGCGGGCTGATTCTGGATGGCCGTAATCGGCCGATTAAATTTCCCTTCGATCAATCTAAGCGCTGCGAACAGCAGCAACGTATTTTTCATGCTCTGGGGATACAATGAAGCGCGCTTTCACCCCGGGGTTGTTGGTAAAGAACGGCGTAACGATCCGCCGCCGTCGGGAGCTGCCGGTTAAGGGCAAGATTCTTGTAAAAAGCGGGGATCGAGTTCGGGCCGCAGATACAGTCGCTACGGCCGATCTCGCAGGGGAGCTCTATATTCTAAAAATCGCCGAGAAGCTTTCGTTGCTGCCGGAAGAAATCATGGGTGGTTTGAAGGTAAGCTTGGGGCAGAGCGTTGAGAAGGGGCAGTTGATCTGCGAACATGCGGGCTTATTTGGCTGGTTCAAGAGTCGATATTTCAGTCCGGATGCTGGAGTAATCGAAATGATCTCCGAGCGTACAGGTCATCTAGGACTTCGATTGCCATCCCTGCCATTATCGTTGAGCGCCTACATTTCGGGGGAGGTAGCGGAGGTTGTCCCCGAACAGGCCGTCATAATTCAGAGCTCAGCGGCGTTTGTACAGGGCATTTTTGGAGTGGGAGGGGAGCGCGTGGGGGTGCTGAAGCCGATGGCCTCGCCCGCGACTGCTGTTCGAGCTTCGCATGTCCCGACCGATTGTCACGGAGCAGTCCTTTTCGGCGGCATGTGTCCGGATGCCGAGGCGCTTAGCACAGCAGCAGCGCGTGGTGCAGCGGCAATGGTAGTGGGGTCAGTCGATGACCATGCTTTGGCGAACTATCTTGGATTCGACATTGGTATCGCGATGACCGGCGACGAGGATGTATCGATGACCCTAATAATTACCGAGGGGTTCGGTGCCCTGCCCATGGCTGACGCGAGTTTTAAACTGCTGGAACAGCACAGCGGCAAGGAAGCCGCCGTAAATGGCGCTACGCAGGTCCGCGCCGGGGCGGTTCGGCCAGAAATCATCGTGCCGTTGGAGCAATCGGGCGCCAAGGCTGTACCCGAGGAACCCAATGGCTTGATGGTCGGAAGCAAAATTCGAATTGTACGCTATCCTTATTTTGGCGAATTTGCCGAGGTGCTCGAACTACCGCAGGAGCTACGAACCATCGAGTCTGGAGTTCAAACGCGCGTGCTCGTGGCGCGCTTGGCAAATAAAGCGTTGGTCACGGTTCCGCGCGCCAATATTGAATTGGTTTAATGCTGGCTGCGTTCAATTTCGATCTTTCCTTTGAATTCTTTGACATTTATTTAAGCCCGGCATGTTGCTATGTTTGCAGCGCAATTTTTTGCAGTGGATGCGTAGCGCATGAGAGAATTAATAGGATTTCGTTGGGGAGCAGTCGTCGGCCAATTGGCGGTGCTGTTGGCGGGTTGGCTGTGCTTTAGACTGCAGATCACGCCCCTGCCTGGATTGCTTCTTATCGGGTTTCTTGCCGCGTCAAATCTGGGGCTTTCGATCGGCGCTCCGTGGATCGAGCACTATGCGGAGCGCGTAATTAAGACTGTAATTTTGGTAGACCTGCTGCTGCTTTTCTTGATGCTGTATTTCTATGGAGGCAATGCCAATCCGTTCAGCATCATGTTTATCGTGCATGTCACCATTGCGGCGTCGCTCCTAAGCACTGCATGGACTTGGTTGGTGGTGGTGCTTTCGACATTTCTGTTTGCCTTGTTGTTCGTGGCGCATGTGCCGGTGCTTGAGCTCGAAGGCCATCATGGCGCAGCGGCAGGGTTTAGTTTGCACCTGCAGGGCATGCTGGCGGCATTTTTCTGTGTAGCCTCGCTGCTAGGCTATTTCTTGAGCAAGATGTCGCAGTCATTGAAACTCAGCGAGGAGCAGCGGAGTCGCGATGGAAAATTACTGGCCCTTACGACTTTAGCGGCGGGAGCCGCGCATGAACTAAATACGCCTTTGGCTACGATTGCTTTGATCTCCAGCGAATTAGAGCGGGATTTGGAGCATGTCTGGCGACCTGAAAGGGTGCACGCCGATCTAAAACTTATTCGCTCAGAGGTCGGCCGGTGCGAGAGCATTCTAAAGAATCTGCGGGGAAAATGCGGTGCGGAGGTTGGAGAATTTCCTTCGCAGATCTCAATGCATAGCATCTTGGAGCTGCTGGCGTCGCGCCTTGCGCAGGAAGGCCTTGAACACGCTGTAGAGCTAGAGGTGGTTAGCGCGCCTTCGACTCTCGCGTTACCGATCGAAGGCTTGCTTTCATCTCTTTGTGCAGTGATTAAGAACGGTTACGAAGCCGCTGAGCGGTGTCGTCCCGTTCGGCTTTCGATCTCGGAGCAGGATAATTTTGTACATTTTTTGGTTAAGGATTTCGGCCACGGGATGAGTGCAGAGGTACTTTCACATCTGGGAGAACCATTCTTCTCGACCAAAGGAGCGGGAGTAGGAGTCGGATTAGGGGTGTTTCTCGCGCGCATCTTTGCGCACCGACTCGGGGGAAGTTTGGATTTTAGATCTGAGCTGGAACATGGCACTGAAGTATTGATCAAACTCCCTTGTTCAATATCATGGAACGAGGCAAAGCAAGCCGCACATCCGCAGGCTGGGTTCCTTCCGGCGGCGGCAGTAAGTTAGCAGCAATGTTGTATCTATTGGTTGATGACGACGATATATTTCGGGACAGGCTGGCGCGGGCGCTTGTAGCGCGTCAACTTGAGGTACACCAAGCCCGAAACGCTGTAGAGGCCGTGCAGCTCGCAGCGCGCCATCAATTCTTGCGTGCTGTTGTGGATCTCCGAATGCCGGGAGAGTCAGGATTGTGGTTATTGGAGGAGCTGCGCAAGTTAAGCCCACAGATTGAAGTTCTGATCCTGACCGGTTATGGGAGTGTCCCTGCTGCAATGGAGGCGGTACGTCTCGGAGCGGTTAATTTTATTTCCAAGCCGTGTGACGCCGACCAGATTTTAGCAGGATTTGAATCCCGGCAATCGAATGTCAGAGGGGCGCCCGCTGCCGCCGCTGTGCCCTCGCTCGAGGCGATGGAGCGGGAGTATATATCAAGAGTGATGCACGAGTGTGAGGGCAATGTCTCTCGTGCCGCCCAGATTCTTGGGCTACATCGGCGCTCCCTGCAGCGAAAGCTGAAAAAATTTCCTAACTAGCCGATTCTCATTAAAATTAGCGCCCTAGTGGCTTACCGGGTGGCTTGAATCCTACTGGCCCCGGACTGCGCTAGGTGCGGTGTTTTGTCGCATTCCAATTTTTCGGATCGCTTGTTACGGTCTCCCGAAAATATGTGGAGATAGCTATGGGGCGAGGGGTTAGGTATTTGGTTTTGCTGGTCACGGCCATTTGTGCCTGCGCCTATGAGGCTAGAGCCTGTGACCTCTGCGCTGTTTATAGCTCCGTCGAATCGTACAAGCCAAGCGCTGGGAGGGTTCAAAGCGGTCTGGCTGAGCAGTTCACTGAATATGGAAAGATTCAGAGTGAAGGCCATCACCTACATAATGAACATCACCAAAGGCTCAGCAGCTCCATTAGCCAAGTCTACGTTAGCTACGATCCTATTGATCGGCTGAGTTTGCAGCTGACTGTGCCTTACCTGAATCGAAGGTTTAAGAGAGTAGAAGGTGGTGTGGTAGAGCAGGGAACTGAAGCGGGGCTTGGCGATCTAAGTTTAGTGGCACGGCTGCTGGCCTATCAGCACTCTCAAGCGGAATTCCTGTTCAACCTTCAAGTGCTTGGCGGGGTTAAGCTTCCGACCGGCGATACCGATCGCTTAGCGGAGGAATTGGAGGAGGAATCCGCAATGCCTGACGATGGAGTAGTTGCAGAGCCGGTCCATTCCTACATGACGCGACATGCGGGGCATGAGCACGGAGAGGAGCAGCTGGCCAGCGCGGTGCATGGGCATGATTTAGCGCTGGGCTCCGGTTCCGTGGATTTTCCCGTTGGCGTCGGTTTTTTAGCCGAGCAGGGGCGGGCCTTCCTAAGCGGCAATCTGGTTTATACCGTTCGAACCAACGGCGACCACCAGTACGAGTATGCTGATGATCTGGCTTGGGATATTGGGCCTGCTTATTATCTCTATCTGTCGCACACCAGCAGTACGGCACTGCGCGCAGTACTATCCGGTGAGCACAAAGGCAATGATCGTGGAGCCGGTGGTAAGCTCGCAACCGACACCGCCTTGAATACACTCAAGCTCGGTCCTCAACTGATTGTGCGTGTCAGCGACAACCTCGCCGCCGAAATAGCGCTCGAAATGCCGCTAGATATCGACAACTCCGGAACCCAAACCGTGCAATCCTACCGCCTGCAAACAGCCCTCACCCTCACCTTCTAACGCAGCGGTACCACCAACACTTATTAGGCAACAAATTCGAAGGACGGTCGAACATGTACGTGTGAGACCGTTAAGAAACCGAGATCCTGAAATTTATCGCCTTATTACGATAAGGACGGGCGAAGCTCGCCTTTGGATGAACCCGAGCGCGAGGGTCAGAAATTTGGTCGGTGGAATCGTTGCACGATATCAGGAGATATTCGGCATATTGATATATGCCCTCGAATTCTTGGGCAATCACTACCACATGCTGATCCGGGCCCCGCAAGGAAACTCGGATGAATTTTGTGAAAACGTAAACCGTGAGATTGCCAAGAGAATCAACGCGCTCCTTGGGCGTGAGGGCAAATTCTGGGGACGGAGATATGATGACCAAGAGATTCTTTCTGAAGAAGATCTGTTGGAGGCATTTCTTTACATCTCCACGAACGCCACAAAACATGGATTGATTGCGGATCCCTCACAGTGGAAAGGGCTTAACTCATTCAGTCAATCTATCACTGGAGAAACCGAAACCTTCTCATTTACCCGTTACTCAGGTGCGGGCGAACCCATCGTCACGAACCATAAGCTTACGATTTCTCCTCTTCCGCAGCACGCAGGTTTCAGCCGTAAAAAGAGGAGTCGTCTTGTGCGACGATTACTGAATGAGCGAGTAAAAGCATTAGTTCTTGCCAGGAATGGAGAATTTGCGCGCCCGGACGCTCTGGAGAAACAGACACCCGGTAACGTACCACAGTCTGTCTCTCGTTCTGCTCGACCATTGTGCTACACGCAAAATTCCAGCCTCCGGCGTGCCTTTAAGGAAAGATATCGAGAACGGCGCCTTTGCTACGATCGTGCGTCGATGCGATATCGTTTGGGAGATCGGGATGTCCGGTTTCCGGAGCACTCATTCAAACCGCCCTTGCACAGACGACCACGACTTACGCCGTTCAAACCTCTTTCGCCCTCTGATCTAAAAATTGCTGCCTGATTCTACGCTATAGGTGTATCTAGCCTGCGCGCGGGAGTGTGCGTGGCGTGGGCGAATCAATAGGTTAGATTTCCATTTCGAACTTTACGCTGTGAACGTGCCCATTGACCGATTGAAGATTGGTCTAAGGCAGGTTGCTCAGATATGAGTCCTGCAAGTTTGGTGGTACCGGGGTTTTGGGTTATACTGCGGCGGATTTATGTCCAGTGTGCCGAGGTTTATTGGCGTTGCGGGGGGAACCGCGGGCGGCAAGACCGAATTTGCAAGACTGCTTGAGAACGTCGCTCCGACCGGGGCAGTAACGGTCATTACTCTTGATTCGTACTACAAACGGCGCGACGGCACGCCGCTGGAGGAGCGCGCGCGGCTAAATTACGATCATCCCGATGCACTGGACATCGACCTGTTAATCGATCAATTGCGGGAACTTAAGGCGGGACGCCAAGTCAAAGTCCCAATTTATAATTTTGCCGTTCATAATCGCGAGGATGGCCACATTCCGGTAGCGCCTACTAAACTCGTGGTAGTTGAGGGCATCCTAGTTTTAGCGCTGGCCGGCTTACGCGAATTTTTTGATCTTAAAATCTTTGTTCACACCCCTGATGATATTCGATTAGTCCGCAGAATCGATCGTGACATCGTGTCGCGCGGACGGACGCGCGAGTCGGTGATTCAACAGTGGATTGCTACGGTGCAGCCGATGCACGTTCAATTTTGCTATCCATCGCGCGAGCATGCTGACATCGTGGTAAGTGGAGAAACCGACAACGGCGATCTCGCTCTCGATATTCTCAAGAGATACATTGAGTTTTAATTCTAAGCAGCTGGCTTCAGTTTTTGCGTTGCTCTTTCTGGGCGTCCTGATCTTTTTAAGATATGACGCTTCGCTGTCCGTGAGTTTAGACTCTCCAAGTTATCCGTTCTTTGGAGCCGTCGACTTCGTTGAGTACTGGTCAGCCTCGCGTCTCGCTGAGCAGGAGAAGAATCCCTACGATCCGGCACAAATGCTGGAGGTTCAGTCTCAGGTACGGCCCGGAGCAGAACCCTTGATGATGTGGAATCCTCCCTGGCTTTTGCCCTTAATAGCCCCCTTGATGCAGCTCGATTTTCCTGCCGCTGTACATGTCTGGCTTACCATAAATTTGGTTTTGGCTCTTGTAATTCCACTGCTGCTGGGAAGCAGCTTTCAGCTCTCCATTTTGGAGCGGTTGCTGCTGATTTTGTTAGCTCTGACTTTCCCGGCGTTTTGGTTTTGTGCCGCGCATGGGCAGATCGGCATAATGCTGACCTTCTTTGTAACTCTGGCCTTCTGTTCGCTAAGGCACGGATACAGGTTCGCGGCGGGGTTGGCGTTATCATTTCTCACAATCAAGGCGCACTTAATCTACCTGGTACTGCTGGCGCTGTTTTGCTGTGAAGTGCGGGCGCGGAAATTTACCGTGCTGTTAGGGCTGCTGTGTGGCGTTGGATTGCAGGCCTTGAGCTGTGAGCTTATTTTCCCGGGACTGATGAGCAGCTGGATTCGGGTCATGCTTCATCAATCTGAACTTATCGGTGCTGTACCGGTCACGCAGTGGCATACAGCGACGCTGCCCAGCGCGCTGGCCGCCTGGGCGGCCAGCGCTGAGCTGCAGTTCTGGGCGCGCTTGGCTAAGTTGATTCCGGCCTTTACTGCTTTGATCTGCGCCAATCATTTACTGTTTTCAGCTCGGCGGACGTCGCGCCTTGAGATCCTTTTTTCGATCCTGGCACTGTCGATTTTTACGGCACCTTTTGGCTGGTTCTTTGATCAGTCCATGCTCTTTCCTGTTTGCGCCCTAATCACAGTTGCGGCGATGAGAGCCGGGTCGCTTCTTCAACCCATGCTCTGTTTCTATTTGCTAATGATTGGATGGTTCGGATTATATCAGATGCATCAGCATCACCTGGCGTTTTGGTTTCCGGCAGGCATTGTAGTTCTTGCTTGGTTAGCGCAGCCGTTGGCGCGCGCGCTTTGGGACGAAGAATCGGCGGTCGTTCTCAACCACAATCGGTGAAGCGCCCCAATCGTGACCTGCCACTTCCGAATCGAAAGGGATGCGGCCCTCTTCCTCCGGGTCGTAGGTCATGCTCGTAATATAAAAAAGATGCGCTTCCTCACTCAGCACTCGCAGCCCATGCAGTACTCCCGGAGGAATGCGGACACAGAGTTCGAAGGTATCGGCTCCGTACTGCGCCGTTTGACCCATTTTAAAGACTAGTTTCCGTTTGAAGGTTGGGCTTTCCTCTCGATTATCGAAGAGCACCGTCTGGACCTGGCCAATTGGGACATACCACCAATCATATTGGACGTGATGATAATGCCAAGCCTTGACTACATTTCGCTGCATCAGGCTATGGCTCCACTGTCCAAACACTCCAGCTTCAAACAATTTATCCGAGGAACGTATTATTTCGCGAAAAAAACCACGCTCATCGCCATGCGATTTTAGTGCTTTGAACTCGACGCCTAGGATCAGGTTGCTTTCCGGAATTGAAGACATGCAGGATGAATTTAAGAACGGGCTGAGGCGCGTGTCAACCGATCCATGATCGCGGCGCCAAGACCTTCGCGATTGCAGGTATCGACAACAATCAAATCCAGACCCATTCGATCAAGCTCTCTGAGGGTTGAAAAGAGCTTACTGGCAGCTTCTTCTAGGTCGCCATCAGCACTTAGGGCGCGGAAGGCCTCATAGCGCTCTAGTGACGCGCGGTCATGCTGGGAGCCATTAATCGATACAAACCCGACCCGTCCGCTCGGCGCCCGGCTGGATCTATCCCAAAGTTCGACTTTGGTATGGGGCGAATAATGTTCTCGCAGCATTCCCGGGCCCGGAGCTGCGCCTTGGGCCACAGTGCCGAGCGAGCGCATCACTCTAGTGTCCAAGGCCTTCGAGATAGACTCCAGGGTGATTGCTCCTGGCCGAAGAATTTCTGGAACCTCGCTCGTAAGCGAAATTACCGTCGATTCCAATCCGATCTCGCACGGTCCGCCATCTAGCACGATTGAAACCTGCTCTCCCAAATTATCAACCACATGCTGCGCCGTGGTGGGACTGATATAGGAGAAGGGATTGGCGCTGGGCGCAGCTACAGGAACTCCGCTAGCCTTAATCAGAGCGAGGGCAACCGGATGTCTTGGAATTCGAACTGCCACTGATGGAAGACCGGCCGTTACCGCGTCGGGCACAGCTGTCTTTTTGGGTAATACGACGGAGAGTGGTCCTGGCCAAAAACGGTTTAGCTGCTGCAATCTGCGCCGCACAGCAGGGTTTGACAGATCTGCAACCAGTTCGATCTCGCGCGGATCGGCCAGATGAATGATTAGCGGGTCCGTCGCTGGACGTCGCTTAATCCGAAAGATTTCTGCTACGGCTTGGGCATCCAGCGCGTTTGCACCAAGTCCGTAAACTGTTTCAGTGGGGAAAGCGACGATGCCGCCACTGCGCAGTGACTTAGCAGCATGCGCGATGTTTTCAGGACTGCTGGAAAGAATCACGTCTATCTTATTAGGGGCGCGGAATCTCGAAATCCTGATCCAATTGTTTGCACTGATCAAGCTTGGCATCGAGGTTCTTCGCTACATCGGCCGTAAGCGCCCCTTCGTTCAATGCCCCGTACATCTGACTGTCGAAATTTTCTATACATGCGCCGTCGACCAACTGCGGACCGAGAAAGGCCGGAGCCGCTTCGTGACCCGGCAGCCGGATCGGCGACATGGCCCAGCGCTTATAGGTAAGTTTCCCCAGCGCTGTGGTCTCACAACCCGGGCTAGTGGCTGCGGCATAAAAGCATTCTGCGCGCTGGTTTCCGGAGGACCCGAAGCAGTCCTGTACCTGCTCAACGCAGCTCGGACGCAGAGCATCTTTGCGGGTGGCCGCATGAGCGACTGACTGAGCCACAACTAATGTCAACAAGACCAACGCAATTTGGCGCATAAGATGATTCTCCAAGATGGCGCGCTTATTATACCACTGCCAGAGATGCTACGAAAACTTAACTGCAAGAGCTAATTAGCTAATTTCCCTGATGTTTAGGGTATTCGCATAGTTCTGTGAGTACCCCCTCGGTGCTCTTAGGGCTGATAAATGCGATCTGCGACCCGTGTGCACCGGGGCGTGGTGTCTTATCAATTAGCTCGAATCCTAGCGCAGTCATGCGCGCAAGCTCAGCGCGGATGTCCGCCACCTCGTAGCAAATGTGATGCAGCCCCTCCCCACGTTTTTCAAGAAATGAATTGAGTTTACTGGCAGCACTGATCGGAGTGATGAGTTCCAGCTTGGTATTCGGCAATTTAAGAAAGACCACCTCGACCCCCGAGGTCTCAATCCTTTCCCTCGATTCCAATTGAAAGCCAAAGCTCCGCTGATACCAGACCAGAGAGCTGTCGAGGTTCTTTACTGCGATGCCGATGTGATCAAGGTTAAATTGTTCCATAAGGTTGCTGTCTCCTCGGCCTTCCACGGCACAGACCTACAGTTATGCTCTGAGAGCGCGGGCGGCGCCGAACGCCCGCACTTTAACGCTACCATAGCTGCCTGGTGTCCTCGTGCTAGTTTAGCCGATCCAGACCACTCTATTATAGCGGCTTTTTCTATTGCCTGCTCCCAGCCCCAATTTTAGAGTGCTGGAATATGGATTTGTATGTTCTTAATGCCATACTCTTTGGCTTAATCATCGGGAGTTTTCTTTCGGTTTGTATCTACCGAATTCCAATCGGCAAGAAGTGGGATGAGGACGGTGTTGAACAGAAGCCGGAAGAAGCCGACACCTCCGAGCCGAAAGTCACACTGCTTTCACCGGCCCGATCGTTCTGCTTTGCCTGCCGCAAGCAGCTTAAGTGGTGGCATAATATTCCAGTTGTGAGCTGGATGTTCTTGGGAGGAAAGTGCGGATTCTGCGGAACCAAGATCTCAGTTCGTTATCCTGCCGTAGAGCTGCTGAGTGCGCTTTTTAGCGCCCTGTCTTATCAGATGTATGGATTTACCCCGACAGGCGTCTTGGTCTATCTCTTTTGTGCAGCCTTAATCGTGATCAGCTTCATTGATTACGACTATTATATTATTCCCAATGTCATCTCCCTGCCTGGAACAGTGCTGGGCCTCGGTGTGGCGCTGCTCAATACCTATACCGGCTGGTTTCAATATCCAGTGGTGCCGAAACTAAGCGCAGCGCTGCTTGGCATCGTAGTGGGTGCTGGTTTTCTTTTGTTGATTTCGGAGTTCTATTTTCGGCTACGTCGCAAAGAAGGTCTGGGGATGGGCGATGTTAAACTTCTGGCCATGACCGGCGCATTCTTCGGGCCGGCCTGCGCTCTCTACACTATTTTTATTGGGTCGCTTCTGGGCTCGGTGCTTGGAATTTTGTTGATCTTAGTTAGCGGGCGCAAGATCTCACAGCAGCTGCCATTTGGACCTTATTTGGCGCTTGGAACGATCTGTTATCTGTTCGTACGCGGCGGGCCGTTCGCGCAGCTTTTTTATGGGCTGACCGTCGGATTCTAGAGAAAAGCGGATTCTAGAGAAAAGCGGTCCCGTAATTCTACTTGTGATCAATCTCGAGACAAGGAGAGCCTAGGGATATCGCGCTTAGTAACCGCGAATCCTCTCGGGCTCCTTATTTATTCGCGTTGTGTACTACGTAGCCCCCGGCCACATAGGTGTGGACCGTATCTACCTCAAAGTTGTAGGTCGTTACGATCTCATCGATCTGCTTGATTGAACGCAGCGGCGTAGGTTTGCCTTCGCGGTTTGTCAGCAAATCTCCGACACTCAATTTCTTAAGCTGGACCCATTCACCGTGGGCAAAGAAGGCGTGGTTAGATGTAACTTTCAATTCGTCATTTACCAGCATGTAGCCATTGATATTGGGATGCACAAACAGTCTTACGACAGGATAAGCCCCGAACTTTCCGTCTTTGTCATTGAAGCCGCGCACGATGTCACCGACTTTGATCTCCTCAATCGGAGTGAAAGATCCATCTGCCATTTCGATCAGCGTTCCGGCCAAGAAGCATGGACCCTCGCCTCCTGGATTTTCAGGAGCATCTCCGGGTCCTCCACCGCCGTCATTGTTTCCTGAGCCGAGACTAGGCCCTGGTCCAAAGCTATTCGATGCATTTTCGAGGGTCGTGTTAACTGAGCCGGTAAAATCAGGCAGACCAATCATGACCGCGCCTGCGATTAACCCCAACAACAGCGCATATTCGACAAGTGTCGCGCCGTTCTGATCAAGATATCTCACCCGAGTGACGAACTTCCGCTGCTTTCCCATACCCCTTAAATCGGCAGGTCGGCGGGTAGAAGTTAGGCTTTAAGGCTAAGGGCCTATTCAGCTAGCAGAATGTGGGTTTACGCCCCCGGTAAATCGGAAGATTTCGTACTGATTGCGTCGTGTATTAAGGGATAATGCTCCTTTTGAAACTCAATCTAAGAGAGTTGTCGACAGCTCGCCGCATTTTCTTGAGCGAAAACAGTTAGTTGTCTTTATTTTGCAAATTACCTTTAATAAGTCGCAGCGGGCGCCTGAAGGCCTTCTCGAGGACGCTGAAGGGTCAATGGAAAAGCAGGAGTTCTGTTGTCCTCATAATATGAGCGCTGCTTGGCTCTAAAGGTGCTTCATGAGTACACTCGATTTAAGCTGCAGGCTCCTTTCCGATTTGAGATGTCAAAGATGATTCTGTTTCGAAGGTTAGCTCTTTATCTTCTGGTTTCGCTGACCCTTCTGTCATGTCGCTCTAATTCTCCACACTCGAACTCATTGGCTCTCGGATCCGCCGCAAAATCGAGCGGGGAAATGATACTGGGAGTGACTGAGCCGATTGAGCTGAACACTTTAAGCGCAGATCAGGTACTAGGGCTGCGAAAGAACATGGTGAACTCCAGTCCGCAACTCTTGGGCGGGGACTACGTTCCGAGCCCTGAGGTGTTTAGCGAGCTAAAGAGCGGCGGATATTGGTATGGCCTAAAAGGCTATGCTTTCTATGGGCGTGGGGAAAACAGCGTCCTCGGAAAGGCCATCGAATCGCGCTTGCTGCTTACTCCCTACCTCTTAGTCTCACCTGAGTTCTGGGGACTTACAATCTGGTACGAAAAGAATCTCAAATGGGACCCGAATAAAGTTACCGAGCAGGATCTAGATCGCAGCGATTTCCCTTATTATCCCAAGGCGCACTCTTTCATCTGGCATCCGTCCGAGGGACGGGCTGAGATTAGCTATCATCTTTCAGATTATATCCAGCAGCTGAATCGCTATGCGGAAAAAGAGCTTACCGTCGCGCAAGCGAGTTTCTCGTTGATCTCCTACAACGCGCTCGATTTCGGATATCGGTACATGTACGCGGCGATGGGTGAGTCGAGTAATATTGTGAACCCGAATGATCGAGGCAAGGCTTTTAAGGTGCTGTCAGGATTCTTTACCACTGACGGTTGCGGATATGCGGCAGGCTGTAATATCTCCTACGATTTGGCGGGAACTCCTTCAACTTTCTTCCGAGTTTTTCGCTTTAGCGATCTTCCCGCCAAACTGGTCGTGAAGCTTTGGAGAGAGGCGCCCGCCGACATCAACATAGCTCCAGACGTGCGATTTGAAATTAATTTCGATTAGTTCTCCGCAGGCGGCGGGAGGAGACCCTAGTCGCCGAAGCGCGTTCGGATTCTAAGCGCGATGCTCTCGAAAGCTCTAACCAACTGCGTGCCGTTGCTCGCGATCACGAACTGTCCTTGCGGACGGTTCGCAATATCGGCGCCGCGTGGGACGCAAGGAAAGTCCCAATAATATGAAAGACTCGGCACTGGCGAGGGCGGCGTCAAATTGCTCGGCGGGGTGGACATGAGGGGTTGCTCATTGGCGAGCCTAATCAGCAATAATTGTTTGATCAGATCGGCATGGCGCGGGGCTTCGAAGCTAAGCGTCGGCACGTGCGGAGGTCCGAGCCAGTTTACTCCGTCCTGGAATGGAGTGAACTGGGTGGCTGTATCCGGTGATCCTACGCCGATTGTATAGATTACTACCCCCATATCACGCAGCGCATCTGCTTCCATTATAGCGTCGAGCGCAGCCAGCCGCCGGCGAGCTTCCCCAATCGCAGAGGGAGCGCCACTCGTGGTGGTAAAACATCCATTATAAATCGGGTTGGTGTCGCTGCATGATATGGACGCTGATTGCAGCATCGACGCTTGAGGACAGAGAGAGGGGGAGATTTGATGCGCGCGATTAGGGATCGGGGTATCACTTACGTACGCCAGTGAGCCGTTGGTCCAATATACCGGTGAGCCGGAGTTGTGTGGGTCGAGATAGGGATTGCCGTCAGTCAGAAGCAGCACAATCCGCACTGTATTGGCGGCGGGAGGGGCGGCACTGAAGACAGCCCCGGCACGGTTCAATCCAGCCCCGGTGTTAGTGTTGCCCCAGGTGTAATATGAGCTAATGGCAGTTTTGACGTCCTCTCTGGCAGAAGAGCCATAAGCCCCGGCGGTGACAAAAGGATATGCCGGGCAGCTCGCCGGAGGAGCGGGCGGGGGGCCGCCAGACGGATTATTATAGGTGTAAGTGCGGCAAGGATATTCCACCCGCGCATCATCCAGGTAGTCAGCGTTCGGCGTGCCGTTCTCGGAAACATAATCGGACGCAAAAGATACAACAGCGAGCCGATCGAGTGGCAATAACATGTCGACGAATCGACGAGCCGCCACCTTAGCCGCACACAGCTTGTTGGCGGTTAATGCACACTCGGGTGGAGGTGAAGAAATGATATCCAGCATCGAGCTCGAACCATCGAGCACCAGCACCACTTCTAACGTTAAGTTCTTGACAGTCGCACGGCGCCCAACCTGCACCCAATGGGCCACTCCGGGAAGCATACGGATCAGGATCGTTGGCGTGCGGATATTTACATACACCTCTACCTGATCCTTTAGCGGGCTGATCGTGATCGTATCCGAGCCATCTTGGGCTAACGCATCGATTTCGGCCGGTTCAATTTTACTGAGCGCAAGGTTCTGCTTCAAAATTTCGAAGCCTTGCTGCTGTGCGGTAGGAATGTCGAGGGTAGGATTCATTACAAGCAGCCGAGCCGTGGCCATGGCAGCGGCATCGGCAGAAGTCTGGACCTGCTTGCTGATCAGATATAAACGCGAGGCGTCGAAAGCGAGCGCAAAGATACTCAGGATCGCGGCGCTACCGAGAACCAGCAGCACCAGATAAATTCCCGTTTCTGCGTTTCCTTTTTTCATCTTAGAGCACAGCGGCGGCATAGAACTCCCGCCCTCCAACAAAATACCCAATGCCATCGGTGAGAAAAGGTATCAGAGGGGTATAGGTATATCGGAGCTCAGCCATCAGCATCGTCCCATGATCGAAGAGTGTTCGCGCCGGGGTACCGGCGGGAGGGGGTTCGAGCGAATCATCTCCAAATGCTGCTACAGAATATCGACTGTCCTCTGCGGCTGCTTGATCCGCTTCCAGTGCTGCAAGGTAGATATGGAATGGGGCGCTCGCTCCAGCCGCTGGGCGCCACTTATAAACACTAAGAATAATACCGCTTCCCGGCAGCCGTTCACGAGCATTCGGTCCCGCTTGACCCAGGATATCCCTCAAGCAGCTTCCAATCTGGTCATCACTCCGGTTAGCGCACTGCCTAAAGGCGGCGATGCTCAGCTCGCGCACCACCGAGGTCAGCTGAAGATTGGCGCTGAACGCCCGCGAGAACTCAATACAATTTAGGGTGAAGAAGAGTACAAATGGAATTAAAATCGCACATTCAATAACGCCCATCCCTGACTGTAAATTTGAGCTAGAACAACGGCCTGGTCGAATGATCTTAGGCGCCCTGTTCCTCGAGTGGTCTTGGTGAGAGAGGGTCTGCTCCGCCGGTGCCAGGAACGTGCAGTGTAAAGCCAGGTTCGTTGGGCGCGGTTGTTGAAGCACTAATGGTAATATTGCCTATACCGGCGAATACGGGAATGGTTTTTCGCGCCTGAATTAAGATCCACTCATTCTCACCTCCTCGCGTATTCGAGGCCCCGTCGCAGTGAGTATTGCCCGGTGCAACCTTACACACGGAGAATGCTCCGTCATCCAGTTCAAAACCGGCGAGTGTTTGGATTCGGGCACGGACAGAATCGATTCCGTCTGAATCCCCGGGAAGAATATAGCCGAGCGCCGCGTATCGAGAGGCATGGTCTGTAGCGTTCTGCAGAATAATGGCCTGATGCGCCACGTTTACTGCCACAATTCCGGCAAAGATAATGGAAGAAAACACCGGAAATGTGACCGCGCATTCAATCACTACCGAACCGGCTTCAGAAACCTTATCATTATGTACGCGTAACTCGTACAGACGAACGAGCCGCTTAAGTGCTTGGGAAAGCCCCATCCACAATTTTTTTAAATTTTGCTTCTCGTCTTTCATGAGCAATTTATTGAAATTACAGATTTTTTTACTATAAAGTTTCTTCTACAGAGTGACGATGCAATCTGTGTGCAAAAAAAGAGCAAATTAAACTAAGGAGCTGTCACTGGATACGGAAGGCATTTGGTATTCGGTTGTTGTGGAGCTGCTGAGGCCGTTAGCGCGCTTTTGCCTTAAGCACTCTATTTCTCACAAGCAGCTTAGCGAGGCAGCTAAGCTGGCTTTTGTAGACGCCGCTAAGGCAGAGGCTGAGAGCAAAAACCAGGAATTCACCCTCAGCCGTCTAAGCATGATGACCGGCATTTATCGCGAAGAGATCAATCGCATTCTGAAGCGTAAGAAAGATCTATTAGTACAGCCCGACACCACAATTTCACGTGTTATGAGCCAATGGCGCTACGATAAGCGTTTCGTGGATGCGGAAGGGCAGCCGAGAATACTGCCTTATCGCGGCGTAAATAGTGATTTTTGGAAGCTTGCCAAAGATGTCAGTAAGAGCCTAAATCCAAGCGCTGTCGCAGAGGAGATGGTGCGCGCCGGATACGCAGTTGTAACCGAGGAGGGGCTGCAGCTGTTGTTGGCGATGCAAACTTATGCCGCCGATCCCAAAGCCGGATTCGCCCTGGTATCTCGCGATGTCGACGCACTCTTGGTCGGCGTAGAAGAAAACGTCACTAAACAGCCGAAGATCTCAAACGTCCATATCCATACAGAATACGACAATATCGCTAAGCATGAGCTTCCAAAGATCCGCCGCTGGATCATGGATCAATCCAAGGAATTTCATCGTAAGGTGCGGGCCTTCTTATCGGAATATGACCGCGACATTAATCCTGATATTCCGGCAGGTCCTGGCGTAAAAGTTATTGTCGGGGGCTTTAGTCTTACCCCCAACCCTGACGAATAAGTATACGAAGCCTGCGAGGGCTTTCTCTAATGTACCGTAGTATGAGGTATTTAGATAGTTCGAAGATTCATCAGCATAACCAGGACAGCTGCTCTCCATCTTCACAACAGCTACGCATTTTTCTTAGGGACTTTGAATCAGTTTTGGATGATCTGCTTAACGTGAGGTTTAAATGAAAATGCGAAACTCCATTCTTCGCCGGCTGTTCACCCAGCAGCGTGCCGCCAATCTGGTCGAGAACTCCCTCGTGATCGCGCTTGTAATGGTCACGGCGACTACCGCAGTGAATGGTGTAGCAGGACGTAGTCCGCTGGGTGGAGGCACCGAATCCTCCGGCATTAATGGCCATTTTTATGCTGCATACGCGTGCATGGGAAATCCAGCCAACTGTGGCGGCGTCGTCGCAGGCCGGCCGGCCGCAGCAAACGGTGCTGGGAATAGCGATGGAGGTTTTTGTGTAGAGGGTGGAGGGTCGTCCACCACGCACTGCGGCGATGATAATAACATTCGGATCGGTGACGGTGGCGGTGAGCGCGGCGATGGGGATCTTGGAGATGTCGGGTTTGAAAGGCCAGTTGGGTTCGAGTAGGCCAATATACGGAGTGATTTTGACTTCGTTCCTTCCCAGCGGGAGCAAATAGACCTCTGGTCGCCTTGTCGCTAGATGCGATAGCTTAGAGCAATGTCGGCCTTTAAAACCGCAGAAATAATATTCTTTCTTGTTGCGCTAACGCTTGGCGGATGCACCCGTCGCGATCTGCCGGATAATCTAAATAGCCTCTCTTTAGGTCAAGATTCAAAGCAGGCTAGCCCGGCCCGCATTGCCCTGGCGCAGCCGATTGATATCTCGGGTTTTACCGCGGGACAGCTGCAAAACCTGCGTTCCGAGTCGCTCAAACAATCGCAAGATGTTTTAGCCGCAGAATATCATAGCTGGGAGCCGCTATTTTCGCGCCTTGATCCCGCTAAGCCTTGGGTTACGATCTCCGGATTCCAGTATTATGGGCTAGACAAACTTTGCGGAGCTGGTGACTCGCTCGAGAGTCTGACACTGCTCAATCCTCTGATGCTTCTTAGCCCCCGCTTTTTGGGTCTGTCTCGCGCGGTGCCGAACTTCGAATGGAATCCGGAACGGGTGCATGAAGAATCGATCAAGCAGCCCGATTTTCCATTGTATCCGAAGCCCATGCGGTTGGAATGGAACGCGAAAGAGGCTACTGCCACGCTGAGCTATGATCTGACTGCATATCTCGCCAAGGTTAATCCGTTACTGAAAAGCAGCATCGCCCCCGCTGATATTTTCTTCAGTCTCTCGGGATACAACGCGATTGACTTTAATCTGAGATATATTTACCTGAACCCAGGCGAAGCCTTGAACATGAAGCTTGGCTATGTGCCGCCGGGCCCGGTGGAGCTGGTCGATTTAGTGGTGTCGAGGCCGCTGGCTAAAGGACACGCTGCCTGCAATGCCTCGATGCTGCCGGCTCCCGAACTTAGACGGTTTTCGCTGACGGCATTGCCCGCTGAACTTCACGCCGCTTTATGGAAGACCGCACCCGCTAGTAAAGAATCTCCCCCTGACATGAGATTCATCCTGGTATTTCAGTAGCGCGAGCTAGCCTCCGCCAAAATACGAAAATTTCGTAGTCTCTTCAGTCCGGAACCCTTTAAATTGATTGAAATTTGCTAAAAAAAGACAACACTTTAAAACCTAAAGCAAAATCTCTATTTAGCCGATTAAATCTATACCGGCAAAGCGTTAATTCAGAGTTAACGCCCTTTAGCGGAGGTATTTATGCGCAAAGTCATCGCCAATACTGTTGGGAATTTTGAAAGCCTTGGACGAGGGCTAAAGATCGAATGGCTATGCATGATCATTTTTGCTTTAGTGCATGCGCTACTTATCAGCGCCGTGGTTCAACAGTTAGCGGGGTAGGGCGAATCGCTCTGATCCACTGAACTTCATCTGGGACAGATCTCTCCCCGTATTCTCACCCCGATCGTTATTGCTGATGGCCCCAGCCTTTTTTGCGGCGGTCTAGTGCCGCTTTTACGATTTGCGTATTTTCTGTCATTGCGAGCGAAGCGAAGCAATCCCTCACATTATGTCGAAGGAGTCTTTGTCTCAAGATAATCGTAAAGTCTTTTACGAGCGTTAAGACTACGGCTATTCGTTGGAAAATCTGCAGAAAATTCTCCTATCTTTTTTAATCCAGAGACCATTACGACTTAAAGTTAGGGTTTGCTTCGCTTCGCTCGCAATGACAGATCAAATCATCCTTGCAGGAACTTCATCAACAGAGCAGGAATTCTGTCCTCGAATGGCTCCTACAATTGTGGATGTTACATCTTTCGAGGACGATAGTTCTGTCATTGCGAACCCGAGCTTGGCGAGGGTGAAGCAACCCCTAACATTCAATCGATGTAGGCTTTGTCTCTAGGTAGTCGTAAAGGTTTTTTGCGAGCATTAGGACTACGGTTATTGGCCGAAAAATCTGCGGAAAATTCTCCTAACTTCTTGAGTCCAGAGACCATTACGACTTAAAGTAAGGGTTTTGCCTGGGAGTGCAGATACCCCGAGGCAGTGGGCGAGGGAGGCTTCTCCAATCAAAGCTGGGTAAAGTAACGAGTGCCATAGCGTTAGGGATTGCTTCGTCTCCCCCGAGCGGGCTCCTCGCACTGACAGAAAATTTGTCCTCGAATTGCGTCACTCCTGCAGCAATGAGCCGAGCAACGAACGAAGCGTGCAGTCATTGCGAACCGCGTAATTCTTGCTTTAACCATTCGAACAGCCGGTATTCGCGAGATATTCCAGCGCGCCGATGTCTTTGCGCTCTCTGCCCACGTTTTCACAGTTGAAGGTATTCTCATTGGTGTAGGTGTAAGAGTACTCAGATCTGCCAGCGATATCATCAATCGGTGTGGAGATCGAGTTCCCCGCGACCACCACTTCGCAGAGACCTTGGTCCACAACCCTGCTGGCCTTTAGACCGTTATTGCAGGCAGCAGCTGTAACCGGCAGCAACCCGAAATTATTTTGGGCGAACGCGTAAGGATCGAGTGCTGCCACAGCCGCGGCCGGTCTGGGCTGCACGGTTGGGTCAGTCGCAAAAATCTCAGCAGCGGAAGTATTTGCGCTCCCGTCTCCGATCACCAGGCTGCTGGGTGAGGATGTGACATAGTTGCAGCTCACGTTTTGTGCGGCATTCGTTATTGCCCCAGCATAGTTGCCTGTCGCGATGGTGTTAACCACGCGCAGCTGCACTCCAGATAAGCTGCGGCAGGCTAACCCGGCGCCGCTCACATTGGAGGCGGCTCCGTTATAGCGATTATTGGTAAGGGTGTTGTTGACGAGCTTAACAACCAAGCTATTCCCGCCGGGCGCTGTCGGCGCAGAATCATCGGCGCTGCTGTAACCATCACCGCTTGAGAAAAGATCCCGGTTCATTAAACCATCAACCAGGATTCCTGCTCCCGCTGGGGCATTGTTGGCGAGGTCAACAACTCCGTTCGTTTTGATGGTGCCTTGATACATGATCTCGCCGCTATCAAGGGACCTAGAGATATTTTCGTAATCAAAATAGGGCTGGTTGACGTTGTTCTTAATTTCGTTGTCGTAAATCAGGTTATTGCTGACAACTAGCTCGCCCGTGACCGAACTGTCGGCGCAGATATTTTCAAGCGCGTCTCGCCACTCGGCTTTCTTTCTCCAGGGGCAAATGTTGGAGATGTATACGCCTGCTCCTCCGACCATATGCTGAGCTGGTTTATACAATCTGAATTGTGGCACCGTTGATGTCGAATTGGGAGCTACTCCTACAACCGGAGCGAATTCTTTTCCGACGAATGAAAATTCCCAGTCTGCAAAGTTTTGTGGCGACATGGTATTGCTGACGGCGACCATGCCCTCGCTAGCATCGAAAATGCCATTCCCGTTTAAGTCGCGCTGCGCATAAGCCTCAAGCGTCGTTGGATCGTTGTCCCGTCCTACGAACACGTTACACCAATCATTTAGATTGCGCGGGTTACTGATAGCGCCGGGCAAATTATCGAGGCCGTGGCATTGACCGTCGATCTTGTTGCGGGCAATCACATTTCCCGACAGCTCGCCGCCGCAGCCCATTAAACTCACTCCGCCGCCGAAGCCGGAGTGTGAGCTGTTATCGATTATAATGTTGCCTATAATTTTCGGCGCTGCTTCTCCGAAGCAGGCGATTCCACCGGCATAGTTGCGGCCATAGCCGCCCGTGATTGTGAAGCCCTCGATTGTGGGGTGATAGACCTTCATTTGATCAAGCGAAACATTGGAGGGCACCTGGGTGGCGGACTCAATCGTCGAATTTCTAAGCCCCCAAAGCTGGATCACCGGTATTCCGGAGAATGAGCTGCGCTTAGCAGGGCGATTGCCGTTCAGTGGGTCATGGCGAGCATCGATGGTGGTGGCTCCCGGTCCCGCGATACTGCGCACTGTGACATTCGATTCACGGATACCGATCCGCTCGTGGTAAATACCCGGGGCAACCATCACTAGATCTCCGATGTCGGCGGGGCCATCCTGTAGGTAGTGAATATTAGGAGGAGCATAAAGCGAGGGCTGGAGTCTATTCGGAGACTCGTAGATCCACCGATTCTTGTTGGCATCTAGAAAGCGCCCCGGCACAAATATCGAAGCGCTAATTGCAGCTCCGACGGTCTTGAAGGTTCGATAGGCACAGGCTGCCGTGGTATTATAGCAAGCCAATAGCTCCGCATTGGTATCAATGCAATCGGTACCCTGACAGTTTAAGTCCACGAAGTAGAAGTCGCGATATTTTGCCGATTTATATTTTCCTGCAGCGCTAATGGTGCCGGTGGCGGCGGATTGTGTGCCGCTTCGGTCAACGGTAACCGCAAGCGAGTTAAGGGCGGCGGCAGAATCGGCGATGCCACTAGTCCCTAATTTTATCCCTGAGCAGCGTGCGCTGACTGTCACATCGGTGGTGGAGTAGACCGGCAAGATCGTTACACCGCTTGCGCTGGTCATGATCGTCCCATATTTGCCATCGTTCTCGAGAATTCGGGCGGTATCACGTCCCCGATAGCCGCGGGCGCTTGCATTCATCGCGCTCGGGCCGGTGTCCTGATCGGCCTCAGGCACGTTAGGAGTTACAGTAGTATCAAGACTATGGTCCAGTCCGAGTAGATGGCCACTTAGCTCCGCCGCATTAAACCTTCCGATGCAGCGTTGATTCATGACGGCAAACGATTTTCCTGAATTCATCACGCCTGCGGCTGATCTTCCGGTAGTAAGTCCGCAGCTATTGCTGGTTTGCGCGTTGTCAGCCACATACAGAAATTGCAGATCAGAGCCCGTCTCGGCGCTAATTCCAGCGATTTCATCAAATAGGCCGGGTTCTCCTGGATTAGCGCTGATCGTCGCAAACTCAGGCAGCAGATGTTGAAAATCGAGGGATGCGCCATTTACAACCTGTGACTCAGTTTTGCTGACATGAACAAGCCGCATCCAGGCGCTAATGTTGCTGTTACAGAAGGCCTGATTTACATCGGCTATTTCATTTACGATCTCTGCAACCACGGCTGCATCACGCTGGGCAGGCAGCAGGTTTGATTCGGCGGCGACAGTTTCCGGGGTATAAAGTACTGCGACATCGATTATTTTTTTGTCAGGCGTGTATACGCAGGCGAGGGGCGGCGGGCTACAAACAGTGGTACCTAAGGCTGGAACTCCCGCAGCACTGGCGCTGCTAATAACTCCAAGGCCGCGTTGATCGCTAAATAAGGTGACGGGTGAGCTCGCACCGGGTTTAAAGGAAAAATTCGCTACAAAATCGGAGGTGGTTGCATTGGCAGAGCGGTCCTGACAGGTGGTGAGGCTGGCGGTGCCGCGCGGCATCGAACTCACGAGATCTTTCATCCGGCCCGTGCGCGTCCTACAGAGATATGACCCGACGACCGTGTCGTTCTTGGGAGTCATGTCGATGGTGACATTATTGATTGAGGCGCGGGAATAAACGTTGTCGATCTTGAGATTGTCTTTATAGAGGGCGGCAACATTCACCGCTGGCGGCATGCCTGGCTCGAACTGTTCGCCGGTCAGCGCCCCCGGGTCACGGGCAAAGAGGGAAGTGTAACTAACAGTCGGAACCACCGTCGGCACGGGGGTTGGCATGGTCTGAGAACCGGGGTCATCTAGATTGTCAGTAATCGGATCGCCCTTAATGATGACCGGTTTGATCCCGTAAGCGGGGACTGAAAATAGCAATGCCCCTATAACCATTGTGATGGTCAGCCAATTCGAAATCCCAACCCACTTTTGACGATGCATAAAACCTAATAAATTCAAATGGTAGTCTATTGACAGCAAATAAAAGCAATCCATATGCCACGGTGCCTCAGAAGTTCATGGCGCGAGGTCACCTTATTACCTGGGCAGTCTGAAGGAGGACTTGCTCCGGAGTATGGACGCCCCTCGTATAACGGCCATTAATCCGGGTTTTAAGCCAATTTCCTAGCGACATTAGGGAAAATTGCTAGAAAAATCAGTAAATTGAATTGGTAACCGGAATGGTAACGAAGCGTTTAAAACGTCGGTCTAAAGTTTGCAAGAATTTTGCAAACGTATCCTGGGTCTTGATTTACTGCGAGTTTCAAGGCCCCCGGGACTTACGCGTAAGCGTGACCACCCCGGGGTTATTTTAGGTTTTTTAGAGGTATTACATGACGACACGTTTGATTTGCGCTGCGGTGGTGGGATTCGGCTTCGCAAGCCTGTATCCGCTTCATGCCCAGGGCGATCAGCTTAAGAAATTGTACCGACTCGAAGCGGTGCAGCTGTCGGTCAGCGCCTCTAAGTTTTGTCAGGTTACCCAGGGCTTTCAAGCTTCGGATGTAGCCGATTCCTGCTGCTTGCTATGGAACTCCTGCGGCGGGGGCTTCGTTGATCCGAAGCAATGTGAGATTCAGATCGAGCAATGTAACGCCGCGCATGAGAATGCAGCCATTGCCAGCCAAGCAGCGGATACGTTAAGCCGCCGCGCTAAGATCAGCGCCAAGCAATTTGCACACAAAGTTAGCGCAGCCAGCCGTTATGCACCCCACGCTGCCGCTGCCAAGATCAAGGGCAAACTCAAAGCCTTTAAGCAGCGCGCTGCGAAGCTGCTGGCAAATGCCCAACGACTTTCACTAGACGGACTCCGACAGGAAACGTTTATTTGTGAAAAAGCTCAAGATTGCCGTCCGGCAATCGAGAACCCACCCATTGTTGACCCACAACCGGTGGATGATACGTGCATCCTTAACCCCGCTGCATGCGATCATCCGCCGGTCCCACCTTCTCCGGTTAGGCCCACCCCTGTTTATGAAGGGCCTCCTACGCCGTTCGGTGAAGATCCCCGAATTACACCATCGCCGGGAGGTTTGCCTCTGGAGATTGATCCGACTCCGCTAGTGGAAGAACCAATTGACCCCTGCGTCGCCGACCCAGCTTCTTGTGACTATCTTCCGGGTCCTGTTGATATCGGTTGCCGCGATGCTCTTGGCCACAAGATAGCGTGCCCAAGCATTGGCCCCGTGAAGGAAATAGATTTATGCGCTCTTTATCCCAAGACCTGCCGCGCGCCGCTTCCGGTGCCGGCTCAATACATCTGCACCAATGAGGCAGGAGAAGAGATTCCCTGTCCTTAGCCGCTAATAGTTTTGCCCACCCCACCCCGTCAAGCCAATCAAGCTAAACACTTGATTGGCTTGACACCTATCTAGCCCCCGGCGATCCTGAATGCCCCTTTGGAGATATTCATGAAATCGACCGGAGCAGTTTCCGTTCTAGCTCTAGTAAGCACAATCTTTTTCGCCCTTTCTTCCAGTCTAGCCGAGAATCCGAAATTGAAAGTTTATGTCGCACCCAGCGATCACACCGACTACATCTGGACCTCGGATGAGCCAGGCTATCGCGCGGCATTTATCCGGATGCTCGATGCGCACCTCGCCCTGGCAGATCAAACCGCGGCTCTTCCGACCAATCAGCAGGCGCGCTTCAACACGGATGGAACCTTGTGGCTCTGGGAGTACGAGCACAATAAATCTCAACCCGAATTCGAGCGGTTAATTAACCGAGTCAAAGACGGACATATCGGTGTGCCGATTAATCCATTGGTGCTGGGCACCGGCGGCATGCCGGTTGAAGCGGTGATTCGCAGCATGCTGTACGCCGGCGACCTGGAGCGGCGCTATAATCTTAGATTTCCGATTGCGACCGCGGCTGAAAATCACACACTGCCCTACGGTATCGGATCGCTGTGGGCCGGAAGCGGTGTGAAATATGCCTGGCATGGAGTTAACGGATTGTTTACGGGGCTCCCGCTCGAGCAGCTTGCCAATCGCGAGCATGAAATTTACTGGATGACGGGCCCCGATGGCAGCCGGGTGCTGATGAAATGGTACTCGCTATACAGTCAGCATGCTCTCGGCAGCTACGCCGAAGCCGCGACCCCGCGCGGGGCAATTTCGTTTGTCGCTGGCGCGCCTGAATTCAGGCAGCGTTTTCCCTATGATTTAGTGGGGATTTTCGGGATGGGCTGGGATACCTTGGAAACCCTCAACAATCCGATCGCCGGCACAGAGGGGCTCTCGGTCCAGTTTGCCAGTCAGGGAGTGCAGGTAACCACATCGAACGGTATAGATTTCTTTGAGGCCTTTGAAAAAGCGTATGGCAAGAAATTGCCCTCGGTAGGCGAGAGTTTCGGCAACGAGTGGGAGCTGGCGAATGCCTCGATCTCGGAGCTCTCCGGTTCAGTCAAGCGTTCCATTGAGAAATTGCGGAGCGCCGAGGCGCTGGCCGCGATTCTAAAAACTCATGCGCCCTCACTCCTCTCGCAAGACAGGGCCGAACATGAATTGGCGATGTATAATCTTGGATTGTTTTTCGAACATGACTGGATTGGAAATGGGCCTTTGCCTCCTGAGTTTCGAATCGCGTGGCAGAAAAAGACGGGCGCAATTATCAACTCTTATGTCGATCGCTACTTAAAAGCCGCACTCGCGGGGCTAACCATGGCAATTGGTGGTAAAGGCGAGTATCCCCGTTTCTTCGTTTTTAATCCGCTTTCATGGGAGCGTACCGATTTCGCGGATCTGCCGTACAGCTCCAATCGGCCGGTCTCGGTGATCGATCTCTCGACTGCCAAAGAGATGCCCTCGCAGCGCTATGCTAATGACGGCGCTTCTTTTATCCGTGTGCTCGCTTCAAAAATCCCCTCCGTCGGATACAAAGTCTTTGAGATTAGGCCATCAGAAAATCCCAGCAGCTTGAAAGCCGCCGCAACTTTCAGCGATCGCGTCTTTGAAAGCAGCCGCTATAGGGTCAAGTTCGCTGCCAACGGAGCGATTGATGGGTTGTACGATAAGCAGCTCAAGTCGGAGTTCGGCGCACAGATCGGGGGCCGGACTCTTAACGATCTGGGCGGTTCCGATCAGGCTGCGCTCAGCGTTGAAAATCCGGGGCCGGTGTCGGCGACCCTGCGGATTAAAGCCCAATCACCGCTAAAACACGGCAGTACCGTGACCCTCTTCTCAGCCCTCGATCGAATCGATATCCAAGACACGATCGAGCAAAACTTTGAGGCTACGCAGAGCTGGGACTTCGGTTTCAATTTGAAATCTCCGACAGTCGTCAGTGAGGAAGTCGGCGCGGTTTTTCCTTATAAACTGATTAATGCCGGGGGAAGGTTTGCGACCCGCAATGCACGGCTGGACTGGCTGACGATTAATCACTTTGCAGACATCTCGGAGGGGAATGGGCGGGCGGTGACCCTTTCGAATGCGGATGCTTATTTTATGCAGATAGGGAACAGCTCGATCGGTGAGGTGGATACGAAAACGCCGCAGCTTAAGATCTTGGCCGGAGGGCGGGTGCTTGGACCGTATCTAGGATTGAAGGATCAAGGGGGCCTAGATCATTTTGAAAATAATTTTGCGCTTCGGACTAGGCAGGGAGCTTTTAATCAACGGGCGGCGATGCAATTTGCACTCGAACATCAGAACCCGCTGCTGGCAGGGGAGATCTCCGGTGAGGGATCGCTCCCGGAGAAGTCCTACTCCTTTATGCAGCTCTCCAACCCCGACATCTTAGTCTGGGCACTTAAGCCGGCGGAATCTGGGGTAGACGGAGATTTAGTTTTGCGGGTCTGGAATCAACAAAAGAACCCGCAGAACTTTACCGCAAAATTTGCCGGCGCTAAGGTAACGGAGGCTAAGCTCGTTACCCATATTGAAACCAGCACAGGCAAGGCCGAGGTCAGCTCCGGCACCCTGGATGGGCGGGTGAACCCTCAACAGATTAAGAGCTTTGCCGTAAGGCTGGCTAAGTAGGGGCGATTCCCAAAAAGATCCCTATATTTAGATAGTTACGCCCTTTGCGGAGCTATGCTACAGAGCCCGAGAACTACTCCATAAGGCCCCCAGTTCCCGTTACCGGTTAAATAGTTGTCTTTTTTTTGCACACGACTTGCATTGATCCTTCATGTCACAGGGACACGCTGAAAATTATCCAAATTTCAGCTAGTTAGGATGCTCAGGGAGAGAGTGGTTGAAGATGCGAGTAGTACAATGCAAACGAAACGACACCTCTCAAAGTTGGCCAGACTGTGGAAAAACTCATTTTTCCTAGGAAGAACTCGCAGCCAAACGGGCTCAATCTGCGAAGCGGCGATGAGCGCTCCGATTTTCATGACGATTCTAATCAACGGGATGTTCCTGATCATCATGGCGTACCACGAGGTGCTGGTAAGTAATGCGCTAACGACCGCCACAAGGACTGCCAGCATGCACCTTGCCACCGACTCGTCAGGTATGACCAGCGGCGTTGATCTGGTAGCTTGGTTTAATGATTCGTCCCCGGTTGCTGTTGCATCCGGAGACAGTGCAATTTGTGCGGCCAATAGCGAGCAATGCACCCTGGGTGACTGGTTTGGCGGTACTGCATTTAGCTGGTTACGGGCAGAAATCCATTATGTAAATCACGTTGGTCCTTTCAGCTTCGATCGGACCAGACGTATGATGTACCGGAACCAGTTTCAGCGGTTTTATGATTTACCAACTTAAACCCGCGGATTTGCCAAAATAATTTCATGATGCCCTTATCCATATCCTTGACCAAGCAGAGAGGCTCCTCGTTTATCGAGTTAGCGATTGCACTTCCAGTCATCATTTTTTTGATCTTCGGCGCGCTTGAATTTTCCCGAGTTCTGCGCATCAAGCAGGAGGTTCAAGCGTCAAATGATCAGGTGGCCAATGCTTTGATTAGGGACTGCCGCTGGACCAGTTTGTATCTCAATTTTAACCCCTGGCCTGGTCAAGCGTGCCTCAACAATATTCTTGCCGCCGTGACCCCGAGCTATGACGCCAATAACGCCGAAGCGATTTTCCCTGGGGCTCAGGTGAATGTTGGAATTTACGGATGCTACGCACCGGGCAGCCCATTCTACGATGCCGCCAACCCGATTCGCCTATTAGGCGCGGGAGCATTTCCTCCACAGGGAAATGTTGATCCTCCCCTCACAGTAGCCGAGGTAGCAGACCGCGGCCTGCTGCCGTCATGTATTGCCACGGGATTGTTGGCCGTGAGCCATGTTCGTTTCAGCTTCTCAGCACTGATGCCTTCCTTATTTGGACGTGAAAACTATGCGGTTGATGCGCTTTCGCTGTATTAATAGAAATTCACAACCTCAAGCGCGTGAGGGCGGATTCATCCTCGTACTAGCGGCGCTTTCTATGTTTGCGCTAGTAGGGCTCGCTGGACTGGCGATCGATACTGCCAATTTAATGCATGCGCGCCGTGTGTTTCAGAATGCCCTAAATTCTGCGGCGATGGCCGGTGCGCGCTTCGCTTTATCTTCACCGCTGTCACAATCGACGATGGGGGATGTGGCGCAGTTTAACGATGAACTCACAGCTAATATGCGAGAGATCGTTAAACAGAATATGGAAGCAAACGGTTTCCAGGTGGGGGAATCGGGTCGAGTCTTCGATGCTATCGAAAGCCTCCTCATTACCCATGGTGAGGAGAACGATGCGATCACAGAGGATAACCGGATTTCTGACGAAAGAGACTGGGTGCGAATTGAGGGAAAGTTGTCCCTGGATCTCTATCTACTAAATGCCGTAATTACCCCCGAAATTGAGGCGCATGCGCTGGCTAAGACCATGACCTATGATATCGGCTTGGCCATGGATGTGTGGGGGCCGGCGCGCTGGGTGAAATTTCACGGCGACGATATGCGTCCCCCGGGCTGCGCCGGAAACTGGGCGGGACAGGGAGCATCTTTCGGAGCTCAGGACTGTCACGTTGGTTTAGATATGGTGCGCTATACAGCCGGAATGGTGCGCCGCCTATTAGTGCCGCGGGACAAGGTGGCGCTGGTGGTTGCCGGTGGAAGTGATCTGCTGAGCCCGCCGCCAGGGGCAGGGCAGCCGAAGTCTAGCGTGAGCTGGGTGGATGATTGTAAGTATTTTAATGCCACTGAATCCCCAGGCGCGGAGAAGTGGCTGCAGTGTGGAGTCAATGACGTCGACGGTACTCCCACCAGCGCATTCTTCCCGCCTAACGTTCCGTCAAGTAAGCCCGGATTCAACTATGCCCTTGATTATGCGATTAACCAGATCTCGGAAGCTAATATCTCCGAATTTGATGCGGGATGGTCGGATTATATCCCAACCTGCTCTAATCCCAATCCGGTCTGTAAGCCAAACAGCACTAAGGGCGATGATTGGAATAATCCGGCCGCAGCCCTTTGGGGGGTGAGGACCGCACTCCAAAAGATCAACCCCGGTGGTGAGAAGAGAAATGTCCGTCGTGTAATTATATTTATTTCGCCGGGATCCTCAGGCACCCATGATGGTAACGCCAAATCCGACGGTGTACCTGTACCAGGCGGCCCGAATGCGCTGAGCGGCGGATTCGATCCCGTTCACGACTTAAACTGTCCGGCTGAACAACGCGACATGCTAGATCAAACCAAACTTTCTACTAACGTTTATTGGCCGCTCCCGGCTAGCTGCCCGGTCCCTACCGTTACCGTGCCCTCCGGCGGTTCAGCGCCCTCCGGCAGCCCCGAAGGCAACGAGCGGCGGCGTAGACAAAGAATGTTGGAGATGATTCACGAAGGAGATCTGGCCCGTGATAATCCGAACCCACCGAATGGGCACTTCAGCGCCAAGGCCACAATTCTAGCGATCTATCCCGATCCCTCCTCGGACTCCATGTGGCCCGGAAATAACATCTCCTACTACGATCCGAATATGGATATGAGAACCGATTGTACTCCGTTCCAAGATCCCCGTCGTTGGCCCCGTTATGGCGGAAACAGTGCGGCCAATCAGACCGTATTCAATTTCGTCAAACCGCTGGCTTTGATCAGAACGGCTAATGACAAGAGTCAAATTTACACTCCGCCGCTTGCAGTGCCTTCACCGTATCCGACCTGGGATTTCCCTTGTGTTCCGGAGGGAAGGACCCTGCGCCAGGATGTTTCCACCTACACCGATCAAAACCCGGGATATGGTGGACGAGCCTGGATCGGCCGCGCCAGCCAGACCAAGACAGCCGGGCGAGATTTCGAGGATAAGTTTTCCGAGATGTTGCACGCCCTGGATGCCGGGCGAGTGTGGCTGGCCGAATAAACTCGCCACAAGGAACGCCACGATCAGGGTCATGATGGAAGTGGCCCAACTATAGGCCGGTGATTCAAGATTTAGATCCCTAGAGCTCTCTCAGCAGCTGCAAAGCAATTCCAGGTTGTTGATTGGCCTGTGCCAGCATGGAGGTCGCAGTCTGCTGCTTGATCTGTAGACTTAGCATGTTGGCAGTCTCGGCTGCCACATCGACATCAGTAATCTGGGATACGGCCGATTGATAGTTCAATCGCAGGGCTTGCAAGGTATTCATGGCCGAATCCAATCGGCGCTGGGTGCTCCCAATATTCCCAAGTTCGGTATTGACCTTGGTGAGGGCAGATTTCAAAGAGCTGAGGGAAGATCGCGCATACGACTGGGTGGTCAAATACAGACGGCCCAGGGTGTTGTCGGTGGTAGATGTTGTCGTGCCCTGAGTTTGGACGTGCACGCGCTGGTCCGATTGGACCCCGATGATGTCCAAGATTCCATCACCGTTCGTATCAGCGAGACCGAAGGTAGCCCCTGCAGCCGTTGCGCCAGAGTAGCTTGCGGTTACCGCGCCTTGATCATTAAAGACGCCGTTTCCAAGGTTAAACAGGACCCGGTTGGTAGCAACCAGATCAAGATAACCATCCCCATTCAGATCTGCTGATTGAAGATAACCGTCAGTCACACCCGCATATAGTTGGCCGGTGTCAGAAGCAGATCCCGCTCCGTTGCCGTTGAATATCTTTAGTGTACTGCCCAGCCCTTCCGTCGCCGCGATGTCAACGTTGCCGTCTCCGTTGAAATCTCCCAGCGCAAAGTGACTCCAAAGGGTTGAGAACACCGTGGGTGCGCCGAACGTCCCAGTTCCGGATCCAAGCAAAATATCGGAGTTGCCGGTGTTGCCATCGAGTGCCACTAGGTCCAGTCTGCCGTCACTGTTCATGTCGGCTAAAGCGGCGCCCCCACCCACGCCGATCTGCGTGGATTCGAGCCCGGCGCTATAAGAAAAGGCGCTGGAATTGCCCGTCAGAACCACATAGCCATAAGTGGGATTTATGTCATGCCAGCCCACCAGCAGATCGGATTTCCCATCGCCGGTTAGGTCGCCGAAGGTGACAGAGTCGATCGTGAGAGCCTGTCCGGCATCGACCGAGTTGTAGGTGGTTGAAGTTAGCGCGCCAAAACCGCCCGATCCGTTATTGATCCCTACAGCAACCCTAAGTCTTCCTGTGCCGCTGGCGGTGCCCACGGCGACGATGTCCAGCTTCCCATCACCATCGGTGTCGACTAGCCCGACACCCTTTACTGAGGCGTAGCCTGTGCTGGTGGTCGTCGATTCGGTGAATGTTCCATCCCCATTCGCTAACTGTGTGTATACGGTGAGAGTTCCGCCCGAGACCGATGCGGTAATATTGTCGGTTAGTCCATCCCCATTGTAGTCTCCCGTGGCAATCGAAGCTCGGTTTACTGAGGCACCCTGACTAGAACCGCTGCTAAAAGATCCACTTCCAACCGTTTTGCCGAGGCTTGTGCCAAGCGCGGACTGAAGTGCGCTGTAGCCTATCTGAGTCGTGATACTCTGCTGGCTAGCGTCCAGCAATTTCCGCTTATTGAACGAGGTGGATCCAATAATTCGATTATATTCATTCTGCAGAGCTTGACCCTCTTGATCGAGGACGCTCCTCTGCGCAGCGGTGTAGCTTCCGTTAGCAGCCTGCTGAGCAAGCTCGAGATATCGGCCGAGGATGCTGCTCAGTTGATTCAGCGCTCCATCAGTCACATTAAATGCGCTAATACTATCATTCACATTACGGACGCCCTGAGTGTAAACACGGGCGGAGGTACCTAAGCGTGCTGCAATCGCCAAACCCGCGGCATCATCACTGGCGTGATTGAGCCTTAACCCCGTGGACAGGCGTTCATAAGAATTTCCCAGATCATTCGCGTCACGGCTCAACTGGCCGATCAGCCGAAGCGCTGGAATATTTTTGCCTAGTGTGACGGCCAAACTAAATCCTCACATTCCGCGTCAGTGCATGGCGCGGATCCGGTACAGTTATCTTGGGCTGGCTAAGCCAGCAGCGGAGCGAGTATCTGGGGCGGGATTCTGGGGGTGGGGCGGACAGCCAGTTCCTTACGTCATTAATTTCGGCTGTTAAAGGGGGAGTGGTTAGGTTTTGGAGCTAAAGAGTGCCGCAATCACCCGGCTTCGAAGGCAGCTAACTAACTAATATTACAAGATTTAGCGTGAAATTAATCGTGAGCCATTAGGGTAGAGCCAGAATTAACCCCAGTCGTCGAGGCAATCCGGTACCGGCATCTCATCATTATAAACACACTGGCTGCAGGTCGCTCCGATACATTTGACGGTTCCGGGCGTACGCTGCCAATTGTTGCAATACTGGCCATCAATGTACCCGGGCGGGTAGGTACAACTTACGTTCTTGAACACCACCAGATCTGGATTAACACACTTTGTCTGAGCGCCGTTTAGGCACAAGTTGACGCCGGCGTAGTTCCTTGAGCAGGCGCCAAGGCCCGCGAATTCTGGATTACAATCGCTAGGTGTAATCGTGCACGTCGTGGCTGCACCCGATGTGCATTTACTGACCAGTCGATCAGCCGCGAGATTGGTTAGGTCCCAAAAAACCAGGGAGGTTCTCAAAATTGAGGGCTTGGTCGAAGTCCAAAGTCCGTCCGGGCTATCCCAACCATCTGGAAATGCGCCTTTGTTAACACCAGATAACTGCTTGGTGAATAATTTCTTTAAAACCAGCTGCGCCAATTTGTGATCCCCTAAGCCGTACAATCCGTAGGCAATCGAGGACATCGTGCTGATACCCACTCCGTCGGGCTCCCCAGGATAGGGGTGCAGGCTCCCATCCCCTTCGACCAGCGAACGAAGAAATGGCAAGCTCTTCATGATCGGCACGGTCAAATCCGGATTCTCCGGATCGCCTTGGCGAATCATATAGGCCTCTTCAATCATCCAGGCGGTATAGTTTGCGCTTGGACCGCCATGCTGGCCGTCCTGATACCAGTGCGGAAATCCACCGTTTGGGTACTGCCGAGAAGCGGTCTCCGCTGTCGAGAGGCGCAGCTTGTTCAAATAAGCTTGATTCCGAGTTAGCGCATAGGCCTTAGCCAATGCCATATCGCACATATAGCCCGGATCCAATGTGAGCCAGGGATAGGTCAGGCAATCATCAGCAATTGATAACCCGAAATTCTTGAACTCTTGGTTATTTAAGAGCTCGCCTCCTTGCAGCATGACGTACCCTAACATGCCGTCGAACGGACCGTTGGAGAGTCCGCTCCTGCCCAGCAAGGTCAGATAGTTCAAACGCATGGCGGCGTAGTTGCGGTCCATCGGGCGGCGAAACATCCGATATAAATTCAAATAACCGCCGGCCTGCGTCACGATGTTTAGGCGCACCATCTCCGAGAAAGGCTGTACGGGGCGCGGATCTACCGTCAAGAGCTTGCCGTTCCTGTTGCGCTCTAGAAAATCGGCGGTGCGATTGATCTGCTCGATCAACTGGCACTCGAAGAAGTCAGTGCATGCCGAGACGGGCTCGGGCATCTCACGGCCGGTCAATGCCGCAGCCGGAGTGATCAGATTAAATTTAGCGTCGTTCAATAACGAGACGCTAAGCATAGCCAGCAGTGAGAAGACAAGAAGACAGAATGCTTTACTAGGTGCGTTCTTCATGACTAGCAGTTGTGGATGTTACTCAATTCGAGGGCAAAATTCCTGTCATCGCGAGCAGCCGAATTTCATCCTCGATCTTCGTAACTAGTACAGCAATGACCTCAAGTCTTCTCGATTATATGTTTTAGGGCCCAGGCAGTCGAGCAATGTTTAGGTGCGCTATCGGCGCAGGAAGCTCAATCCTGAAGAATATTGCTGTTCTCGCTCACATTAGGGGGCGGCGCCGGCTTTTGCCTGGCGCTCTCTGCAGCTTAAATGAGGGCTCTGGCTGCTCGAGTGATTTCGCTGCTCGTGGTTCCTATGCTTGCCAACAAAAAAGGCTTTCCTGCATTGCTGCAGAAAAGCCCTTCGTCCCTCCCTACGGAGGGGATCCCTCGGATGCTTGCGCATCCTCAGGATAGAAACGCGCTATGGCGCGTTTCTACATCATGCCGCCCATACCGCCGGGTCCCATTCCAGGAGCGCCGTGGCTATGGCCTTCTTCCTTCGGCTCTTCAGTGATGACAGCCTCGGTAGTTAGCATCAGACCGGCAACGGATGCCGCATTCTGAAGCGCTACACGCACGACCTTTTTCGGGTCAATGATACCGGCCTTCATCATGTCCTCGTAAGTCAGGGTGGCGGCGTTGAAGCCGTAAGCACCTTTCTCACGCTTGACGTTGTCGCTGACAACCGCAGGTTCTGCTCCAGCATTCGCCGCGATCGTTCTGAGCGGGGCTTCCAGAGCTTCCTTGATGATGTTGACGCCGAAACGCATTTCGTCGGTATCGAGCTTCATCTTGTCCAGCTGGTCGATCGAACGCAGCAGAGCTACGCCGCCGCCCGGAACGATGCCTTCTTCAACCGCTGCGCGAGTCGCATGCAGAGCATCTTCTACGCGGGCTTTCTTTTCCTTCATCTCGACTTCGGTGGCAGCACCGACGTTGATCACGGCCACGCCGCCGACCAACTTAGCAAGACGCTCCTGGAGCTTCTCGCGGTCGTAATCGGAGGTGGTTTCGTCGATCTGGTTTCTGAGCTGCGACACACGCGCCTTAATCGCGTCGCCTTTGCCGGCGCCGTCGATGATCGTGGTGTTGTCCTTGTCGATCGCGACGCGCTTGGCTTTGCCGAGATCCGACAGGGTCAGGTTCTCGAGCTTCAGGCCGAGATCTTCGGTGATCGCCTTTCCGCCGGTCAAGATCGCGATATCTTCGAGCATCGCCTTGCGACGATCGCCGAAGCCCGGAGCTTTAACAGCGCAAACATTCAGGGTGCCGCGAATCTTATTCACGACCAAAGTAGCAAGAGCTTCGCCCTCGACTTCCTCAGCAATGATCAAAAGCGGACGGCCGGACTTAGCAACCTGCTCCAATACCGGGAGCAGATCCTTCATCGCCGCGATCTTCTTCTCGTGGATCAAGATGTAAGGATTATCGAGCTCGGCCTCCATGCGGTCCGGATTGGTCACGAAGTAAGGCGAGAGATAGCCGCGATCGAACTGCATGCCTTCTACCACATCCAGAGTGGTCTCAAGCCCTTTGGCCTCTTCCACTGTGATCACGCCTTCCTTGCCG
>JAIBBU010000020.1 GCA_019694515.1 Oligoflexia bacterium | reverse complement strand
TTGCAGTGCAGTCGGGGGATCTCGCGGAAACCACCGTCGCCAGTGCGCGCCACCCTGTCATTGCGAGCGAAGCGAAAGCCTGCCACGCCGTAACATGAGTGGAGGCGGGCGAACCCTAACATTAAGTCGTAACAGTCGCTGAACTGTGGAAATTGGTAGAGTTTTCTGCGCACTTTCAAGTCAACAGTCGTAGCCTGCACATCCGTGTAGGGAACTTTTACGATTATCTAGAAACAAGGCCTCCATCGACACAATGTTAGGGTTTGCTTCGTCGCCCCAGAGCGGGCTCCTCGCAATGACAAAATCGCGCACCGAAACAGCGGACTTGTACCTAAAGTATCTAATAGAGAGAGCAATAACAGGGAGACCTCCCGGCTCTGTCTTTGCGAGCGAAGCGAAGCAATCCCTACCATTTTTTCCCAGCAGTGCGGATCCCTCAAAGTAGTGGGTAAAGGGGCCCTCTCCCAATTAGGGCGGCGTAAAGCAACGAGTGCCTTTGCGTTAGGGTTTACTTCGTCGCCCCAGAGCGGGCTCCTCGCAATGACAAAGTCGCGCATGCGGGCAGGTATTCGGTCCCCCAAATATATGACATCTACAGCCATGACAGACCAAAGTGCACCGACAGAAAATCAGCGCGCGGCCAGTTTCTTCTTAATCTCGTTCCGTACTGATTCGCGCGGCTCGACCGTAGCCATGGTCTCCAACATTTTGGCCTGTTCGGGGATTCGCGCATCCAGCCGCGAAACGGCCAATGCCCGGGCCATCGCCTCGGGATGTCCGAGCAGCTGCTGAAGCTGTTCGGCAGAGATCTGCGTCTGAGTCCCGGCCAGATAACGCGCCGCTTCCAAGTTAAACGGATCTTCGGCCGAGCTCTTGGCTCCTGCGACCAATAACCGCAACACAGTCTGGGGATCGGGGTTGTTATGGAACCAGGTTGAGATTAACGCCTCACCCGATTCGCCGGGCGTTCTAAGCGCCAGCACCAGGGAAAGATTTTGCGCGCGGCTTAGCCCATTATCATTCCGGACTAATACATCAAGATATGGCGTAAAGCGCGCGGTTTCGGATTCGCTGAGCAAGCGCTTCTCAGCTGCCCGCCGCACCGTTGCGATCGGGAAGAGCAGAAGATCGACATAGTGCTCTGCGCCAAGCTCTTTGCCAACCAGCTGTCCAGTTAAGATTTGCAACACGATCGTCGGACTTACCTTGGCCCAATCCACCAGATCGCCCTGGGCAAACCAGCCCAAGGTTTTAGCCAACAGCCCCCCTGATCCTGTCACTCCGTTCATCACAGCGATATCCAAGCCCTTCTGACCTTCAATCAGCGGCATTAATGCTGAGAGCAGTGCCAATTGTTTCGCCGGATCCGAGTTATCACTAAGATACGCCGTGATGATCTCTTGCTCGTGATCACCACACATCAGATGCGCCATCGCCAATGAAGGGAGATCTGCTAGTGACTGAATGCCTGCCGTTTTCAGCAGCTCGAAACCGCGCCCGAATTGACCCGGCAGCGTTTTCAGATGATCAATACTAACTTTCGATAAATATTCATGCCCGGCACTAAGATTTAACGTGCCGGCCAATGCCACCAATACGCCGGGGTGCGCCTGTTCGAGGCCGGTCTGGACTGCCTGCGGAGGAATCGACACCAGGGTTGAAAGCGCGAGCTGCAAAACCAGTTTTCGATCCTGGCTGGTAAGCTCACCCTCCCAGGCGGGGTTAAGAGCTTTCTTGATGAACTCATGGTTCACCTTTACCCGCTCGTTGCCTGCCAGCGCATCGCTAAAAACCAACTTAGCTGCTTCACCTGCGGGATTAGCAATAGCCTGCTCGGCAACTTTCGCCATCAACGAGGGCTGGTTACTGCTCCATGCGGCCAGAGCATCATAGTTTTCGCGGTTGTTCGATTCCCCCGAAAAAAGTCCGCCCACCTTGCCGGACTGCCATAAGATCAGCAAGAGAATTACGGCCAATGCGATCAGGGTCCGGAGCGCGCTTCCGCTGATCCCCAGCTTCGGCCAATTTAAATTGCTAGACCGAGGGGTGTCTTTCGAAAGATCCGATCTCGCGGAGGCAGCAACTCGGTCATCTCGCACCAGCTCAGCTGCATTGATATCCAGTCGCTCTTGGTCCGAGCTGGGAGCAGCAGAGGAACGATAGGTGGACTCCTCTTTGACAATCTTGATATCACCCAGGATCTTGCCGCTGCGCAGCGCACCGCCCCTTCCAGCCGCCGGCGGAGCAAGTCCTCCGACAGAGCTCGGCATCGCATTCTGCTCCAGAAATTCCCCCATGAGCTCTTGCATCGTCGGCCGGCTCCATGGTTCGCCAGCGGCGCAGCGTTCGAGAATCTGACGTTGCGCGGGCTTGAGCCGCTCCAGCAACCCCCACCCCTCGAGCTGCTGCGCGACGAGCCCAAGTCCAAACAGATCGGTATGCGCACCCGGAGGTTTGCCAGCTGCCAACTCTGGGGCCAGAGATGAGCGGCCCTGCTCACTGCTCCGGTAGCGAGCGAGCTGTGCCGGCTCGCTGATTAGCATCGAACTATCCAAAAGAAGCGGCACCACGGCTCCGGCTTGATCGAGCTCTAGAGCAACGTTGGAAGCACAAATATGTCCGTGAAAGGCTCCCTGCGAATGCAGCGCTGCAATTTGTTGAAGCAGCCGCCCGATCAGCTGGCGCGGCTCAAGACGCACCAGGATCGGATGATTGGCAGAGGCCTCACTCAACACCAATGAATAAAACCGCCGCCGGATCCAAAGCTGCTGCAGCAAGACTCCCCCATCGACGATGCCAATCAGATCCCGAACTGCCAGGAGTTTAGGGAGTAATGCCTCAAGCGATCGAAGTCGCACCGGGTCGTTTTCGGGCGCACTCAGTCGAACTAGAAACGTGGAGCCGCCGTCAAACACCAAGGGGCGCAGATCCCAGGGCACGGCTCCGCGCAAAGCACCCACCAGCACTCCCCGCTGCTGAGACTGTGTAAGCAACGCACTTAGCGCAGTACGCTCCGGCGCACTAAGCTGCTCCACTCCTGCGATGCTTCCTATTCCTGACAATGCCACCAATGTGCTCGAGCGATTAAATTAAGGAGGAGACCAGCTGCATCCGTGTAACGGCCGTACTCAGAGTCTGCCACTGCGGGATGGTCAACGCGCGTTGGCTGCTGATGAGTCTTCAGCTGCACCCGAGCGCTTCGCATTTATCAGCGCCTCCAGTTCCTGCTTGAAGCGCGGCAAAATTTCCTCGTACGAGAAAGCCCCAACTAGCTCCCCTTTGCGCTTAAAATTAACATGGTTCGGGGCGCACCATAAGCCTAGATCGGCGTCGTCCGTTTCCCCCGGACCGTTCACCCGGCAGCCCATTACCGCGATCGTTATATTTTCGGCCTGCGCAAAGCTGCTCAATTCCCGCACGCTTCGGGCTAAATCGATGAATGCTTCGTTTTCAACACGCGAACAGGAAGGACATGAAATAATATTTAATCCCTGCTGTTCAAAGCGCGGTACTGAACGGAAACGCCCCGCATAAACATCGCTGACAATCGCTTGGCCCAATTCGATCTCTTTGAATTTTTCGGCGAAGGGCAAAGTAAGGGAGACACGCAAGGTGTCCCCAATACCGCGTGCCAGCAAATTCTCGAACGCCACCCGCGACTTCACCTCGCCCATGGGCAGCATCCCCGCCTCGGTCACCCCCAGGTGCAGCGGAATTTCGGGGTGTCGATCAGAAAAGCGCGAATTAATCTCAATGACATCGTTCGGATCTGAACTCTTAAGCGATACCACGAAATTAGTAAAATCCAACTCCTGCATGTAGCCGAGATGCTCTTCCACTGACTGCAATGCAGCCTCGATCGGATCGCGATCGCCGGCGCTTTGCGCCGGATCAAGCGACCCGAAATTTACGCCGATGCGCAAGGCGCATTCGTGCTGCTTGGCCGCCGTTACAATCTGGCGCACCTTTTCACGAACAGGAATGTTTTTTTCGTGGTGATGGAGGTGTCCGGGGTTGTATCTGACCTTCTGAACCAACGGCGCAACAAGCGGCAGCAGTCGGTAACTCTCCTGCAAATCAACCACTAGCACCGCATCCGTCTGCTTCCGAATCTCCGCCAATGCTTCGATATCGCGCTTACTATCAATCGCAATTCGGATGGCATCTGCGCCGTGCTGCGATAGCAGCCGCACTTGCCCAAGAGTCGCCTCAATGTCCTGGGTGCGCGTGGCGCACATCGACTGCACCGCGATCGGATGCCCAGCTCCAATGGTAAGCCGCCCAGCATGTACGGCCCGGGTCGGCTTGCGGGTAATTTTGAAATGTGACGAAGTCATAGTCTTTCAGGACACCCGGCGCGGCAGGGCTAACCTTCTCCGCGCTAAGACAGCTTGCCACAATCAGCGACTGGCAATACAACATCCTCTAGCAAGCGGGTCCAGCCGCAAGATCGCGCCTTATTGTTTGTATTAAAGAGTATTTTTTATGCAGTGGCAAATCAGACTAATCGGGCCAATTTTAGCCCTGGCGCTGGCCGCTAGTGTGGCTGCGGCAGATTCCCGCACCGACACGGAGCCGAGCTTTCTGCCTACCTGGAAATTATTGAATACCCAGGAGAAGCAGCAATTCATTGCCGGCTACCTGAAAGGCTGGCAGGATGCTGAGAAAGTTACGTCGATCGCGATCGAGTATGTGCGCGATAATCCCGATAAGGCAGTCGATGGCCTTGAGAAGATCAAGTCTGTCTATAATCTCTCCGGGCTCAACCCAGATCTCCTCATCCGTTCACTCGACGCTTTCTATTCTGAACCTGAAAATAATTCGGCCAGCCTCTCGAAGGCGGTTAGTGCGGTTAAGAATGCGCTGCACTGACATCTCCCGGGGGAAGGCAGCTGAGCTCGCGCGCGCGCTCATCAGACGCCGGCCAAACTCAGTTGACCATCATATCAGCATGAAACCACCGGTACCCGGGCTAAAACTCCCTGTCGGGACAGCGGGGGCAAATTGATTTGGAGCCATTTTCTGATTGTGCTATAGTTCTACGAACTTATGGTGGATTTTGACGATATCAGCGAAATTTTCGAGCGTGTAACGGATCGGTTCGAAGACCCGGTGCCGATCGGTGGTCGGTGCGAGAGCCGCACCTACTACAGAGTTCAGGATCTCACAGACAGCGATCTTGATATCTGCGCTGAATACGTCGCACGACGCATTAAGAATGTCTTGGCCCCGCAATTGCCGCAGCTCTTCTTGAAGTTGCCGGGGGGTTACAGCTTCTTTGCCGAGCGCTTGTGCGCAATTTATTCCGAGCTTTATGCGGGCGGACGAGAGATTCCGCTGGAACAATACCTTGAAAGCAAGATCAGCAATGGCCACGGCGAGAAATACCGCGGCCATAACGCCATCATGGTCACGGACGTAATCACTACTGCCCGCTCGAGTTTAGAGGCACATACCCGTGCCACCCTGAAGGGCATCAAGGTGCTTGCTTGGGCCACTCTAATTGATCGCACCTTCGGACCCGGCCCTGTGCCGGTGGTCTCGGCGTTCACGGGGGCCTCGGTGCGATTGCTCACACAAATCGGTTAGCGCAGGAACCACTCCGTACCATGAGGGCTTTTTCCACCATTGCGCAAGGCCCGCTTAATCTTGGCAGGCTTGGACGCATGCTGGCCGGACTGCTGGTGGCAACTCTCTTGAATAGCGGCCTTATTCAAGCCCAGGCGGAGGAGCATCCCTGGGTCCGCGTAGCCGACGACCTGGAGATACAACAATTTAACGTCGATCCGTTCTCTTTGTTTTCGGTGCAGTTCTTGTTAGTGCGCACTGAATTAGAGCGCTATCGCATCTCCGTGGTACGCGCGGCCGATTACGGGATGCGAAACGGAGATCCCCGCGAATTATGCCGCGCCGTGCATGGATCGCTTTGTATCAACGCTAACTTTTTTGACGAACAGGGCAAACCGCTTGGATTAGTAGTAAACCGCGGGATCCAGCATCAAGCGGTGCACCGAGGCGGTTCAACTTTAACCGGGGTGTTTCAGGTTAGTCGTGGCAGCGTCGAGATCGTACATCGCGACACTTACCGACCCGGCAGCGCCACTGAGGCCGTGCAGGCGGGTCCGCGATTGATTGCGGGCGGCAAGCCGGTTCTCAGCAACGACATGTCTAGGTCGCGGCGTGCGGGAGTTTGCCTTGATGCACACAAGCGTGTGATTTTCTTCCATGTCAGCGCTGCCTTTAGCGGCGTCAGCATTTCGGAGCTGCAAAAATTCTTACTAAATGCGGGATGTGTGCAGGCACTTAATTTTGACGGCGGCGGTTCGGCCCAAATTTACATTTCGGGGGAGCTGCCGGGAGTTGCCCGCAACCACTCCGAGATATTCCTGCCCGGTCGAGATCCGGTTCCTGTGATGGTGGCATTACTACCGAAATAATCACGTTCAATGTTGGCGCGCTCTGATCCCATCTGGCGTCACCCCTGCCAGGCGCTATAATAGTGGGTTGCTGTGTCGCTTGCCCAAGCGAAAATCTCCCGGGCTCCGAAAAACCTTGCCGTAGTTTTAATGACTTAAATTTACCAGTTGACACACTTTTCCACAGGCCGTAGCCTCGTTGAACTAGAAACATGGAAGCCACCGTTCACCCATTAGAGCGAGAGTTTACCGCCAAAGATGTGCAGGCGATTTTGCGCACCCTTACGGGGGGCACTGAAAAGATCGGCTTGGCGCTGCTCAACTATTACGCCCGCACCAATCTCGTGCCTGCGACCGGGAAACAGATCACTCGCGGCCGAAATAAATATTCCTATGCAGATATTATTCTTCTGTGCTGGCTTTTCCGCCTAAAGCGCGAAGGCCTTCCGGTGAACCGCTTCCGCCGCGGCATCGATTACCTGCGCAGGAAGTTGCCTAAGCTGCACAAGAACCCGGCTGGTATGATTTTGCTAACGGACGGTCGGCAGCTCTTTCTAAAGCACCGCGAACAGGACAAGGGCCAGATTGCTGAAGTTCTTACAGGACGCAAGGCCGGGCAGTATCTTTGGGTTTATGCGATCGGCTCATTAATCGAAGAGGTCGATCGAATCATCGATGAAAAACTAGAACTGAAGCGTGTCGCGGCCTAACCATGCGGCCCTCGTTGTGTAAATAAGGCGGAAAGATGGCAAAATCGGAAACTGTTAAACAGCTCTTTCAATTGGTCTGGGAAAAGAAGGCCTGGTGGTTGATACCGATGTTCTCTGTCTTCTTACTGGTCGGGCTCCTGATCGTGGCCACCCAGGGCTCGGCACTATCGCCATTTATCTACGCCTTGTTTTAAGTCTTTTGGTTTTAAGACTTTTGGGCGGAAGGAATCAGTCCTGTCACTGCTGTACGAATCGCGCAATGACAGGAATTTTGTCCGCGCATTTCCCAACGCGTACAGCAAAGACAGAAAAAACGTACAGTACGGAAAGCCGCAAGTACACGGACTTAGCTCCGCATGGTGCGTTCCAGGAAGGGATGCGAAGCCTGCCATTCCTGATCGACGTGATACAAGAAAGAAACGACCTCCGCAACCGCGCGGAAGGTCTCTGGTGAAATGGCCGCCCCGATATCAAGCTTGGAAAGCATTTCAGTCAACGCATGGTCCTGTTGAACGGGAATGTGATACTTGTTGGCCAAAGCCAAGATCTGCCGCGCTAGCTCCCCTGCCCCGTTTGCTACGATCGTAGGAAGTTGATCCATCGAGGAATAGCTCAAGGCCACTGCTCTCTCGCGTGAACGTTTTGCTACCTTGTCGCGGCGCGCAGCCATAGTCGGGCTTCGTCAATAGAGGAAGGGCCGGTCAGACGCTTAGTGCTTCTTGGCGGCTTTTTGATCACGCAGCAGCTCCTGCGGTAGTCGCCAGCCACCCGGTTTCGGATAGTCCTCTGCTCCGAAGAGCAGTTGGTTGGAGCGTTCGTAATCAAAAAGCGCGTCAATGAAACTTAGCGTCGAACGCGAGGCATATTCCTGTACGAAATGGTTGAGCGAGCGATTGGAGTGGGCAAAAGCACGCCGCAGATCGCGATCCACAGGGGTCATGTTATCGCCATTGTCCAGGAACACCTGTCGAAACTTTTGGGCCAACTCTTCGACGGTGGTGTCGTCAGACCAGGCCATTTGTTCAATGATGCGGTGCGCCTTAGTGCGCTTTGACTCACGCAGCACGATAAATCGAGCCACGAAAGCGGTCCTGCGTGCCTTGACGAGCGCAACGCGCGATTCTTCTGATTCCGCCTCGGCCGGGGCTGCCTGCGTCTTGAATGCCTGCTGATCCATATTGCCTTGTAAGTAGATCGTCAGCGTACGGGTAAGCCTTAACCATCATTTTCCGGACTTTTATCAGGGGCTAACCCATTGATACTTCTATCTCCTAGCACCCGCTGGGACCCTGAAGGCTGCAGTTTGAGACCCTCTTTTAAACAGCGTAAACTGCCGGCCAAGATGAATGCATCGATCCAGGATCGCTTTAAACGCTTTGCCGCCCGGGGCCTTTGCTTGTTGACTGACGACTCGGTACCTGACGGCCGAACCGTAGTAGTCGCGTCGGCTCGCGACATTACGCCGCAGCTGATGAATCAGTCGCTGAACATCAGCTCGGCTCTAAGTATCGTGGCGATTTCTCCGGCGCGTCGCGAGGCGTTGATGTTGGAATACATGACTCGCGGATTGCAGCATTCCTCGGACGCCGAAGTCCACAAGATGTGTATTTCAGTGGAAGCCCGCGAGGGAGTTACTACCGGCATTAGCGCCTTCGATCGTGCCCGCACCTGCAACCTAATCGGCGCAGATCCGCCGCTGGCCCGTCAGCTCGTGCGTCCTGGTCACATCTTTCCGCTGGAGGTGCGAGAAGGCGGAGTATTGGTGCGTTTTGCTTTAACCGAGGGGGCTTGGGACCTGGTGCGAATAGTGCAGCGCGGCGATGCGGCACTATGTGTCGACCTCCTTGATCGCAGTGGAAATTTCTCAAGCACTCCGGAGCGCGACCGGGTTAGCGCCGAGTTTGAGCTTCCGATCCTGACGCTCTCTGAGATCGCGCGTTATCGACTCGAGCATGAAAATCTAGTTCATAAAGTTGCCGAAGCTAAACTTCCGACTCGCATCGCTGGAGAATTTCGCTCGATCGTTTATCGTACCACGCTGCATGGCGGCGAACATATGGTGTTGATTAAGGGCGCGCTCGATCTGACACGCCCGGTCTTGACTAGGGTGCAGCCCGAGTTTACCTGCGCCGACGTGTTCGGCGGTGATACTCCGCCGAGCCGCTCGCAGCTCCACAATTCGATGCGCGCACTAGCCGATCATGGCAGCGGCATATTGATTTACCTCAGACGCCCGCAGACCGGACATTTAAGGAACCAGATTAACAACTGGCAGACCGAATTTAGCCGCAAACCGGCGGTGATGATGCGGGAATACGGAATCGGCGCGCAAATTCTGCGCGACCTGGGAGTTAAGAGCATCGAACTACTCACCAGCTCTTCTAAGACGCTTTCGGGTCTAACTAACTTCGGCATCGAAATAGTGGCGCAACGGCCGATTCCACAGTATCAGGAGGCTGCATGAGCGCCGTTCGATTCGCCGATATCGTTCACCAATCGATCGCTTTTTCCCGTGAGGTGCCATCCCAGGCATTAGTGCTGCGGCTGATCGATAACCGCTGGGTTCAACGGCTGCGCGACATCAGTCAGACCGCCAATACCCGGCTGGTTTACATGTTTTCGGAGCATTCCCGCTTTGGGCATTCCTTAGGAGTGGCGCATTTAGCCACACTCCTCTTAGATCGCCTTGAGCGCAGCCATCCCGAACAGGTAAAACGCTATCGTTGTGCGGTCAGTGCGGCAGCGCTGCTGCATGACATTGGACATTTAGCCCCCGGTTCTCACACCGCTTTTAAGAGTTGGTTTCCCGATTCACCGGATGATCATGAGGAGGTTGCAGTCCGGATAATCTCAGAGGACGCCGAGCTAGGTGCGATTCTGGCTGAATTCGGCGCGCAAGTTGAAAGCGACCTGGCTCAGATTCTGCAGGAATCGGCGGCCCTTCCGGCCTGGACCTGGCAGATCATATCAGGAGGCGGTTGGAACGTGGACCGCGGTAACTGGTGTGTCGTTGACAGCATCTTGGCAGGCGTCAGTTACGGGCACTATAACATTCCGGCATTGACCGAGTCGATTGTGATCGCTGAGGACGGCAGCTTAGGTCTAAAGGAGAACCGGCTAGATGCCATGGTGCATTTTGCGGTCTCGCGTCATGCTATGTATCGGCAAATTTATCAGCACCGCGTGCTGCTCGCGGCCGACACCTTGAATATCGGAATTGTTCAGCGTGCGCGCGATTTACTCGCCCAATCCAGTTTGGGGTTCTGCGATGAGCACATGCAAACTGCCCTGCGCGCTAAACGCTCCGCGGATCTGCCGTTACAAACGGTTTTCAATATGCGCGAGGGATGGTGGCGTTACCATTTACTGCGCTGGCAGGAGGGAAGCGACCCAATTCTGGCTGATCTTTGTTCGCGCTTATTAAATCGCAAACTTTTCAAAACAGTACGGCTGCCTAGCGAGAATCAGGCGCTCGATTTGCACCGCGCTGCCAAAGCGGCCGTGATCAAAGCTGGCTACGATCCGCGCTACTATTTGCACACCATTACCACCACAGATATGCATGAAGGCGATCATCGAAAATCGATGCCCGTGATCTATGATAACGGTGCCATCCGCCCTGTAACCGAAGCCGATCCGCTGCTAAATGCACTTCTCGGTCCCGCACGACTCATTAAGAATAGCTGGCTGGTAATGCCCGCTGAGGCGAAGAAAGAACTTGGCCTTCTACGCTAGTGATGGTGGACCAGGCCCGCTCTGCAATAGGCGCTGCCTAGGTATTGCCCGAATTTTGGAGAATCCCTTTTTCCCGGAATAATTGCCGCAGCCGCATCTCCGGCTCAATCTTCGCTCGAATGCGGCAGATGTAGGCCTCTGGAAGAAGTCCCGCAACTTTGACTGCGTCCTTTTCAGTTATAACGATTGGAGTGCCCTGGGCGCGCTGCCGGATGCGTTTAATGTCGGCCTCCGTATAGCGGTGGTGGTCTGGATACACTAGACGCTCGCCGACCCGGAACCCCAGCAGCTGAAGAGTGCTGTGGAAACCTCCCGGTCCGGCAATTGCGCTCAGTGCAGTCACTACCGCGCCCGTCGGCAGCTCGGCTCCATGTGCGTTCGCAATCTTTTCAACCTCCACCAAGCTCGTGAAGCGCTCTAATCTCGGAGGCAGATCCAGTCCCTCAAAATGAACCGGTTGCTGCGATCGCGCGGAAAAAACTACCCCGTGGACGCGCCGCAGTGCGCCCCGCTTCGGCTCCCTAAATCTGCCGGCCGGGAGACAGGCACCCTCCCGGAACTGATCGGCTGCTTTGGGAGAAGATAAATCAATGCACATTAAATCGAGGTTCCGATCTAACCAGCGGTGCTGCAAACCATCATCCAAGACAATGACAGTTCCAAGTTTCTGGCTTTCGATGTACTTGGCTCCCTGGACTCGCTGCGGAGACACTACGACCTTCAGACCGTGAAGCTGCTGCATCATCAGTGCTTCATCGCCGACCGCTTCGGCTGAGTCTCCGTCGCTCACAAGATGCGGAGTCGGCGTTCTGCCGCCATAGCCGCGCGTTAGGACCACCGGCTGAGCACCCTCGGCTACCAAGAGGCGGCAAATCTGAATTACCGCCGGCGTTTTGCCGGTGCCTCCCAGCACAGCGTTGCCGATACTAACGACCGGCAAAGTGCTGCGGTAACGGCGCAATAGTCCCCAGTCAAACGCCAGGTTTCGTCCGGCAGCCACGGCGCCATAAAGCCACGCGATTGGCAGAAGTCCGCGCTGAATCATCCCTCTTCCATAATTACAGCCGTGATGCGCTCGGCGGCCCCGGAGAATTCCTCCCACACTACCCGCGCTCTGGCGCCGCTGGCGGCGATGCTCGTGGGTTCGTGGCAGAGCCGCTCCAGCAACTTCCGACAGTCATCCTCCGAAGTCACGCGAAAGCAGGCATCTGCATCGGATAGGCGCTCCACCACGTCCCGAATCTTAGTGATATGAGGACCCACCACCGGCGCGACTCCGTAAGCAGCCGGCTCGAGCGGATTATGCCCGCCCCAGTCCTCCAAGGTGCCTCCTACAAATGCCAGCGCTGCAAATGAATAAACCTTCTCCAGCACCCCCATAGCATCCAGCAACATCACTGCGCGATCGGTCCGCGGCGTCTGATTATCTTCACTCCAACGGGCAAAGGTTATCTGCGCTTCTGCTAAGCGCCCCGCAAAATAATCGAACTTCTCTTTGTGCCGCGGCGCAACTACGAAGTTAAGTCGGTTCACATATTCGGCTAAGGCTGGAAACCAGCGCCGCTCTTCACCCGGGCGCAAACTGCCCAGCACCACCACCGGCCTGGCATTTCCAAAAAATCTCGCATGCAGTTGGTCGCGTTCGCCCGCTGTCGAAATGCTCGGATGCACCTCATATTTGGAATTGCCGCAGAGCAGCACCGCGGCGGGAGAGGCGCCAAGCTCAAGGAAACGCTGCATCGATTTTCGATCGACGCATAGAATTTTGCGCACCTGCGGAAAAACTGCCCGCAGCATCGGCCTTAAGAACCGATAACGGGGGGCGCTATAATCCGAAATCACGGCATTAACCATGTAGATTGGCGTGCCGGACTGAGCCAGCAACTTTAGCAGCGCCGGCCAAAGCTCCGTCTCGGTAAGAACAAAACGCTGGGGTTGCAGCTTTCTGAGTACGCTTCTCAGCCAGACCGGATTATCGAATGGCAGCACGAACGCGGCATCGCCAAGCGCCGCGGCAAAATCGGCGCCGCCAGGAGAGGTGGAACTGATCACGATCGCATGGCTCGGGAAAGCCTTGCGCACCCGCTCCACCACGGGCCGGAGCCCGTTCAGCTCCCCCACCGACGCGCCATGAAACCAGATAACTGGGCGGCCTGTCAGGGAAGCAGGCAGCCTCCAGCGCCCGTAACGCTCCGCTAATCGAGCACGTCCGCGAGGACTCAATGCAAAAAGCGGCCCCGCGATGACAGACAAGATCAGGGTGATGGCATCGTAAAGCAGCATTCTTCGATCGCGGTGCTCCGCAGGCTCAATCTAAGTTGTTCAATTTATAATAATTTCATCGGCCGCATCTGCCGCGCCGCTCTGTTGTTCGAACTGCATGGCATGCAGCCGGGCGTATTCACCGGCGCGGTGCAGCAGCTCCTGATGCTTGCCGGTCTCAACGATCCGTCCATCCCGCATTACTACAATCAAATCAGCCGAGCGCACAGTGGATAAGCGATGCGCAATAACCACAGTAGTCCGGTCGCGCTCCAGTGCATCCAAAGCCGCTTGCACCTCGCGTTCAGCGCGATTGTCGAGGGAGGCGGTGGCTTCATCCAAAATCAGGATTGGAGCATCTTTTAGAATAGCGCGCGCAATTGCGATTCTCTGACGCTCCCCTCCGGAAAGGGCAAAGCCTCCCTCTCCCACTATGGACTCATAGCCATTCGGCAGCATGCCAATAAAATCGTGCGCGTATGCGGCCCGCGCTGCCGCCATCACCTGTTCGCGCGTCACACCAGGACAGCCGTACGCAATGTTGTTGTAGATCGTGTCATTGAAAAGAAAAGTATGCTGGCCCACCATGGCGATACGCGCCCGCAACTCAGTCAGCCGCACCCGTGAGATATCGATGCCCCCGATGCGCACCGCACCTTTCTGCGGATCAATAAAGCGCGGTATTAAGTCCGCCAAAGTGCTCTTGCCGGACCCGGAGAATCCGACCAAAGCCACGCGCGTACGCTCTTCGATCTTAAGGTTAATTTCGCAGACCGCTTGTCGCTCAGCCTCATAACTGAAATCCACTCGATCGAATTCAATCGTGTTGGAGCCGCCCAACGCCATCGGCTGCGCCGGATCGGCGATCTTAGGCGCGCTGTCCAATATGCCGAAGATGCGCTCCACCCCGGCCATGCCCTGCTGCACGGTATTATGAACACGGCTCAGCTTCTTGAAGGGATCATAAAGGAGAAATACTGAAATCAGGAAGGCCACGAAATCACCCTGGGTGCGCACACCCCCGATAACCGAGAATCCTCCGTAGAGAATTACCCCCGAAATGACTAATGTCGCCAAGACCTCGTTGATCGGACCAGTGAGCGCTCTGATCTTCTCCGACCGCACGAAGGTGTCGGTCAAAGCCTGATTCTCCGTGTGGAAGCGCTCGGATTCGAATTTTTCACGTCCAAAGATTTTTACGACGCGGTTGCCCAGAATACTCTCCTGCAGGCGCGCGCTCAGTTTGCCAATACCCTCCTGACCAACCCGCGAGAGTTTGCGCATTCTTCGGCCAAAGCGATAGACCGGATAGATTCCGATCGGAAAAAAAACGAAGGCGATTACAGCTAGGACCGGGTCAAGATAAATCGCTGCCACAAGCAGAGCCACCACTCGAATCGAATCACGAATAATGGCCGCGGCAGTCTCGGTCAGCAAACTTCTCACCAGGACAACATCGGAGGTCATGCGCGCGGTCAGGTCCGCACTCTCGTGCCGCACAAAGAATCCCGGTTCCAGTTTAAGGAGATGATCATTTAAGCCATTTCGCATGTCGCGAATGACCCGATGCCCGATCCGCGCCATCAAATACTGCTGCCCAAAATCAAAGAGCGCCCGCAATACGGCATACACCACCAATACCAGCGGCAGCAGATAGAGCAGAGTTTGATCCTGATGCTGGAAGACGTCATCCAGAATGTGCTTAACAAGGAAAGGCACCGCTCCATCGCTGGCTCCAAACAGCACCATGCAGATCAACGCCAGGACAAAGTCCCTTCGATGCGGCCGTAAGTAAGCCAAAACACGGCGATATAGCTGTAAACTAGTTTTCACAAAGGCAGCCTAATCTGTCCAAATTTCTCCTGGAAGGCCCTGTGGGATTGTAAAGAATTTGCTATCTAATATACACCGCCCTGCCCGGAATTGGAAAAGACTCGGCGGAAGCCCTCCTGCAGTTAGGCGGGCGCCCATTTCTGATATAGGCTCTAACCGCATGATGAAAAAAATAGCTATTGGACTCGTAATATTGGTGCTCTTGGCCGCAGGCGCCCTGGGCTTCGCTGCCTATAATATCAATTCACTGGTGGCAGTGCTTAAGCCCGAGCTTGAAAAAGCCGCCAGCCAAGCTCTCGGAAAGCCGGTTGAAATTGCCTCTCTGGGAGCCTCGGTTTTCCCGGAAACTCGGTTGGAGCTTCATGATCTCAAACTGGGTCAGGAAAATAGTGCCCAGAGGTTCTCGCTCGGCACGCTTTACCTCAAGGTGGCCTTAGCGCCCTTACTAAAGCGGCAGATCGCAGTCACCGAGTTAGCGCTGCAGTCTCCCGAGATCTTCATTTCCAAGTCGGCGGAGGGGCATACTGCGGTTCAACCCCGCGAACAGCGTGATGCAGCCCGTCCTGCCGCGATGCAGCCGGATTCAGGATCTGCACCGGCGAAGCCCCCCCTGGAGCTGAAACTCGATAAGTTCTCCGTCAGTGACGGCAAAATAAGCTACCGCGATCAGCAAAGCGGCAGGGATTTTACGATTACAGAGCTAGATTTAAGCAGCAGTTTGAGTGTCGCCGATCAGATTTCGCTGCCAACACTAAAGGGCAGCGCGGTCCTAGCATCTCAAGTAAAACTTAGCTTGGAGGGCTCCGGCTTGGATTATGACCTCCAGACCGGCGCAGCCAAGCTCACCCAATTAACTCTTGGATCACCGGCCGGCAGTATAAGTTTGAACGGTACGCTGGCTAACCAAGGCAGAGCTGGTGAATTAAAGCTCACCTCACCCACCGCGATCTATCTGGACAAACTTGCGTCAACCTTAAGCGCTCTAACCGGTGCCACGACACCGCCCTTGAGCGGCAGCGTCGACCCAAATCTAAACATCTCCTTCAACGCTGGTCTGCTCTCGGCGGACGGCACTATTTCGCTGACCGGAGTTGGAGTGAAGCAGCCGGGGGCCGCCGTGGAGGGGATTGCTGGTCTGATAAAGCTTAGCTATTCCGGACGAGGTTCACGCTTCGCCTCTCCTAAACTTTCCGGAACGTACAACGGGGCTCCTTTTAGCGGGGCCCTAGAAGGGCAGTTACTCGGAAATTTGGTCCAAATTTCGCGCCTCAACCTGGACGCGTTCGAGGGCACACTCAACGCCACCGGAAGCTTTGCCCGCGACAGCCAAGATATCGCGGCGCAGTTCGATGCCCGCAATCTGACTCTGGAAAAATTGAATACTGCTTTCTCTCCCGGGAGCGCCCCCAAGATTACTGGCCGGCTGGAGCGGCTCGCGGGCAAAATCAACGGTCGAAACAACAGCGAGCTGAAGCAGAACCTGAACGGCGATTTTCAACTGCTGCTTGTCGACGGTGCAGTGCCGGGCATTAACCTCGCTCAGGCCGTGCTTAAGAGCGTCAAGGATCTGCCCTTCCTAACCGAAGCGCTGATCGGCTCGGTACCACCAGAATTTAATGCTGCCGTGAACTCCGATAACACCAAGATTGATCGACTGCAGGGTAGCTTCAATCTGAATGCCGGAACGCTCAGTACCAATGATTTGCAGCTGCAAAGCGACCTGTTCGATTTACAAAGCGCGGGGCGGGTTGGATTGGACGGAACTTTGAAATTAACAACGAGCTTTTTGTTCAATCCGAACTTTTCTAGAGCCTTAGTGGCTAGAACTCCCGGACTTAAGCACTTAATTGATCAGGAGGGCCGCTTAGTCATCCCCCTGGTGCTGGAGGGTACCGCACCGCGCATCATAGTATTGCCCGACCTAGCCAAACTAGCGCGGAGCGGCGCTGGCAAAGTGTTGCAGGAAAAGGCCGGAGACCTGCTAAACAAAGCGCTTAAGGGCAAAGGCGGAAAGGGGCTTGGAGGATTGCTAGGTTTCTAGCGGAAGCCCCAGCGGCGTCCTGCTTTTACATCAACTCCGGGTTTGCGCCTAGGGCCGTCGCAATTCGATCTATATCCGACCGAATCTTCTCCGCTGCATCTAGGCAGTAGGAACGGCGCACTTTGCCCATGCCCTCGCTACCAAGCTCTTCGGCCAGCAGCATGAGCGCTTTTACGAAGCTCTGCGCTAATACCAGAACCGAATCCAGCTCTACTTCCTGATTGGCTGATGCATTCAGGACATGCGCGGCAACCAATTCGATTCTTTCGGCATAAGGCTCCCACTTCAGCACGCCGTGCGCCTGCTGCTCTTGCGGGGAGCGCTGCATGGCACGCGAAATTTGATTGTCGATGGCGCGCATCGCCATCGTAAGCCCTTCTTCGAGAGGTGGAGGTTTAGGCGGCGCCTTGGACATTAAAAGTGCTCAGCGAACCAGTTGCCCACGCGCTTGAAGGCGCGGCCCACTCGGTGGGATCCGTGCGAATGTTTGCCGCGCGCCGCATCCTGCGCCCCAAAAAGCAGCAATCCAACGGCAGTCGCATATTCAGGTCCCCGGACCAAATCACTGAGCCCGCTTACTCCGACGGGATAGCCGACTCGCACTGGCAAACTAAAAATCTGCTCCGCAGCCTGCGCAATGCCGTGCATTCCGGCCGTTCCCCCGGTCAACACTAAGCCGCTGGTCAAATACTCTTCACATTCGGCTTTTACCAGCTCCTTGTGCACCATGCTCAGAATCTCCTGAACTCGCGGCTCGATAATCTCCGCCAGCACCGGCTTGGAAAGCACCCGTGGAGCGCGTCCCCCTGTGGATGGGACCTCAATTGTATCATCGTCCCGCACTAAGCTAACCAGCGCGCTGCCGTGCCGGCATTTAATCTCCTCAGCAGCAGCTAAAGGTGTGCGCAGCCCAGCGGCAATATCGTTAGTGATATGGTTTCCGCCGACGGCGATTACGGAGGTATGTTTGACGGCCCCATTGTGGAAAACCACCAAGTCAGTAGTGCCGCCGCCAATGTCCACCAGGCAAACCCCCAGTTCCTGTTCCTCAGGGGCAAGCACAGCCCGCGCGGATACGATCGGGGCGAGTACGATGTTCTGCACCGAAAGACCACAGCGGTTGGCGCATTTCACAATATTTTGTGCGCTTGCTACAGCTCCCGTCACGATATGCACGCGCGCCTCCAGCCGCACGCCGGACATGCCCAGCGGTTCGCGTATCCCATCCTGCTCGTCAATAATAAATTCCTGAGGCAACACATGCAAAACTTCGCGATCAAGCGGAATCGCAACGGCCTTGGCCGCCTCGATCACTTTTTCGATATCTAATTGACTGACCTCTTTACGCTTGATGCCCACAATCCCGTGGCTATTGAAACCTTTGATGTGATTGCCCGAGATCGCAGCGTACACTGCACCGACCTCCACTCCCGCCATGGTCTCGGCCTGCTGCACCGCTGCAGCGATCGATTGCACGGTGCCTTCAATATTGATCACGACTCCCTTACGCAATCCGCGCGAAGGACTGGTTCCAACACCGATCACATCAACACGTCCATCAGGAAATACTTCGCCCAACGCTACGGTCACGTTGGTCGTGCCGATGTCGAGCCCTACTAACACGTTAGCTTTGTTTGCCATCCTGTTAAAATTAAACAGGGTTTTGTGATAATGCAAGCTCTAAAACAGTTCTATTTTACTTATCAAAGAAGCGGCGCGCGCCCCTATTTGTCCCTATCTTGTAATAAGGGTTAACGCAGAAGCCGTTTCAGCCTCAGAAGCTGCAACTATACCAGGGTCGCCGTGGCTCTTATAAGAGCGGGGAAATCTATTGGCACCTCTGGTCTAGGACAGATTTTGACCTCTTTGGGCAGGCTTTTCGCCGCGTTGAATTACAAATTGGTCTGCGCAGGCAATGACCGAATCTGATGACTTACAAACCACTCCCTCCTCGCCGCCCACGGCGGCGCTCGGCCCGGCCTGCCCCGTTTGCCATCGCCCGACCACCAAAGCAGCGAAACGTTCATCACGGCGCCTTATAGGAGTGCTGCTAGGGCAGCACCGTTATCTTTGCCCCTCCTGCCTGATCGGCTTCGATGTCGGCTGGCTTGGTCGCAGTCACAATTTCCTGAAACGCGATGTCCTCCAGATCCAATCCAACTCTGCTCCGGTGGAAGCGCATGAGCAGGCTCGCGAGCACAACTTGCAACCCGCCACCTCCCAAGATCTTCTGTGGAAAAGCAATTTAAGTAGTGCGCCTTCAGCACCAGGGAAGAATTCGATTTTAGATCTGAATCTTGCGCCTCTTGGTATTCGGGTCAAAGTTGAGGTCGATGGAGCAAAATTCACCGACGCCCTCTTGATCGGTGTTAGCGTTTGCCAAGCCGCGCTTCGGGAAGCTTCCCATCTAATTGCGGTGCTCTGTAAAGAAGCGACGCGCCCCCCGGTTTACGAAGAACAGTCTCGAAGCGCTCAGAGCTTCAAGCACGATCCAGCGCAGAGCCCTGACGCAGAAGATCGTCCGCAGCTGCACTGAACACGGTAGAGCCGCCAACTATCCTGCCTGCCGAACAACACGGCGCTCCCCCGCCGCAATCCGATTCTGAAATCGGTTCCCGACCCGGGAAGCCGACTGCTCTCAACCGATAGCCGCAGGTTCGAAACCGCTCGCCGTTAGCCGTTGCCTGATCTTCTGAAGCGCTCTGATCTTTAAATTTAGGACTGTGAACGGAGTGGAACCGGAACTTCGGCAGTAAGCTTCACCACTGCCATCGTGTCGTATACCAAATCGATCGATCGAATGGCGTTAAGTTTGCCCTTAAATTGGCTCACAATATGCTTCAGACGGTTAAGCTCTCTGCCGAGTCGAGCATTATCCTCGGCTGCATAGCCGAACAACGCTCTGAAGGGAAGATCGTCGAACTCTGCCACCATCTCGCCGCTCTCGCGCAAAGTGAGATGCTTGACTCGCAAGCCAGCCTCGCGCTCGATCTGATCCAGAGTGCGCTTTACGTACATCAATCTTGATAACAGCTGCGCATTGGAAGCACCGGCGGGAAGCAAGCCATCTACGACCGGTAGGTTTGTCAGCTCAGCGCGATCATAGTTCTGCAGCAGGGGTTGGTCTTTTGCCAACGGGGCGATGAAAGTGCCATCTCCTCCGACGATCCAGAGGTCTTCTCCCATACGCGCGATGACCGCGGGTTTGCGCTCTAATATCACGAGCTCGACGCAGCGCCAATTAGCGCCGCTACAGCGCTTGAGGCCCGCCTGTTGAATTCTTGGATCGCGCTCAAACTCACGCTCAATCGAATCCGGCCAGAAAACAGCTCTGGGGGCGGAGATCTGTTGAAGGCGCCGATAAGCCGGAAGTTCATGGGGGTCGCCGTTAAAGCCCTGGATGCGCACTTCCTGCAGCGAGAGATAGCGCTTCTCGAGAGAAGCTAAGGATAGAGCTACTCGCTCGGCCCAGCCGAGCCTAAAGCAAAGAAAAGATAGAACCAATAAATTGGCTAAAAACAGCCCCAAAACCTTCATCGCCGCCTAGTCTAACACTAAGCTCATCTTGCAAAAAGCGGCTATCTATTACCAGCGCACGACTTCGGGCTCAAGCCCGATGCCGGCATGCGCTTGGACCTTCTTAACGATGTGGTCAATTACAGTCTGGACATCGGCGCAGCTGGCAAGCCGCTCAGGATTCACGATCCAGTTGGCATGCAGCTCGGAAATTCTAGCTCCCCCTACCTGATACCCCTTTAGCCCCGCCTCCTCGATCAGCTTGCCCGCGGGCTGCTCCCTACTCGGATTCTTAAAAACCGATCCGCAGGAGGGGACACTCAAAGGTTGCCGCTGCTTTCTTTCCGCTAAGTACTCCGCTCTGAGCTTTGCGCTGGCCGCCGCATCCCCCGGAACGGGACGAAGCGCAACCGCCGCCACGACACAGCCCTCGGCAAAGCTCGAGTAGCGATAGGAAAAAGTCAGCTCCTTTGCGCTCAGTGTCAAAAGCTCTCCGCTCTGATTTACGATTTCGACCCGTTCGATCAGCTCTGCCATCTCATGACCGTGCGCGCCCGCATTCATCCGCACCGCACCGCCGATTGAGGCCGGGATGCCACCCGCAAATTCCAATCCGCACAGCCCTTGCTCAGAAAGCTGCCGCGACACGGTCATCAGCGCATTTGCGCCACCTACCCGTAGCAAACCAGCGCCTAGATCTTGGAGCATGCGAAAGCCCGCCCCCAGCTTGATGACATACCCCGGAACTCCTTGATCCGGGATAAGCACATTGCTCCCTAAGCCCAAAATTCGGTAGGACACTCCCGCGGTGTTCAAGCGTTTGATTAAACCACTCAGCGCAGCTGCTGATTCAGGCTCCGCCAGGAATTCAAGTGGGCCTCCCACCGCCATGGTGGAATAATCGGCACCTCGGATATTGGCTCTAAGTTTTATGCCAGGAATCGTTCCAACGGCCGACAAGTCATTGTGCTCCAACCCAGCTCGGCCCTCTTCGCTAAGCATGCGAGAGCTCCCGCAAGAATTGCTCGGGGAGTGCTCCCACCGAGCCCGCCCCCAGAAAAAGTACTACATCTCCGGCCCTAGCGCGCGACTGCAGATCAGGAATGGCCTCATTTAAGTCGTGCAGATAGGCGCGGTTTTCGGGAACGCGCAGCGCATTACAGAGCGCCTCGGCATCGACCCCCGGGATCGGCGCCTCGCCCGCAGGATAGATCGGCGCTATCCGCACACTATCCGCGCCTGCAAAGGATCCCAAAAAATCGGAGAAGCAATCACGGGTACGGCTGAAACGATGCGGCTGAAAAACCACATGCAGCCGGCCCGCCTGGCTCACCCAACCGCTCCTGACGGCCTCAATCGTGGCTCGAATTTCGGTGGGGTGATGTCCATAGTCGTTGATCACCGTAATCCCTCGGGCGCTCCCCGCCAGCTCTAAACGTCGGCCGACTCCGCCAAAGTGGTGCAGCGCCTCGACGATCGTAGCCGGATCAATACTCAGCTCCAATCCGACAGCAATAGCTGCCAGACTATTCTGAACCAGATGTCTGCCCGGAAATGGCAGCTCTACTCGCAGCGCCGCATGCCCGTCCCGCTCCAGATCGAAGCTTGAACGGGGGCCATTATGCGCCAGATTAGTGGCGCGTATCTGGGCATCCGGGCTCAAACCATAACTCACCTTGCGGCCGCGATACCGCATGCTCAGATCGCGTACGCGCGGATCATCGACACACAGCACGGCCAGACCGTAAAACGGAACGGCACTTACAAACTGCTCGAAGGCGTGCTCCAGATCGGCGACCGACCCATAGGCGCCTAAATGTTCAGTGTCAATATTAGTAACGACCGCAATCGACGGTTTCAGCAGCAAGAAGCTGCGATCGCTTTCGTCAGATTCTGCGACCAAGAAATCTCCTTTCCCCAACTTGCCGCCCGAGCCGATTGAGTGCACGAGACCGCCTATGATTACCGTGGGATCCAGCTTTGCCGCTTCCAGAATCGCTGCGACCATACTGGTGGTGGTGGTTTTGCCGTGCGAGCCGGCGACCGCTACGCCATACTTAAGCCGCATTAATTCTGCCAGCACCTCCGCCCGCCGCACCAAGGGCAATCCGCGCTCCCGAGCCTCTTCCAATTCTGGATTGGAAGCCGGAACCGCAGATGAATAAACTACCAGTGAGGTGCTGCTATCCAGGTTTGAGGCAGCATGTCCTTTGAAGATCTTGGCCCCGAGCTGCTGCAGACGGATACAATTCTGGTTTAGGCTCAGGTCCGAACCGGAGACGCGGAACCCTAGCCCCAACAAAATTTCGGCCAAACCGGACATGCCTGATCCGCCGATGCCGGTGAAATGAAAATGGAGTGCCGGGTTGTACATACTCGCCAATTCGCTCTAAAGAGCGTAATGTTACAATAACCGCCTGCAATAGTTAAGTCGTGGAAAGTTCATTGGCAATTACCTCTGGAAGCGCGCTCGAACGGTACCAATCGAAACCCTTCTTGGGTTCCAGCCATTCATGGGCCTTCACCGAACTCGCAGCCCTACCGGCCACGGCTACCGTCTTAGACATTGGATCGGGCAGCGGCGTAATTGGAAAGTACCTAAAGTCGCGTGGGCTTAATGAACTAAACGCGATCGAGGTGGATCCTGCTGCGATCCAGAATACCGCCTCAATTTACAAGCGCACGGAACGAAGCATTGAGGCCTTTGGCACGGAACAGTTCGACGCGATCTTAATGTTGGATATTTTGGAACATCTTCCTAATCCAGCAATGATGCTGCACCAAGCCGCGGCGCTGCTCCGCCCGGGTGGCGTGGCATTGATCTCGGTGCCTAACATCGCGCACTGGAGCGTGCGGTTAGGGCTACTCTTCGGCCGCTTTCATTACACCGATCGGGGCATTTTGGATCGCACCCACCTGCATTTTTTTACACGGCGGAGCTTTGAACAGTTTTTGCGCGCACAGCCGAACTTACGGGTCCTAAAACACGACAGCACGATTGAACCAGCTGAATTTCTACTGCCTGAGATCTTAGTATCGAACCCGCTCTTTCGCGGTCTTTCACAGCTGCGCTTGGGAGTGGCGCGGGCATTGCCGGGATTCTTCGCCTATCAACATCTGGCCCGAGTAGAGCGCCTCTCTTAGCACTAAGGGCTACGAGCAGAGCCCTGACACAACCCGACTCGGCTCTTCGGTGTAGCGAATTAAAGCGGGAATTTGCTTTCCTCCCGCGCAATGACAGGCCCGCTTTGGGGCAAACGCTGAATTAAAGCAATCCAAATCAGCCCCCCTATTCTGTTTCTTACAATCGAAATCTACCCTATCATAATGGTTCAATGCCCCGAGGCTTATGATGCACCGCCCCAAAGCGATAGGACCACTACCCGAGCTCGAGCGGTTGGCGTCCGAGGTTTCTGCCGTAGCACTCTCGGCCTTAACCATTCTCACTCCGCTTGAAGCCGGCGCTAAGACCGCTTACCAACGTGGTCTTCAATCCGGCGACGAAGTTACCACAACTGAAACAATCGGAATGCAGGAGTACTCTGATAGCTTGGCCGCGGGACTAACCTCGACCTCGGTTGCCGCACCCAGTGAAGCTGCCGCCAGCCGCACTGAGCTTCCAGGTCCTGCATCAGTTATCCTCTCCTATCGCCAGGTCGATGTTACCTACGGAGTTTTCTTTGATCGGATTGCTTGGACGATAGGGCATCTAAACCTAGCGACGATCCAGGCCGGCGAACAGGAGTATTTGGCGCTTACCCTTAATACCAGCAAGGCTGGTTACGATTCGCTGCAGGTGGCGGTCCCCGTTCGCTTAAGAAATACGGCTGGGGGGACAAGCCTCCGTATTGAATCGTCTGACCAAGGTGCTGCGACTCTGGAGATCCCCGCAGGTTCGCGCTTATCTGCACGGGTCGTTTCGAGCGATCCAGGCAAGGGCCGGCTGGCGCAGCTGCACCTGAATTTTTCCAAAGCTTCCGGGAGCGAACTGCACGAGCGCAGCATTGTTTTCTATCTTCGAGGCGACGCGCCATTTGAGAGTGATGTGCAGGTGCTAATGACGAGTAAAGGGCGAGATGCGGAGGGGCGACGCTACGAGTCAAAACAGGGTCCGCTAAGAATTGCACATGAAGAGATCAAGCTCCTCAACGCCTCCAGCCAATTGGCATTTAGACGTTAATGCGACTTCTTAGTTTGGCCGGGCCTGTTCCTTACCCACCGGCATGAACACATAGTAGCCATCGGCCGCACGGCCCCGAGGGGCATAGACATCTATCCCTTCATCCTGCCGAAAATCTGAGTACGCACCTCCGCGGCCGTTAGTTATACAAATATGTCCAGCGCGCCGGGGATGAAAAGGATTCTTATAGACCACAATCATACCCGGCTTGTTCTCAAGCTGAGCCAGTTCCGACTGGGTCAGTTTCCCATCCGTGCCTGTTCCCACCACCTGCACAAACTGCGGATCGCGTTTTAACACCTCGATAGCCCCTTTTGCCCGGGGGATGGTATGGCGCCATTCAAGAATCTGATCGGGAAGCGCTTCGAGAGATTTTCTCACCCCACGCATGCAACGGCTGCGGCTATGCGTATGATGACCATGAAGCTCTTCAGCCGATCGCGCTAATGCCTCAGCTGCCAAGGTATCCAGCTCCGCGGCCTGAGCCACGGAGATTTGCCGTGGCTGCAGCGCCATACGAAGATCAGGAGCGAGCGCGGGGGGAGGCATGGGCCGGAGGAGCGGACGAGCCTCAGGCCGAGAGAGCTCCGTTAGCCTGCTCAGGTCTAGGTCTAAGATACCTTTGAAGGTAGGGCTCACGGTCACTGGTCCAGCTGTTCCCGGTACAGGGGGCTGCCCGGGCGTGGTGTCCCTAGCCGCAGTCACGGCCTCTGGAATACTCGCGGGCGGTTTGGCGGCTCTGCGTACCTCGATAATGCCGTGCCGGATCTCATCCGGCAGCGCCCGCACAGGAATTAGGGCTGCGCTCAACGAGGGCGGCAATTGGGGTGCATACCCCGTCTCCGCTAATGCCTTGGCTGTCTTGGGACCGATCTTAGCGTCGTCCGCTAAATGCTGGCCGCGTTGGAAATTTTCTAATGCTGCGATGAACTCCGGGCCGAATTTCCCGGTTGGAAGCAATCCGAACTTGGCTTGAAGCTGCGGAATCGAATCTAGCGCCTCCAAAGAGGCGACCCCGAACTTCCCGTCGCGGGTAATCTGAAAGGTGCGCTGCAGTCTTCTGACAGCGGCCCAGGTGTCCTCCGTAAAGACATCTCCTTGGAGACCAAGCTTGCGGTTAAGCTCCAGCACGGCGTCCCCCCGATCGTGAAGCTTGAGGACGGCTTTATTTTGACGGATTAGATCGAAGTGCTCATCGGAGGGTAAGGGCCGATGGGAGGTTTGGGTTTGCGTCGACATAATAAGAATAAAAAAACAGTAAATTCAGAGTGTTGCGCCAGCTCCCCCAAGCTACACGCGTCACACTAGAGTTATGGGAGCTGCCTCGCAGACGTTGCCTAAGAATTTTTCGTAGCTTTCAGAGTAGAAGCTATTTGGTCAACCGCGCCCGGATACCCCTGCCGATCGCCAGCAGCAGCGCCGTAAGGTCGCTGGCATTCGCAGTTTGATAGAAACGTCCCTGCGGTTTGGAGGCAATAGCGGCATTAGTGGCCACACAGCTTGTGGGAAAGTCCGGATTGGGCGGAATCGCGGGACTACCGTATGGATTACCGACTAATGCGGCCTGATCGTTCGTCAGCCGCGCTAAGAAAAAAGTTTTCACGATATCGTCAAAGCCAGAGCACTGGAACGGGTCGCTTTGTTGATATGAAGAAAAGGTGCTGGTTCCAGCAGGGTCCGGACAAACAGAGCCGGTCAAAGTTCCCAAGGGACCAAGGCCAATGGCATGCACTACGGTGTTTTCATCTCGCGCCAAGTCAGCTTGAGCAATCGCGCCGATATATCGACGTTTGCTATAGATGTCTCGATTGAACGTACTATTCCCGCTCAGATTCAAGCAGCCTGTGGGGACCGGCGGCACGGCTGGCGCACTAGTGGGCGCGCCGTTGTCGCCATATGGTGCGCCATCTGAGACAAATACAATCGACTTTGAATCAGTAGGCGTAAGATCATTATTTACGGCGCTATTCATTTCGCCGCGTGCGGTTAAGAGCCCCTGATACGCCCCCGTGTAGCCGATGGCAGTCAGTCCATCAATCGCATTCTCCAGCGCCTGCTTATCAGGGTTCTTCGTCATGGGATAAGCAACATTCGCTGTGCCCGAGAAAGTCACCAGCGCTAGGCGATCTTGAGGTCCGAAGAGATCCACGAACGCTTTAGCGGCGACTTTTAGATGGTCGATCTTGCGGCAGGTCGGACCCGGCAATGTGCCGCAGGGGACGACATCGAGCATCGACCCAGACACATCGAGTGTTAAGACCGCCGCCACCCTTTTATCGGTAGATTCCGCAGCAGCATATACAACACCCGAATCTTGAAAGCCCGGAATAATACTAAAAAGTATCGTCGGCGAATTAACCTGTGCGCTGATCTTTAGACGACGCACCGCTGGCGGCGGATCCAAGGGATTGGCAGATAAGGGCGGCAGAATTTCAACGGTTAGCGCAGGGATCTCGGAATCGGTAATTCCAGTGGCGTGCAGATTATCGCGCAAAATCTTTTCAGCCGTATTCTGAATATTGATGCGATCGTTGTCCTCGATTAAATAAGTCGCGGCCACAGCGCTCGCATCAACCGCACGCTGCACTCTCAGCTGCGTCGCTTGAATTTTTGCCACATCGATTGCAAATCCGAGGATTGCGAGAAAGACCAGAAACGATCCAGCCATGATCACGAGAAACGTCCCACGCTCCTCGCAACTGCTTGAATGCAGCAACGCCTGCAAATTACGACTAGAAAATCGTGACTTCATAAAGCTGCTTACTCAAAAATCTGAAGAAAGGCAGCGCCGGGCTGTTAACGGGCGGTTGGTATCGATAGAAAACTTCACTGATCACGATGCGTTCGTTCTTGTCATGCAATGAATTGAGGGGGAAAGCAGCCAGCGGCACTTTTCTATACATATCCGTCTCCGGATCGGGCGCATCGGGATCAAGCGGACCTGGAACATAGTGTGAGCTATAGCCCCCGGCAGTTTTACCTGTTTCCCGGTTCACACCAATAATACCGACCAGCTGGGCAGATTCGGGATCGACTAATGGATTGGGGCCGGCCGGCACATATTTGTAAACACTGATGACCGTCTCCACGCCCGGCAGCACCGAATTGGAATAAGTAACAATGCGGTCGTGCACTGTCGGCAAACAAGTTGCTTCGGGATTGTTTTCCTGGCCGCATTCGCGAAATCCGGCGTTGGCGCCCTCTCGGGTCACAGCCGAAAGGATCTCCTGACTTCGGAACATCTTACTAAGCTCAAGACAACCGAAGATCATGGAGAATGCAAGTGGAATGACTAGCGCCAATTCCACCAGCACCGTGCCACGGACGGAAAGTGCTGAACGAGCCCGATTAAAGATACGGTTCATTTTTCGCCATTACCGAATGGGAAACATTGATACTGAATAAGCCGAAGAGCACACTAACCGGCATGACAGCGCTCACCTGGATGTATTGCTCAGGGCTTTCTGCTGTTTCCGGCGAACACTGCTTCTGTCCTAGCCGGCAAACACTAATCTCGCTGGGAGTAAGACTAAGCCCGTACTTACTTCCAATCTGCTGCACCGTGGTCTCGATCGATTGCACTCTGGTCTGTCCGGAGACGGTGGCGCCAAGTGCGGCCCAGCGGGTCGCCGCTGAGAGGGTATAAAATAACCCGGCCGTTCGATAGCTAGCCATCGTTAGGTCAACCGCCAGCACAATCATCATGATAAATACAGGCAGCCCTACCGCGGCTTCCATCATTAATGCTCCACGTGAGCACAGGTAAATCTTCTTTAAGAGTGCGCGCATCGTCTTCTCAAAAAGCATTGTTTCCTTAAGAATTTCTTGTGGGACGAGGCAGTCCCTGACCCCGGAACTGGCAGAGAATCTAATCTAGTGCGGGGCAGTATTCAAGTTAATCGCCGGAGCTACGCTATAGGGGTATTACGGATTTGAGACTGGGACCAAACCACCTCGGCGGCTCGGCCAGCGCTCTGCGAGGGTTTAACACAAAAGGAAAGGGCGATAGGTTTTACCCTATCGCCCCTACTCGCAACTCTGAAAATTTCCAGTTGCGATATGAACCGGGAGCACCGAAGTGCACCCGATTCAAGTTTTCAGCAGCGAATTAACGCGGCATGAAAACGGCTGACTTCGGGGTCGTGTCGTGGAACAAGGTACGACCGCCGCTGGTGCCGTCTCCGTACTCCTCGATCGCGCCCAACATGGAAGCGGTGTAGAAGTTCATCGGAGGGCAACCACCCGGAATTGGGCAGTTAGCGTAAGGAACGATCTTCATGGAGCCGTAAGTGGTTCCAAGATTATCTTCCAAGAAGTTAGCATCGATTGTATCCAGCTGTCTTTCGGTCCAGCAGATGAACTCAACAGATGTTGAGAACGGAACTTCAGCTGAGTTCCAGAAATCGATGAATGCAAGAGCGGCCGGGTTCTGCTGTCCAGCAAGAACGTCCAGCGTCAACAAGGTCAGACGGCTACCTTCATCGGCTTCGCCTTCGCCGCCAAAGCTGACAGCGCGGAAGTCGGTGTAAAGGTTGGAGCTGAGCGATGTGTAATCGTTACCGAAATACAGCTTGTTGTCGCTGCCAAGGGTATCACCCTTCGCGCGTACTGACTGAATAGCGATAGCATTCTCAGCCTCATGACGGCGACCATTGTAAACATGGTAGCTGCCGGTGAGGTAGTTGTACGAAGCCGGCTTGTTGTATCGGCCAAGGGCGATAGCAACAACATATCCTTGGTTGCAAGGAGGATGCTGGTCGGCAACGTCAATTACGCGGGTCTGGTGCGGGGTGAAGCTAACTTCTGTGTTCAAAGAAGCACAGAAATCGTTCACATGCTTTACGCCAGGGCACACGTAGTTGAGCAATACATCGACATCATGGTAGCCGTTGTTGACGATACGGAGCTGAGTTGAACTCTCGCCACGGATGTCAAACTTCGGGAACACCAAGAAGCTGCCTGGTACGTTCTCTTGCAGAACAGGACCCGGCTGAACGGGCGCTTCGTCTGCGATCGCGCTGACGGCAAAGCCGGCAACCAATGCAGCCGATAGGGCTAGATGAGTGAATTTTTTAACGAACATTACGTCCTCCATTAACGAACACTCTATTACTTAAAAAAGAAGCGCTGCTATAACTGCCTAAATGACCGCTCTCAATTTGCGCTACGCCACCGGAAAATCTGGCAAACTGGCGAATAAAATCCGCCCTTCCAGGCCAACAATCTCCCGATACTCGAATCTAAATTGAGTTAACTTTCTTTGGACAAGTTGTAACAACACACCAACTAGACATAAATCGCTATCAGCAATCCGGTACAGCCCGCAGTTCTGGCGCCGAGCCGAAACCTCTCCTGAGATCTCGAAGGCCGCCAATTAGGAAACGGAAAATCTCCAAATTGCGATATCGATCTGATGGTAGGGGTATTCTGTCGACCGCTTTGTGTCAAGCGCTTTCCTTTAGATGCGCCCCCACAAGTTGATTAGAAGTGTGTGTGTTTCCGTTACATTAACTATTAACGATTCGAAATGGTGATTAGAATCGAGAGGTTCAAGTCAATAGTTATCAGCAAGTATCCACCACAAAATAACAGAACATCGTTATACAAATGGCGCCAATGTATGTGATCTACCGATAAAATTGAGCTGGTTTGCCTAAGAACTGCATGTTGACTATAAACGTCGTTAAAGAAATTTTCGAACAATAATTGTTTTCGTACGTCACAGTGCTCAGCTTCCGCTGAAATGCTCTCAAAAATATATCGGCGCAAGTCGGTTTGAGCGGCGGGTATTACCACTTGGTTGCTTGAGGTTTTAACACCGCTGAATGCGATATCGCGATCATTGTGCGTTGCACGGCTCTGATTTAAGTTGCGTTCCGTCTGTAAGATTTAAGGATATTGGGATGTTCTACCGATCGCTCTGTTTACTATCGATGGCACTGGGCTCGCTCGCGATGTGTACCGAGGCGCAGGCCGTCCCGGCTGGTTTTAAGATCACCGAGATTGCTAATTCCAATCCTTCTGATCCCCTCACCTACGCCAACTATTCCTGGGCTGCGATCAACGAGAGCGGCGTGATTTGTTATAAGGGCGCCGATAATACCCGCACCGCTATTATCAAGTCGAACGGGATTAATCGCGCTGTTGTCGCCAGCTCCGAAGATGCATCAGGACTCTTTGATCAATTCACTACAGGCATTTGCTCAATTAATGACAATGGCGATGTGGCATTCGATGCCTGTCAGAATTGTTCTCCAATTCTCCCCAGCCCTGTCACCAGCAGCCAGGCCGCGACGAGCAGCGCAGCGGCAGCTATTTCCTACGGTGTTTATGCCGCTTTTGTTGCAGATCAACCTGCGATCCCCTTCCGAACGATTGCGAGCAGCGATGCAAATTTCAATTTGGTCTCACTGCCTACCATTAACAACTCGGGCACAGTTTCCTTCAGTGCCGAGTATACTAACGGCGCACAGGCCGTGCTTCTCAAATCAGGAGGAACTTTTTCGACGGCGGTGGATACCTCCGGAATTTTTTCCAAACTCGGCGCAGCTTTTTTAAATAATTCGGGGCTGCTGACTTTCGGGGCCGAAGAACTAGGCCCTCCGATTCAGACTGGCATCTACGATCCGGCTGGTGCCCGAGTGATCGGATCCTTTAGCGGCTATTCCAAGGTCAGCCTGCCCGCGCTCAACAACAACGGCACGATAGTCACGATGGCAATTAGCCAGACCACTGACCAGGCCGGCAATAGCATCAACGGCGTATTTCGCAACAAGGAGGCATTCATACTAAACACCGGTGATTTTCAGCGCGTCGACATTAGCGCCTTTCAGGGAGTCTCAATCAACGATCTGGGCGATGTAGTATTTCCGGCCTTCCATACCGATGGCACCTCGGTTGCGTTTATCGCGGTGGCGGGAGGCATGCTGCCGTTGATTCAAGAGGGTGAATTCCTCCCCGGACACAGCTCCCCAGTCTCCGTGATTGGAGTCAGCCGTGAAGCTATTAACAACTCGCGCCAAATTGCGCTTAGTGTGGTGCTAGCGGATGGCACGAATCTGGTGCTGCGCCTTGACCCGCAAGGGGTCGTATTTCCGGGAGACCAGTGTCCGGCGGATAACACCAAGTTCGAACCCGGAGTTTGCGGATGCGGCGTCTCGGATGCCGATGCCAACCACGATGGAGTGCTGAATTGCCAGGTCACCAGCACGCTTCATCAACGGCTTCAGGAATTGTTGGGGAATGTTAAGAAAGTTAAGCGTCTCGCTGATTCAGCCAGCAAGGCCAAGAAGAAGGCGATGAAGCAGTTAATTAACACCGCGCGTGCTCAAGCTGCGGCAATCTTCACCTTTGTTCAGGGCTCGGATCTTCAGATTCAGATCAACAGCACGACCAAGGATCCGGCCAAGCTGGCGGGCACAATCCGATCCCAGGTGCGAACGGGCACGACCACCGCCAACAGCAATTTCGCCCAAAATAAGCGCAAGGCTATTACCGCGATTAACGCTTTGGATAAGATTTTGGTGCTTTAGAGATTTTTTGCAGTTTTAAGGAGATACGTATGCGACTGATACAAATGGTTCCGCTTTGTGCCTTGTTGGCACTTAACACCGCCGCTTGGGCCGAAGACCAGAACGATGCAGTTTTGGCCACTTTCGCCGACGATCAAAAAATTACTCTGCAGCGCTTGGCGCAGCAGCAGCCCGCGCTGATTTCCTGGCTTGGAATCGGAACCGGCACGGAAGAGGTGCGCGGCGCAATCGAAGATTCAATTTTCCAGAATGTCGTGGCCCGCGAGGCCCAGGATTCGGAGCTGATGAAGGATCCCGATGTTCAGGAACAGGTCAACAAGGTGCTAATGACCGCTTACATGAAGAAGCATGTTAAGCAGGACATGATTCAGGTCCCTGAGAGCGAGGTTGTTAAATATTACAACGACAACAAGGAATCAAAATACAAAGTTCAGGAAGAGATCAAAGTCTCGCAGATTTTACTGCCGACTTTGGACCAGGCGCAAAAGGTAGCCGACGAACTATCCAAAGGCGCGAGCTGGGACGCAGTAGCTGCTAAAGCCTCTGCCGATAGTTTTGGCGCGAAGCGTCACGGTACAATCGGCCGTATTCCGCCGAATCAATTGCTCCCCGAACTGCGCTCGCAGGTTTATTCGCTAAAGCCCGGAGAGATCAGCAAGCCGGTCAAGACCGCCTTCGGTTATCACCTCTTACGCTTAGAGGAGAAGCCCACCGTCTCCTACCGCCCCTTGGAAGAGCTGAAGAAGGATATCTACGGCATCCTTTTCCGCCAGAAGAAGAACGAACTGGTCAAGGATCTCAAGCAAGACCTCTGGAAAAAATACGACGTTAAGTTCAACCAGGCCGCCATCGATCAGCTAGTTCAAAATGGCGCAGCACAAAATGCTAGCGCCGACCGTTCTTCGCTGGACCGCGCCAAGCGCCAGCCGGGACAAGCGACGGAGCTTCAGGTCATCAGCGAGACCCTCGATATGGGGAAGATTCCTGCTAAGAAATTCTCCGAATCGATACTGATGGCGAACTCCACCGATAAAGAGATCGAGATTAAGCGTGTCGGCAGCACCTGCAAGTGCATCGACGTGAGCGTAGATACGATGAAGGTTGCGCCGGGCAAATCGGCAAAACTCACCTTCACTTACGATCCCGCCATGTTTAAGGAGCAAGGACCGGTGGAGAAGATGCTCTTTATCGAATCCTCCGACCAGGTTGAGCCGCGTAAGTTCGTGCGGTTGTTTGGTGATATTGCCAAGGGATAAGTGAGATACAGCGATGAAACTTGCAATCGGAATTTTAGGCTGTCTACTGGCAGCAATTCTTAGCGGATGCAGCGCTACCCATTACGAAGGGCCGGTCTTCAGTCACCCTACAACCCTGGGAGAGGGTAAAGAGTGGCGGAACTATCCAGTGGTCGAAGATCTGGATGGTGACGGCAGACTCGATTTGGTCGCGACTCATCGGCGCCCGCTGCATGAAAACTCCATGCATATCTGGCTGGGCGGCGGAGATGGGCAATTTCAAGAGCTGCCTCAGACCTGGCACTCCCCCGGCTATTCGGGTGTAGGCGCGGGCGATCTGAACGGCGACGGGCAGATCGACTTGGTTGCCGGCAGTCACTTCAATCGCATCCACACCTACCTTTCCAGAGACCTGGGCATGTTCACCGAGAGCGTCATGCCCTCACCCGACGGCTACGTCAATGCGAACATCAAGGATCTGAATGGCGACGGCATCCCGGAGATCATCATGCTGGGTAACGAGCGCGCAGGGATCGAAATCTTCGAGCCCGGCGGTGACCAAGGCATCATTCCCAAATCGCATATGTTGGAGGGCAATATCGGCCGAGATATTCGAATCGTCGATATGAACAAAGACGGATTGCCGGATATCGTGGCGTCGTTTGGGCGAATCGGCGTGATGGTGCTATTGCAGACCGCGGCGGGAACCTGGACCGCCGTACCAGCCGAAGGGCTTAAATCCGAGACCTCCGAATTTCGGAGCCTCGATGTCGGAGATGTAAATAATGACGGATGGCCGGACCTGGCCCTCAATGGTGGGTTCGCCGGCTTGTTCAAACCCAACGGACCTGATGTTTATCTTTCGAATGGAGAGAAAGGCGGATGGTCCCCCGCGCTGACGGGCTTGAAACACTTTAAACGTCCGGCCGAGGGTGTAGCCCTGGCTGATTTTGATGGCGACGGAAATCTCGATCTAATCGCCGGCGGTAATCCCTCCGAGGATACCAACAATAAGGCCTATGGATTGTTTCTTTTCCGGGGAGATGGCCGCGGCCATTGGGAATTGATCGAGGATAGCGGGCTCCCCAAAAGCGGCCTCCCCAGACCCTACGGGATCGTGGCGCGGGATTTGAACGGCGATTCGCACCCGGATTTGGTAGTGGCTCACGGCGCGCCCGAGGAAGGCGACGGTTTTGTCCGTGTCTGGCTAAATGCAGCTCCCAAGGTTAAGCGCTAAGTAACGTAAAGGTTGTTAATTAGTCCCCTAACTATTGAGGGGAACACGTAAAACCGGGCGGTTTTGTTGAGTAGCTTCTGGCCTGGTGGTACAACCTTGTAGTTGCCCCACGCCCTTAAAGCCCGTGGGGTTGGAGGGATTTAATGAAATCTACGCACTCACCTCGGCTGTCACGCCGCTCTTTCTCTTTTTCGCTCTCTTGTATTTTTACAACGCTGCTCGCATCTGCAGTTTTGATCGCGGCGCGAGACGCATCCGCCGCAGATTGCAATTGCGGATCGCTGGGCAATCAAATTCCGATCAGCAGCTTGCCGCTGTTTGAAAACTTTACGTCATACGCCGAATGCGGGTTGGATGGACCAGGATGTTCGGCCGCATGCCCCTTTCCAGGAACTGCCACCTGGCAAAATGTAGCTTACGACGATATCGATTGGACCATCAACGCCGGGGGCACCCCGACTGACAACACCGGACCTTCCGCTGGCAGCGGCGGATCGGGGAAATACATCTATACCGAGAGCAGCTGTATCGACATCGGCCATCCGGATAAAACTGCCGTGTTGCAAAGCGGCAAGTGTTTTAATTTCGTGGGTGTCACCCCTGAACTAAACTTTGATTACCATATGGCCGGGGAGGAAACCGGCGAAATCCACGTCGAGATCTCTACTCCGGTATCTGGAGACAACTGTCAGAACTGGCAGGAGATGGCGGTAATTTCCGGCCCGCAGCAAGAAACTGAGTCCGAGAGCTGGCGTAACAAGGTTGTCGATTTACATTCGCTGAAGGATCTCTCGGGAGTGCGCATTCGCTTCCGAGGTGTTACCGGAAAGCGCGAGCACAGCGACATGGGTGTGGACAATATCACTGTCAAAGCCGCGCCCGCTCATGATCTAAGCATCGTACAGATGGTAGCACCGGCAGACGGTTGCGGTCTCACTGGAACCCAAACTGTTTCACTTGTCGTCGAAAACAAAGGCACGGAGCCGGAGTCAGGTTTCAGTTTGGCGTATCAGCTGGATTCTCAAGCGCCTGTAGTCGAAACCTTCACCAACTTTTTGCAGCCCGGCACACAAGCTGTTTATAACTTCGTCACCAAAGCGAATCTCTCTGTAGTTGGAGAGCACACTTTAACTGGCATGGTGACTTTGGCCGGCGATGAACGCATGACCAACGATTCCGTTACCAAGAGTGTCGAGAATGTGCCGACGATCTCGACCTATCCTTACATCCAAACATTTGAAAGCGGCCGCGGCGGCTGGGTTGCCTCCGGCCTCAACAGCTCATGGGCCTTTGGGCTGCCGCAAAAGAGCGTCATCACGGGCGCGTTTAGCGGCTTTAACGCCTGGGTCACCGGGGGCTTAGGCGCTGGCCTCTACCGCAATAACGAAAACTCGAGGGTACTCGGACCATGCTTCAACTTCACTAATTTGAAGTACCCAGTCATGAGCCTTAGAACCTGGTGGAATGCTGAGGGCGGTTATGACGGCGCGGTGCTGCAATCGTCGATTGACAACGGATCAACCTGGAAACGCGTCGGCAGTTACACCAATCCTGTTGTCGGCAATTGGTATAATAGCTCGAACGTCATCGCCAATCCCGGCGGCCAAACTGAAGCTGGCACACCGAATGGCTGGAACGGCAGCAATCAGGACAGCGTCAACGGCGGTAGCAACGGCTGGATGCAGTCCAATAATATCTTAACGGGGCTGGCTACAAAACCGGCAGTGCGGCTGCGAGTAGCTTTCGCTAGTGATTCAATCGTACGCGATGACGGTTTCGCCTTCGATGATGTGGTGGTTCAAGACGGGTTGGTGGCGACCAAGACAGCCGCGCTAACGGATACAAACGGCAACAACCGCGCGGACGCTGGAGAAAAGATCACTTACACCCTCAAAGTTAAGAGCACCAGTTTCCGCAACATCACCAGCGTGGTGGTTAACGACACTCCGGATATCAACACACAGCTGGACTATATCTCTGACGGTGCCGCGGTTGTCACCACAACCTCCGGAAGCGTGGTACAAGGCAATGGCAGCGGACATACCGCAGTGCAGGTCAACATCCCGACCATTACTCCGAGCCAGGAAGTCACAGTTACTATTCGTGTGAAGGTCAAGACCCTCTTCTCTGCCTCGCAGGTTTGCAACCAGGGCAGCGTAACGGGCAGCGGCTTTAGCGGCATCCTTACCGACAACCCGAACGTTGGAGGCAGTTCCGACTCTACCTGCACGCCCGGCTGCACAGATACGGACGGCGATGGCAGCAATGACTGTATCGACAATTGTCCCTCGGATCCCAACAAGACAGCCCCGGGACAGTGCGGCTGCGGCGTTGCAGATACCGATTCTGACGGCGATGGCACCGCAAACTGCCTCGATCTGTGTCCCGCCGATCCGAATAAGATCGCCGCTGGCCAGTGCGGCTGCGGTACAGCGGATACCGATTCGGATGGAGATGGAACAGCAAATTGTAACGATCAGTGTCCGAATAGCGCGATCAAAACAGCGCCGGGAGTTTGCGGCTGCGCCATCGCTGATACTGATTCGGACGGCGACGGCACTCCAAACTGCAACGATTCATGTCCAAACGATCCAGCTAAGCTGGTGCCGGGACTATGTGGTTGTGGGACCGCTGACACCGACTCCGATAGCGACGGCACCCCGAACTGCAACGATGGTTGTCCAAACAGCGCCATCAAGACTGCACCTGGGGTTTGTGGCTGTAACGTCCTAGACACCGACACCGATGGCGACGGGACACCTAATTGCACCGATGCTTGCCCCAGCGACCCATTGAAGATTGCGGCTGGCTCCTGCGGCTGTGGTGTTTCCGATCAAGACCTAGATAATAACGGCACACCCGATTGTCACGATGCCTGCCCGCCTGCCACAAACGGCGATGCCGACGGCGACGGAGTGCACGATTGTCAGGACACCTGCCCCAACGACCCGCAGAAGCCCAATCCCTTGCCCGCTCCGGGACAATGCGGTTGCGGGAACCTTGAAACTGATACCGATGGCGATACCTTCGCAAATTGCGTCGACGCCTGCCCGGCGGATCCTAATAAGCACACCAACCCGGGAGCCTGCGGTTGTGGCGTAGCTGATACCGATTCCGATAATGACGGGACACCGAACTGCAACGATGGTTGTCCGAACAGCGCCATCAAGACTGCTCCGGGAGTTTGCGGATGTAACGTGGCGGATACGGACTCGGACAGCGACGGAACCCCGAACTGTAACGATGCCTGCCCGAGCGACCCTGCCAAGACCCAGCCTGGTGTGTGTGGTTGCGGCAATGCCGATACCGACAGTGACGGAGACGGCGTCGCCAACTGCGTCGATCTCTGTCCGAACGATGTAACTAAGACCCAGCCGGGAGTATGCGGTTGTAATGTTGCCGATACCGATTCCGATGGTGACGGCACCGCAAACTGCCATGACAGCTGCCCCAGCGATCCGACTAAGGTCGCTCCCGGGATCTGTGGTTGTGGAAATAGTGACGCCGATAGTGACGGCGACGGAACAGTCAATTGCCACGATGCTTGTCCAAGCGATCCATTCAAGACCACTGCCGGCATTTGCGGCTGCGGTGTGCTTGATACCGACAGTGACGCCGACGGGACTGCTGATTGTAACGATCAATGTCCGGTTGACCCGGCCAAACTGACTCCCGGAGCTTGCGGCTGCGGAGAACTTGAAACCGACAGCGATGGTGACGGCACCCCCAATTGCGTTGATGGCTGTCCGGCTGATCCGATCAAACTCGCTCCGGGCGTTTGCGGTTGCGGTATTTCAGATGCTGATTCTGACAATGATGGAACCGCCAACTGCCAAGATGGCTGCCCGAACGATCATAACAAATTAGCTCCCGGCATCTGCGGCTGCGGCATCCTTGATGTCGATGACGACGTGGATGGCGTAGCTAACTGTCAGGAAAGCTGTCCGAACGATCCCAACAAGACCGCACCAGGCGTTTGCGGTTGTGGAGTCTCGGATGTGGATTCCGACAATGACGGCGTCTCCGATTGTATCGATCAGTGTCCCGCCAACCCTGCGCTAGTCACTCCGGGAGTGTGTGGCTGCGGACCGTGCGCTGATAGCTGCCCGAACGATCCAAACAAGACTGCTCCAGGGTTCTGTGGTTGCGGCATTCCAGATTCGGATCTAAACGGCAATACTGTGGTCGACTGTCAGGCCAACGCCGACCTCAAGAAGGAAATGACGGCACTCGACGGCCTGGTCCGAAAGCTGAAGAAACCCTCGAAGAATATTATTCAGGTACAAACTCGCAGCAGCATCGCCACGCGGCTGGCCTTACTGAAGCAGGTTACCACCAGCTTCGGTGCCCAGGTGGTGCTGACAAGCAGCAAGAAGACTCTGGCGCAGCTGGTAACTGCCATCAATGCCAAGGTTGGTAAAGCAGCAAAGGTCAAGGATCCAAAGAAGCTTCCGGCAGCCAAATTGGGGGCGTTAAAGACAATCCTGGCGCTGGCTAAGGTGCTTAAGTAATTTTTGGAAAGATAACAATGAATAGGCGTACTACCATTCTGGTTTTGATTTTAACGGTGTTGCTATTTGCAGCTTACAGCTTTTCTCGTGAGCAGAATGGGTTGCTGCATACGGTCGCCGGTTCGGCCGATCGCCGCATCGTCCCGATTTCGGGTGAGCCGGAATCCGATCTGATCGATGGGCAGCCGCTGCATTACGGGGAAGCAGTCAGCACAGATCCAGCGGCCTCGTTCGTTGAGCTGATGGACGGTACCGTTTCCAAGGAAGATCCCGATATGACCAGGGGCGCTGCTGCCCGCCTCGCCCTTAATCTGCTCAAAGAAGCCGCGGCAAGGAACGATCGACAGGTCTTGGACAAGATTGGGCAGATGGGCGCGAAGTGCTTTGCATGCGATGCCTTCTATAATAAAACCTACAACGCCATGACCGCTCCGGAATTGCCTGCCAATGTGCGCTGGTTCTTGGCCAATGCGCTGGCGCAAAGCGGCACATCGCACAATCAAAGCTTGGTCGTGGATCAGATGAAGGCTGCTGCCAATAATCCGAACGCTAACGAAAGTCCGAGCACATTCGCTCAGGCACTGCAGGAAGCGCCCCTAACAGGCGAAACGGTTGATCAAGTCAGTGTCGATCTGGCCTCTGAGAATCCATACGTACGCGAGGCCGCGGTTTCGATCTTAACCAAACAGGGTACGGTTGAGGCGGCACAGAAACTTTACGACCACACGGTCGAGCGCGGAGATCCGGATGGCTACTACCGCGATGGGATGGGAATAGCTGCGATGCATCCTCAAGCCGAGACCCTCCCCTACCTCGAACAGTTGATCGAGCAACGAGACCAATATTCGCATTTGGCTGTCAAAGCTCTGCTGAATTACGGTCGTGAGGGTTTGGACAAAGTGATTGAGATGATCGCAACATCCAAAGATATTCCGGGAGATTCGAAGCTGCTTCACAACGCGTCTGACCACATCGCGAACGACCCAAACACCCTCGCGCTGATGAATTCACTAAGCAGCTCGCCCAATAAAGCGTTACGCAACCTGGCAGATACAGTCTTAAGAGAAAAAGGCATCGATCGAGACAATTTAAATAAACAGATCGAGTACAATGATAATTGGGCTGACAATATAATTAGATAAAAGTGTGATCTCGGTCATGCCTAGCTCTTAGGGCATCCGGTTAAGTAGGCGGTTTCTATGACAAGGTTTAAAACTTCGTTAGTCAAGCTGTAGGTAATATTTGACTAAAGTACTCATTAGGCGTAATCAGACAGAGCGAATTTCTAGGAGGTCTGCGGAAAAATGTACAACTACGTTGTTAAACTCACCCGTTATTTCTTTGCATCAATATTTTTAGTCGCGACGTTTAGCGGCATTGTTCAAAGCGGCATTGCCCAAGCGCAGCAGAACTGCGCGAGCAACAACCCAGCCGATGTTGTGATCATGATCGATCGCACCGGCAGTATCAACCAGGGCGGACATCTCGAGGATGAGAAAAATGCCGCCAAGGCGCTGCTAGACTATTTCGCAGCTGCAGCGGTCAAACCGCGTGTAGCGATCGGAACCTTTAGTACCCAGGACCCAGGGAACGCCACGATTCTAGCCACACTCACCACCGTTTACGGCGCTAACTTTTCACCGGGCAGCGGTTTGTATGCGGTCATCAACGGCATCAATAACTCGACCGGCTTTACCGATATCGGCGCCGCGCTAAGCGCCGCGCAGTCCGAGATCGCGACCCACGGTCTTCCGGCCGACCCGCACTATATTATTTTAATCTCTGATGGTGTGGCTAATCGCCCCACATCAACCCAGCCGACACCGGCTCCCACACCGCCGTTCGGATCTTGCTCCGATGGTAACGCAGGCAACAATGCACTTGCTGCCGCCGCCGCTGCGAAAGCCGCTGGTACAAAGATTTTTGCCGTGCATGCTCCGGACGATGGATCAGGCCCATCAGCTTGCCCGCCGGGAACAGGTCAAACTTTGATGACCCAGATCGCAAGCGGTCCGGATTTCTTCATCCAGATTGCTGCCGATTTCTCGAATATCGTAAGCTTCTTCGAGCAAATATCAGAGCAGATCGCTTGTGATGATGACGACGATATTTGCACCTACGACTTCTGTGGACCTAATAACATCTGTCAACATCAGATAGATCCGCAGATTTGTCCGCCGACACCAACGCCGACACCAACAGCGACCCGCACTCCGACTAACACTCCGACTGCGACACCAACGGCGACACCGACTAGTACCGCGACCAACACGCCGACGGCTACTCCAACTGCAACACCGACGAATACGCCGACCAACACTCCAACGGCAACGCCGACTAACACCCCGACGAATACGCCGACTAACACACCGACGGTGACGCCGACCAATACCCCGACGAATACACCGACGGCTACAGCGACGAACACACCGACGAATACGCCGACCAATACACCGACGAATACGCCGACCAACACTCCAACTAATACGCCGACTAACACACCGACAAATACGGCGACACCGACCGCCACGGCCACTAACACGCCGACATATACGCCTACGTCGACCCCGACCCTGACTCCGACGCCGAGTCCCACACCTCAGCTTGATTGCTTGGGCGTGCCAAACGGCAACGCGGTCTACGATCGCTGCGGAGTATGCGACGGCGACGGGACCTCGTGCTTAGGCTGTAACGAAGTCAACATCTCGAGCGACCTCTTCGCCCTGGATGGTAACGGCGCCGGGCAGGCCCGCATTGTCGACTCTATCGCTAAGCGCATCCTGCGTAATTCGAGCGCGACTAAGAAACTGAAAAAGCTGGCGCGCAATTCAATTGACTCGGCTGACAAGCTTTACGTCAAGAACTGGCAGCTAACTTGGAGCATCCCGCAGATCATGGTGACCTGCACCAACACTGACTTCTGTGTGACAGAAGACAGCTCCTCCAAGTTCTCTGACTATGTCGGGAACTCATTGAACCTGAGAAATCTGGCGCAATCTTTGGTGACTGCAGCCAAGAAGGCCGGATTGAGCACTCAGAGCTTGAATGGCCTCCTCAACCGAGCTAACAAGCTGCACCTAGAGAATCTAGGTTTGGTTAAGACCATTCCGACGATCAACACGACCTGCACCTCGTAGGACGAGTTACTTCGGAAATAAGATGACTGCAGGCGCTTTCGGGCGCCTGCAGTTTTTTTGTGCCGATAAATCTTACCAATCGCTCAACATTACTGTCCTCAAGGACTGCCCAGCACAGCTTACCTGAGCCCCCCGAAAACAGCCCTTCAGCTATAACGAGTTGATAAAAAGTTGATGTACTGACTCCGCCCCGAAAGAAAGCTCCGGGTGAAAGGTCGCGGCTAGAATATTTTTGGAGCGCACTAATACCGGCGCTCCCGCATGCTCCGCCAGCACCTCGACCTCTGGTCCGGTTCGAATGATGCGCGGCGCGCGAATAAAAACCCCTTCAATCGAGTCTCGACTCGGTACCGCCCCCTGCCCTAGTGAATCCAAGGCGCTCTTCCCGGCCATGGTGAACTTAATGGTGCCATCAACAAACGAGTCGACCTGACGACCGTATGCATTGCGTTCAACATCGATATCCAAAAGATCAAGGGAGCGCTGCGCTGGATTGGTTACTTTGCGGGCCAGCAAAATTACTCCAGCGCAGGTAGCCAAAATTGGCATACCCGCGCGTCCGCGCTCGATCAGTGCTTCAATGAAATTCGGCTCGAGCAGTTTCAGCATGGCGGTAGATTCGCCCCCGGGGAGCGCCAAACCATCCACGGCACTTAGTTCGGAGAGTTTCTTAACATAGATAACGGCAGCGCCAAGCCCGCGCAGCCGTTTGGCATGGGCTTCAAAATCACCTTGAAGTGCCAATACCCCCGCTTTCATTAGTTGCTTACCAGCCGCGCTGGGCCAGACGCTGTTCTGCAGGAATAGTTTGCATTTCGATCCCCGGCATCGCATTAAGCAAACCACGCGACACTTCACGCAAGATTTCAGGATCGTTGTAGTGAGTGACGGCCTTTACAACCGCCTTGGCTCGAGAGGCGGGATCTTCCGATTTAAAGATACCGGATCCCACGAAGACGCTTTCAGCCCCGAGCTGCATCATCAATGCAGCATCAGCCGGCGTCGCGACCCCTCCGGCTGCAAAATTCGGCACCGGCAGCCGGCCATCTTTGGCTACTAATCGGACCAGCTCCAAGGAAGCGCCTAACTCTTTCGCAGCATTAACCAGCTCCTCTTCCCCCAGCGCTGACAGCCTCTTAATCTCCGAGGTCATGGCGCGCATGTGGCGCACCGCCTCAACGATATTGCCAGTACCGGCCTCACCCTTGGTGCGCATCATCGCGGCTCCCTCGGAAATTCGCCTGAGGGCCTCGCCAAGGTCTCTAGCTCCACAGACGAATGGCACCTTAAAATCGAACTTATTTACATGATAACGCTCGTCTGCGGGGGTCAGGACCTCGCTCTCGTCAATGAAATCTACCCCGAGTGACTCTAGGATTTGAGCTTCGACAAAGTGCCCGATGCGGCACTTTGCCATAACCGGAATACTGACGACCTTCATGATCCCTTCGATAATCTCAACGCTGGCCATGCGAGCCACGCCGCCGTCACGCCGAATATCCGCCGGCACCCTTTCGAGGGCCATTACCGCGACAGCCCCGGCATCCTCGGCAATACGGGCTTGCTCCGGATTGACTACGTCCATTATCACCCCGCCCTTAAGCATCTCGGCGAGCCCCGTCTTGAGCCGAATTTCGTTGTTTGTCATAGCAATTATATAGGTTTTGACGTCCCAGTTTAAGGCCACCCCCCCCCAATAGTCAATTCAAACGGCCGCCCACAAGTGCGCGAAGCCGGGTTCGCGCCCTTTTCATCTTAGAAACTAAGCCATGAATTACCTACTAAAGACTTTGCGCGCCTTTCTCGTTTACCTCGGATTCATACGGGAGTTAGACCCGCTACCACCGCTTGAGCTAGCCCCGGGGGAGGAACTAACCGCCGCGCTCTTACGCTCCGGTCACTGGAACGGGAAGACAGCGCTCAACCTGAAACTGGACGGCGCGGCGGAAAAAGGTTTCATCAATGTTCGATGCGCTAATGATTCTGCCCGGGCCGAGGTGATCGCCGACCCTAAGACGCTGCAGATCGCTCCAAACTCTCTCGATGCGCTGGATACAGGCGCACTTTTTACGCAATTTGACCTGCCAAATGCACTTGGCCAGTTGGCGCTCTGGCAAAGCTGGCTTAAACCATCTGCTAGCCTGTCGTTTCATGCACCCAATGCAGCTGAGTGGGCCAAAATTCTCTGCAGTGAAAGTGCCTGGCCCGAGAAGCTTAGATCCGTGGATCAGTTAACACGCTGGGGCCGCAATAATTTGTGGTTTCCGGAACGTTTCTCACGCACCTTGGTGGCTCTCGGATTCAATACCCCGAGCTTTATCCCGGCGCTGGATCGCGTCACGGGCCTTCACACCAACCTGCAGATCAGCGCTTCAAAGCTGGAAGCCTTAAGCGAGGATCAGGCGCTACGGTCGGCCGACAAGCTTCTGTCCGAATGCGCGTCAACCGTCGCCGAGCGCGATCAGGGATTAGCCACATTCCAGAAGCTGCTGCACACACCCGCCCCTGCAGCTTACTCCCAGAACTCAGCAGTATCGATGCCGATATCTCAGCCGATCGAGCCGGTTGCTAGCACGCAGCCCTTGATCAGCATCGCGATTATCTGCCGTCCCAACTCACAGCTTTTTGATCTGCATTCAACACTTGAATCACTGCGTGCTCAAAGCGTAGCTGATTTTGAGATCGTGATAGCGCTCCATCCCGAATGGCAGATCGCCGGACAACTCGACACTTCGCTCGGCGGTCGGACGCTGCGGATCTTGGAAACGCTCCCGGCAGATGAGCAGTCGGCGGTAGTAGCCGCAGCGCAAAGCGCGGCTGGAGAATATTTCCTCCCGATTCATGCTGGTGACAAACTTGGACGCCGTGCTCTGGAGATTTGGACGGGCTTGTTGAACAGTCATGCCAGTTCAAATCTTGCCTATAGTCACATTCAAAATAGCGGACAGGATTGCGCCCTGCTTTATCAGCCTGACTTTGTCCCCGGTCAGGAAGCTCAGCTTCCCTTTGCTTGTATGTGCCGCAGATCGCTGCTAGAAGCCCGCGATCTGTCGAAGTCTTACCGTCATTGGTCTGAGGCTGCCTCGGGCGAAGTAGCCGCGCTATTGGCACCTTATCCGTTTTATCATCGACACACCTAAATAATTTATACGTTTCAGATAGTTAGCGCGATTTTCTATCGAATCAGCGTGTCTCTCTCAAGCATCAAATTATGAGGCCCCTTTGCGTCTAAGAGTGAGCCGGTAAAGAACAGGCCCGCATGACAGGAAAAATGAGCGAACTCGATCAAATTATTCCGCCTGAAGTGCGCGACGACCCCTTCTATTTCACGATTGAGAAATTAGCGCGGGAGGAAAAGATCAAGAGCGTGCTCGAGATCGGATCCTCAAGTGGCGCTGGCAGCACACGCGCATTTATATCAGGGCTCGGTCAAAATCCCGAAAAGCCCACCCTCTATTGCATGGAAGTATCGCGAACGCGCTTTGCTGAACTGCAGAAATCATGCGCCCAGTATCCTTTTGTGCGCTGTTACAACACAACCTCGGTCGCTGCCGAACGCTTCCCGAAGCATTACGAGGTTGTAAATTTCTATAATTCAGTGACCTCAGCGTTGAATAACTACCCAATTGACCGGGTATTGGGCTGGTTGGACCAAGATCTCGAATATTTGCAGCGCGAGGGCATCAACGAAGACGGCATTGCTCGAATCAAACGCGAAAACAACATCACCGATTTCGACATGGTTCTGATTGACGGCTCCGAATTTACCGGGGTAGCGGAGCTGGAGCAGGTATACGGAGCAAAACTAATCCTACTGGATGATATTAACGCCTACAAGAATCGTAAAAACTACGATCGATTAGCGCAGGATTCGAACTATACCTTGATCGCAGAGGATTGGCACACCCGCAATGGCTTTGCAGTCTTCCGCCGGAATTCCGTTGCTCACTCTCCTAAAACCCCAGTACATTTCTTCACCATCGTCCTAAATGGCGAGCCCTTCATTCGTCACCACATCGACGAATTTGAGCGGCTCAAGCTGCCCTGGCATTGGCACATCATTGAAGGAGTGGCGTCGCTGGTTAAAGACACTTCGTGGAGCGTTCAAAGCGGCGGTGTCGTCTCGGACACATTCCATCGCAACGGTTTGAGCACCGATGGAACAACCGAATATCTGGATGAACTAAAGCGCCGCTATCCGCAAAATATATCCATTTACCGCCCGCCTAGCGGCAAGTTCTGGGACGGCAAGGTCGAGATGTGCAATGCGCCGATTCCCGCAATTCAACAGGAAGGGCTACTCTGGCAGCTCGACAGCGATGAGCTTTGGACCGCGGAACAGATCGAAAAGATGGCCGCATTATTTGAGGCCAACCCCGATCGTACCGGCGCATTCTGTGCCTGTTTCTATTTCGTGGGACCCGACCGCTATGTTGAATCCTTGAACGCTTGGAGCACTCTACCGCAGGATTGGCCACGGGTCTGGCGTTTCAAACCGGGGATGTATTGGGCCACGCACGAGCCAGCGATCTTGGTGGACTCTCAACAGCGCGACGTGATGCGAATTAATCCCTTCAGCCGGGATGAAATGTTGGAAGCTGGTTTGGCTTTCCAACACTATGCATACGTGACTGAGGAACAGCTAACCTTTAAAGAACGTTACTACGGCTACGCTAATGCTCTCGCGCTCTGGAAGAAATTGCAGGCCGCCCCCACTCCTCTGATCTTAGATGGATACCTGCCCTGGTCTCGAAATCACGGCACTGTGATCGAAAGCTGGAAGCCTGAAATGGGCGAACTCCTAGCGGACCGGCTTAAGCAGCGCCAAGCGCCGAAGCGCGCCGCTCCAGCGATTTTGCCTGATCCCAAGAAATATCTCTTCTACGGCTCCACCTCTCGCAAACATACGGTGCTAATCGTTAGGACCGATGCAATTGGAGACAACATCCTTTTTTCGGCGACATTAGATCAGTGGCGAAAGCGCTACCCCAATTCAAATTTAGCACTGCTCTGCCGCTCTTCGGTCGCTCCACTGTATAAAAACTGCCCGCACCTAAATCAATTGGTCACGGTGGAGATGGATAAGATCTGGCATGACGCCGGGTACCGCGCCGCATATCACAATACCATGAAACAGCTGCATGCCGATATCGTGATCAATGCGGTCTATTCGCGAGATTCAGCCAACGATTTTGTTGCACTGATGGCGGGAGGCGCCGAGACCTTCGCCCTTTCCGGCAGTCTCGCCAATACCACAACCGAGCAGCAGGCCCAGGCAAACCGCGCTTACACCAGGGTCTTTGAGCTAGCGCCCGGAGCAGCGACAAATGAGCTTGCAATCAACAACGCGCTGCTTAATTTCTTCGGCGTTACAGCAGGAAATGCCAGTCCCACGATCTGGCTGGATCCCGCCGCGAAACAGGCCGCGACAGAACTCTTCGCCAAACACCGGCTTGTGCCGACCAATTGTATCGGACTTTTCGCTGGATCGCAGACCGAACTCAAGACCTATCCAGCATTTGCTCCGGCACTGCGAGAGCTAATCCGGGAACAGCAGCTTACCGTTCTCGCCTTTGGTTCAGAATCGGAAAAAGCCGGTGTGCAGACCCTGCTCAACGAGCTGGGATCGCCTCACCTGAATCTATGCGGCACAACATCCGTGATTGAGTCAGCCGCGATTATCCAAGCGCTTCGGATGGTCGTGGGAAACGACACCTCGGGTACCCATATTGCTTGCGCCGTGGGAACACCCAACGTATGCGTTATCGGGGGCGCGCAGTTCGGGCGCTTTCTTCCGTACTCCGAACTCACCTCGCTAGCCTGTCTCCCGCTGGAATGCTGGGGCTGCAATTGGAAATGCAAATTTGCAAAGACCCATTGCGTTAAGGATGTGGCGCCCGAAGTGGTGACCAGAGCCGTACGTGAAGCACTGGGGCAGCGCAGCACCAAGCCCCGCATCTATCTAGAGGGAAAGGCGCTATACGAATCGCGCGGATATGGACCTGAGTGGAAGAGTCCCAACCTCGATCGCACGGCCTGGGAGATAATTGAGGTGGAAAACAATCATCGCGCCTCCTCCAGCCCCGTCTCTACGAATCTCTCTGCGGCCTCGCAGCTCCTGATGTAACGATATTTCAGCCTGACAACTCAGAAGTTCTTACACTTTCGCACGGCCACGTCATAAGAAGGCTGGGCGGATTACCGCCCGAAATTCGGCAAAATAGATGCTTGGGACGGCGCAGGAAAGCACATTCGACAACACTTGGCACCGGCTCTCGGACCTATTCCTGCGTTTTAACCGCCGGCTGAGTTTTATCCTCTTTAAGCTAAAGCCCCCGTTAACTACGAATGAAAGCCATCTGCTGGTGGAGCTCTATCATGGCAAGGGTGGCATTTCTCGAGATCTCGCCTCCCTGCTCATGGTGCAGAAGGGGGCCATCTCCCGATTGGTCTCGGCACTGCGGGGGCGCGGGCTCCTATCGGTGGACAGCAGCCAAGAGGACCGTCGCCTCAAATTGTTAGGGGTCACCACTGCCGGCATACAGCTGCTAGAAAGGGATTTAGATCTGCGTAATTTGGAGATCGCGGAATGCCTTGGTCCGCTACAGCAAGAAGAACGCGATCGACTGCTTATTTATCTCAGGAGCATCGCTGAGGAGCTAGAGTCCCCCCAGATGCATGCGCGGGAGCAGGACGATCCACTGCTGATTCAGATTCGACGGCTAACGCGCAGCCTCGGCTTTATCGGTGAAAATTACTTGGCTACTGGACTCCCTTCTGATCACTGCCAAATACTTCATAATCTGCTAGTCCGTCAGGGCGAGATGCCTTTTCAAGAATTGGCCACTAAACTTCCCTATTCTTACTCCGATCTGTCCCGGCTTGTGAGCGCCTTGGAGGCGGTAGGATTGCTTCGTAAGCTGCCCTATCCGGGCGACCGGCGTAGGTTTCGAATTACACTAACAGAGACAGGCAAGCGCCGTGCTCAAATAAATCTTGAACAACAAGCCGCGAGGTTGCGCCGCGCGGTTAGGGGCTTTTCATCCGAGGAGCTTGCCGATCTGCTGCAAATTCTGGAGAAGTTCATATTCGCCCCCAACGAGACTATCTTTACTCCGACTAATCTAGCCTGGGCATTTAAGGTCATTTCGGATTCGCGCGAACTGCGCGAAGCCCGCGCCTTCCTGTTGGATGGTTTAGTTCGCAATAAACTGCACCTCTATGCCTCTGAGTATCTGCTGGCCCGCAAGCATTTGTGTCTAGGTTTGGCGCGGCGCGACGCTCTTAGTGGGGTAATTGAAATAAGCAACGAGGATCCGGCAAAACCAACGGTGGTTAATTTAATGGTCGCGGGCGATCTGCGGTCTAGTTCAGCTCCAACCCGGCTGCTAGTGTATGCGCTAACCCTCCTCAACCAATTCAATTCGTTCGAAAGCTTAGCCATACCTGCGCCGCTCTTCTTCTCCTGGATCGAACCGGATGCGAGGCACGCCGCTGAATATGGCATGGTGCATCTAGGAAAAGCAGACGTCGAAAGGCTAGTACGCGCTGTGCTCTGAGCTGCCTTTTCCAGCCCGCCGGGCTGAAGTAAGCTTTGAGACATGCCTAGCGTCCGGCAGCTTATTCTGATCGTCGAAGATGAACCGGCCATTGCCGATATGATCTCCTACGCGCTTTCTACGGAAGGATTCGAGCCTCTATGGTGTGCGACTGGCGGCGAAGCCCAAGCGCGTTTTGAAGAAAGGCCGATTGCTCTAGCGATTCTGGATGTAGGGCTCCCGGACATCAGTGGGTTCGAGCTGTTTAAGAAGCTCCGCGTCATCCGTGATCTGCCGGTAATCTTCTTAACCGCACGGGCAGACGAAATCGACCGCGTGCTGGGACTCGAATTAGGCGCGGATGATTACGTGCTCAAGCCCTTTAGCCCGCGCGAACTTAGCGCCCGGGTTAAAAATGTCCTGCGCCGCACCCAGGCAGCGGTTGAAATAACATCGGCACCCAAGAGCACGCCAACTGGACCTTTCACCGTCGATGCCGCCCGCATGCTGATTACATACTTTGGGAAAGAGCTCGAGCTCTCGCGTTACGAATACAAGCTCCTCAAGCTCCTGTCCGAACATCCGGGCAGAGTTTACACCCGCGAGCAGCTTATGGCTTTGGTATGGGATGAACCCGACTCCAGTCTAGAGCGCACGGTCGATGCACATATTAAACAGCTGCGTTCTAAATTGCGTGCCATTACCTCACAGCACGACCCCATCATCACCCATCGCGGCACCGGTTATTCGTTAAAGGAAGATTGGTGAGTGCCCGTCGCCGTATCATTATTGCGCTGGGGCTCACGATCGCCGCCGGAATCTGGTACCTACTCTACTGGATCGTCTCCGACCTTGAGCCGCGTTATCGATCTTCGGTCGAAGAGTCGCTAGTCGACGTTGCCAATATCCTGGCGGCGATCGCCGAAACCCAGACAAAGGGCGGCCAGATTGACACCGCCGACTTAAATTTAGCCTTTGCCCACGCCTATGATCGTCCGATGCAGGCGCGCATTTACGAGGTGATAAAGAATCGCGTCGATATGCGAGCTTATGTGACGGATGCTGCTGGGAAGGTGTTGTTCGACAGCACTGGCCTGCATACCGGAGAAGACTATTCCGAGTGGCATGACGTGATGCTGACTTTACAAGGCCAATATGGTGCACGTACCACCCGCGACGACCCGGCCGATCCGCGCACTAGCGTGCTGTATGTGGGGGCTCCGATTTACGCAGATGGCAAGATCATAGGGGTGGTGTCCGTTGGGGAACCGACCTCGGGGCTATACCAATTTATTACCCTGGCCAAGAAACGCATCATCGATGGCAGCCTCCTGGCATTGCTGCTGATTACGCTCGCGGCGCTTCTGATCGCTTTTTTGATTACCCGCCCGATCGGCTTGCTGCTGGACTATTTCAGACTCTTACGCGAGAGCCCTAATGTTTCGTTGCCACGTTTAGGCCGTGGCGCGATTGGCATTATCGGCCGCACCTTCGATGAGATGCGCGACGCCCTAGAGGGACGCGGGTATGTCGAGAAGTATGTTCAAGCCTTGACACATGAAATTAAGAGCCCCCTCTCAGCGGTGCGCGGAGCGGCCGAGCTCATGCGCGAGGAAATGCCGGCCGAGCAAAGGGCCAAGTTTCTAAAGAACATTCTGGTCGAAAGTAACCGCATTCAGGTGATTGTGGACAAATTACTAGAGCTTTCGGCGCTTGAAAAACGCAGCGGATTGAGCGAGCCCAAGCGTGTAGATTTATCCACGTTATTTTCTGAACTCGCAGAGTCATTTGCACCGGCACTAGTTGCCTCGGGAGTGATACTGCAAAGCAGTTGCGAACCGGAACTCGCCGTGCGGGGAGATCCGTTCCTGGTGCGTCAAGCGCTGACTAATTTGGTTCAAAATGCGATCGATTTTTCACCGGCAGGAGGAACGATCAAGCTTTGCGGCATGCGGCGAGGCAGCCGCGTCGAAATTGAAATACTCGATCAAGGCCCCGGTATTCCGGAGTTTGCGGCGGACAAAATATACGATCGATTTTACTCGCTGCGGCGCCCCGGCACAGGCCGCAAGAGCACCGGTTTAGGCCTAAGCTTCGTGCGTGAGATTGCGGAGCTGCACCACGGTGAGGTGCGAGTCGCCTCCATGAAAACCGGCGGAACTTGCGCGAAGCTCCTTTTGCATTGCGCATAAAGCTAGCGTTTTCAAGCACTTAAACAGTCGGCGCGAATTCACCTCGAATTCTCCTTCACTTCAAATTGGCTTCACAGCACCGCGCGATACTCCTACAGCACAGCAAGGTAACTCCTCGCACTATTTACGGAGAAGAAATGAAATCAAAAAATTGTCTGCTCGTCCTAGCCACCGCAATATTCGGAGCGTTCATGCACCCCACTGCAGGCGCCGCCGATGAGAAGCCGCTCGCTCCATATTTTTTGGTAAAGGGAGAGCAACAGGGAGTTGATCAGCTGCCCCTCAAATCAACGGATGTCCAGGCCAATATCGCAGGAGTCATCGCCGACGTGAAAGTTACTCAGGTTTACCGTAATACGGGGCAGGTGCCGCTTGAGGCCCGCTATATATTTCCAGGGTCAACGGGTGCGGCGGTGTATGGCATGACGATGCACATCGGCGAACGCACCATCTTCGCGGAGATTCGCGAAAAGGGTCAGGCGCGCAAGGAGTATGATGCCGCCAAGCAAGCTGGGAAAACCGCGAGCCTCTTAGAGCAGCACCGCCCGAATGTGTTCGAGATGAATGTGGCCAATATTCTTCCCGGCGACGAAGTTAAGGTTGAACTGAATTATACTGAATTGTTGCAAGCCACCGAGCGCATCTATGAATTCATTTTTCCTGGAGTTGTTGGGCCCCGCTATTCAAATCAGGGAGCGGAGAGCAGCCCTCCTGACGAGCGGTGGGTAGCCAACCCATACTTGCATGCGGGCGTGGAAGGCGAGTCGGCTTTTAATATCGCGGTCAATCTGGAAGGGGGCATGGCGATTAACGATATCGCTTCGACCTCTCATGATATCGAAATTGAATATCACTCACCACAAAGCGCGCATGTTGCGTTAGGCCATTCGACCCCCTCCAACGGCAATCGAGATTATGTCCTGCATTACCGGCTGGCTGGAGAGGAGGTTCAAACCGGTCTGCTACTGTATCAGGGAGAAGACGAAAATTACTTCCTAGCGCTGCTGGAGCCGCCATTTCGCCCCCACCCTGACCAGCTCCCGGCGCGAGAATATATCTTCGTGGTGGATGTTTCCGGATCGATGATAGGATTCCCTTTGGACATTACGAAGCAGCTACTGCAGAATCTCCTGCGTTCCCTGCGTCCGACCGATAGCTTCAATATCGTGCTATTTGCCGGAGGCAGCTCGGTGCTGGCTCCCAGCTCACTGCCGGCAAGCAGTGCCAACATTGAAACTGCTTTACAACTGCTCGCTGAGCAGACCGGCGGCGGCGCAACCGAGCTGGTGCCGGCACTAGAGCGCGCCCTGGCCCTCCCCGCCGAGGTTGGCCGTTCCAGAAGCATCGTTGTCGTAACAGATGGTTATATCTCCGCGGAGACAGACACTTATGATCTGATCAAGGCGAATCTCAATCGGGCCAATCTCTTTTCCTTCGGCATTGGCAGCTCCGTCAATCGCTACCTGATCGAGGGAATGGCACACTTAGGGCAAGGAGAGCCTTTTATCGTCACCAAGCCATCAGAGGCAGCTCCGATCAACGCTCAGTTCCAAAAATATATCAGCTCTCCATTGTTAACCGGCGCAGCGATTGCCTTTGAAAATTTCAAAGCGACCGAGGTCATCCCCCAAAGTATCCCGGACGTAATGGCAGAACGTCCCGTGGCGATCTTCGGTAAATGGCAGGGTGCTGTCGATGGCACGATTAAGTTGAGCGGCATGACCGGCAAAGGCAGATTCGAAAAGGTGATCGATGTTGGAGAATATCGACCGCTACCGGCAAATACCGCTCTTAAGTATCTCTGGGCGCGCCATCAGGTACAGGAACTTTCCGATTACAATGCGCTTTCAACCTCCGAGGAATTAAAACAGCGCATCATACAGATTGGTCTAAAATATAATTTGCTCACTCAATACACCTCGTTCATTGCGGTTGACAAGATCATCCGACGTGATCCCGCCGTTCCAATGATAGGGGTGAAACAGCCGTTACCGCTCCCCCAAGGAGTCTCGGACAATGCTGTTGGCGGTGAAATTCCCAGCACCCCCGAACCTGAGACTTGGGCTCTGATTATGACCTTGATGCTAACGCTCTCCGTCGTGTACCTGCGCCGGGAGCAACTCTGGTCATGAACACATCTGCAACAGTCACTGCCATCTACACTCTTGCTCTCTGGCCGGTCTGGCGCTGGTATGGGGAGCGGCTTGTCGACGGCTCCGATGAACCCTGGGGGCTCTTAGCCCTCGGGTGCACCGCGATAATACTGATCCGCAAGAAATTCGTGAGGTCCTCCAGCTCAGGCCAATCGATGTTATTTGTTTCTGCGCTGCAGCTTTTTTGCTACGGCGTGCTCTACCCGCTTCTGCCTCCGCTGCTCCGTGCAGCATTGGGAATCAGCGTCTTTGTGCCACTCTTTTGGGGGAAGATTAGAGGGGACCTCGCAGTGACAGGGCTGCTCTTTCTTTCGCTGCCGATTATCTCCTCGATGGAATTTTTTCTGGGTTTTCCTTTGCGTTACATGCTGACCCAAATTAGCTGCCTGGTGCTGCATCGGATTTGTGGTTTGGATGTGATAGCTCAGGGCACCTTGATAGCCTACGGCGGAAAAGTTATCGCGGTCGACGCCCCCTGCAGCGGAGTGCATATGCTATGGTGCGGAATCTTTTTGGCCATGTTGGGGTGTGCTATGGCCGAACTGAAACGGATTGAAGTTTTGAGAGTTCTCCGTTTCGCACTGCAGGCGGTACTACTTGCAAATTTGTGCCGTGCGGTTGCCTTGTTCTTTAAAGAGTCTGGCCTTCTGGCGTTGCCTGCTTGGACCCATACTGGCATTGGACTGGCCTTTTTTGCGCTGGCGAGTTTCGCCATCGTATGGCGCCTGCAGGAGGCTGCACATGCGAATTAATCTTATTGCTGCTCTGTTTGCGGCGCTGGTCCCGCTAGTCCAGAGAACCCCTCAATTTCAAGCAGTATCTAAGGAGACCTCGCATTTGGAATGGCCCACACACTTCCAGGGCGCACCCTTAACGCCGGCGGAGCTAAGTGCGGTCGATCAGCGCTTTGCGCTCAGCTTCCCTGGAATCATCAAACGCTTTACCTTCGAGAGCGGAGGCGTCTTGATCCGGCACCTCACGAGCGCTACCCGCAAGCTTCATCCTAGCAGCGATTGCTTCCGCGGGGCGGGATATAAGGTTACCCCTACTCCGCCCCGTGTCGATCGAGATGGACATCGTTGGGGTTGTTTCAATGCAAGTCGCGAATCAGAGTCGTTGCTAGTTTGCGAAAGAATTTACGACCCGGCAGGAGAGGAATTTAGTGATGTTTCAAGCTGGTATTGGAACGCCATCATGGGACGCAGCCACGGGCCCTGGTGGGCCCTCACCGTTACCCAACCCCACACACGGTACCACCAACCCACCAACCTGACAGTCCCCCACACACGGTACCACCAACCTGAGAGTCAACTAAATGAGATAGCGGCCGTTTCGCCTGGTACCACCAACCTGAGAGTCAACTAAATGAGATAGCGGCCGAACAGTTGTATGGATGAGGCCATTAAGAAACAAGGACCCGGATATAATCCGGCTTATTACCATACGGACGGGAG
>JAIBBU010000004.1 GCA_019694515.1 Oligoflexia bacterium | reverse complement strand
AGGGATTTGTCATTGCGAGCGAAGCGAAGCAATCCCTAACGAATGAGTAATCCTTACCAAAGAAAGCAGCTACAAACCTTCTTCGCCCCTACAGCGTTACGCCCGCTTTTCTCTAATTTCCTCCTCTGACAGCAGCCAATCAATAGGCTTGGCCTAGATATTGTTGAGCTTCCAACAATTTCTAACACCAATGTCCGAAATTAAACAAAATGTCTTGAAATCGGTTGACTGTGTCTGAGCTTTAGCCAATATATCGATCTATGAACGTGACGCGGTTTACCCATCGTTATATCGCAGAGCGCCCCAGCATTAAAGATTGCATGCGGCGCGGCCTGATCAACTACTCGGCGCTTTCCCGTGAGATCTGCGACAACGAAGGGATTGAGCGCTTCGATGCGGTGTTGATGGCTTGTCGGCGGTATTTTAACCGCATTAAGGACCAGCAGAGTCAGGAACGCAAGATTACGCAGCTGGTCAAGCAGGCTAAAATCAGACTTAAGAACAAGATCACCGTGGCTATTCTGGAGAAGCCGCGCGATTTCGAGCGGCTCTATGCGCTGCAGAAGCAGATTCGCTCGGAGCGCGGAGATTTTAACCTGGTCGAAGGCGAGGAAGCCGTGACCGTCATCTTTAACCAGGATTACGAGGCCGAGATTAGGGAGAGCTTTAAGGGCCGCATTAAGAAGGTCGTGGGGGACCTGGCTCAGATCACGATGATCTTCAATGAAAAGATTGAAACCACTTCGGGCGTAGTGAGTTTTATCTACGGACTTTTGGCGGATAACGAGGTGAATGTGCGCGAGGAGATGAGCTGCTGGACTGATCTGATGATGGTGATCGATGAAAAAGATGCTTCTAAAGCCATGCGGGTTTTGAGCCTGGAAGCAGTTTCTTAAACGCTCCATACGAATTTAGTTTTTACTGAGTGAAATAAAGATGAAAGTTATTGCCGACAAAATTGCTTCCACCACCCGGAATGCACAGCTGACTCGTGAATTGAACCTGTCTGACAAGATCATTGCGCGCGAAGGCTATATCGTGGCGGGACGGGTACTGAATGAAAAAACGACCTACAATACGCTGGAGCTCTGCTCGGGGCGACAAAGCCGCCTGTGCCGCGGCGACATCATTGCGGGGGTACTGGGTCCCAGGAACGCACTGCGGGGCTATAGCGGCATTGTGCCCGAGAGCGTCAAACCGGGCGATGTGCTGCATGTTTTGAACCTGGGTGGAGTCATCGGACAGTGCACTAGTGAGAATCCGGCCCTGGGTAAGCCGACTGAGGTTGAGATTCTGGGTGGCGTGCTGCACTATCCTTCCTTCCAGCACCGCATTGGGCGGCCTGCTTCGATCCTAGGCGGGGCAATTCAGCCGCTTGAGCAGCTGCACAGCTCGGTACCGTTGATTATGATTACGGGCACCTGTATGGAAGCCGGAAAGACCCGCGCTGCCTGCGAGATCGTGAAATTTCTGACTCACAAAGGTGTGCGGGTCGCCGCGGGCAAACTCAGCGGCATCAGCTTGATGCGGGACATTTTGGAAATGGCCGATTTCGGCGCGGAGCAGGTGCTGAACTTTACTGATGTGGGAGTGGTCTGCACCACGCCCGCTAATGTAGTGTCCTCGGCCAAAGCGATTGTCACCCATCTGTCGGCCAGTGAACCGGACTGTATTGTGCTGGAGTTCGGGGACGGCATTATGGGTGAGTACGGAGTAATGAGTCTCCTGAACGACGCCGAGCTCATGTCATTCTCGCGTGCGCATGTACTCGCAGCCAATGACCAGGTGGGCGCTTGGGGCGCAGCCAAGTTCCTCGAGGGCAAATGTCCGCCGATTGATATTATTTGCGGCCCCGTAACGGATAACGATGTCGGTAAACGCTTTATTAAGGAGAAGCTTGGGCTGCGCGCGGCGAACGCGATCAAAGAACCGGCCGAACTTGGCGAGGTGGTGTTAAAGAAACTTTTCCCCGGGGAGACAAGTGAAAGCCAGCTCATCAATTAAGGTCGCGGTCGTCGGCGGATCGGGTTACGTCGGATTGGAACTGCTGCGGCTGCTCGCAAGTCACCCCGAGGTGCGCCTGACAGCGGTGACATCGCGCCAGTATGCGGGCAAGCCGATTGGCGAGGTGCATCCGGCGCTTTCACGTTTGGTCGATCTTTCCTTTAGCGGCTTGGAGCGAATTCCCGCAGACACCGACCTCATTTTTGTGGCGGTGCCGCATACCGAGGCGATGGGGTTAATTGCCGATCTTTACAAATCGACCGAGGCGAAATTCGTCGACCTTAGTTCAGATTTTCGTCTCTCGCCGGATCAATTCGCACGGATCTACGCCAAGCCGCATGCGGCGCCGGAACTATGCGCCGCGGCGGTGTATGGAGTGCCCGAATTAAGGCGCGAAGCGATTAGGTCCGCACGGCTGGTCGCCAACCCGGGGTGCTTTGCAAACTGTATCAGTCTCGGTTTGTTGCCGCTGGCGAAAGCCGGACGAATCTCAGACACGGTCAAGGTAACCGCCATTACCGGTTCGAGCGGTAGCGGCATAACTCCGACCGCTAAAACCCATCACCCGGAGCGCACAGAGTCTATGAGCGCCTATTCCGTGCTTGAACACCGGCATGTTCCGGAAATCGAGGCCACGCTGGCCGCGGCGAGTGGTGAACGACTTAAGCTTGAACTCGTCCCGGTCTCCGGACCTTTTAGCCGTGGAATATTCGCCTCGTCCTTCGTGCAGCTGCGTTCAGAGGAAAGCATTCTTCCACTGTATGCTGCCTTCGCCGAGGAGAACCGGTTCATTCGCATTCGTCAGACCTCGCCCCGCGTTGTGGACGTCCGTGGATCGAACTTCTGTGATATCGCGATCAAGCAGATTGGGTCTACGGCGGTGGTGCTAAGTTCACTAGACAATTTGGTGAAGGGCGCCTCCGGTAACGCTGTGCAGTGCATGAATCTCATGTGTGGTCTCGATGAATCGTGCGGCCTCAATCTGGCGCCGCTCTGTCCGTAAGGTAAGCAATGAAAGATATCGAACAGATTAAATCGTTGGAAGAGCAGTATCAGTTAAAGACCTACGCTAAATTTCCCATCGCACTAGAGCGCGGTGAGGGGGTCTATGTATTCGATACCGCCGGCAAGCGCTATCTAGATTTCTACGGCGGCCATGCGGTAGCCACGACGGGACACTGTCACCCCGCTGTGGTGAAGGCCATTACGGAGCAAGCCTCGAAGTTGATCTTCTACTCCAATATCGTTTACAGCACAGTGCGCGCGGAAGCATGCGAAGCGCTGGTCTCGCTCGCACCAGCCGGCCTGACCCAGGTCTTTTTATGTAATTCCGGGGCCGAAGCCAATGAGACGGCAATCAAAGCTGCCCGTAAATTTTCCGGCAAACCATTAATTATCTCGATGCGCGAAGGCTTTCATGGCCGCACCTACGGCGCCATGAGCATTACCGGCTTTGAGAAGTATCGAATTTATCCGCCGGGTCTGCCGGGAATTGAATTTGCAACATTCGGGAATGCGGCGGAGCTAGAGCAGCTCTTTGGGGAGCGCGGTGCGGAAATTGCCTGTGTGATCCTTGAACCGGTACAAAGTATGGCCGGTATACGAATCGCCCCGCCGGCCTACTATCGAGCATTGCGAGAGCTCTGTACTAAACATAATGCTGTGTTGATATTCGACGAGGTGCAGACAGGCTTCGGAAGAACCGGCGCCAATTTCTTTGGCGAGAATGTGGGTGTAACTCCGGATATCATCACCACTGCCAAGGGCATCGCGAGCGGGGTGCCGATGGGTGCGACCTTCTTCCATGAAAAGATCGCTGCTGCGGTCAAACTCGGCGAACATGGAGCTACCTTCGGAGGCGCTCCCCTGGCATGCGCCGCAGCCAAGGCCACGGTCGAGGTTCTAAAATCCGAGCGCTTGGCGGAACACGCCAAAGTGGCAGGCGCTAAGCTGATCGACGGGCTTCAGGCTGCCCGGCTGCCGGGGCTTAAGGAAATTCGGGGGTTGGGATTGCTGATCGGCCTTGAGTTCGAGACTGAAGCTAAGCCCATCATCCAGAAGCTTTTCGAGCGCGGTGTGATTACCGGCTCGTCCGAAGAAAAGCATACGCTGCGGCTAATTCCGCCGCTTGTAGTCAACGAAAACCACTGTCAGGAACTGATTACAGCACTGCAGGACGTGTTGAAGGAGTAATCGAATGCCGGCATTTCCCCGAACTTTTATCTCGACCTCGCAGCTAAGCGCGGAGCTGCTGCAGGCCACTATCCAGCTGGCCCTGAACGGCAAGAGCGATAATTGGAAGCGCTATCGCCATGCGCTCGAAGACCGCGTTGCCGCGCTGTTGTTTTTTAACCCCTCATTGCGCACCCGATCCTCTTTCCAGTCCGGAATTGCGCGGCTGGGCGGTTCATCAGTCGTGCTGGACCCGGGCTCGGAAACTTGGCAGATCGAATTCCAGGACGGAAAGGTGATGGACGAGGATAAGCCCGAGCATATTCGGGAGGTTTGTAAGACTCTCGCGGGATATTTTGATCTGGTTTGCGTGCGCTGCTTCCCCCAGCTTAAATCGTGGGAACAGGATAAGCGTGACTCGATCATCAGCGCCTTTGAGCAGCATTTAAAAGTTCCATTAATCAGCATGGAAAGCAGTCTTTGGCACCCCTGTCAGGCGCTGGCTGACGCCGTCACCTTGCATGAACTTTTCGGTGGAAGGCCGCAAGGTAAAAACATGGTGCTTAGCTGGGCCAAACACGTAAAGCCCATCCCCATGGCGGTATCTAATTCAGTTGCTCTTATGGCGGCGCAGTTGGGGATGAATCTGCGGTTGGCTTGTCCGGAAGGTTTTGAACTCGGAGGCGAGGTGCTCTCGCAGGTTAGCGCGGCGGCGGAACAAAGTGGCGGCACCTTTAGTGTGATGCACTCGCAGCCGGAAGCGATTAAGGGGGCGGATGTTGTGTACGTCAAGAGCTGGACTCCGCCGGCATTAGTCGGCAAGCCCTCCGAGGAAAGGCGCCGCTGGGACGATTTGCCAGCGTGGATGATCGATGAAAAACTGATGGCGCGCAGCGCCAATGCTTATTTCATGGATTGTTTGCCGGAGCGGCGCAATTTGATTGTCACAGATGGTGTGATCGACTCAACGCGCAGCGTAGTGGAGCAGCAGGCCGCCAACCGCATGCATGCTCAGAACGCGCTGATGTTGCGGATGCTAGGAGTCGCGTAATTAATTTATAAGGTGAAATTGTCATGGTAGATAGAATTGGAGAGCTCACGGAAATATTGCCCTACGTTAGAGAGTTTCTGGGAAAGACTTTTGTAATCAAGCTGGGGGGCGAAGTTTGTGCCGGTAAATCTCTGACCGACATCGCCAAGCAGGTCAGTTTAATTCATCATATCGGCATTAAAGTGGTGCTAGTGCATGGCGGCGGACCACAACTCGATGCGCTTTGCTCGACCCTCGGCATCGAGAGGCACGTTGTGGCGGGGCGCCGGGTCACCGACGAGGAAACGCTGCGCGCCTGCAAGATGGTTTTCGCGGGGCTGCTCTCCACGGATATTGTGGCGGCCCTGCGCGCACAGGGAGCTTCCGCCGCCGGCCTGTCGGGGGTCGATGCCTCATTAATCGGTGCAGTTAGAAGACCGCCGCGGCAGGTTGCCACAGATGACGGCGATACCCGGTTGGTGGATTTTGGAATGGTCGGCGATATCGTTTCGATCAACACCGGATTTCTAACGACGCTGCTGCATGAGCGCGTCATCCCGGTGGTGTCTTCGCTGGGAGCGACTGCTGAGGGCCAGGTCCTAAACATTAATGCCGACACTGTAGCATCCGCATTGGCACGGGAGCTTAAAGCCGACAAATTGATTCTGTTGTCTAATGTTCCGGGGATTTTGAAGGACAAGCGCGATCCCAGCTCGCTAGTGTCATACGCTAGTATCAGGAGCCTGGAAAAAATGATCGCCGACGGCTCGATTCGTGATGGCATGCTGCCCAAGGTGCAGGCCTGTATGGAAGCAGTGAAAGGCGGCGTCTCCCGCACCCATATCATTGATGGCGGCAAGTCCGACTCGCTCTTGATGGAACTTTTCCTCAATCAGGGGTGCGGTACGATGATCGTGGATGAACCGGAGATGGACCGCTATCAACACGAGGTTGACGGCCGCTAACGGCGCCGCTTTTGCCTAACGCGCTGCTCATCGCCCGCGCTGGCCCCGCTCTGGGGGTGCGCTCCGGGCTCTTGATCCGATTCGGGGCGATTTGAATTAACACCTTACAGCTTGGAAGAAATGTTGCATAATACATGTCATGTGCATATAATACCATATCATGCATGCACATAACATTAAAAAAGCAGTACAGGACCAACAATGATACAGCGCGAAATTGCAGGAACCGGAATCTCTGATCGACCCGTCTCAGACCAAACGGAGCAGCAGCCGAATTTCGGGCGGCAGGCGCCCGCCGTCCCATCCCGTTTTGACCTTGGCACTCCCATAAATCAACGGAGCTATCTCTGCGGGGGCGAAAAGCAGTGGGATGGTGCTCTTCAGGAGGTGACCTCACCAGTCCTGCACAACGCTGACGGCACGCGGCGGGTAATGGGAGCCTATCCCGTGCTTAAAGCCGAACAGGCCCTCGAGGCTTTAGATGCAGCGAAAAAAGCCTATGACGATGGTCTTGGCCCATGGCCCTCGATGTCGCCGGAGGGGCGCATCGCTTGCATGCGTCAGTTTGCAGCGCGCATGCTGGAGAAACGTGACCAGGTTGTCACCCTTTTGGTGCTGGAAATTGCGAAGACCGTCCCCGATGCCGAGAAGGAATTCGATCGCACGATTGAACTGATCGAAAACACTGTTGAGGCTTATGAGAAGCTTGTCTCCGGTGATCGAGAAAAGAGCTTCGAGGGTGTGGCCGCGCAGCTTGCGCGCAGTCCGTACGGGGTGGTGCTAAATATGGGGCCCTTCAACTATCCACTCAATGAGACTCTGCAAACACTGGTCCCAGCGTTGCTAATGGGAAACACATCAATTGTAAAACCTCCCAGAATTGGTGTGCTACTGTTCGAGCCCCTGATGGAGGCTTTCAAGGAGAGCTTTCCATCGGGGGTTGTTAATTTTATTTATGGCGACGGCCGCGAGATCATCACCCCCCTGATGCAATCCGGGGAGGTTGATTTCCTTTCATTCATCGGCTCGACGCCGGTGGCCAAAGCGATTCTGGGTCAGCATCCCTCCGAGGTGGCGCTGCCGCGTTATTTGGGGTTGGGTTCGGTAGACCCCGCAATCATTTTGCCCCATGCCGATCAGCGCGCAGCCGTGGAAGAGGGCGTTCGTGGCGCGTTAACCTTTAATGGGCAGCGGTGCACGGCATTGAAGCGCTTCTTCGTTCCTTCCGTCTCGGGGGCAGAGTTCGCTCAGGCACTGGGAGAAAAAGCTTCGGCGCTGCGCCGAGGAATGCCCTGGGATCCCGGCGTGCAGCTGACCCCCCTGGCCGAAGAAGACAAGGGCGCAAAGATGCGGGAGTTGATCGAAGATGCGGTCGCGCATGGAGCGCGCATTATGAATCCAGACGGGGGCAGGGAGATCGATGGAGTCTTCGTCCCCGCGGTGCTGTTTCCTGTTACACCCGAGATGCGCATCTATCGAGAAGAGCAATTTGGGCCGGTCGTCCCGGTGATACCTTACGACGATCTTTCCGAGGTGATAGCCGCACTGAAAGCCGCCCCCGGCCGTCATCAAGCCAGCGTTTTTGGTGCAGAGGGTGCGGACCTAGAAACTGCTGTAGGTGCCGTGTCGCGGCTAGTTCATAGGGTAAATGTAAATACTCAGTGTCAGCGGGGTCCCGATGCACTGCCGTTTACTGGAACGGGAGAGGCAGGGATCGGGACTATCTCAATCAGCGATGCGCTACTGATGTTTTCAACCCCGCGCTTGGTAGTGCGAAAATCTACCTGACACTTTGAGGGGCGGCGGTCCTAATCAGCTAGGGAACGCTTGATTAAAAAGGAGGCTCGCCGCCAATGCCCAATACGGAAGGATCTACACCCAGACCAGACTCGTCAGCAGTTGAGGATGGAAGTCCTCTTAATACTAGCGTACATCCAAGCTCGCATCCGGAGCCGAACGCGCTGCCGGAATACCTGACTGCAGCGGGAGTATTGGTCGGTGCCGTATCAGCCGGAGCCGCTCTGCAGGAACGGCGGCTCAATGCAGCGACAGGGCTAGGATTGCTGCTAGGCGCAGCTCTCGTAGGACTCGGTGTTAAGGGTTTGGAAGATCGCCCCAAGTAGCCTTCAATTTAGGATTAAGTTCGATCTAAGATCGCACCAGGAGCTTCCTGCGCGGGGATGTGACGGTAACGTCCCGAGCGGTCAGATTTAATTTTGGGACTAACGACAGTCACTCGATAGGCCGGGAGAGAATGGTTCCCGCAGTTCCCGGCTAAGCGTTCATTCTGGTATAAATTCTTATACGAGTTTGGGAAATTTATACTAGAATAAACCCGTCTGATAATCGGAACCGTATAATGTGCTTTGGGTGCCGGTGCGGCTGGTTTGTTTTGTGGCTTCGGTTGGTTAGTTGCGTTCTTGTATAATCGAAACTGACAGCAACTGGCATTAGACTGCGTTATTGGATGCGTTGCTTAGGTGTGGTTGGTCGGTACAATCTGGATGTTATACACCAGCAGGAATCGGTCGACGTGCAGCGGCAAAATATTGGGATAAGAGTCCAAGGTTGGCTCTATAGCCGTCCTGATCGGAAACGACCAATCCCATCTGTTTAAGCGAGTCCAAATCTCGTTGAATTGTTCTCGTAGTCTTTCCAGCATATTCCTGAGCCACTTTGGGGGATATCTCCCGAATTTGTTCGATCTTTAACGGATTGAAAATCTCGGCTAGATCGAGAGCCAACCGGCGCTTCCTCATATCAACTTTACCCGGCAATGAACCAAAAACCTCGTAAACGTAGTCGCGCCAAAATATTTTTAATTGTTCGGTATGAATGAATAGGAGTTGTTCTTGAAGTCCATCTAGAAGTCCGACAACAGCGTATTGGATAAACTGAAATATATCCCCCTTAGACTTACTCGCATAATCCAACTGACGATAATACTCTGTCCGTGTACGATTATAGTGATTGCTCAATAAATGAGCAGCAGGCGCTGGCGCGCCTGCTGCCAACATGATCTTCAGTTCTATGAGGCGCGCGGATCTTCCATTTCCATCTCCAAACGGGTGAATCCACGCCAAATAGAGATGGGCAATTATTGCTCTAATGATTCCGTAGACAATTTGATTGTTCGCTGACTTGAATTCATCTTGATTCAGCCACTCGCACATTCTATTGACAAGAAACTCGCAATCATTTGCTGGAGCGCCCCTGTATCCCATCACCCCAACCGAAACTTTTCTATACTCACCGGGAACAACATGATCTTCTAGCGGGAGATCCTTTAGGATTATTCTATTATAGTTTTTTATCTCCTCTGGGGTGAGCACGTCGGGCCCACCAGACAAAATTTGTTGTTGAACAAGGTTGTATCCGTCAAGGATATTGTCGATCTCTTTACCTTGATATTCTCTCGATTGCGGAAGAGGCAGTTCTCCTTGAATCCTTTTTCGAACTTCTTCCTCGCTCAGTGTATTCCCTTCGATTGCGGAGGTGCTGTGAATTCCTTTTGCGAGATAAGTGGAATGGAGCCGTTCTTTTAGAGCAGGCTTCATAAGCACATTGCCGATATGAATACATTTCGACTCGGCAGCGCCCAGTGCGATCCAAATCTTATGGTCTAGGCGGCGCAGGTCCGCCTGAAATGTTACCCATGGATGGCTTTTTTCGAATTCTCTCATTTTAGCCTATATTTTGACGCAATTACTGTCGCCAAAGATGCTTATATAACTAGCTGATTTAATATGAGATGCTACTATAATCGATAAATTTTTGCAATTATTTTGGCGTGACTTTTGTCAGGCGGCTGGTGTATAACAAGCCAATTCAACCGTCGTTTGCGCGCGGTTGATTGGCAGCAACGTTATGCTGCTAGCTAATAGGAGCTCAAATGAGTAAAAAAGCAAAGACAAACGACGGAGCCGGTGGCGCCTCGAAATATCCTAGACACACCTTAGAGAAAGTTCTTCGTATCCCTCGCGCTATTGTTGAACAAAACGCTGGCAAGCCTTGTACCGAAAAGGAAGCGGCTAGCTTCGTCGGGGTAGGACTCAACGGCCCTTTCCGTGTCGAGATCAGTTCTGCAAGCAAGTACGGACTGCTCGATCGTCCTGAGCAAGGGAAAATTGGAGTTACGGAGCTGGCTAAAAAGATTATTAGGCCTCAAAAGCCGCAGGAAGAACTTAGTGGTTTACGCGGAGCAGTGTTGAATGCTCCGGAGATCTCAACTGTCTATCAACACTACCGTGGTGAGAATCTTCCTGATCCGCAATTCTTCAACAATGCATTAACTGACAAATTCAAAATCCCCGCCTAGCTAATTGGTACATACCAACTTTTTGAAAATTTAAGTCACTCTGCAAGGTGCGCCAAATACTTAGATTTATAATGGAAATATCCATTCTTCGGGATCAGAGTGTGGAGCACAGAAGTTGGTATGCACCGATGGATAGGCACCAATGGATAGACGCAGTTGACGGGCTGTCGCTTTTGAGCGACGCTAGGGTTTGTGGAATCTAAGGCCAAGAGAATCAAGACATACCAACGCTCCAACGGAAGATCTCCATTTGAGGATTGGTTCTTGAAGCTTCGCGATACAACAGCTAAAGCCCGAATCTTGACCAGAATTGATCGACTGAGGTTTGGTAACTTTGGCGATTGTAAGAGTGTTGGCGGCGGAGTTTTTGAGCTTAGAATTCAGTTTGGTCCTGGGTTTCGTGTTTACTTTGGTCTCGTGGGGCCAGAAGTCGTCTTGCTCCTAGGTGGGGGAGATGAAGGCTCACAACAGAAAGATATTCAAGCCTGTCAAAATTACTGGAAGGAATATAACAATGGCTAAGCGAAAGAAAAAACAGACGGCTAAGAGTTATGATGTTTTTCTAAAGAAACAGCTCCTGAGCCCTGAATTGGCGGCAGAATACCTCTCAGCTGCAGTGCAAGATAAGTCTCTTGAAGGGTTTCTTGTTGCACTAAAGAACGTAGCTGAGGCTCATGGCGGGATAGGGGTTCTCTCTCGTACCACGAAGCTGAATCGCCAAAGCATGTATAAAATGTTCTCCGAACGGGGCAATCCTACAGTATCAAGTCTATTCACTGTGCTTGATGCACTGGGCCTTGAAGTCTCAATCGCGCCGCAAGAGCAGAAGTCTGCCTAACCTACCTCGGAGTTTCTTCGCGCAGCATTGATTGGCACATACCAACCTTTTGAAAGTTGGAGTCTCAGCGCGAGTTGCGCCAACTATTCAGATTCACAATAGAAACTTACAATCTTCAGGATCGTATTGTGGGTACAGAAGTTGGTATGGACCAATGGATAGGGGCGAGTGTTCTACGGCACCTTTACTGCTAAAAAATATCTGTAAAATACTCCTAAGTCATTATGCTCCATAATACAGGGCGTTAGCCCCAGCTTCGCGACTGCATCCCAACAATCTCGATTCACCTGAAGCACGAGATCCTCTCGTCCGAGCTTTTCAACTAACGAGGTGGTCACCCAGGATGAACGCTCACCAAAATAATCATTAGGATCATCAAAACTTCCCAAGTCGTTGTCCTGCGGGGAATTGCCTATAAATATCAGTTCAAGCACCTTTTCCCCGGCTTGGGCAGCCTTATCAAGTTTATCTTGAAGCGAGTCAAGCGCTTCTTCCATTTTTCTGTAACGAGCCGCAACCCCCTCACAAAACGCTCGCTGTTCGGACAAGTCGCGAGCGGCTTCCCGTTGTGTTGTCGGCCCAATTCGAACTATGGAAGTCCCTCTTGTTTGCGTCAACCGAGTCATAGTCAGTTAGAATTCAAGGTAAACACCGGATAATATCGGTTTCTAATTTGCTAATCAAATTGCCGCAGAACCGACTTGGCTCACAAAGAATGTTACCGAAATGGGGAAATGAACCCTAGGTAAAGGTTCGTTGGCCCATAATTCATGTTACCGAAAAGTGGAGGTCGGAACATGGAAAGGCCGGTAAAACGTTATATTCGCAATAAGCGGTGCAATAAGTGGCAGATACCAACTTTCTGAAAGTTCAGGTCTCTGCCCGAGCAGCGCCATCTATTCAGATTCACAATAGAAACATGCAAGCTTCAGGATCGTGGTGTGGGCGCAGAAGTTGGTATGCACCAATGGATATGTTTGGAACGTCGAATGCGTTTGCATGCACCTGGAAAGCTCTGCTGTCCTCCGAATCCGAGAGTTCGCGGTCAGGGTCTCAAGTCTATGATATTGAGAAGGTAGGCCCTGTATCTCCATTTGATGTCAGCGGACAATTTGCTTGCAAGATTGATCTCGGACCTAACACGAGCTTCTCCAATAATGGGCGGGATTGGATGGAGATAGGCGAAACAGTAACTGTAAATTGTACTTATCAAGCGGTGCCGCGAAAAGTCGGAATTAAAATTAGTAGTGACGGAGAGCCAAATGAAGGTAGGCTTCTTCTTTATGGGCAGGACAAGTCCGGTGAAATTAAATACCTTTTGGTGATAAGGTGTGATTCGGAAAGTTATTGGGAAATTTACAAGAATAGAGCCGCAAAGGTTCTCGAGCAGAAATGTAACACCCCAATTCAATCGTCCCGCTAGCGCATGCGGCTGATCGGTTGCCCCGGTTAGTGGAACCTCCGGCGATTGGTTCTCTAACCGGGAAAATGTAAGACGGCTCCAATTTCGCGGCGAGTAAATAAGAACTATCCCCTTCCTGCCTAGGCCAAAAGTGCGCTCTCGATAATCTCGCCGCTAATTATGAAGTACCACTGTCCTGACTGAATCAAAGTTTCATGACCCGCGAGCTTTTCAAAGATACGCTGTGGAATCTCGCGTTTTGGAATCCAGGTTCCCTGTTGTAGCAGCTGCGCCAGGAGCTTAATCGCATCGCGAAGTGTGTAGTGACTGGGTAACTCAGCGGGCGATTCTCTCAATCTTAGTAGTCCTTCTAGGAAGCGGCTGAACACCCGGCGGCTAATCCTTAGCTTATGTCCCTTGATCGAGATAAATCCCGCGCTCGGACCGGGCTTGATCGCCAGCGACAGTCCTCCAATTCGCTGGGAGTGTTTGTCGCGCTTCAGGAGATCTAGTTCCTGGCGCAGAAAGATCACGAGATTCCGGGCGCGCAGCTCATAAATGTGATCAATCCTGTTTTCATCCAGCAGCACGAAATAGAGGCGCTTGAATCGCACCAGTTTTAATTTGGGATCACGGCGGAATTTGGACGGAATTAAGGTCTTCTTCTTTCCGCGCAGCAGCCGCGCGCGACTCAGCACGGTGCTGAGCGCAGGTAGCGCGTATCGGAGGCCGCGCTGCACCTGATCAAACTCGCGATTCAACCGGCGGCTTTGTATTACCATCTCGGAGAAGCGCTGCAGCAGTTCGGGAGAGATGCGATATTCCCAGCGCTTAACTTGCAGAGAAAATTGAAGTCCCTTCGCAAGGTCGGTGACGGCTTTAATCCCGGCGGCGCTCTGCAAGAAGGGGTCTTTGGGGTGAAGCTGTGTTGCGGCGTCAATTAAGCTTCCGGGATAATGGGGGATGGGAAGTCGATCGGGCTGGGCAAAGGGCAGTGCCGCTAAGAATCCGGTCAAGCACTGCTTCCCTTCGATTAAGTAGTAGACCTTAGGATCTTCCTGCCCGAATAAATGCTTGCGCGCGCGTTCGTCGGATTGCTGGCTGAAAGAGCCGGTAACGGTTTTGTGCCATTCCTGATATTTCGCAACCAGAGTCTGGGCGAAAGGTTCGCTGACGAATAGTCCCTTGGTCAATACACGCAGATTGGACAGAATCTGCTCTCGTCCCAGATGTTTGGTCAGCTCTAAAAGAAAGGTTTCGAAGGAACCAACCGCCGGTTGGGCGGGAGGCCTGCTTTCAGACTGGGTAGATGGTTCTTGTGTATCAGACATAAAACAATCTAGGGACGGCATGAACGGTACTTCTTACAGCGTTTTAGGTTAAACCATAACGAGTCCAATTGAAACAATAGCGCTAAGGGCGAAAGCGGCCGGGACGGCGGTTATTTCCACCGAAAATATTGGGAGCTTTCCATGGCGCGAGAACATCTTATTCGGGCCAATAATATCTAACGACATGAAACGACTTTTTAGACTCTCCAATTGGTTCCTGCTAAGCGCCGCGATAGCGATCGTAATTGGCTGCGGCGGAGGTGGTGGCGGAGGCGGAGGCGATGAAACCGGAGACGGTGCAGCGGTTCCTCCTGCGCTTGAAATCAGAGCGAACCCCAATGAATTTGATAGCGGCGATCGCACTAGTGTAACGGTGCGCTTATATGACATCACGCGCGACCCGTTTATTTTGAAGGTCCGATATCCGAAAGGACTTAAATACGTAAATAACAGCTCCTTCGTGGTGATTGATGATCAGCTCTATGATATCGGACCCGACAAGGAGCGCAGCTCATCCGATTTCACATATCTCGTTTACTTCATGGATGCCGATCTCTTCTTCGAAAATAGGGAGGGCACCGTGCATTTTCAGCTGGAAGCAACGAAGAACACCGGTGAGGTGGAAATTGAGGGCGATGCGGACGTAGACAATCCGTTAGTGGATAACAGCGGTGAGTTTAATGTGAACACCCCGCAATTTGACCCACAGGATTCAACGGAAATTAAGGTCGGCGAAGCTGAAGCCGAGACCACTCCAACCCCCACGGCCACCCCCGCAGCCTAGTCGAAAAAAAAGCGGCAGCCCTTCGACTGCCGCTATCAATTGCGCTTTGTCCCGATAGCTCAATCAAAGGGATGTCCGCGCGGCGTCAGATCCGACGACGGTGGCAGAAGCGGAAGAGTAAAGGTCGGCTGATCTCCCGTTAAGCTCTTCAGGAATGCGACGATGTTGGCATTCTCCTCGTCGCTGAATTTCTTACCAAGCTGTAGCCGGCTCATCGTATCCACCGCCTGTGTCAAGGTGTTAGCCTCCCCATCATGAAAATAAGGATAGGTTAACTCCACGTTGCGCAGGGTTGGCACTTTGAACTTGAAGCGATCAGCATCTTTGCCTGTGACGGCAACGCGGCCCTCTGCTGGGCTAGTCGCTTTGTAAGGCTCTACAACACCCATCTTTTGGAACGAATTTCCGCCGACGGCTGGACCGTTGTGGCAGGCGACGCAGCCGCTGCCCCGGAACAGTTTATATCCGGCTAGTTCCTTTTCGCTGAGCGCGTTAGCATCGCCCTCCAGCCATCGATCAAATCGAGAATTCGGCGTTACGAGCGTCTCCTCGAAAGCGGCGATGGCTTTGGTGACCTCTTCAATTGTGACCCTCTCGGTTCCGAAGGCACGCTTGAAGAGTGCCACATAACCTGGAATGGATTGCAGCAGATCCACGGCTAGAGCGTGAGTGAATCCCATTTCCCCGGGGTTGGCGATCGGACCGCCGGCCTGCGCTTTTAGATCAGCGGCACGGCCGTCCCAGAACTGGGCCAAATTTAGACTGGAATTGAGCACTGTGGGGGCGTTGATCGGGCCCTTATGCCAATTATGCCCAATCGAAGTCTTTAAATTATCGGTGCCGCCCATCGACAAATTGTGGCACGAATTGCAGGAGATAAATCCCGACTTGGAAAGCCGCGGATCGAAGTAGAGCATCTTCCCCAGCTCAACCAATTCCTGATTGGCTGGCTTGACGGCTTTGATTGGCTGAATCGGTTCGTTCGCGGGTTGCGCACTGGTCCAGGCAGGCACAGCAAGCGCGAGCGCCAAGATCACAATTGCAAAATACCTTATTCGTCTCATTGTTGTCTCCTGTGTTGGCAGGGCCGTGTGATTGGCCGTGTCTGATAGTGGGTGCGTACATCAAAGTCAGCACCACGGATCTTATCTCGACAGTAGAAGTCGAAGCTATCACTCAGATCTGAATTAAAACTTGTGCAAAACTTTCAACTTCTCTGGGCGACATTAGAGGAGCTTTCGCAGGAATTCTTCTTGAGCAGTGGAGTCATGCTTGCCCAGTAAGTGGCAGGAACTCATGCGCAAACGCGTCGGAGAGACGCAAGATCCTTATATTACTGCGGAGTTTAGAGCACCGTGAGCGGATTAATAAGACTTCATCATCCGCAAAATGTCTTTCTTCTGGCGAAGTCGAGCGATTGCTTCAGAGATCATTTGCGAAGTTCGTGACTCGGAAAACCCCATCAAAATTCCAATCGCTTTAAGCGTCATGGGATCGGGGTCCGTGCCATCCTCGGCAAAGCCCGTCCACAGTCTAATTACTTGTTCATGCTTGAAAGGGAGTTCTCTAAGGGCGCTGTTCAGTTCTGTTCTAAGCGATAGAGTTTCAGCCAAACTATCTACCGGGTTTTCCTGATCTACTGCCAATAAATTTTCCAAAAAGGAATAGCCAGTTCCATCTTCGTCCTCAGCAGGCGTATCTATGGAATTCACTCGTACGTTATTCGACATGGCATGCCTAATCTCATTGGGGCTAAGTGGCACAATCTTTTTAGCCTGCTCCTCTTCAGTGGGCGGCCTCCCGAGCTTTTGCTCCAATTTGTGGAGATCTCGTCTGTGTATTAGATCCGAAATTTCCTCCAGGGTCGGGTTACGCCCATTCTCAGCGAAGAACTTATGCGTCACGGCTTCCATTCTGTTAAGGACTCTGCCAACCTTCCTGCTTGGGCGGACTGTGGTTCTTGCCTCTCGTAGAAAATCAAGGATCGCTCCCCGAATCCTGGTGACCGCGAAGGTGTCAAAAGTTGCCCCTCGGCCTCCCTCGTACCGCTCCGCAGCCTGAATCAATCCGATATTTCCCGCTTGCAATAAATCAAGACGAGATAAAGCGGCGCCACAAAATTTCATATACCGATGAGCGAGACGTGCCACCAGTTGAAGTTTGTGACCAATTAATTTGTCTCTGGCGTCCAAGGCATCCGCTGAAAACTGGATACCTCCGCCGCGACCGGGCGATCTGCCAAGCTGAATCCTATCGAGGAGACTCACTTCCTCCTGCTGAGATAGTTCGTGGAATTTGGGCGAAGAAATTTCTCGGCGATAAAGACCTTCAAGATCTAAAGCAGGGAGAGCCGAGTCTATTAAGTTTGGAAATGACTCATCTAAGTTTGGAAATGACTCATCAGCGTCCGAAATGGTTTGTCGAATCTTTTCAGTACGTTGACTCGTCCCGCGCATGTTCGAACTTCCGGAGCTTCGGCAATTTAACTTAAACGTACGGTAGAATACCACTAATGGCGGAGCTAATCGACTGCGTTTGAGTTTGATTAGCTAATTTCGGCGGGGCAGAATACGCAGGGCGTGTGACCGGTCTTTCTCACTGCATAGGTTTCAAGAATTAGTCACGCATCAAGGGGTTATAGCGGTTACAAACTGTTTGCAATATTGCTAGTGGATATACTTCCGTAAGGTGCTGATCAGGTTAACTGAGCGAGCAGGCTCAAGCGCGAAGGGAGATAACTCATGCAGCGCTCTGATGACCCCGTCACGGAAGGTGGCGTCCGACAGGTTGGCCTGATTCTGGAGATTCCTCTCCAGCGAATTAAGCCTTTCGTGGGACAGCCGCGGATCCAGTTCAACGAGGAATCGCTTCGAGAACTTGCGGAATCCATGACCAACGCAGGTCAGGCTATGCCGGTTCTTGTGCGCCTCGCCGACAAGGAAAGGGGAGAATACGAACTCGTAGAAGGTGAGAGGCGTTGGAGGGCCGCAAGGCTCGCCGGCCTGAAGATGCTGCGGTGCGAAGTGGTGGAGGTCGATGACAGCGACCATCAATTCCGAAAGTCGTTCGTTGCTAACTTCCACCGCGAGAACCATACTCCCCTTGAGATCGCCTACGCATGCAAGCGTCTGGGTGAGCAGGGGATGGCGCTGTCTGCAGTCGCAGCAATGCTCGGAAAGTCAGAAGCGTGGGTCAGTATGTACCTGCGGCTTCTCAATCTTTCGGACAAGCTGCTGGCCTTGCTCGGCCCGTCGACGCCCAAGGATAAGCGCCTGAAAGTTCCTGTGGCATTGGCGCTCGCTCGTCTCAATCATAAGCTGCAACTCAGGGCTTATGAGACCATCGGGCGCGAGAAGGGCACCCAGCGTCAAGCTGAGGCTCTGGTGCGGCGGCTGCTGCTCGAAGATGACAGCGCCAAGCATGACAATGCGCGGATTCGTAAGCGTGGTCCCGACGATGACTACCGGGTGTTCATGACGTTCGTCATGAACGGGCTGGAGAGTACGCGACTCTGGCGTGAGTTCAAACTCCAGACCCTGTTTAAGAACCGGCCACCGCAAAGCGCCAGACAGGTGCGAGTGTGGCTGGAGGAAACGGTGAAGTCCTATAGGGAGATCCTCAAGAAGATCCCCGAGGAAAGCGACTAGCGACGGTTTGATGTTTTGCAGGGGCCTTTTTCCGGAGAGATTTTTTGGGCTTGCTCAGACAAAAAGTCCTCCACCTATTTCGGGATACTGATTTCAGCAGCTACTGTTGGTGAAGCTGAATGTCTTTCAATAATAATATTTTCTGCAGGAACAAGAGCGCATGAATCAAAGACCCCTGGATGACGAAAGCCGCCGTGTTTCGATCGTTAGAAATAACGGCGGTCCCGAAACCCGTAACGGAGGAGTGAGTAGATCTGTATTGCCATCTATCTAACGTAATCCGGAGCCCATCAGCCATGATGAACGGATGCTCAAAGTGCTCAGTGACCTTAAAACAATAGCAAAGAGCGAGCGCTCAGTTCTATTAATTGGCCCTACAGGGGCGGGGAAGGATGTTCTTGCGGAATACGTGCACAGACATAGTAATCGGAGCGCTTGTCCACTCGAACCTTTGGACTGTGGGGCACTTGTCGGCACTCTACTACAAAGCGAACTGTTTGGGCATGCCCGCGGAGCCTTCACAGGAGCTCTTTCGGATCGGAAAGGTGCTCTTGAGAGAGCAGCTGGAGGCGTTCTTTTTTTGGATGAGATCGCAAATTTGGGACCGGAAGCCCAAGCTATCTTTCTTCGTGTCCTTGATGATCGTGGAGACTTTCGACCTGTAGGAAGTAATCGGAAGCTTGTCACTGATTTCAAGCTGGTGTCCGCGACCAACAGCGATCCCGAAGCTCTTATTGACGCCGGCAGATTTAGGGAGGATTTATTCTATCGGCTGTCAGGATTTGTGGTACGTATACCAGCCTTGCGCGAACGTCGGGATGATATTGCGCCCCTTGCACTTCACTATATTCACCAATCTCTAGCACAGCACCACACGGAAGGTCTTCCCGATCGAAATCTTGGCTCAGCTTCCCGCGATCTTTTGGAATCTTATATCTGGCCGGGAAACGTTCGTCAGCTCGTTACTATTTGCGATCGCGCCGTAAGTTTTGCGATTGCGAGAGGTGAGAACTTCCCGGACCATGAAGATTTTAAGAAAGCTTTCTTACTCGGAATCCATCGAGAGCTCCCGGAAGCTTTCCTCAAACATTTTAGCCGGACCGAATTGGTACGCACAGGGCTACTGAACAAAGTCAGTGGAACCAGTCGTGTTCAGTTTCCACCTTATCTTACGCGCGAAGAGTTTCAAAGCATGCGTCACGATGCTATTCTGAGAGTGATAGAGGAAGAGGGAACGTTAAGCGCTGCGTGTAACCGACTCGGAATTAATCCAAGCACTGTCCATAGATGGCTTAAGAGCGGGAAGCTGAAATCTCTAGAAGTTCGAGCGTATGCCCCTCGCATCTCAACCGAACCTGCAATTAGTGGGGCACCTACTATCACGAGCGGCGAAGATGATGATGTCACCGCGCGGACTAGGCGTCCAATACAACTAGAATCGTTTCTTGAAGTGTTGCCCAAGGTTGGGCGGGTGGGGCTTGCTTGCGAGATAGTGGGGATCGAGATCGATCAGGTGCAACGTTGGGTTGCGGCGGGAAAGTTACGGCGGGAAGAAGTATGCCAGGTTGACTCGAATTTTGGGTAAGTTCCGGACGCGAATCTCCCAATTTGATATGTTGTTTCCTCGAAGTGGAATAAAAGAGCAATACTCGACTGACGCGCCGCTTCGGTAACTCTCTGTAATCTCACTGTTACTAGGTAAGGACCTCTAGAAACCCACTAAATCACCTCCTGCAACCAATCCTCATAATATGGGTAGGGGCAGTTTCGGCACGTAAGGTTTTGGGCCTTCACATAGGGTCATGAAGACGGACTACCGCATACGTGTTGAATTGCCGATCGATGAGGTCAACTGGCCCGTCGTGCTCAGCATCTTAATGAGCCGCTTCCGAATGTCCTTTCCTCAGGCCGACCGACTTTCAAAATCGTTTTGTAAATCGCTTCTAAAACCGCTTAGCACTAAATGGTTTAAAGCACGCAATGTCACCGCGGATGAGAATAAGGTCGTGTGCGCAATCTGCGAGGCGCATGGAGCGGATGTGTTGATGCTCTCCGAGGAGCGTGAAATGCGGCTGGCCAGTTTGGCGATCGGATATCGGCAGCGCATAATATTTACCCCGCAATTCCGTCCTCCGCACTCAAGCTCCGATTTCGAACGAGCCATTCCGGAAATTGAATTGAATTTGTTGGGAGCAAAATTGAGATTGGCGAGTTTGGTTGAGGTCCTTTTGACCCAAACAGTTCTGGCGCTCATCTCGACGATCTTTTTTGCACTGATCGCCGGTTGTTTACTTTACGGAGCAGCGGTAGCAATTTTGTTTGTCTTTCATCCCGCCGCACTAACGCTTGCAGCCACCCGCAGTGCCCCCTTGGGGCTGGCGTTGATCTGCATGCTGGTTGGAGTTGCGGGAATTGCGGGGCGGGCTATCCATAATCTTACCGGCCTGGCATTCAAGCATTGGCGCGCGCGCTAAACGCGGTTGGCGCCGCTTTCCATCCCGTAATCCTCCGTAATTACTGCACTTGGTTAGACTCTAGGTTAACCTAATGGTATAAATACCGCGTGGGCCGCAAGTTTAACATTCCGATCTTCTACCGCTCGTCAATCATCTCGACGATCAAGTCTGCGCGTCGTTTGCTGGACAGCCGCAAGCAGGACCTGGCCCCCACTGTGGTAGATCTGGGACGCTTAAAGCTAAAGATCGCGCGTCATTTCGGGTTTTGTTTCGGGGTAGAAAACGCCATCGAGATCGCCTATCGCGCGCTGGAAGAGAACCGGGCCCGGCGCGTGTTTCTGCTAAGCGAAATGATTCACAACCCGCATGTTAACGCCGATCTGATGCGCCGTGGCGTTAAGTTCATTCTTTCTCCGGAAGGTCAGCAGTTGGTGCCGTTCGATCAGTTAACCCCAGAGGATATCGTGATCGTGCCTGCTTTCGGAACTACAGTCGAGCTCTTTGCCGAACTTGAATCGCGCGGAATTAATCCGCGGCTATACAATGCCACCTGCCCCTTTGTTGAGAAGGTCTGGAAGCGGGCAGGGCAGTTGGGCGAGCAGGGCTACACAGTAGTTATCCATGGCAAACATACCCATGAAGAAACCCGCGCCACCTTCTCGCATGCTAAACTGAGCGCGCCCAGTTTGGTTATTCGCGATATGCAGGAGGCCGAGCTGTTAGCTGCCTATCTGCGACGTGAAAAACCCTGGAGTGCTTTTGATAGCGATTTTGCTGGGCGCTGCTCGCAGGGTTTCGATCCTGAGCGGGATCTGAAGCGGATCGGTGTGGTGAATCAAACCACGATGCTGGCCACCGAGACGCAGGGCATCAGCGCGTTGTTGCGCCGAGCGATGCTCGACTATTTCGGGGCCGAGAACGCCAACCACCACTTCGCTGATACGCGCGATACTCTCTGTTACGCAACCTCGGAGAACCAGGACTCGATCTATGGACTGCTGGCGGCAGGCGGTGATCTGGCGATCGTGGTAGGAGGTTATAATTCCTCCAACACCTCGCATTTGGTGGAGCTTTGTGAGAAGCAGCTTCCGACCTTTTACATTAAGGACGCAGCTGAGATTGTCAGCTCTGCGACAATTCGCCATCTGGATTTGCACACCGGCCGGGTGCAGGAGAGCACCGATTGGGTGCCGACGACGAAGCCGAGTGTAGAGATTCTGCTATCAGCAGGAGCAAGCTGCCCAGATGCGATGGTGGACGAGGTGATTGTGAAGCTGGCCTCCCTTTTTGGGGTCGAAACGCTGCTTGATCACGCGCTCAAAGAGTTCCTCCCCCCGGTTGAAGCAGCGGGGCAGGGTATATAAGCTATTTAGTTTGAGGTTATGTCCGAAGTAATCGAAATTCAAGGCGGTCGGCCATTGCATGGTGAAGTGCTGGTGAGCGGTGCGAAGAATGCTGCGCTCCCGGTGCTAATTGCTACTTTGCTTAGCGCTGAGAGCTGCCGCATCGAGAATGTGCCCAATCTGGAGGACACCGGCATCACGCTGCATCTCTTGGAGCAATTAGGTGCGGTCACACGATTCGCAAACGGCGTAGTCGATGTCGATGCTTCGCGCCTGAACGCTTCCGAAACTAGTTATAGCTTGGTAAAGGCATTGCGGGCTTCATTTTGGGTGTTAGGCCCCCTCTTGGCGCGGACAGGCAGCGCCCGTGTCGCTCTTCCAGGCGGAGACATGATCGGTGCCCGGCCTGTCGATATTCACCTCGAAGCGCTGGCCCAGATGGGTGCGGACATTAAGCTTCATCACGGGGTGGTGGTTGCTAGTGCGCCGCACGGACTAAAGGCCGCAGAAATTGATTTCCGATTCCCCTCAGTAGGAGCAACTCATCAGCTGATGATGGCTGCAGCTCTGGTCCCCGGTGAGACTCGAATCCGCAATGCTGCGCGCGAGCCTGAAATCGTGACGATGGGAGATTTTTTGCGGTCGATGGGGGCGCAGGTCGAAGGCGCCGGCAGCAGCGAAATCACGGTAAAGGGGCGGAGCGAGCTAGGGGCCGGGAAGGTTGCCTTGATCGGGGATCGTATCGAAGCCGCTACCTACATTTTGGCTGTCGCCGCTTCACGGGGACATGCAACGGTGCGCGGATTTAACCCCGAACATCTAGGCGAGTTTTTGCCGTTACTCTCCGAATGCGGTTTGGGCATCAAGACCTTTGCGCAGGGATTGGAGTTGGACGGTCGCAAGGGATTGGGGGCGCTGAATGTTCGTACTCAACCCTATCCGGGATTTGCGACCGATATTCAGCCGCAGCTCACTGCGGCGCTAAGCACGGCGCAAGGCGTTAGCCGCATCGAAGAAACGATTTACGAGGGGCGTTTTGCGCACGTTTCAGAACTGGGGCGATTGGGAGCCAATATTAAGATTCAAGACCGCGAAATTCTAATCACTGGCGTGGAAAAGCTGAACGGGGCGCCGGTTGATGCCTATGATATCCGCGGCGCAGCTGCGCTGCTGATCGCAGGTTTGTGCGCGGAAGGCTGCACTCAGATTAACGAAATTCATCACCTCGCCCGCGGGTACGAAAGATTGGAGACCAAACTGCAGGGTCTCAATGCAGCTGTTCTAAAACGGGTGCACGATCCCGAAGATTTCATCTTCAGCGGCTGTTAGGATATGAAGCAGATCAATTTAAAGATTGTGCAGAGGCTCCCATATCGTGCCGAAGATTTCATTTTACACTCGGGCATCTTGCCCGAGTTTCGTCGCTGTGTAGCGGCATTCAAACGGCGCGAATTTTCGCTGGTGCTGATTGAAGGGGAAGCGCGTTCGGGCAAAACCCATTTGGCGATGCGGCTGGTCGACGAAGCGGATGCGCACCGCCGGCCGGTGAATTTGGTTGATGGACACACATTGGATCAGCTGCTTCCGGGCTTTGAACCTCAACGCGGACATGCGGTGGTGATTGATGACGCGCATATCTATCTGTCTAACCTGCGGCCCGGTTTGTCTGGACCGTTTGTTACTTTTGTTGAAAGCCTGAGACGTGCCGACGGTGTGTTGGTGCTATTGAGCGGCATTCCGCGCCGCGAATTTCAATTCGACGAGCATGTGGCGAGCCGTATCGCAGCAGCAGCGGGAGATCCGCTGACCGCGCCGCTGCCTGAGGAGATGGCTGCATTGATCAACCGCATGGCGGTTCAGCGCGGTCTAAAACTCCCTGCGCGGCGCTTGGGAGTGCTCTCACGAGATCTGGCGAGGGATCCGGCGGTAATTGAGCAGGCTTTGGCCCAGCTCCACATCGCTTGATATTCTGAGGGAGCTTATGGCAACGGCAGTTTCGCTGTGGTTTGATCCGGCGCTCGAAACCCGCATCCGGGAGCTGTGGAGCGAGCTTGCGCGGCTGGAAATCTGCACGATCTTACACCGCGGGCCGTACCGACCCCATATCACTTTGGGGGTCTGGGAAATTAACCCTGAACCGCAATGCGAGGCCGAGCTTCGAAAAACGGCCCAGGCTCTGCAATCCGTGCCGATCTCATTCAATTCAATCGGGCTCTTTCCGGGCGAGGAAGGGGTGGCATTTCTTGCTCCGGTGGTCACTGCCGCGCTGCTTGGGATCCACGGCCAAATCCATAGCTGCATGGGGCAGTTTCAGGCGCCGACAGTGCCTTACTATCGGCCTGGTGCTTGGACACCGCATTGCACCATGAGCTGGCAAACCACCCCGCAGCAAGCATTGCGCGCCGCTGCGCAGCTGATGACTGACTTCAAAAACCTGCGTGGGGAGGTGGCAGCGATCGGTTTGATTGAAATCCCAGCCGAGATTGAGCGGTGCTGCATCCAGCTCTTGCCCAAGGTTTGAAACCCCGGCGGTGCTCGCTGCTCTTCATATTAAGGGGACGCGAGACTAGATATTCAGCGACATTGGGAAGAAGGCGCCTGGCTGATTACTAATTCATCAGGCGCCAATTTTCCAAGACGATCGGAGTAGGAGAGCTCGAGCGCGAAACAGCTTGTGCCCACGCGGAAGTTCGCAGGAGCAATTACCCCGGTACCGGAGCTCCATGAAATAGAGCGATGCTCGGAGGGAGTGCTAAGCTCGAACACGAAGCGGGGACCAAATGGAATGCGCTGCCCGCTGGCGGTCCTGTAATCCGTGGTTTCCCGTCCCTTAAAAGTTAAGGAAAAATCCCTGAATGCAAGGGCGATCTCCTGCTGATACTTAATTTTGGCGGAGTAGCTTCCAACCGCAGGTGCAGTTTGAGCCCATGCCGAGATGCCCAGGTTTGCCAGCAACAAGATTGCAGCTATCGACTTAAACATACGAAACACGCGACGGCGCTTGGTACACCCCTCCAACGCAGTACTAAATAAGTGTCGTGGCGCGGTCCCGCTTACAAGCCCTTTTCAAAAGCGTCCAACTTACGCGCGAGCACGGCAAATGCCGCCGTTTCCGGAGCACGCAAGCTAATATCGCTAATGGTGCTGGCCAGCTGATCGTAGTTCGGGGCGTTAGTCAGAATCTTTCTTAGCTCTTCCTTGTCGGTAATGCCTTTTGAAATCTGGCGTGCCGTGAGACGTGCTAAGCCGTGCCTGATCTCATAATAGGAATTAGTAATTAATTCCTTTTCCCAACGATTCGACAGCCCGACTGCCGCCTCAAGCTTGGTGACAGGAGCGATTTTGAGTTGATCTAGAATCGCATAATAGGCGCGCCCGACCTCGTCCAGGCTGCGCCCTGTCTGATTGGCAATCCATATCAGCTCCATGCCATTAGCAACCATCGAAGCGATCGACAGGCTGCGCACAGTAAAGTCGTGCATGCCGGAGTTCTTGAGCTCCGCTAAGCGGCGCTGAAACAAAGCTTGATCTTCGCCTTGCAGGTACTGCTCGCCGTGCTGTAACAGATCCTCAAACTTGGATTGATACAACTTGAGCGCTTCGGCGATCGAACAATTCGAGGAGTGGGTTGAAATCAGCCAGAAAGTCACATAGCGATGCGAGCCTCCCAGCGCCTGTAACGCCTCGATCAACTGCGGATTGGTTCCCGCGCTATCCAATGCCGTCAGCTCTCTCTTCAGCCGGCCGGTCTGCATTAACTGATCGGCTATCACAGTGTATTTGATCACCTCGGTCGGCGAAGCTGAGGCGGTTAGGCAAAGACGCCGTACAAAACTTATTCCGACTAGGTCGATCAAATAGTTTGTCAGCTGCGATGCGGTGATATTGGCCGCCAAAGGATGGTTCAGGATTTCACTGCGGAAGCGGTCCTGGAGCACCTTCGGGAAATAACGCAGCAGGAACTGCTGCAAGAGCGGGTCCTTGATCAGTTCAGATTCGATCAGATCGCGCTTTACCCACATCTTGACCGCTGCAAGACAAACTGCCAGCTCCGGCCGGGTGAGGCCCTCTTTGCGCCGGGCGCGCGCCAAAAGCTCCTGATCATCAGGCAGCTGTTCCAAGCCGCGATCGATATAGCCGAGCCGGTGTGCTTCGCCGATTAGTGATCGAAAATAATCAATGCGCTTACTGGAGCGCATCACTCCAAGAGTGAGGAGCAGCGCGTGGTTACGGTTGTGTTCCAGCACAGATTCGACCACCTCGGCGCTCATCTCTTTAAGCAGATTATTGCGTTCCTCGATCGTCAGTTTCTTATCGCGCAATAAACCGGCAAACAGAATTTTCAGGTTGACCTCGTGATCGGACAGATCCACCCCGCCGGAGTTATCAATCGCGTCGGTGTTAATACGTCCGCCGCGACTCGCGAACTCGATACGCGCGCGCTGCGTAAATCCTAAGTTGCCGCCCTCGCCTACGACTTTGGCGCGGAGCTCATCGGCATTAACTCTAACCGCGTCATTCGATCCGTCACCGACGTCGGAATGGCTCTCATTGCGCGCCTTAACGTAAGTTCCGATCCCCCCATTCCAAAGCAGATCAACCTTCGCTCGCAAAATAGCGCTGACCAGCTGATCGCCCGAGATGATTTCGGGGATGTCGTCTGTCAAAGCCAAAGCTGTGCGCATCTTGGCGGTAATTTTGATCTCTTTTTGCTGCCGGCCGAACACGCCACCGCCTGTACTAATCTTTTGGCCGTCATAATCGCTCCATTGCGAACGCGGGGTGTTGAATAAGCGCTCACGTTCACGGAAGGAAATTTCCGGATCCGGATTGGGGTCGACGAAAATGTGGCGATGATCGAAAGCCGCCAGCAGTTTGAGCTTGCGGCTGAGCAGCAGGCCGTTTCCGAATACATCTCCGGACATGTCGCCAACTCCTACCACCGTGATCGGCTCGGTACGGCAGTCGACTCCCATATCGTTGAAATGACGCTTTACCGATTCCCACGCGCCGCGCGCAGTTATTCCGTAGAGCTTATGATCGTAGCCTTGCGATCCGCCCGATGCGAACGCATCACCCAGCCAAAAGTTGAACTCCTGCACCGCAATGGTATTGGCCAGATCGCTGAAGGTGGCAGTACCTTTATCCGCCGCTACAACCAAGTAAGGATCAGGAGCATCGAGGCAGATCACCTTGGGGGGATGGACAACTTTATCCCCGACCCGATTGTCGGTAATGGAGAGCAAGGTGCGGATATAACGCTTGTAAATATCCGCCACGGCTTCCGGCAGCGCGCGTTGATCGGCCGGGGGGTTCAAGAGCACGAATCCACCCTTGGCGCCGCTCGGCACAATCACGGCGTTTTTGATCTTCTGGGTTTTCATCAGTCCCAGGACCTCGCTGCGGAAATCATCGCGTCGATCGCTCCAGCGTATGCCTCCGCGCGCAACCGTGTCGCTTCGCAGGTGAGTTGCTTCAAAATCCGGAGAGCTGATGAAGATCTCGTACTTGGGACGGGGCTGGGGCATTATCGGCACGAGCTCGGAATTGAGCTTGATCGCGATAGCGTCTGATTCCAGGTAAAAATTAGTTCTGACGGTCGCATCGACCAGATTTAGCAGGGCCCGCAGTACGCGGTCAACCGCCACATCAGTGATGGTCTGCAGATATTCCAGGTAGTCGTTCTTTAGCGCGAGGTAACTCTGTTTGCGCACCTCTGCCGAGCCTGTGCCAGCAGGATTAAAGCGCATCTCAAACATGGCCCAAAACTTACGGCAAGCTAAGGGGCAGCGTGTCAGGGCACTCTGGATCGAGCTGCGCGAAGGGAAGCGCCGCAGCTGCCATAGCAGTGAACAATAAGTGCGAATCAGGGAGATTGAACGAACATCCAGCTGGGCGCTAATGAGAAGCGCATTCAAAGGGTCGTTCGCGGCCCGCCGACTCAGGATTGCCTGCAGCCCCTGCTCGATCGTGGTCACCGGAGATCGCCCGTCGATTGTAAGCGGCGAGGAGGATCTAACCAGGAATTTGTGAATATAGCAGTTCAAGGCGGGGGTTGAAGCGGTATTGGCAAGGTTTACCAATGTCTCGTTGGAACTCATCACCTCCAGGCCCGCATGCTCAAGAATAGGGACAGCCTTGCTGACAGTAATCGGATCACTGCAGGTGTAAATTCCCAGCTCAAACTCACCGTGAGCGGCCTGCTCATGGTTTATGACGCGTACCAGTGTTTGCTGGATTTGTTGACAGTGCTCAAGGGCAGCGATGTCGGCAATGCACTCCGTTACGCCGTGCAGGGCCTGGTAGTCATCTGGAAAAGCATCCGCATACTTAAGCCAGAGCGCTTCGCCGTTGGGCAGCTTAGCGTCCCCTGTTAAATGCGAGCGCAGGTCGTCGCGCCAGCCCCTGGAGAGCTTTTCGATCTCTCGTCTAAATTGGTCCAGCTCAATCTTGGGTGCGGGGGCGGACGAAAGCGGAATATAAAAATATAAGTTCGCGAAATTACGCCGGCTCAAGTCCACGTAGAATTCGGACATACCGGAGGGCACTCCGCATACTGTCTCGACATAACGTTGAATGCGCTGGCGGACCTGACTTGAAAAGCGATCGCGCGGCATAGCGACTAGTACCGAGGCCCCGCGCTGTGCAGCGTCGACTACCAGCGCGGACCGGGTTTCAAGACGGTTATGGATGGCGATTGAGGTCTCAACGAAAAGACGCAGATCGCGAAGCTCGAGACGCAAAGCCTCTTCTTTCGGCATCCGATCCAGGATATTCACCACGGTCTTGTAATCGTGAGAATTCTCGGATGCCCCAACTTCCTCCAACAATTTGCGAAGCTTAATATCGATTAACGGCACGCGCGAAGACTCTTCCCCCAGCGCCTTGGAGGTCAGCAAACCAACGAAGGAATGCATCTTGGAGGTGTCGCCGCCTGCTGAAGTTTCCTGAACCAGGATGTGCAGCATGCGCTGATTGCGGTGAACGGGGCTAAAAGCCCGCGACTTCGTAATCGAGATAACTTCCGGATGATGCAACAAGCGCGTAGCATCCCCGTGCAGCTCGGCCCGTACGGCCTTGGTGATCGGGCTATCTGAGCGCAACATTCCTAGAGCGCTGCCGGCGTTCTCGCGCACCGTTTGTTGTTCGACGGAGAAATTAAGATAGCCCAGGAAAACAAAAGCTCCGTTGCTGAGCCAATTCATGAACTCGGCGGTCTTTTGGTACTCTGCTGCCGGAAAGGCTTTCGATGAGGCCGCGGGGTGATTGTAGATCCTTGATATCGTTTCGGCCTGCACCAGCATAGGCGAGAAATCGTCAGTCACGGTTACTAATATGCGCAGCGCCTGTGTGATGTTTTCGGCGAGTTGCGCCAATTCCGCGCTGCTCAGGGCCGGGAGCTCCAAGAAGGACAGTGAGACTCTAGTGCCTTCGTGTCGTACGATGGGGTGCAGTAGCACTGAGGTGGAGTAATTAAGTTGATACACGCACTCCGAGATCGTGTTGACCACAAAGGGGCGGTCACTAAGCGCCACCACCAGTTGGCAGCGGTCGGCCAGCAGCTTGGTTTTTACATTCACCGGTTGTTTGGAGCGGCCAAGCTCTTCGAGGCTACTCAAGCAGTCGGCTGTGATCTGCGCTAACTCGTCGACGGTCCGGCTCTTCAGAAAATTGGCAGGTGCGCGGGTAAACAGCTCCTGTGCTAAGGCGGACTGCGTCAGATAGTCGGCGCTCGCTCCCTTCTGGACGGTCGAAGCAGGTTGAATTTTTGACAATAAGCTCTTTAGCTCGTCGATCTTCGAGGTGCCTGCTTGATGACCGCTTTTATGACTGCTCATATTCTATATATATAATAAGCTGGGGTAACTATCTGAAATTCGGGCTAATATATAGCATAGCCTGGGATCCCAACATAATTATGACCCGTGAGCTCATGCTGCGCTAACGCCGTTAACCACCTGATCCTAAAGGTTTTCTGCGATCCGGACCGACTGTGAAAAAATTTCACCTCTATCGGCCGTTTTTCCATATTGCTGTACATCTTTGCGCACTTTTTTTATGCGCACTGGGACGATGCCGCAGCGTTGTTTTTCGATTCAGCGTAAAAAACTTTTCTCATTCTACTCTAGTAAATTAATAGCTTAGCTCCCTCTTCGCGCCGCGCGTCAAATTTCCGCGCATGATTTTACTTAAGTGGTACACAACTTGCCAATTACGTGACACCGGCGCTGTTACGGTGACATCAGACAAACTGTACTTAAGTCTGATGGTTCTAGAGACACCCCGCCGGTGTCCTCCGCTTCCGGATACGAATGGACTGCGTAGCTGGAGGCGGTGCGAAGGAAGGTTTTTTAGCAAGGAGAGCGAAATGCAGAGTATTGTTGCCGCGCGCGAGGAAGCTTACGGTTTGACCCCGTCTCCCGCCGTGCTTGACCGGACCGCGATCGAAGATCCAGCAGCGCAATCAACTCCCATCAGGCAAACATCCTTTGCCGGAATAATCAGCGAGTGCACCGAGATGCAAAAGATCTTCTCCGTGGTGGAGAAGGTTGCGGCCACCAATTCGACCGTTTTAATTCAGGGTGAGAGCGGCACTGGTAAAGAATTAATCGCACGCGCCATCCATAAACTGAGCGCACGCAAAGGCAAGCTGGTGCCGGTCAATTGCGGAGCCATACCTGAGGATTTGCTGGAGAGCGAGTTATTCGGACACGAAAAAGGTGCTTTTACCGGCGCCACACAGGCGCGCATCGGTCGTTTTCAAGTTGCAGATGGCGGAACTATTTTTCTAGATGAGGTCGGCGAGATGAGTCCGAAGCTGCAGGTCAAGCTGCTGCGCGTGCTGCAGGACCGCAAGGTCGAGCCGGTCGGATCGACGCGGGTGGTGGATGTCGATGTGCGGGTGATCGCTGCGACCAATAAAGATTTGAGGCAGGAAGTTAAAGCGGGACGTTTCCGGGAGGACCTCTTCTACCGTCTGCAAGTGGTGCCGGTAAATCTGCCCCCGCTGCGCGCGCGGGGAAATGATGTCGTGATTCTAGCTCGGCATTTCCTGCGACGAGCTTGCGAGAATCTCGGTCGGGCACCGGTATCGATTGGAGCCGAGGCCGAGCGCCTCTTTAGAAGTTACGAGTGGGCCGGCAACATTCGGGAACTGGAAAATCTGGTGGAAAGGCTCGCCATTTTGGCTGAAGGCGAGATCCTCAGCGCCTCCGATTTACCTGATTATGTGCGCACCCGTAATCCTGCAACCGCCATCTTCGAGTCACACGATGTGATTCCGGATGAGGGCTTGGATTTCAACACCCTGGTCGATCAGTACGAGAATCGCTTGATCGGGATGGCGCTCACCAAGACTAACGGCAATAAAAAGGCGGCAGCCAAGCTCTTGCGGCTGAATCGCACCACCCTGGTTGAAAAGATCAAGAAGAAGGGGCTCGAACAGCTAATTGAGATTAGCGTCGACAGCTCTGAGAACGAAGCACGGGTAGAAATCTAACGGAGCAGATCGATGAGATTCGTGACGTTAGGCGTGGTCCTGTCGGCTGCCCTTCTCACGGGGGCGCAGGCCTTCGCGCAGCACCCCATCGATGTGCAGCGGCTGCAAGCCGATGCGGATTACATGGGCTCCCTGGCTGCTTACGACCGGATGCCAAAGCGGATGGCGACTACGGACGCGATGGTATCCGCGGCCAAGAGCGCCTGGGCCTTGGGACTCTCTGATCGTGCCAGCGCAGAGTTTCAAAGCGCGCTGCAGGACAACTCCCTGGGGGTTGAAGCCCGCGCCAGGATTAATCTTTTCCGATCAATCATCGAGCTGCAGGAGGAGCGGCTGCAAACGGCGGAAGCTTTCGTGCAGCGTGCTATGCAGAAGCTGGATGCCCCCGGTGCGCTGCGTGCAAAGATTTGGATGGTATGGGGTGATGTGCTGAGTGGACTGCAGCAGTTTGGTGCGGCGGCGGAGAAATATAAGCTCTCGCTAGCGGAAGCCGGCGATGAAGATCTTCCGGAAGTGCATTTCAGGCTGGGCGAGTGCGGGATCAAGCTGGGTCAAAATGAAGCGGCCAAAGAACAATTCGAAAATGTACCGCTAGATAACGACCGAGCGCCCGAAGCGATCCGCTATTTGGCTCAGTTAGCTTTAGATCAGGGCGAATACCAGCACGCGCAGTTCTGGCTGAATCGAGGTCGAACTGATTTTCCGGAGCGTTTTTTGGATAGCTGGGTTGATTACGCCCTGCTGCAGGCCGCCCTGCACCAAGGGGACCGCACTGCCGCAAAAAATCTGATGGAGGCTGCTAATACTCAGTATCCCCCCTCCGATTTCTGGCTCTCGATGCTAAACGCGACTTTTCAAGCTTCAAGCTGGCGCGATGCCGATGAGATATTGAAGAAGGGGGCGCAGTGATGGCACCGAACGCAGTGCGCCAGGAAAAAAATCAGGTCGACCAGCTGCTGTTGCAGCAGGCATTTGAACGCTTCAATGAAGCCAGCACTCTTTTGCAGCAGAAGTATGAAGTTTTGCTGCGAGAAAGTGAACGGCTGCGCGAGGAGCTGGCGCTCAAAGATCAGGCCGTCCGCCGCTCGGAAAAACTTTCACTGCTTGGACAGACAGCCGCAGCCATAGCCCACGAGGTGAGAAACCCCTTGGGCGCTGTCAAACTTTTCCTGTCACTGCTGAGGCGCGATCTGGTCGATCGGCCCGATGCTCTAAAGCTGATGAACGAAATTGATAAGGGGGTGAACAGCGTCGAGAATGTGGTTTCTAACATTCTGCAGTTCTCGCGAGATGAGCGTGTTGAGTTCGCTCCGCTCAATCTGCACGCGATTATCGCTGAACAGAAGACGGCGCTGCAGTTGAATCTCGAAAGTGGGGCCGTGCTTGATTTTAATCTGCGTGCCAACCCCTTTATCAATGGCGACGAACAGGCGCTGCGCCGCTGCATCAGCAATTTGATGATTAATGCTCTGCAGGCCACCCGTTATCGCGGACGCGTGACGGTGGAAACCAGTGATCAGGGGCAAAATCAGGTGTTGATAACGGTGCGGGACGATGGCCCGGGAATTAGCCCAGCGCTGCTTGATAAGATCTTCGAGCCGTTCGTGACCTCGCGCAAAGAGGGTACAGGTTTAGGTTTAGCAATTGTCAGGCAGATCGTAGAGCAGCATGGCGGCAGTATAAGCTGCCATAACTGCGGCGGCGCCGAGTTCGTTATTTGTTTGCCGCGTTTGGCCGTTAATCGGCATCAAACCATGGACGTGTCAAACGCCCAGGCCCTGCCATCCAGCAATCGGGAGATTAAGATATGACGCAAAAGGGATTAAGAATTCTAGTCGCGGACGACGATCCCCAGATGCAGCTTGCGATTAGCGCTACCCTGGGACGTGGTGGTCACGATGTCGTTACGGTGGGCGACGGGCAGCGGGCCCTCGAGACTTTAGAAGCGGAGCTCTTCGACCTGGTAATCTCCGATCAGCGTATGCCGGAAATGACGGGACAAGAATTGCTGGCGCAAATTCAAAAGCGCGAGATGCCGGTGCCGTTCATCATGATTACGGCCCACGGTACAATTAATCAGGCCGTGGAGGCGATGCAGTTGGGTGCGGCCGATTTCATCTCCAAGCCATTTTCGGCCGAAGAGCTTGAACGCATCGTCGACCGGGTAATGAGCCCAGAAAATCGGGCCTTTCGATCGAAGAGCAAGAGAGCCCGGCGCGGTAAGCCGATTATCTCCAGCGACCCCGTTATGATTAGAGTTCTCTCCGTGGCGGAGGCTGTTGCGCGCAGTGATGCGACTGTCCTGGTTCAAGGAGAATCGGGCACCGGCAAAGAATTGATCGCGCGTCTAATTCACACCTCCAGTCCGCGCGCCGAGCAGCCATTTGTTGCAGTAAATTGTGCAGCACTGCCGGCTACCTTGCTGGAAAGTGAACTTTTCGGACATGAGAAAGGTGCGTTTACCGGTGCGCAGCAGCGCAAGATCGGAAAGTTCGAGATGGCGCAGGGCGGTACGATCCTGCTAGACGAAATATCGGAAATGGATCTGGCGCTGCAGGCTAAGCTCCTACGTGTGCTGCAGGAGCGTGAAGTGGACCGGGTGGGCGGACGCGATCCGATCACTATTGATGTGCGGGTGATCGCCACAACTAACCGCAATCTCGAGGACGCTGTGCGGAACGGACTCTTCAGAGCGGATCTGTTCTATCGTCTGAATGTGATTCCGATTACATTGCCGCCGCTGCGCGAACGCCGCGGTGATATCAAGCTGCTAATCGATCACTTTATGAAGCAGTATCTGGCTGATAGCGCCCCGGAACTCTCTCCGGAGATCTTGCGGGCGCTACTGAATTATCGGTGGCCCGGCAATGTGCGCGAGCTGCAAAATGCAGTCGAGCGTGCAGCGATCTTGTCGCAGGGCGCAGCTCCTAAGGAGTCAGACTTCCTGCTGCATAATAGTTTTACCGATAATTCTGCATTAAAGGTAGAAGTTGAGCATGTGGCGAGCGTGCCGAGTGAGCAAGCTGCGCCCAATGTTAGTGCCTTGTCGGACTCACTGCAGATCAGCGCGGGAGTAACGGTGCAGGAGATGGAGCGGCGCCTTATACTGGAAACGTTGAAAGCGACTAATGATAATCGCACACAAGCCGCCAAATTGTTGGGCATCTCCATCCGCACACTCAGAAATAAGCTGCATGAATACGGGCACAGCGGCGCCGATCAAAGCGAGTAAGCGCGGTGCTGCAAGATTTAGGATTGTCAGAGCTCGTTCGAACTAATAGCTTGGTATTATTACTCGTTAATGCGGTGAGCAATTGCGAGTAGGTTTTACGATGTCGCGCACACGGGAGCGGGCTGACTCCTGCAAAAAAGACCAAGCCCAATTTCCGTTTCAGTTTTGTAAGCAGCGATATTAATTTGCCCCGTTGCATGTTTGTCGCTTCACCTGCTGGTGCTGTTCAAGCCGGTGCTCCACGGAGGCTCGTGATACCCCAGTCTTTCCTAGCTCTGAATCATGATCCCTTTCCTGCGGAGCCGGCTGCTTGTGGAGTCGCATAAAGTCATAGATTTTGTACGCGGCAGCATCTTTAAGCCGCTGGTTGCGCTAACCTTCGATGGCGGCGGTGGTCAGAGTTTCGCTCCTGAGATTCAAGCGGCTCTCGGCGGCGTGCGCTGCACCATGTTTGTGACGGGTAATTACATCCAGCAGCGCCAGCAGCACTTGTTGCAGCTGCTTGAGGCAGGGCACGAATTTGGAAATCATACCCTTAACCATCTGCGGCTCTATGATCCGCAGGCGGGTGTCTTGCCGGCTCCGATTAATCGCGAAGTTGTTGTGGCCGAACTCGCACAGACAGCGGAGCTATACCAAAAACTCACCGGGCAGCCGATGACATCACTCTGGCGTGCGCCGTTTGGTGCGCGCAACCAGCAGGTTCTGGAGTGGGCAGCTGGGTTGGGCCTGCGCCATGTTCACTGGACTCATGATACGGCCGATTGGCGGACGGACCCGGCAGATCCGCTGTCTCGACCGGGCCGGGAGATGCTGCGACAGCTCGGGGACATGGCGGACTTTCTGCCGTATGGTTTGAACGGTGCGATTGTTCTGATGCACCTTGGTGCGAAGCATCCGCACGATCCGCTTTTCCTGCGGCTCGGCGCATTTCTCCGGGAGATGCAAGACAAGGGCTGCCGGTTTGTTACTGTGACTGAGTTGCTATCGAACGCAGATGCTAGCGCGATCTTCACCGAAGCGGCTCAGGTCGGGAGAAACCCTCTGCCGGTCGGCGCTGCGCTTGAACAGGTGGGATGGCACGAAGGTATATACGCTGATGGCTGGGCGGGAGCCGATAGCTCTTTCCGGGTGCGAACGCGGCGGCCAATCTCATCGCTAAAAATTCTCGCGGATGTACCGGGGTTTTTCCGACGCGCTGTTCGACTTCACATTTTTTGCAAGCCGGGAGTCGATTTCCATGTGGAGCTTGCGCCCATCGGTGAGCAGCTGTTTTCAATTCCAGTTGAGGTCCGCGGCTCGGAGTACGTGCAACTGCTAATCAAATCTGAGCAGTCATTTAACTGCAGCGTGGCCGGCATCAATGACGATCGACGAGAGCTGGCGTTCCGTCTCATCAGCATCGATGCTGAATAAGATGAACGGAAGAAGCAAGAAGAACGAAGCAGTCAGGGTAGTGTCAAAAAAAACGCGACAAGGATTTTAACCCTTGTCGCGCACGTGGTAGAAAGTTGACTCCTGCAAAGACCCAACTTTCCCCTTAAGCCCGAAATACCATATTAGGCGGAGAAGATAAGCAAATTAATGCAACTTCTCATCACCCGGGACGCGCTGCGGTTCTTACGAACGGAGCGGCCTGGCGTTTAACCATCCTTCGAGCCAAAGTGAAGGACCCTAATGGCTTCAATTGCGGGGCTTTTTCTATGAATCGCGGACTGTTGCATCCGTTACCCGTTCGAATTCCCCAATATCACCGCCCGGACAAATTAATTATCCGGTTCGTCAAAATTGACGAGTCAGCAGGTGAATATCACCAGAATACTGGTGATCTCCCTTCAAGTTCCTCATTCGGCTGACGCCGAATCTGCCTTCGGAACTACGCCAAGCTCCAGGAGAATCCCGAAGGTCCTCACTGATGCCCGACGTTCCATGCTAGGCCGGTCGCCCGAGATCCACGCTCTTTTTGCCCAGAGGTTGAAACGTTGGCGATATAGTTGGCAGTGATCGCCGCTTCTTCGTCAGGCTTTGGCGGAAAGGAGGTTAACAAAGCCCGAGAATGAAGAAGTATTTCTAACTTCTGGAAGAGAGCAGATTCCCTTCACTTATATTGCTCGAATAAATCCGCGCGCCTTGAAAATCAACAAGAATGTGAAATAGCGAATAAGGATTCTGTGGATAACTGAGCTTCCTCATACGGAAGTTCGTCGCGGCTGTTCAAAAGTTGGGTTGTGAGCAGAAATTACAGCCGATTTGCTTGCACACTCTTAAAGTACAGCATGACCCTCTGGGCGATAATTCTAGAACTCATTTTGCTTTTGCTCAGCGCTGGCCCTGAACGGCCATCAGCTCCTGGTCGATCTGATCGAAGCCCTCAACCAGCAGCCTTTCGCTCTGGTTTTGCGCCCCCACCGAAATGGCTTTAAAGAGCCGTGTTCCCAAGGTTTTGTGAATGCCGAGAAGTTCGCAGCGATCGCGGCCCTGCCACTGACCCTCCCGGCTCTGGTAAATCGCGGCTGCCACCAGGCGTCCTTTCCATCGAGCCAAATTAAGATCGGGAAGATTTGCAGTTAAAGATTGAAGGTCCTCTGCCCCGGGTCGCACAATCTCCTCAAACCCTGCGCGTAGTCCCCGCTGCTGCGCGGTTTCTAAGATTGTGCCCTTCGCCATTCCCTTCATGCGTGCTAGTTCCTTCGCTCCGATTCCCAACCTTTGAGCTTGTTCAAAGTCGGGGACAATATCGCGCCCGAAACCGGTTGCGGCTGCTAGAAGGCGTCCTTTCCAATGACCCCAATTGATGTCCGGAAACTTAAGGACCGTTTCCAGTAAGGTGCCTTTTACAAGCAAGTAGTCTTCAATTCTGGGGGACGTAGATCTTCTCCCCAGAGACGTCCGCAGCGAGTTGCTGTTCGTCCCCGCATCCCGTGGCGGCAGCCCCGAATTCGGACCGGTCGAAGTATGGAATGCGTGGGCGGTGCTTGGCTGGACACCGGCCTCCCGATCTAACGCCAGTTTGAAATCTTGCATGCCTGGAGAACTGCGGCCCGCGATGCGGGATAAGATGCATGCACGGGTAACAACGGACTCAAGCTGCCGCACATTGCCTGGCCATGCTACCCGATTGGGCCACTGGGCATCGGTTAGCATCCTGACGATCGGGGTCTCGGCGCCGTCATAATGCTCCAGCCCGGGCTGCCGGGAGCAAAAGTGTCGCACCAGGTTTGGAAGATCTCCGAGACGATCACGAAGTGGGGGAACTGGGAGGGGGTACTGGTTCAGGCGGTAGTATAGATCTTCGAGAAATGCTCCAGACTCAACTAGTTTCAACACGTCTTTACTGGTAGCGGCAATTACGCGCACATCAACAGGCACTGGCTTGTCGGCGCCGACCGGCACGATCTCGCGCTCTTGCAAGGCGCGCAGGAGCTTAGCTTGAATCGGCAACGCCAAAGTAGTGACGTCATCAAGCAAAAGTGTTCCATGCTCAGCAGTGCGAAAAAAACCGGTACGGGGGAGATGCGCCCCGGTATAAGACCCCCGTAGATGCCCAAAGAGATGTGAATCGGCTAAATCGCCGGGGAGCGAGGCGCAAGTTATTGCTACATACTTACCAACCGGGCCACGGCGGCTGATCAGGTGCAGATGTCTGGCGAAGAGCTCCTTTCCGCTGCCGGATTCTCCCGAAATAAGCACGGTCGATTCGGTATTAGCGACCACGGCCAGCTCATGCTTAAGCGCTAGAATCGCCGGGTCAGCGGAGATAATCGGATACTTTGCTTCCGCGGCTAGTTGGCGGGATGCTTCGTCGGAGATGCTGGCTGCAGAGAGATGTGGCGGAGTGCCGGGGCCCGTGATGCCCTGAACTAAGGCGGGGATTCCTACTGCGATTCGACCTGTCTCGCCCACTTGCAACTACTCAAAGAGGATTCAGACTATAACGGTCCAACGCATGGAAACCGCTTTACATGGTTATCATATGATAGGCGCCAATCTTAAACAAAGTCCTAAATGGTAGCCCGGTCAGGTAGATCCCAGTCAAATCTGAACCTCGAAAGCGTCTCTCCAGGCTTCCTTTTTATTAGCTTTGTTCGGCCCCGTAGATTCGCATCAATCCGCTATTCAAAGCGGGGAGCAGGGGCGATGGCTGACCTGAAGTAAAAATCGACAGATTTTCTGAGGCTCGTGTAATCGCTACATAGAGGCCGCTACGGGATTCGGGATCGTCCGGATAGTTGTTTCGGGAGACCTCCCAAAGCAGTACATTGCTGAACTCTAAGCCCCTTGATTCTTCGAGATGGGTGATGACCAGACCCTCTTCAAAGCTATATTCACTATCAATGCCGAGCCGCATCGCAGCTGGAAAAGTTGGTTTCAACCAATTGAAAAGCTCCCGGGCGTCCGCGGCGTTACGGCAGATTGCAGCCGACAATGCGTCGGGATAGCGCTCTAGTGCGGTAGTCAGCCATTTTTGTGCGCACTCAAGTGACATGTCTGGCGAGTGTGATTTAAACCAGATCGGGAGGCGGCCTTCGCGCCCCTTCGAGCTCAGTGGGATGCTCTTGATCTTCTGCGCTAACCGCATGATCGGAAGTGTATTGCGGAAACTCACCTGCAGCGAAAAGAAGTTGGCGCCAACCCCCTGCTGCTTCCAGTACAGCCGCAGTTTTTCCCAGCCTGGGAAATTCATGGCGCGATCAAGTTTTTGATCTGTATCCCCAACCAGGGTCAGGTGTCCGATGTTATCCACGGCACCAGCTAGCGCTGCCAACTGGGTGGAGCTGTATTCCTGGAGTTCGTCCACCACTAAATGTTTCAGTTTGCCGATTGAGCCGTCGGCTCGCGTCACGCCAGCATTGCGAAGCTCGAACAGTCGCAGAATAAGCGCCAGGTCGGAGCGATCGACCGCGCTCTGTGCATAGATCTCCTCTGACCGCTGCAGCGCCAATTTAATGCTCTCGCGATCCAGCACCTTGGTTTCGTCTATGGCGAGAAGCTCTGCCGGATTTCTGAGGATGTTTAAAATGATCTCAGTATATGGCCCGGCATTTGTGGCGTCTTCAATGCGGCGCAGCATTGCAACCGAATTCTTGACCCGTTCGCTGCCTGCGGGTGCCGCGCTTGCGGCCAGCTTGATGCCGGACTGCGAATGACTAAATAGGGCGCTGCTGGTCTTCACGCATTGTGCACAAAACTCGGCGAAGGTGAAGACCTTCACCCCCTCGACATGCATTGAGGGCAGGGTGCTCTGGACGTAGTGCTTCAATGTCTCGCTCAGGACGATGATCGCGCACTCGTCTGAGGTCATCGGATAATCTTCTTGATTGAGGAGCCAGGCCAATCGGTGCAATGCCACGGTAGTCTTGCCGGACCCGGCCAGCCCTTGAATAAAGAGCGGCTTATGAGGATCGTCGCTGATGATCTTAAATTGCTCGGGGGTAATCAGCGTCAGGATCTGAGGGAGCCCGCCCTTTTGGTGCGACGGCACAGCCCGAGAGCTGCGCTTCTCCCACCGGCCGTCCTTATTAATAAAGGTGCCGTAGCGGCAAGAAACTTTTCTTAGGGCGCTGCCCTCGATATCGACTGAATGACGGAGCTTGATCACGCCACTGCGATCACGACCCTGGATCTCCTCGTCGAACTCTTCCCCTTCTTTGTACTCATAATAAAGCTTTGAGACCGGGGCACGCCGCCAATCCATAATGCGGCAGTCAGGATTCGCGGCTAAGCCAAGTTTGTACTCGAGCTCCTGTTCGCGGGGGTTCGACCGATCGGTGATTACGAACCGTGCGAAATATGGCTGCGCGATAAGCCGATCGATGGTCTTGAGGTCGCCATCCCGTTTATGTGCCAAAGCGTGCGAGACGGCTTCGTCCGAGGCCAACAGCGCCTTATCTTCGACTCTTCGGGTATCATGGATTTGGGCAGTTAAACCGCGGGCGCGCGCATTCTCGGCGGCGAAACTCTGCACCAAGCGCACACGCTGACTGCGTAGACTCTCCAAAGTGCTGGCGAGGGAAACTTCCTCAGCTGTTAACAATTGTTTTTCCGATTCTTCGAGGGTCATTTCGCCGGTTTTTCCTGCCTAAGAAAGGCCATAGTAAAAAAGGGAGCCCACGATATCGCAAGGGCGCTTCATTTGAACAGTGTTCTAATTTCTTTTTTTGACTCTTCGCCACGCCCCGGAAGGCGCTGAAAAGTCCATTGCTTTTATAGGATCTATAGCGACTTGCATGCTAGTCTTTGCTCGTATTAAGAACTGAAGGGCCCCTAAAGCGTTCAACTGTTTTTGCGGTTTGTCTGTGTCCGACCAAGATAAGAGCCAAAAGCTACTAGATCTTTTAAATAGCAAATTGATGAGTCAGCTCACCGACGCACGGCTGGACCGTGGCGATGTCGTGGTGCGGGTGAAACCCGAGGGCCTCGTCGATTTCTTTCGGCTGCTTAAGCTGGATAGCGAGCTGTGCTTCGACATGCTGCTGGATGTCACCGCGGTCGATTGGATGGATCAGGCCGAGGCACGTTTTGAGCTGGTATATCATGTGCTTAGCACCGCTAAGCTGCACCGCCTGCGGGTCAAGGTTTGGGTGCAGGAGTCAAAACCCGAAATTGAAAGTCTGTGTCCACTATGGTCCGGCGCGAATTTCATGGAGCGCGAGGTGTGGGATATGTACGGGATTAAATTTCACGGGCATCCCGATCTGCGCCGTATCTTGATGTATGAAGAGTTCGTGGGTCATCCGCTAAGAAAGGACTACCCCGTGCAGGGCAAGCAGCCGCGTGTGCCGCTGCGGCATCCTGAAGTTGAAAATACAGCTCGGCTGATGAAGCGGCCGGCATTAGTTCAGATTAACAAACGCGCCGCTGGAGCGTCAGAGCAAGAGGGCAGCCGAAGATGAAAGCCCCCGATCCGGAACTGTTGAATGTCGATTATGGGGTAGGCGGCGTCACCACACACGTACGCTCGCGTAAGTTGGGCGACGATCTGCATTCCGAGACCATGGTGTTGAATCTCGGTCCGGCTCATCCTGCTACACACGGCACGGTGCGGATCGTAGCGGAGCTTTCTGGCGAGAAGATTTTGGATGCCGACGTCGAAGTGGGCTACCTGCATCGCGGCTTCGAGAAGATGTGCGAGACCGTAGATTATAATCAGGTCATGCCCTACGCCGATCGTTTAAATTACGTCTCTCCGATCATCAACAATGTCGGATGGTGTTTAACGGTCGAGAAGCTGCTCGGAGTAGAGGTGCCTAAGCGGTGCCAATACATTCGCGTGATCATGTCCGAGATCTCACGCATCACCGACCACTTAACCTGTTTGGGCGCCTCAGCCATGGAGTTGGGTGCGTTCACGGTAATGCTCTACATGATCGAGGCGCGTGAGCTGCTTTGGGAGCTGGTTGAAGATGTGACAGGCGCCCGCTTGACGATTTCTTATGGCCGCGTGGGTGGTTTGAAATACGATCTGCCCAACGGTTTTGCGGCTAAGCTTGATGCTGCGCTGAAGCAGACGCGCAAGATTTTGGTAGATTGCGATCGGCTGCTAACTCGTAATCGTATCTTCATCGAACGGATGTGCGATGTGGCCACGATTACTGCGGAGCAGGCAGCGGATTTTAGTTTAACCGGTCCGATCGCGCGCGCCTCGGGACTGAACTACGATGTGCGCAAAGCTTTCCCCTATTCAAGTTACGATGAGTTTGATTTCGAAGTGCCGCTGGGGTCGAAGGGTGACAATTACGATCGCTTCCTAGTGCGCTTTTACGAAATTGAACAGTCCATGCGCATCTGCGAACAGGCCATCTCGCGTCTGCCCGACGGACCGATTGCGGTGGATGATCCGCACATCGTGCTGGTGCCGAAAGACCAGGTTTACGGTTCGATCGACGGCATGATCAATCACTTTGAGATGGTGATGTATGGAGTAAAGCCGCCTAAAGGCGAGGCTTATATTCCGGTGGAAGGTGGAACAGGGGAGCTTGGTTTCTACACGATTTCGGACGGATCGGGGTATCCCTATAAGGTGCATGTAAGGGCGCCGTCATTTATTCATATGGGAGTAATGCGCCAAATGTTGCTCGGCGCGGCGGTGGCCGATGTGGTCCCCACATTCGGGATGATCAACATGATTGGTGGAGAGTGCGATCGCTAGCAAATATGAGCATTAAACTTTCAGATAAGGCTGAAGCCAGATTAAAGGAGAAGATAGCGCTCTATCCTGATCCGAAATCTGCGGCGATGTGGGCGTTGTATATAGCGCAGGAAGAATTGGGGCGCTTAGATGACCGCGCAGTGGAGTGGACGGCTGAGCGCTTGAACCTGTCGCCGGTAAACGTGCAGGAGCTGATTACCTTTTACACCATGTACCACAAGGAGCAGCTCGGGAAATATCACGTGCAGATCTGCCGTACCTTGTCTTGTGCCGTGCGCGGTTCCACCAAGCTGACCGAGTGCGTACGTAAACGGTTTGGCACCAAGCCCGGACAGCCCAGCGCCGATGGTATGTGGAGCTATGAAGAGGTTGAATGCTTGGGGTCGTGCGGCACCGCGCCGATGTGTCAGATCAATGATCATTTCTTCGAGAATTTGACTCCGCAGAAATTAACCGAGATTTTGGATCGCATCGAAAAGGAGAAACCCGATCTAAAGCTTTCAACGATCGATGATCGGATGGGCGAAGGGCTTAAAGGTTATCCGAAATCCCAGATTATTTAGAATATGACCGCGCATCATTCCATTTTGCTTAAGAACATACGTCAGCCGGATCAGCACACCTTGGCCGGCGCGGAAAGCCGCGGTGCCTACAGCACGATTAAGAAAGCGCTTCAAATCGATCCGCTGAAGGTGATCGAGGAAGTTAAGACCTCGGGCATTCGCGGCAGGGGCGGTGCGGGATTTCCGACCGGTATGAAGTGGAGCTTTGTCCCGCGCAACTCGGGAAAGCCGGTATATCTGATTAACAATGCCGACGAGAGCGAACCGGGAACATTCAAGGACCGCTTGCTGTTAGAAAATGATCCGCACCTTATTATTGAGGGCATGCTCATTGCGGCCTGGGCGCTGCAAAGCAACTGGTCCTGCATTTATATCCGCGGCGAGTACGGCTACCCATTTTCTCGGGCCAAGAAAGCGATTGAAGAGGCCTATGCCAAGGGATATTTGGGCAAAAATATCTTCGGCAGTAATTTTAACCATGACATGGTGATTCATCGCGGTGCGGGCGCATACATTTGCGGCGAAGAGAGTGCGCTGATGGAGTCATTGGAAGGTAAGAAAGGGCAGCCCCGCATGAAGCCGCCCTTCCCGGCAGTCTCGGGACTGTATCAATGTCCAACTGTGATCAATAACGTCGAGACTCTGGCCAACATGCCCTTCATTATCGAGAACGGCGGAAAGGCTTTCCTCTCAATCGGCGTGGAAAAATCTTCAGGCACCAAGCTGGTCAGCGCCTCGGGCCATATTAATAAGCCTGGGGTTTATGAGATCGACATGGGCTACCCAATGAAGCGCTTCATTGAGGAGGAGTGCGGCGGCATCTGGCAGGGGCGTAAACTTAAAGCCGTAATTCCTGGCGGATCCTCGGTCAATATCATGACCGCGCCGGAGATCGAAAAAGTGAATATGGATTACGAATCGCTGCGCTTAGCGGGATCCTCACTTGGCTGCGCCGGGTTCATGGTGTTGGACGAGACTACCGACATGGTTGAGGCGGTTCTGAATCTTGCGCACTTCTATGCGCACGAGTCTTGCGGCCAATGTACACCGTGTCGCGAAGGCGGGCACTGGATCGAGAAGATCTTCACCCGTATTTCTCGAGGGCAGGGTCTGCCGGGCGATATTCCGCTGATTGAAAATGTATGTGCGCAGATCGGCGGGCATACAATCTGCGCCTTCGGTGACACCATGATTCTGCCGTACTTGAGCATCATCAAGAAGTTCCCCGAGGAGTTTAAGGAACGGATCGGCGAGGCGATTCGAGGCCAGGTTAAGCCGCGCGAATATCTGAATGTTGTTTATGACGGAGCGCACTGAGCATGAGCGGCACTAACGGGACACAGACTGAACTGGTAACGCTCACGATCGACGGCAAAGTCGTGCGCGCTGCGAAAGGCAGCACGATTATACAAGCAGCCACTGCCGCCGGCATTGAGGTCCCTTTTTATTGCTACCATCCGCATCTTTCGATTCCGGCGAATTGCCGCATCTGTCAGGTCAAAGTTAAGAACGCCCCTAAGTTAATGGTGGCTTGCCACACCCAGGTCGCTGAAGGCATGGAGGTTAATACTCACCACACCAGTCCAGAGGTGCAAGCTGCGCAGGCCGCCACTTTGGAATTCATTTTGATCAATCATCCGCTCGATTGCACCGTTTGTGATCAGGCCGGCCACTGCAAGCTTCAGGACTACCACTTCGAATACAACGCGAAGCCCAGTCGTTTCATTGAGAATAAGGTTCACAAGGTCAAGGCCGAGCCCTTGGGGCCGACAGTCATGCTGGACGGGGAACGCTGCATCATGTGCACCCGTTGCATTCGATTCTGCGACGAGATTACCGAGACCTCTGAAATTGGCATGCTCAATCGAGGTGATCGCAGCGTCATTACGGTTAATCCGAAAAAGCCTCTTGATAACGCGCTTTCGGGGACGGTGGTGGATCTGTGTCCGGTCGGTGCTTTGACCCATGCTAAGTGGCGTTTCAACACCCGCATCTGGTTCACCAAGCAGACTGATTCGATTTGCCCTGGATGTTCGACCGGCTGCAACGTCAAGGTTGCCGAGCGCGATGGCGAGATCGTGCAGGTCAAGGCGCGCCTCAATGACAAGGTAAATAAGGAATGGCTGTGCGACGAAGGCCGGTACGGTTTCATGCGCTTTCTCCCTAAGCATCGCATCGTCACACCGCACATCGGCGGCAAGGCAGCAGAGTTGAATGCCGCGCTGCTCGAGGCTTCTAAATTGAAGGGGCAGGCGGCGCTCGTTTTAGTTTCACCTGATCTGACACTCGAAGAATTTTCGGTTCTCAAGAATTTGGTGGATAAGACCTTAAAGGGAGCACAGGTAGCGCTGGCTTATCGAGAGCGGCCACTGTCGAAGGTTGAAAAAATTTTGGTGAGCCCTGACTACGCGGCCAATTTCCGCGGTGCGGAGTTCGCTGGTCTGGTTAGCGGTAATTTGGAGGAGAGCTACGCCGCAGCGCTGCAGAAGCTGCGCTCGGGAGCGGTGCAGCAGCTGCTTTTGGTCGGAGAACGGAGTATCCCGCTCCCAGATCAGGATCCGGCCCTGATTGAGGGCATCAAGAAAGCCGCCGTTAGCGTTGGTATTCTAACCGATGCCGGCTCGGCAGTAGCTGGGGCCCTGAAGGTCGTTCTGCCCGGAAGAAGCATTCTTGAAAAATCGGGGCTCCTAGTTAACCGCAATCTACGGCTGCAATACACTGATCGGGTGGTGCCGTTCCCTGATGGTTCCGAGCCGGAATGGCGCATGCTGGGACGGCTGGCGGAGAAGATGGGGGCCAAGCTGACCAGCGCCGAAGACGAGCGCGCCCTTACCCTTTCATATCTCAGCGCAACGAAGCAGCTATCGGGAGTGACGATTCGTCAGATTAAGGCCGATGGTGTTTGTCTTAAGTCCTTGAATGCTGCGACCTCGACGGCCGGCTCTCAGACAGGAGCAGCGCAATGGAGCTGATGATCTTAGTTGCTAAGGTAATTGTAGCGCTGTTTTTGGTGGCGCTCCATCTCGCGGCATTTTGCACCTGGGTGGAGAGAAAGGGGAGTGCCCTGATTCAAGACCGAATTGGAGCTAACCGGTCCGCGGCTTATGTGCAGACTGATAATCTGTTGCTGAAGCCCGTGGCCTTTTTTCTCCGTATTATGGGCGGACTGGGTGTAATCAATACCCTGGTCAATGACGCCGTCAAAGCCATTCTCAAGGAAGATTTTGTGCCTGCCGGGGTTCCCAAGTTCGTTCATGCCCTGGCTCCGTTCCTGGCTGTGTTCCCGATTTTTCTGGCTTACGCCGTGGTGCCGATGGCCCCTGATTTTGAGGCTTTTGGCCAGGTCATTCGTCTGCAGGTGGCTTCGCTGGATGCCGGGGTGCTGTTCCTCTTCGCGATGGGATCAGTCTCAGTATACGGCGTGGCAATGGCTGGCTGGAGTGGCAACAATAAGTTTTCGCTGCTGGGAGCGCTGCGCGCATCCGCTCAGATGATTTCCTACGAACTGGCGATGGGCATATCGCTGGTGACGGTCATTTTGGTTTACGGCACCTTGGATCTTTACGAGATGGTGAATGCGCAGGGAAAACTTTGGGGCATCTGTTATCAGCCCCTGACTTTCCTGATTCTCTTCACGGTTGGCATGGCCGAGACCAAGCGTGGTCCATTTGATCTGCCGGAAAGCGAATCGGAGCTGGTGGCAGGGTACTTCACCGAATATTCCGGCATGAAATTCTTGGTGTTTTGGCTGGGGGAATTTGCTGAAATCGGGCTCTTTGCACTGCTGCTGACGATTCTCTTCTTCGGTGGCTGGAATATTCCTTTCTTTACATACCCTTCTAACCACTGGATTTGGGCGATCGTGGGATTCCATGTGCTGCTGCTTAAGGTGGTGTTCTTTTGTGTCCTGCAGATTGTAATTCGCTGGACCTTGCCCCGTTTTCGCTACGATCAGTTGATGGACCTGGGGTGGAAGATTCTGCTGCCGCTTAGCATGTTGAATCTGGTTTTCTATGCCGCATTGAAATTGTCGGGAGGCATCGGATAGATGGCAGTCACCTTTTATCTCATGGCGGTGCTTCTGCTGCTTTCCGCAGTGGCCGTCATTACATTCAAGAATCCGATCTACAGCGCGCTAGCTTTGGTATTCAATCTCTTCGTTGTGGCTGGATTGTTTGCCACTTTAGATGCGCATTTCATCGCCGCTGTGCAGGTCGTGGTATATGCGGGCGCCATCATGGTGCTGGTAATGTTCGTTCTGATGTTGCTAAGCGCAAAATTGGAAAAGGCCTCACCCTTTAGTCCGCTTTATTTCGGAGCGGCGTTGATTTGCGGACTGGCTTTTGCGGTGACGCTGGGATTGGAATTTGATTCCGGCTTTAATAGTGCGCCTCCAGCATCGGATCTGCAGGGGACCGTCGCGGCGGTGGGAAAGGTGCTTTATTCGCGCTACGTTTTCCCGTTTGAAGCAGCTTCATTGCTGCTGATGGCAGCCATCGCAGGCGCTGTAGTATTGGCCCGGCGGCGTTACCGTACGAAGGAGTTATAGAACGCCATGGTACCGATTACACATTATCTGATTCTAGCGCTCCTGATGTTCTCGATTGGGGTGGTCGGAGTGATTGTGCGCCGCAATGCGATCGTGGTCTTCATGTGCATAGAGCTGATGTTAAATTCGGTTAATCTCACCTTCGTGGCTTTCTCCAAGCAGTGGGGCAATTTGGATGGACAGATTGCGGTCTTTTTCGTGATGGTGGTAGCGGCGGCCGAGGCTGCAATCGGCTTGGCTATTATCCTTTCCGTCTTCCGGGCTGGGCAATCGATCGAAACGTCTGATGCAGCGGAGTTGAAATTCTAATGAATCAAGCAGCTATTTCCGCAACGATCTGGCCTATCGCATTCTTTCCGCTGCTCGGCGCGCTGCTGGCTTACGTACTGGGCAGGAAGGAGCGGGATTGGGCTGGGATTATCGCCACAGCTGCGTCTGCGCTTTCATTTCTCTGGGTAGTGAAGCTGGTTTGGGCACTTCCCGAGGCGCACTATTTTGAGGATCAGCTCTTTCAGTGGATCTCTTTGGCGGATCTGAAGGTCGATTTTACCTTTAGAGTGGATCAGCTTTCAGCGGTCATGTGCATGGTGGTCACAGGGGTGGGTACTCTGATCCATCTTTACTCGACCGCTTATATGCATGAGGACGAGGGACGGCATCGATTTTTTGCCTATCTAAACCTCTTTATGTTTTCGATGCTGCTGCTGGTTTTGGGCGGCAACCTGATGGTCCTATTTATCGGCTGGGAGGGAGTAGGGCTCTGTTCGTATCTGCTGATTGGATTTTGGTTTAAGAACCTGGCATATGCCGCAGCCGGACGGAAAGCCTTTGTTGTCAATCGGATTGGCGATGCGGGATTTTTGCTTGGAATTTTCCTTTTACTGCACCTTGTCGGGACAACCGATTTTGTGGCCTTGCAGCCTGCGATCATGTCCGGCAATGTGGCGCTCGGCACCGATTTCTATACGTTAGTGGCGCTTTGTTTGTTTGTCGGCGCCTGTGGAAAATCCGCGCAGATCCCGCTGTTCGTATGGCTGCCTGATGCGATGGCCGGTCCGACTCCAGTTTCAGCCTTGATTCATGCCGCCACGATGGTGACAGCCGGTGTTTATATGCTGGCGCGCATGGGATTTTTGTTTGTGCTGGCTCCGGCTGCATTAGCAGTCGTATTAGTGGTGGCCGTTGCGACCGCCTTCGTGGCTGCAACGACCGCCCTTACGCAGTACGATATTAAGAAAGTATTGGCCTACTCCACGGTCAGTCAGCTGGGCTTCATGTTTATGGCGGCGGCTGCCGGCGCTTTTTGGGTCGCGATCTTTCATGTAGTGACGCATGCCTTTTTCAAGGCCTGCCTGTTCCTTGGTGCCGGTTCCGTGATTCATGGCTGCCATCATGAGCAAGACATGCGGCATATGGGCGGCCTTTACAAGAAGATGCCGATCACCTGCATTACCTACGGGGTGTCTGTGCTTGCGATTGCTGGCATATTTTTCTTCTCCGGGTATCAGTCCAAGCACGCCATTCTTGGAGCGCTTGAACATTGGCATAACCCACATCTTAAAGAATGGATTGAATACATTCTGATCTTGGTCAAGTTCACTGCGTTCCTCACCGCGTTCTATATGACGCGATCTTTTGTGATGACCTTTTTGGGTGAATATCGCGGCCACGCGCATCCCCATGAGTCGCCCTGGCCGATGACCGTCCCGCTGATTGTGTTAGCCGTGCTGGGTGCATTTGGCGGTTTGGCACTTTCAGGCAGCCTGGGCTTCTCGTTGGAGCACTACCTTGCTGCGCTTAATTTTGGAGCAGCGGCCGAGCATCACCACGAAAGCATCGCTGCGGCCTTGATCAATTCCTGGACCGGATTGTTGGGGGTGGGCTTGGCATTCGTGATGTACACACAGCTGAAGGAGCTGCCCGGGATGTTCCTTCGACTTGTGCCGCCGCTCTCAAAGCTGCTTAGCGGTAAGTACTACTTTGATGAACTTTACGGTGCGATCATTGTACGACCCCTGGAGGGCTTGGCAGCATTTCTCTGGAAAGTGGTGGACCAAGGCATGATCGATGGGATGGTTAACGGTACTGCAGCGTTCGTCGATGCTACCGGGGAGCTGCGCCGTATTACGCAGACCGGGCAGCTTCGCTACTACGCTTTGATGCTCTTCGGAGCGACGGTCTTCTTCATCATCTTTTATTATGTGCTCTAGGCTTTGACGATGTCGGAATTTCCGCTACTAAGCTCGATTGTTTTCCTGCCGCTCGTCGGAGCGATCTTGCTGTATTTATTCCCAGGCTTTGGTCCCCGCCAGGACCCCGAGAGTAGGGCTGTACGCGCGTTCTCCATGGTGGTGACACTGATCACCTTCGTTCTATCGCTGTTACTTTGGGGCGGCTTTAATCCCCAAAATACCGGCTATCAGTTTGTCGAGAATAAAATTTGGCTGCCATCCTTCGGGATCACCTATCATGTTGGGTTGGATGGCATCAGCCTTTTCTTGGTGCTCCTGACAACCTTCTTGATGCCAATTGTGGTTTTGGCTTCGAATTCGGTTGAGAAAAAGGTGCGGGGCTACCTAGCCAGTATGCTCGTGCTGCAGTCTGCGATGCTGGGGACGCTGGTGGCTCTCGACATGTTCCTGTTCTACATCTTTTGGGAACTGATGCTGGCACCGATGTACTTCATTATCGGTGTGTGGGGCGGAAAGCGCAGGATCTATGCAGCGCTTAAGTTCGTGCTCTACACCGTGTTCGGCAGCGTGCTGATGCTTGTTGGGATCTTCTATTTGGTGTGGGCCTACTACCAGCAACACGGCGTCGTTACCTTTGGTCTGGAAAGCTTGGCCCGCTTCAATGGGCTCTCGGTGCAGGAGGAGGTTTGGCTGTTTGCTGCCTTTGCGCTGGCCTTCTGCATTAAAGTGCCGGTATTTCCCTTTCATACCTGGCTTCCCGATGCGCATGTCGAGGCGCCGACCGGCGGCTCGGTTGTATTGGCAGGGGTAATGTTGAAGATGGGTCTGTATGGCTTGATTCGTTTAGCCTACCCTCTCTTCCCACGTGCAGCCGAGTTATTTACTCCGTACCTGGCTGGTCTGGCCGTGATCGGGGTTGTTTACGGCGCGATGGTGGCCTGGGCCCAGAAAGACATCAAGAAGCTGGTGGCATATTCATCGGTGTCTCATCTGGGTTACTGCGTGCTGGGCTTTGTAGCCTTCAACACCGTGTCGGCGGCAGGGTCGATCTATCAGATGCTCAATCATGGCATCTCGACGGGTGCGCTGTTCTTACTTGTAGGCGTGCTTTACGACCGACGTCACACCCGTGAGATTAGCGAATATGGAGGGCTCGCCGCGCGTGTTCCTATTTTTGCGTTTCTGTTCCTGGTATTCACCCTGAGCTCCATTGCATTGCCGTTGACGAATGGATTTATCGGTGAGTTTTTGATCCTAGCTGGAAGTTTTCAAGAGTTGCCGGGCTTTACCATTGTGGCCGTTGCGGGTGTAGTTCTTGGCGCTGTCTATATGCTGACGCTTTACATGAAAACCATGTACGGCGAGATTGATGAAGCTAAGAATGGAGCATTAACTGATGTCAGCATGCGTGAATTGGTGACCTTCGCGCCGCTTTTGGCGTTGGTGTTCATCATGGGCATATATCCCAAGCCCTTTTTGAATGCGCTTGAGCCTACGATCAAGAATTATATACGAGTAGTTGAAGAACGGCGTCAGATGTTAAAGTCCTCTGCTCCGATGCGTACCCGGCAGGTTGCCGAAGATCAAGCAGCTGATGAGAAAATTTCGAGTGTTAGTGATAAATCCAAGACTGCGTTGGATGCGCTGATTGTCAAGCGGAGCAAGGTGTGAGTGCGATGAATACTCTTTGGCATGATATGTCTCTATGTGCGCCCGCGCTGATCATGGGTGCCGGCGCGCTAGTTTTGATGATGCTTGAAGTTTTGCTGCGGGGCCCGTGGCCGCGTGCGGGTGTAGCCGGATTGTTCTTAATTGCGGCGCTGGTCTCGACCCTCTTTGTTAATCAAGAATACGAGGTGGGGCAGACAATTCTTCAGGGCTTTATCTACGCCGACCCTTTCGCTGCGTTTTTTAATCTCCTCATTTGTGGCGGAGCCCTGCTAGCACTCATGATTGGAGAATCATACTTACAGCGTGAGGGCATCGAGGCGCGTGGGGAGTACTATGCGCTGTATCTCTTTTCTACTACGGGGGCCTTGCTCCTCTGTAATTCCGCTGAACTTATCATGCTCTTTTTGAGCCTAGAGATCATGTCTATGGCGCTTTACTGCATGTGCGGTTCGGCGCTTGCGGTGCGCCGCTCGGCGGAAGCTGCACTCAAGTATTTCTTCTTAGGATCCTTTAGTTCGGCCTTTCTGCTCTACGGCATTGCGGTATTGTACGGACTCACAGGCACCATGCAGATCGGCGCAATCAGCACGGCCATTTCTTATAAGGAGCCAATCCTGGCCATGATCGGGGTAGGGCTAATGATCGTTGGGCTAGTATTTAAGATCGGGGCAGTGCCGTTTCATTTCTGGGCTCCCGATGTGTATGACGGCGCGCCCACGCCTGTCACCGCTTATATGGCGTGTGTGGTCAAGTCCGCGGCGATTGGGGTTTCCATCCGGATTTTGTGGGTCTGTTTCGGTGCGCTGTTTCCGCTTTGGGCCGGCTCGGTATGGACAATCGCGCTTCTTACCATGGTCGTTGGCAATGTTTTCGCGGTGAAGCAGCGCAGCGTGAAGCGCATGTTAGCTTACTCCAGCATCGCCCACGCCGGTTATATAATGATGGCCTTCCTTGCTCAGGGGGGAACCTATGAGGGTGGGGCAGCCGCACTGTACTACCTCGTCGCTTATACCGTTATGACCCTTGGCGCCTTTGCTGTCCTTCTGGCTGTTACCCAAGGCCCTGGCGGAGGTGCTTTCTCTGACGATATCTCCAAATTTAACGGTCTTGGCTCGCGGCGTCCGGTTTTGGCAATTTTGATGAGCCTCTTTCTTTTGTCGCTGGCCGGAATTCCACCCGGCATGGCTGGGCTGCTTGGTAAGTTCTATGTCTTTAGCGCCGCGATCAAATCCGGATATGTAGGATTGGCAATCGTCGGTGTGCTGAGCTCGGCGATCTCATGTTTCTATTATTTGCGTGTGATCGTTGCGATGTACTTTGTGGAGGACGAGAGCTCCGAAGTATCGCCGGTGCTTGCCGCTCCCAGCGCCTATTTCCACGGGGCGATCGCAGTTTGCGCTGCGGGAGTCGTGTTCCTCGGAATATTCCCGGGATGGCTGTATTCCTTCGCGGCTCAGGTGACAGAACGCTTTTAAGGCGTCTGCATTTGGGAATGCCAATGGCGACCTTGTCTCGGAGGTGCTAACCTTTCCTAATATTTGCAGTTTGGAGAAAAATCATGTCAAAGCAGCTAATCCTCGTATTGATCCTGATTCTATCACTCAGCGCCTGCGCGGGAATGAAAAGAAGCGGAAGCTCCTTTACAGCGCATGCCGAGTCTCTTAATCTGATCGGCTTCCGAATTCCGGGTGACGAATACCCCCGTGCTCTTGAGAAAGTACCCGCCGGAGCCCAGGTCCACACCATGACCTCGAACCCTTCCGACCTGCAGTCGGTAGTCGGGGTACTGAACCGCATCATCGGCATCTCCTACACCGAAATCAGCGGTACCACCAAACAGTAACTAACACTCGGTACCACCAACGCATATCTTCTTCGAAGGCACCTCCTTTCGTCGTTACGCGTGCTTGTTCGCAAGTGGTCGCATCGACGAAGTAAGAATTGGTTTATTTTCGTAACTGCGCGAAGGCAGGTGCCTTCCTACTGCCCTTAGATACACTTCGGGTGTCGTTTTAGGCGGCAGCGAAAAGATCGGTGGGCTTTAGAGGGGTAAAGGGTTTGCTTCTTGGTAATCTATGGGTTGGAGGCTTAAATGTATACTCGGGGAACATCACGTTCCTTTGTCCCAGTCGATAGCGAATCGAGGCTTCGTCATATAGCTTCCTGCGATGGAGACGTAACTTTCTAAATTGGAGTCTCAGCGCGCTGTCAAAAGTATAGCAAGGAGGTCGGGGGGAACGAGACACGGATTTAGGTCTAGCTCCCGGGACCTGTCGTCTAAGGTGTGAGATGTTTGCGAATTTTCCTTTTCTTCCCGCAATTAGGGCCTTGGTTCGCTCAATAAGTAGTCTCCTAATTATACGGAGCCGCTTTTTGGAGCTGAGATTCTGATGCTGGGGAAGGGGGGAAATGGTTAAGGTGTGTGTGCTAATGACTGTCCCTTTGCCCGGTATATATCGCTCAAAGGAATAAACTTCCGCTTCTCCAGTCACTGACTGCCTGTAAGAATTCAGGCCTGGCCAGAGCGCTGGATCTTCAATGAGTCCATGTCGCGTGGCATTTGTCGTAATGTAGAGAAAGGCTTCCAGTAGATCATCGTAGGAGAGCACCTGTTGGTCATCGTAACGGCGGCTCCAGAATTTCCCCTCTCGACCGTGCAGTTTGTTCAGCCGCTTAGCGATTTCGCGATTGATATTCTCGCAAAATTCATCTGCATTACCATTCGGGGCTTTAATTAGAAGGTGATAATGATTGCCCAAGAACTCCCCGGCAAAAATTATAATTCCAAAGATTTCTTGGTACCTCGCAACAACACCCCCAATTAGGCGCCGCACCCGTCGACAAGGGGTGATCCAAAGGCGCGCCTCGACCGTCCTTAAGGTGATCAGGTGGTAAATTTCAGGGTCTCGATCCCGCAATGGTCTCATGCGTAGATCTGTTCGTCCGTTACCTTTAGTTTGTTTCCCGGAATAGTGTTGGGGGTACCAGCTAAGAGGGCAGTAACTAATGAACCTGAAAAAAAGCTGGGGCACTGAATGGACTAGTCTCTGCATTATCACCGCTTCCGAATTTCACACGATATCGAGCATGCCATCGCCCGGGACGGGGGTCTTTGAGCTCGAATCGGGAGGCGTCAGAGGTATGAACAGATGTCTTTCCATTTCTCGTAATTCGGAGAGTGTACTCCACTGTGCCCGGAAATGTTTGGAGACCGAATACTAGCTTTCGTCTTTCTGTCACCACCAGCGGTTTAAGCAGCGCAGTTGGGAGGTCTGCGTCCTTGCAATCCGGGAGTCCGTTGTTGTTAAGATCCGCATCGGAAATTCCACATCCACATTCTCCAGGTAACCATTTCTCGCCATCCGTTGGGCAGTAATCAGTCGCCACCGAGCAAATGGAGGACGTGCGCCCTTTGGCCGATATCGGGTCGAAAACTATATAATACTTTTCGCTGGAGCCGTTCTTCCAAGGAATTATCACAGAGAAAAATGCCCCGCTTGCAAGAGTTCCCCCGTTTCGCATGCCTAGAGAATCGAACGTGACGACAATGTCAGTGCTATTAAGAAGGCGTGGAAATCCTATGGCGGCGCCGGTTGGATCTACCAGTTCCGATCGGGTATAGGTTCTTATAGTGTACTCGTTGTGATCCGTGTGAAAGAATAGAAGTGTAATTGGGTGGGGTACATGTCCTCTTTCTAACACATTCAAGTTGAATTGAAATTCTGCAAAATGGCTCAGATCTTCAAAGCTAGTGGCTGAAAACGAGGTCGCCCCAGCTGTTGTAACTATCGGAATGTCACCTGCGTCGACGGCCGGAGCCCCAGCGTCTAGATTAGCACCAAGCAATATTAGTGGACCGTCGCTCTGTAGGAACGCATTGGGGTTTAAAGCCGGCGGCGTCGAGCGTTCAATCTGCCCGTCGTTGTCGAACTCGGAAAGAAAAGGACCGCTACCTGACGCAGTAATTCCCGAAAGATCAATGGAGACTTGGCTCGATAGCGCCCCATTGTTCCAAGTAACCTCAAGTGTGAAGTCGTCACCCGGAGGTAAATTTGTCGGCGTGCCGCTCCCATCGAAATCTAACACTATGCCAGCTTCACTACTCGCTCCTAACAGATGGCGGGCAACCGAAACAAAGGCTCCATGGTCGTCGACATCTTGGCTCTCCACGTAAAATTTAATGGTGAATTGTGACGCGCCGGTGTGAAAATAGATAACGTGAAGCGCATGCAGCGATCCTAGCGAATCAACAATGTCATGTTCTGAGTGCAGTGAAGCGACCGTTTCGAGGTCGGTGACGGTGGCTGAGGAAGCTACTACACCTACCGCTGTAGTAGCGGGGATACTCCCGGGTGAAATTATTGCCGAGCCCGTATCGAGATGCCCAGTTTGTAAAGTTAGTTGCGTCGTAGGAATTGCCGAAACGCAAGCTAATGTTTCCGCCATTAATTCAGCAGTCCAGCAAGATAACAAGAGAATTAGCCCAACAATTATCCTTCCCACTTAGGATTCCCAGAGTTTTAAGATTGATTTCGGCTCAAGAGAGGCGTTCTCTGGGTTTCTATCATGTAAAATCGGAAGCGTCAGCAGATTATGGTCCGTAAGCCGCTTAGGTTGGGACTATCACGGTTAATGGCGTTAACAAATCCCTTACTCCGTCTGCTGGTTCGCAACGTATGTTTCAGCCAACACAGGATGTTCGGCTGGAGTGATGTGATCGTTTCCTCAATAGTGTTGGTGGTACCAAAAAGAGAGGGGGGAGGGTCAGAGCCCGGAAATTCTTTGAAAAAGGTCGGTGATGTCGGAACGATCTTGGTGCAGACCAAAACCGAATCGGAGGTTTGGCCCACGATAATCGGTTGAGATTCCGAGGGCGCTCAGTTTCGTGCTCAAGTCCCCGGCGTCATCGGCCCGGAACGTGAAGAAATGGCCATGCCAAGCGGGATTGCGGAGCAGCAGCTTCTCATCACGGAGATCGGGGTGTTTGGAATCACGAAGATGCTCAAGAAAGCATGCTTGTAAGCCCAGCACATAATCATGAATTTTTGCTGGCGACAGCCCAAGTTCCGATAACCACCGCATCACCGCATTCAACCGGTATAGCCCTGAGGCATCAAAAGTCGCGCCCCAAAATCGAGCGCCGGCTGCTCCATATCCGACTTTGCTCGCCACATTCTGTAGGCTCTCGAGATTCGCGAAGTCAGCAAACCATCCTGTAAACAGCGGACGCTGCTCCGAATGGGGCGGTACCCACATAAAACAACATCCTTCGCCGCTCTGCGCGTATTTGTAACCACCGCCTAAGTAAAAAATACGCGATGCTACGGGCCCCAAATCAACCGGGAGAGCCATAAAAGCATGGTAGCCATCGATCGCAATCAGCGTACGTGGATTCTTTACGGCATCAACTAAGGTCTGGAGATCCGTTAACGCGAAACCATTTACAAAAAAAACATGACTCAGGAAGATCAGGTCGAATTCGGATCGGTTAAGCTCTGCTAGTAGCCGCTGCTCAAAGGTATCGAACGGTTCAACGGCCACCCGCTCAACATAGACATTCTCAAGCTCCTCAAGCCGTCGACTTTGTCGAGCAAAGCTGTGGAATTCACAATCCGAGGTTAAGATGCGGAGTTTCTGCCCCGGCTCAAAACAAGAGAGCAGCCGATAGACAAATTCCAGGGTATTAGGAGCGAAACAGATCTGTTCCGGTACGGGAAGCTTAAGTACCCGTGCTAAATGTTTCTGCGCCTCGGGGACAACCTCTCCAAAAATCTTATCCCACTTCTGGTCGGTCTGCGCCGCCGAATCTTCCCAGTAACGCAGATGTGCCTCCCGCGTCACATCCGGCCAAGGGTGATGGCTGTGCGCCGTAAAATGCAGTTTCCCTGGATTATGCTTGAAAAAATGCGAATAGTGGTGCTTATACATAGGGAACTTAAAGGAGTTTTAGCATGCCGTATATGCTCGGTGGAAGGATAAGCAGCGCAGTCCCAGGACTGTGGGGGGAGGGCTTTGGCTATAGGGCAGATGAGATTTATAGCTTGGCCTCCGCAGCAAACAACCCCAAGGCCCCTCCGGTTAATGCCTCATTCCATATCTTGAGCCCTCACAGCATCACCCATGTGGATGCTGCGTCGCACATTATTGGAGATGGGGCGACAATCGAGCGCTATTTTTCACCCACCCGGCAAAACTGCTTTTATGGGCCGGTGACTGTCGCAAAACTGCAGGGGGCTGGTTGGAGGGAGGTCGCGGGCGCAACTGCTCTTAAAATCTGGCGGGTCTCTAAGACTGAACTGATAGCCGCTGTGAGAGTGGCCAGTGGCAAAGACACCCCTCCGAATAAGCTATTCCTAACGGTGCAGGGGGTGCCGCTAAATGAGCATGGATATCATGACCCCAATTTTATAATGGTGCTTGAGCCTGAAGCTGCCGAGTGGCTGGTTTCAAACTCTGGCTTTAATGCTTGGGGCACTTCATGGAAATCCTCCGATTTCGAGCCCGGTTCGTCGGACCGACCTGTACACAAGATATTGCTGCGTCAAGCCGTGCTCTATGAGCTCTTAACTTTGCACGATGTCCCTCAAGGGGAGTATTTTCTGGCGGGGGTTCCGTTGCTGATTGAGGGGGGCTCGGAATCCCCCGTAGCGCCTGTATTGTTTATGAGCGAGGAGCTGTCCTGGACCTAGCGTGCAGGATTAGTCCAAGCAATAGGACCAAACCCAAAGCTAACAATGCCTCAAAAAATACTGATGTTCTGGTGGGAGCAGGTTTCTTAAAGCCCCCGTCTGTACTCTGGCCTTTGTAGGTGAAAGACTCGCTAATCTCCCGAAACAGCTGCTCATGCGACGGGAGGGCATCAGCGCGATCGGTGAATGTAAGCACGTAATGTCGGTCTAGCGCGCTATAAATGGCTATCAGACCGGCAAGCTTCATGCCTCCAGAACTATACTCGACCTGTACCACCAACCCTCTAAGCAGCTGGCTCGCCCGAATCAGTCGGACGTCATTTAGCCCGACCTTTCGATAGTCTGAAAGCACCAGCTTCTCAGCTAGCGTCGCGGGAGAGGCGCTGGTCAATTCTGTGATTGTCCCAGGCTGAACCAAGACATTGACCGTTGGAAAGCCGCCGCCCAACGCCTTCAGGGCGGTTATCAAGCCCGGCGTTGCGTCTGGAGGCATTGAAACCTCCTCAAACGAGGAGGAATAGGTGAATGAAACCCCTTCGGTACTGTTGGAGAACTGCCTGCTCTCCGCCCGCAGTGTTCCTGAACTAAGCAGAAACATGGCAAAAAATGCCCAAAAATTGATGTTTTTTCGCTGGATGCTCATAAGGAGGTGCCTCACCGGGGCGCATTGTCGATCACTTTGATGCTCATGAAAAGCCCGAAAAATTAGCGTTTCAGTGCATTTTTTGAGTTGATTTATTCGCATTTTTGTCTTTATGATGGCCATCGAAAGGGCTGAAAAGCCCTGATTTTGGCCAGTTTCTGGCGATTTTAAACGTATTTTTGGAGTTAAAACTCTTATGGCAAAGAAAGCCGCTAAGAAAAAGACTATGAAAGCTGCTACAAAAAAAACCGCTCCCAAGATGAAAGCCGCTCCGGCTCCGATGCCTGTTAAGAAGGTTCGTACGGCTACCAGACCGAAGAACACCAAGACTTACAGCTACACCCAGTCGGAAGTGATCGAGAACATCCGGGCTTTCACCGGCATGAACAAGCGCTCACAGGCTCGTGAGCTGGCTGAAGATCTACACCTTTTCATCGTTGACGCGCTGAAGAAGGGCTACAAGATTCCGTTGATCGGACTTGGCAAGATGTATGTCCGTCAGACCAAGGCCCGCATGGGACGTAATCCTGCTACAGGCGAGATCATCCAAATTGCTCCTAAGAAGCGTGTGAGATTCACCGCTGCTAAGGCGCTCAAGGAAGCAGTTCTCTAAGCTTCTATTGAAGTAGGATCGAGTTTTCGACTCCTAAGAGCCCGGCCTAGTGCCGGGCTTTTTTATGCCGGAAATCCGTCTGCGGGAGATGTTGAATACGCGTGTATCGCGCCCCACAACTTTCCGCTTTGAAGATCGGAGGCCGCTCGTTACAATGCTGCGATGAGCGAATTCGCCCCCCGTCCTTCGCTGCAGCAGCTTCATGAGAATTTTTCTGATATTGCACCCGCGCTGACTCCAAACGAAGCACGCGCCGAAGCGTCACGCTGCCTGTTTTGCTATGATGCGCCCTGCATCCAGGCATGTCCTACAAAAATCAACATCCCGCAGTTCATTCAGCAGATTGCAAATGCCGATACCCTTGGGGCGGCCAAGACGATTTTCGCCGAGAATATTCTGGGCGGAAGCTGCGGACGCGCTTGCCCCACCTCGGTACTATGTGAAGGAGCCTGCGTCTACAATGCTCTGAATAAGAAGCCCATTGAGATTGGCCGGTTGCAGCGCTTTGCGACAGACGTCGCCATTGATCAGGGCGTGCAGTTCTGGAAGCGGGGTAATCCAAGCGGCAAAAGGATCGCGATTGTGGGTGCCGGTCCAGCCGGTCTCAGCTGTGCTTACGAACTAGCCAAAGGGGGCCATGCTGTCACGGTTTACGAAGCAGCGCCAAAAGCGGGCGGATTAAACACCTACGGTTTAGCTGCTTACAAGATCGAAACCGAATTTGCGCTCAAAGAGGCTGCCTATATCAAAGCGATCGGGATCGATCTGCGGCTAAATTCTCCGGTGGGGAAAGACCCCTCCGTCACCCAGCTGCTAAATGACTATGACGCGGTATTTCTCGCGGTGGGGATGGGGCCGACAGCAGCCCTGTCCATTCCGGGCGAAAACTTGGAGGGGTGCCTGGAGGCCCTGGAATTCATCAAGCCAACTAGAGAGCCGAATTTCTCAGGGGCGAGTGTCGGCGCGAATGTCCTCGTCATCGGCGGAGGCAACACTGCCATCGATGTAGCAACAGCTGCAAAACGCCTCGGAGCCGAGAATGTTACGATCGTTTACCGCCGTACAGCGGCTGAGATGCCGGCTTTCGAATATGAATATGAACTTGCCAAAGCGGACGGAGTGGCCTTCCGTTGGCTAACAGCTCCGCTGGAAGTAATCGGAGCCGCAGGACGGGTTAGCGGCCTCAAATGTGTGCGCTGTGAGTCAGCGCCCAACGCTCACGGCAAGAGCGGATTAAGAAATGTGCCCAACTCCGAACATATCATCCCCTGCGATATGGTCGTAAAGGCGCTCGGACAGCAGCCGCTCCGTGTCCTACTCGCGGAAATCCAGGGCCTTGAACTCAACGGAGACGCCGTTAAGGTCGATCCCGCTACCGCAACAACGAGTGTGCCAAAGCTCTTTGCGGCTGGGGACTGTGTCGCGGTTGGTGAGGTCGTTGATGCAGTTCAAGGGGGGAAGATTGCGGCGCGCGGCATAAACCATTTTCTAAATTCCGAGAGACGTTAATGGCCTCATTAGAAGTCACATTCTGCGGTATCAAATGCCCCAATCCATTCTTCTTAGCGTCTGCTCCGCCGACCAATAGTTACTACCAGGTCAAGAAGGCCTTCGAAGCCGGATGGGGTGGCGTGGTTTGGAAGACTATCGGCGAGCCGATCGTAAACGTTTCTTCCCGTTATTCAGCTGTTGATTATGCCGGCCATAAAGTAATGGGGCTTAATAACATCGAACTGATTAGCGACCGCTCGATTGCCGACAACTTAAAGGAGATTACACGCACCAAAAAGGAATTTCCAAAGCAGATCGTGATTGCTTCCCTGATGGTCGAGTCGAAACGCGAAATTTGGCATGACATTGTGAAGCGCACTGAAGACACCGGTTGCGACGGCCTGGAGTTGAACTTTGGCTGCCCGCATGGCATGAGCGAGCGCGGCATGGGCTCCGCAGTAGGTCAGGTTCCTGAATATGCCTGCCAAATTACGGAGTGGGTGAAGGAGGTCGCCTGCACACCCGTGATTGTAAAGTTAACTCCGAATATCACCGATGTGCGCTATGTCGGTCGCGCGGCCAAGCGCGGCGGTGCCGACTGCCTCTCCTTAATCAACACGATCAATTCGATCACCGGTGTCGATCTGGATTCCTTTATCCCGCGTCCGATCGTAGAAAATCACTCCGCTCACGGCGGATATTGCGGACCCGCGGTCAAACCGATTGCGCTCAACATGGTTCAGCAGATCTGCGCTGATCCCGAGATCGGCCTTCCGGTCAGCGGCATCGGCGGGATCCAGAGCTGGAGCGATGCGGTTGAGTTCATGCTACTTGGAGCCACGACTGTACAGGTCTGCACAGCCGCCATGCATTACGGTTTTCGCATCGTCGAGGGCATGAAGGAGGGCATGTTGAACTGGATGCAGAGCAAGCACTTTGCCTCGCCTCACGATTTTATTGGCAAAGCTCAGCCGCATGTCACCGACTGGGGTAATCTGAATTTAAATTACAAAATTGTCGCCAATATCGACCAGCAAAAGTGCATCCACTGCGGACTTTGCTATATCTCCTGTGACGATGCCTGCCATCAGAGCATTATCAAGAGCACGCAACTTGAAAACGGTTCATCCATCAACCGTTACGAGATCAACGAGCAAACTTGTGTAGGCTGTAATATGTGCAGTATCGTTTGCCCGGTCGCAGGATGCATTACGATGCAGGAACGAGACACCGGAAAGGCCCCGCTAAGCTGGAACGAATATCAAAAAAGGCTCGCGGCCGGAGAGATGGCGCCGATCAAGCCGCCCGAGCATCTTTAGCGAAGTGCTTGGACTATTTACGTTTTAGACGCTGGACCGCGGGGAGCAAGGCGCCTATCAGCACACTCGAGGTTCGTGCTGGCAACGATTCCAAATCTGATTCTTCAATCCTCAAGGCCAGAGCTTACTGATGTAACTTGAGCCCGGTTTATAACGCGAATTGCTGACCAGTAATGGTTGGTGGTACCCATTTTTGTGTTGGTGGTACCAGTTTTTGGGTCGGTAAGTGCTTGAAAAGACGGCCTGTTTCGCTCTTGGGCTATGACACAACTCACTGAATTTTTTCAATAACAGTGTGTGCCGAGAATTGTTCCGAACCACGACGAATTCGCCCGTGCGGTGTTGCCAGCCGGATTGCATCAGCCCGTCTCGGCCGAACTGGAGCTGGCCGAGCTATTGGAGCGGCGGCAGCCATTTTTCCCCAAAGCATTCTCGGGACCGAACGCAGTCGAACCCCGGGTGGTACGTGCTCGGGAGATTTTTAATGGATTCTGTGAGGCACACGGACTCGCTCTTAAGGGAAAACCTCTAGCGACTGCCGCAGAGATACACCCGCTCGAGAATCAATTCGAAGAGTGGTTGATAGCCGAGCACGGCGGATGGATGCTGGATCACGCGCTGGAGGAGGTGGTTAGCGAACTAGCTCCTAGATATCAGGAGCCGATTTTAACCTGCGCATTTTCCGGGCATTGTTTTGGGACTGAAGCTAACCCTAGATTGTTTCGCTCTTTTGGAGCGCTTGTTACCGCCGCAGCTCAGCAGGAAAATGAGATCCAAAACGCGTTCGAGATCTTTTACGCACGCTTCGCGCCTGCCAAAATCCCTAACCGCGTAGAAACTGCGCCGCTCCATTCCCCAACCTCATACCTAAAGCAGCAATTGGAGGCTTGGGAGCTCGACCTGCCGACATCGGTTACGGCGCCGCTGTTGGGGTGGTCCAGTTCTGATGATTATCACCTCCGTGCCCTGCAGCACTACAGGGGCGATCTTACTGATGTTGCCACACTGCGCGCGGCTGCCATCGAACTATTTGACCAGGTTGGTGGGATTCCAAAGACAGCCGCGGAACGAGGCAAGTTCGGCCTGCTGGAAGTAACTTCCGCAGAAGCCGGAGTTCAGCTCATAGGATTGACAGGGGCGAAGTTACTGCGCGGGTTTAGGGCTGCGAACAAACTTGTTCGTTCGGAGGTTCCTGCAATTCCTTCCGACCCGATCGTTCTTAAAGAACTAGATCTGTTTTTCGATGCTGGAGGGCAGGTTACCCCTGCAGAGCGCCTAAAGGAGCTGCTCGCACAGGGCAAAAGCCATTCTGGCAGCGGATCACGACAGCAAAATCGCGATTTAGCCAACAGCGATTCCATCAATCGTGCAGCCGAGAGTGCTCTGAGAATAGCCTTCAATTTGAGAGTCGCCGAGATTACAGCAAATGCATTGCCCGATATTCGATTCACGGACACCCGCGGCCGGGGCGAGCTATCATTTGCGGGATTGATGTGTGCTTCGCATCAGCAAACCCTGCAGAACGCAGCTGCGGTTAGCGAAGAGGTTGCTTCACGTCGAGATGAAGAAGTTCGAAAGGTAATTCCTAACACATTAGCAGATCATATTTACGGATTGTGTCTAAATACAAGTCTTCCCAGATCGGCGTACCACAAGCTTGCGCAAGAGAGAACTTCGGATCTCAGTCTTGATTATTTGGAATCCTTAAATGGGGGTTACGGTGGGCCCCCACGGTTCAAATACTGGAAAAAGGGCTCGGTGCATGAATTGGTCTCGGAGATCGAGGGGATTCTGGGGCCGCTTCCTCTCCAGCCGGGGCCGCAGCGGGAATATTTCGAACGACTGCGCTTTGGAGGCGCTCGAAAATCTGATCCGGCGATCTCGGGAGCCGAGATTTTGGCTCGCGTAGAGAAACTATTTACTCACATGCGCCAATCTGACGCGCGACGCCGTCCGATGGTGCTGCGGGCTTTGGCGAAGTTCGAAGAGCACCTACTACCGGCCGGCAGTGATAGGGAGGCTGAAACGGAGGCACGTCGGATATTGTACGGCAGAGAGCAGCTCGCCGATCCAAAGCTAATCGATATTCCTTTTGAACAGAGTGAGGCAAGAAAACGTTCCCGAGCGCTACGTAAAGCAATCAAGGCGATCCTAGGACGGCAGAACAAGGGTAGCGCGCAAGGAATATGCACCAACTCCTTCCCGGGGCAGGAGTTCGTGAGCCCTTCCCGCAACACGAGATTCGGAAGCTGGGTTGAACTTCTACTGGCCGGGGCCAGAGCAGAAGATGAAGCCGCCACATCAAGTGGGCGTGGTACCGGGCGAGAGCCCTCCCCGGGGAATTACCTGTCAGATATATGCTTCTATAGTTCTCGTTCACTGGAACTTGAAGACGAACTGAATGTCAAATCAAACATTAGATTTGCAGATTACCACATTTCAGCTGTTGGGTCTGGCCCTCCGGTGAATGGAGATCTCGGCGATTACGTCCTTGGGGTTACCCGTGAAATTCTGAGTCATCAATTTTTTGGTGATCCGACTGGATTTGTAAAGCCCCACTTCAGAGAATGTTTCTATTCGGCGCCCGGCATGCGAGAAACATTTTCCGGAGAAGCGCTGCTTTCTCTATACAAAGATGCATTTCTGTCTTCGAACTCGACCCTCGACCTGGCGGCGGTGGATCTTGCGAGGCGCTTCGCAAACCTCGAAGACGAGGCGGAGGAGCGGGAACGTATCGGTTTCCTTGGAGGTGATGGATCTGAAGTTTCGGCCACGTCCGACTCTGAGCCTGAAGCAGCAAATCCGACAGTCGAAATATCTGCGATAGATTCGGGGGTTGCAGCTACCCTACGAGCTGCACCAGCCAAAATTGAGGTGATTCGGCTTGGGATGCTAGCCCGGTATGAGCAATATTCCCCACCTCAAAACCATACGGAGGCAGCGTTTCATGAAAAGCTGAAGGCTGAATTCATCAAGGAAGGGGCTGCGCTCCCCATTGTAAGCTTCGAGGAGTATCTTGCCAACCATCGAGCCGAAGCGCTGTACCGGGCGATCCGGTATGTATTTCGCCGGTATGGAGACTATTCGCTTCCTGACCTCGCTACCTACTCGTTTCCGGGGTATCAATTCATAAGTCCGTCCGGCAGGACCTGCCTCAATAGCTGGACAGAGCTTCTCAAAGCTGGTTGCCTAGCGGAATTCGAGGGAACCCGGTGGAAGGCTCCGGATCCGGATAGGCCCATGACCCCCGGGGAGTATCTGCGTCATATGATCCGGCTGATCTGGGCTGGGTCTGACCAGGTCGTAATCGAGCGGGATCGGATGGATAAAGCCGATTACCACCTATTATCCCTCAAAGAACCTTATCCACGGGAGCCCGCTGCCAGAAAGATTTACCTAAGAGCGATGGCCGAAGAGGCAGTACGGCAGCAGTTCGACGGTGATCCAGAAGGCTTTAGAAACGAATCATTTCTCAGAACCAAGTATTCCTCCAATCCATATCGCGGGCGGGAGATGTCGGCCGCGAACTTTCTCGAACACTATGCGCTGCAGTTCATGCGCCCCGGTGCGTCGCGTGAGAAAATACTCGGGCATTTAATCTGGAGTCTGCAAGAGCGCGATTCCGAAATAGCGGCGGATGCGTTGCCCTCAAATTCTGCAGGATGGAATCACTCTCGATATTCCTACGCTGGATTTCGGCGGCTTGCAAAACCATTGATACTACATACCGCGAAGGGCTTTGAAGATCATCCTGAGCCCCAATCAATGGAGGAACGCGCGGCCTTCCAAAAGCGCAGAGAACACTTTATTTTCGAGCGCCGCCACGCGCCCCCGCAGTTTGATCTTGAGCAAGATTTTGAAGTCCGTGAAATTCGAGTGCGAGCAGATGCCATTGAAAGATCGGTCAGATCTGTCATCCGCAGACTCGGGGAAATAGCGGAATCCGTCTATACCTGTTCCTTTCCTGGCCAGCCCTTCGTTAGCCCGTCCGGCAGAACTCGTTTCGAAAGTTGGAACGAACTTTTGCGGGCCGGAGCGCGGGCCGAGTTTCAACTGGAGCAGCGCAGCGCGGCAATTGCGAGCAAGCAGGGGCTAAGCAGAAAAGAAGCGCCACCCGCTCACCCAATTTCCTGTGGGACATATCTGCGAAAGGTTTTGCAATCGCTTTGTTCGAGTAAGGCCTTCAGTGTGAGATCTGCCAAGCTTGAGATTCGTGTAGCGCAGGATCAATCGGATTATCATCTGGTGTCTTTGGAGAACCTTGATCTCTCCAAGGCTGAAACCGAGCAGCTGGCAACTGTACTCTCGGAGATAGTACAGCAACAATTTGCAGGCAATTCGGCCGGGCTGAACGAAGCAAGGATTCAAAACACAAGATACTCTGCCCCAGGCAGTTTGGCCGTGGTGACGGGTGCGGAGCTGTTAGAGAAGTATCGGGGCAGGGCAGCTCTGCTGGTTAATGGGGAGCTCAAAGGTGACAGCCTGATTGAAAGGGTCGCGACGTCGGACGAGACCTTAGAAGCGAAAGATGGGGTAGAGCTAGACCCTCTTCGGGATTATCAACCAACTCATCGGGATTACAAGCCGACTCAGGAGCCGATCGTTATTCCCTGGCTTGGCGGGGCAACCCCGATGGCGATAAAAACCGAGGAAGAAAGCGCTCAATTTGAGACACAGCAGAGAGATTTCGCTGTACGCTACAAACTGAAACCTCAGGTATTTCCTTTTCATCGTGAGATTCTGGATCAGGTGATACGTTCCCACGAGCTTTGCGACGAATTGGCTAATTTTGTTTTTGAAGCGACAAACGGTACTTACGGTCCCATTACTACCTGTTCATTCCCAGGCCAGTTATTCACTGGCCCCTCAGGACAAGAGAGGCACTCCTGGATACAGCTTCTGCATATGGGCGTCACTAAAAGCCCGTGGGGTCTAACCACACCCTCGCGAATGATCACAGAGATTGAGCGGAAGCTAGCGCAGCGCAGCAATGTTGCATATAGACCGAAGTACCAATCCGGATACCATCTCCCTTCGCTTGGCCGTTACAGCGATGCCGATTCCAAAGAGATACGCCGTAAGGTGTTGCAGGAAATTTTCGCTGAAATTTGCGATCAAGTCGCAGGCGGAATTCCCGAACGCCTGAGTTATGCAACCTTAGCACACGAGTGGTTTATCACCCCCCCTGGCTTTGAAGTGCCTCACTTCGCATCGATCAGGCAAACGAGCTCCAGGGAGATTCGTGGGCAGCTGCTTTTGGACGCCTACAAAAGAGCCGCATTAAACAAAAATGCCTCGGATGGCGAAGTTTTTAAGCACCTAATTTCGTACCTTACCAAGTTTAAAGCCGCTGTGAAGGAGGAGATAGCCAAGACTGAGCTACAAACCGAGCTCCGAAACTCCCCCGCACTGCTATTCCGCGCTCTCACAGTGTTCGGATGGGAGCAGGAATCGCTGCCTGCATTTCGCGCCTTCCAAGCCAAATTAAAACGAAGCGAGCGCTCGGCGGCCAGCGACTCGGCACCGAAAACTATCCGCCAAGATCCCGTTGCGCTTTATACCCAGGCGCTTAGCGCAGCCGCTGAGGGCGGGCTTCAGATCGACCTAGATGAGCTAGGGCTACAAGCTCATTGCGATCTGCTGCGAGAGATGTGTTTGCATTGTTACAACGGCGATGTCGAGCAGCTGATACAGGCCCTTTCCGGCCATGCGGATAGAATCCCCGAACAAACGGATTCACAGGTAAAGTCACGTGTGAGGTCGATCCTAGATCGAGTCTGCCCCGCCGTTCAGGAACTTTTCCAAGCTTTTAAGGAGTTCGTTCCTCCGTCATCACTAAAGCGGGAACTTTTCCCGCATCAAATTGTGGCGATCGTCGAGAACCTAAAACAGGGAAAGCGCATCAATGCGCATGAGATGGGAAACGGTAAGTCATTAACCGCCCTAGCGCTATGCGAGCACAAGGGCTTTGAGCGAGTCATGTGGGTGACCTCTGCTGCAAACAGAACCGATGTGCAGGACGAGATACTGAAGAGTGTGGAGATTGATCGATCTCGAGTTCGTATCATCCCCGCGGATGCTGCACGAGGGGACTCAACGAAGCTGGAGCAATTTCTGGACGGGGCCAAATATGTAATTTGTGCCAATGAGACTCTGCGAGCTTGCTATAGTCGTAATAAAGGCGTGCATAAACTGCTCTGCGAATGGACCGGCTCCGATGGCGGGTTGGTTGTTGACGAGGCCCATCTCTTCGATAACCCCGACTCACAACGCTCAATGGCGTTAGCCGGCATGGTAGCGGAGTGGCGCTATCTTCTGAGCGGATCTGTTTATCAGGCTAGATTTTCGAGAATCGCAAGCTTGATTCACCTGCTTAACCCGAAACAGTTCCCAAACTTTGAGGAGCTCCAGCGTTCCTGTACCGATCGTGAATTTGCGCAGACTCTGTTGGGACGTTATGCCTCAATTGCGTTCACCGATGATGTGGCCCGCCGTTTTGATCACCCAGAGGTTCGTCCTTTCCGGGATCAGCTACTGAGCGGGCTTCCGCATGTCCCACGTGCGGTTGAACAACCGATCGTACGGGCAGAGATGCCGTCTGAACGTGCTGCCGCCTATCTGGAAATTGCCTGCGATTTCGATGGCTGGTCCGAAAGGCAGCAGCATTCGAAGATCGCACATGATTCGCGCCACCGAGCCCTCAGGCAGCTTATCTCTATGGTGCGGGCGCTTTACGATCCGGAAAAACTAGGATTAGCCCCGTCACTTGAGTTGTTAGCTGCGGCCAAGGAGATTGCGCTGCCTTTGATGGAGCGGGGTGAAAAGGTTCTGTTTTTCGGTCAGCATCGATCGATTGTAAATCTGCTAGCAAATGATGCCGAGCTTCGCAGCTTTGGTCTGGTAAAATTGGATGGGACCGTAGCGCCTGAAGCACGTGCAAAAATACGAGTTGCGATCGAGGAAGATCCCAGCACGCTCTGCGCAGTAGCGCAATTCGATGCCTCCGCCACCGGCTCCAACTTCCGCGGGATAGCGCATGTAATTTATCTTGAATGTCCAAATCTTTTTTCCACCTACTGGCAAAGTCGCGGACGCGCGATTAGAAATCTCGGTCCAGGAGATGAGCGCTTTGCCCGTACGGAGGTGCACTTTTGGCATATAGTGCTGAGTTTGCCGCCCGAACTGGTACGGCAGATCAAGAATCCTGAACTGCGCGGAGAAATAGAGGAAGGCACTTTATCAGAGCGTTGGCAGGCTGCGCTGGTTCAGAAGCGCGCAGACTTTCTTTACCTCATGCGCAAACGGAAAGAGATTCTGGAAGACGGCACCGATTCGGCGCTGCAGTATGTGAAGGCCATTGCGAGCGCGAGCGCTAGGTCTGAATTTGCCAGCGATGGAAGCCGTCTGGCCGGCCTGTTAGCTCCGGAGTCAGGCGGCGCGCAGATTGTGGATTACGGTACCCCCATCAAGGCCGAGTACCGGCGGCGCCAATACACCTTCCTCGACAGGCACCGCAGGTTAATAGATCCCAAAATCGCCGAAGTGATGGCCTTAGTTGGTCCAGAGGGGCTTGAGTTGGATGTTTATGACCGGCTGGGCTACCCACGACATCATCTGCATTGTGTGGAGGGGGGAACAGCAGCGGAACGGAAGATCTTCCGTCAAACTATGCGTGGCTCGGGCTGTCGCCCATATGAGACCAAAATTGAACGACTGATGCCATGTTTCCCGTTTGAATTGGGGGTCTTGAGTTTAGATCGCGACGGCTATCTCGTGCCCGGTGATATCGATACCTTCCGGCAGGCGCGGCTAGCGCCATTTACTGCGGTGATAAAGAACTCCTTGGCCTCGCGTGAGGAATTTGGTGGTAAGGAACTTCTTGAGGAGGTCGGTGAAGGTGCAAGTCGATCAAAACGTCGTGAACTTTTGGAACGGGCCGCCTTCAAGCTCTTAGGAACCGCATATTCCCATCCCTTGGGGCATTTAAGTGGAGTAGAGGCGGTTCGGCACTATAGTTTGGTACGTTTTGTTGCGCGGAGATGGTCTAGAGATATCTGCGCGGCGCTGAACACCGCACGAGCTTCGGATGTGGTAGCCGACTATCTAGCCGATACTTATCTGGGGTCCCCCACCATCCTGGACGAGGAAAGATTCAGCTACCGTTCCGCACGCGGCAGTCCCTTCATGAGTATGTTTGCGATTGTTGCCAGACCTGATGAAAAAGATCGCAACACTCCATTAGCAGGGTTCATACGGCACGGAATGGCAGCCGCAGTTCGGGAGCTATATGAATCGGGCAGCCGCTCAGGAATTGACTCCTTCAACTTCAAGACCTATTCGGATAGGATTGTGCTGTGTCGGGGGAACGAGGCTGTATGTTCGGTAGCGCTAAGCGAGTTTCAGCTGTTACTTCATCATTCGTCGGTTCCTGAGGGCCGGGTTTTGGCTTACGGCAGTTAGGGGAAAGGAGGAAATATGGTGGCTCGTTTATTGAGCGGAGTGCTCTTGATTGGCGCGCAGCTGCTGCTGATGGATCCCGCTACTGCGCAGAGCCCGAATCTAATTCCTGCTCCCAACAGGGAACCCGCTCCCTGGGATGACATCAAACTTGAGTCTCAGGAATGTCCTGAAACTGATGGTGATGGCATCAATGACTGTGCCGAGCGTGAAGCTTTCAATACGGATCCAACTAAGGCCGATACTGATGGCGATGGCCTTGGGGACTACGAGGAGCTCTTCAAGTATCACACTGATGCAGGGCTGCTCGACACCGACCATGACGGTCTGAGTGATGCAGCCGAGGTTTCAACTAAGTCCAACCCGTTGGGCGGGGGAGTTGCAGATTCCAAAATGCTGGCAGGCTGGGATCGGTATCCGACCCAGAGCGGCGGTCCGGAGATCTTAGATTTAAAGGTCGCGGTGCGGGAGGGTATTGCTGAGGTTAGTTGGAGAACCGATCGAGATGCAGATGGGATCGTTAACTTCGGATTGTCACCGGCCTATGGCGCCTATAAGAGCGATTTTGCTTTTACTCGATCGCATCGCATCTCATTTCCTATCGACCAGTCACGGCGCAACTGGTTTATCGTGCGCGCCTGTACCCCGCGCCCCGATTCGCGTTGCACCTCTTCGGACGACGAGTCGTTCGCTGTACGTTAAATTTCATGATTTAGAGGACGAAAGCCATCTCCTCGCGCTCGGTTCTGTCACTGCTATACGAGCTACCGATTTCGACGAAAAATTCCTGTCATTGCGAGCGAAGCGAAGCAATCCCTCAGATTGTGCCGATCTGCTCGCATGCCCAGCATAGAGGCAAGGGGTTCCTTCCCGATCTGTTCTGTGTAACGTATTCCAGTGGCAGAGAGTTAGGGATTGCTTCGCTTCGCTCGCAATGACAGAAAATTTGTCCTGGAGTTGCGCAACTCGTACAATTGCGAGCGCAGCAAAAGCCTGCCTCTCCGTGGATTGGGCAGCAAGCCCTAACGGAAGATTCCAGACTTCCTACTGCCGACTTACAGGCAGTCAAAAGGCTCCGTACAGCAGTTCGGCTCTCCACCATCCCGGCACATCTTAACCGGTTCAACCAAGACATACGGGCTGCCCCCAAGTCCATCTAACACACACTTCGCGGCCTGCTGCCCGGAAGAGAGGTTATAGATAGAACAATCTTGATATGATCCCACCGGTCTATAGCTATCTTTAAGTTTGCAGATCGAATTGGGATCGTTAACATTCACCTTTTTATAACAGCACCCGCCGGATTCCCCATCATCACAACATGTTGGGCTGTCGTCACAGGCCCAGCCATGTTCTGCGGCACTACATGATGGCATCAGAGGACAATATATACCGCCGCTCATGATCCCCAAATCGGCGAGGGCGCGAATGGGCAAACCGAATCGATAGCCTTCATTCCCGATATTGCTATAGGCAGTTTGATCGGGGCAGGCCTGCCATCCGGTCGGGCCCTTGCAGCGCGATATCGTATCGAAAAGATTCGATCCAGGGGTGTTGTATCCGCCCCCCATGCTGCGCGAATAGATCTCCGGCAGGTCGAGAAGCCGTCCGTTATAAGCCATGTTGCGGTAATTGAGGCCAAGATATGCGCCGGCCTGAAGAACGATCACATTGATCTGATTATTTATCAGTCTGGAAAGCACACTGTTCGGATCATCTTCGTCGACTAGCTGGCGTTCGGCGTCGACAAACACACTGTAATCGTCAAAGTCGCAAAGGTAGTCGTTCGGATCTACAGAGCTTAGGTTGCCCCCATCGACGCGGCAGGAGCTTACGCCATCTGTCGCAATTACGATCGTGCGCTGCGCTGTACTGGGGCACCCATTGTTGGGATCGTTGAGCAGAGAAATGGCGCGGTTTAAAGCCAAAACCAGATTGGTACTGCTATCCACGTAAGTTTCGCCGACACTGAACAGTCCGTAATCCAAGAAATTCGGACGGATTTCCGGGCTTTCGACGTGATAACCGGTAGCCGCGTCAAATGTAAAGGTGCCTCGGTTTTCAAAGTTGGTTAGCTGCACCAGCATGCCGAAATTATTGGAGAGCCCGTTGCTGGGAAACTGTCCTTTGATCCTCCCCGTTATGCCCATTAAGGCCGCGCGATCCGCAGCCGTCAGGTTCTTCTTCATCTCGCGGAGTCCGCTATTAAAGGCTTGAAAGAAGCTCGCCAACGGTTCTGGTCCACGGTAAGTACCATCCGGAGTAACGAAGGAATCTACCAGCAGATAGCGTGTCACATTATCCGGATCGACAATCTGCCGCACGCGGTAATCTGATTGGTAATGGAAGGGCGAGATTGAGCTGGCGGTATCTCGCTGCGCATACATATTACAGAATAAGAGCCGGTTTGCTCCATTAATCCACGAACTGTTCTGGCATTGCGGATCTACTCCTGGCCCAGGAAGCGGACTGTACTGCACCGTTCCACCGATCATTGAGGCAGCGCTACCGGGGAGTACCTGTTGATAGGGATAGTTGTCGGCTCGGTAAAACGCATAACTGACCGGCGCCCGTTCGTTCGGCTTCGGTGGAGTCACCTGCGCCTTGGCTGCGCAATGCAGAATATCATCTTCCGGCCCCGCAGTGGGACCTTCGCATCCTGCCATCGTACTCCAGACAGAATACTGTGAGGCTTTGCTAGCAAAACAACCGGACCCGCAGCCTACCGGGTGAGTAGCAGAGTAAGTCGACGGGGAGACATCAATAATTAGGGAGGTACAACGCTGCACCAAACTGGCCGTAGCGTTGGCCTGGACTCCAATATCGCAGGTGCCAAGCAGGCTGCAGAAAGCGCTATTAAGGGTGTTGCCACTTTGATTGCGTAACTTCACATAAGTCGAATTAGTCGGGAGATTGAGCGCAGGATCAGGGGGAGGATGAGCAATGAAACAGGGATAATCGGTCTCTGCGTCTCCGCACTGACGAGCCGACGGTACTGCCGGTCGAGTGGCGAGGTACTCACCAAATATAATGGTCCCAGGCGCTCCGCTTACACCATCCTGTGCGATCCCTCCAAAGCTTTCAAAACCAGGTAACTTATTTTCCTGCAGAATCTGCTCGGCGCGATTTCGCGCAGAAAGCGCGCGTTGATCATACGCTTGCTGAGTGTTTTGCAGAAAATCCTCCAATCCGGCGAGAGCTACAAAATTAGAGACACGCTGAAAACGAAGTTGGCTGCTGGTCAAATAGCCGAGCGATACCAGTACGGCGACCAACATTAAAATTACGACCAGTAGCAATGAAAACATCACTAGGTAGATGCCCCGCGCTTCTGAGAGTGGACGAGCCCGACTTCGCATATTGCTTCGCTCTCTCATCGTCAATTGCCCGTACAAGCCGTGCTATCGCACACACTATTATTAGGCTGGCAGTTCGGAACCATGCGCTTACAGCACGCGGGGCAGCCGACCGGGGTTGCGGTGCTGGTAACCGTCGGTGTTCGACTGGGGGTGCGGGTCGGAGTAGCTGTGCCCGTCGGTGTACGAGTCGGGGTGCTCGTGCCCGTGGGTGTGATGGTGGGCGTAACCGTTGCTGTTGGGGTAATCGTCGCCGTCGGAGTTATAGTTGGAGTCCATGAGGGGGTGCGAGTTGGCGTGACCGTCCCGGTGTTAGTTGCAGTAGGCGTGACCGTGCCGGTTGGGGTTACGGTCGGCGTAGGGGTAACAGTCGCAGTGGGCGTCGCAGTGCCCGTATTGGTGGCAGTTGGGGTAATCGTCGGTGTGTTTGTAATCGTTGCCGTCGGACTGATCGTCGGCGTGTTAGTAATAGTCGGAGTATTGGTCGGCGGTAGAGTCGGCTTTTTAGTAGGAGGCGCCACGGTCGGAAGAGGGGTCGCAGTGTCGGTCGGTGTTGCCGAGGGCAAAGGAGTATCGGTCGGGGGCGCGGCTAGCGAGGGAAGTCCTGGTCCGCCAGCCCTCGACAACCGCATCCCGTACTGCTCAATTTGAAGCGTTAGGGACGGGACGAATGGGGTTACCGGCTGGAAACGCACGGCCATACGCACACCAATCGGGTTGGTTTTCAACACGCCGATCCAATTCTCGCCACCTTGGGGCCATCCCGTATCCTCGACCGAACCATCTCCGAAACGCCGGCTGGGAACTTCAAAGATCAAGCCGCCGGGTTTGCAATCAGAACTTGCCAGAGTTTCGACCTCGCAGGCCTGTTCTCCAGGTCGTAGTAACACAACATCGCTGGTTCGGTCGGCGCCCAAAGCTTGGACCAGACCGGCGTGATTCTGAGGCTCGCGTGGGAAATGCAAAAAAGGCACCCTAACTGCCATGGCGCTTGCCCCGGCCGGCGCCGAAACCAGATTGGCGGTAGTCGCTACTCGATCAAGTACACGGTGGAAGACCCTTTCGAAATGTGAGCAGGGCTCGTGCTCCCCTGCGTTGCAGTCCTGTTCGGTTGTGTTGATTTCAAGCTCGGACTTCGAGCCGAGATCCACTCCGCGGTGTGCGGCATAGTTAAGAATAATCGACAGAAAGAAATATCTGAACATGTCGATCAGAAAAAGAACAGAAAGTACGAAGATAAATAAGGTCAAACAGGTCTCGACCAGACTTGCTGCGCGGCTTCGAGCGAGTGCGCCCTTGATGAACCGGTAAAGCTGCTGCACAGAGTAGAATTTATCCCGAAGCAAACTATAGGCTCAGTTTAAGTGTGGTTTCCTAAGCCGCTAACGCACCTAATACTTTTAGCTGCTTTACGCTCTCCAGCCAAGCACATAAGGCGCCAACCTCACGCGGCAGCATAGAGAATTAGCCCCTAGAACCTCCTTGATACCCGGGCGTTGGAGTTGGGCCAGCGGGTGGTACAGTTCCTACCGGAGCAGCTGTAGGGGTCGGATTTAATGCCGTGGCCGACCCACATGCTCCACCGCCAGTTGGTGCCCGGCCAGCACCGCAGTTACCTGCTCCGGTACTGCCATCACAGTTGAAGAAACAATCAGTGTCATTCTCAAATTCACTTAGGTCGCCGGAGTTGGTCTCAGCATTTGATAGAAGCTGTGGCGCCACATAACGGACGTCGAAGCTCAGGGGATAGTGCCCCAAAAATCGGCGGGGACTCGCGACCGACTCCACAGTAACGGTGCGGGGCGTCGGCTCAAACCTTGGATAGCCATCAGATTGAATAATGTCGCCGCTATCGATGCGAGCGTTGCCGTTTTCCTGATGAATATCGTACAGCCGATTGAAGGTATCGAGAACGTAGTCCCGCCCCATGTCCGAATTAGCGGAGGCTCCGGCCAGAGAGGCTTCGTAGTTAACCGTTGAGAACCAGGCGATCTGGCTGAAAAGGTTTCCGAAGTCGACTACTCCCGCCAAAACTACTAGCAGCAGGGGCAATACGATCGCTAGCTCGACATTCGAGGCTCCGCGCGCCTGGCATGTTTTGCGGACCAACCCGGTTAAAACCGACATCTTCCTTCCACCCCACAAAGGTGACCGTACCTCCAGAATTCTGGAAATAAATGCGGCTTGTTGGGGTGAATCTTGATTAAGCAAGATTTATGCCCCATTTTCAGGTGGTTACCCGATAGCGATGTCACCAAAACCACCTTGCGCCAAACCTGGCACTTATCCCTTTAGCTATCGGCATTCCCCAGAGGCAGGAAAAGCCCCGTTTTTAGGGCGAAACGACAGTTTTTACGCACGGTTACATAATGGAGGCATGGTGAATCAGGCTGCGGAGCAGCCCCAAACTTCTAAGACGCAAAGCGCGGCGCCCGATACAGATGTCTTTGTCAGCGCAAACCGCCCCGAAGCTGAGTCGGAGCTTGATAGTCTGCGCATGCCGGAGCTCTCCGCGTTCGACATTGGGCCGACGAGCGGATCCCCGGTTGATCTAGCACTCGACATCCTGATTCGCGCGAGTGATAGCGACTCCCCGGCAGTCCGTAACGCAATGGTGTTCTTAGGCGAGAACCTTTTCACCGAACGTGAGGTATTGCGAAAACTGAACACCGCGCTAGAGCAGCGGCTGGAAGAAGCACCTGACGAGCCGCTGCCCGTCCGTTTTACTCTCCTAAGCGAGCTATTAGGCAATCTGCGTTTAAAGGATACGGAAAAGTCTTTATGTGATCGCGCCCTACAGCAGTACAAAGCCGGAGCGCCCGGAACTGCCGTTTTGGAGGCGCTGCATGCTTTCAACAGCATGGAGTCTCGACGCACGATCGAAAAGTTGGCCAATGGCACGGTCTATCGCGATCGCTTCCTTGACCGCTTTCAGCCGGACTTTGATAGTTTTTTGGTTGAGCGGCTGCCATTCTGGTCCACCTACTTTACCTTACGTATCTTTCAGATCTTCATCGAACAGATCCCTGCGGTGCATTCCCTATCACGTGGGCCGCAAATCCTCACGAGCTGGGGTGGAGCGGTGGCAGCCACGTTAGTCACCGTGCTTGGCGCCTCTTTCGCAATTGCCGGAGTTAAGAGTTTGTTTACCACAAACTGGAGGCAGCCAATCTACAACGGGAAGATGAGCGCGGACTCCCGGAAATTATGGGATCAGATCTTGAAAAGCGAGACCCCGGCCTCCGATGCTAGGAGCGCTTCAGGAATTGACCAATCCCTTTAGCTCCGCAGAACTCGCCGTCTTTCACCTGCAGTTTGCCCCGGACTGTTACGGCGCTGCATCGTCCCTTCACCGCAAAACCTTCGAAGGCGCTGTAATCCAAATTCATATGATGGGTCTTGGCTGAAACCGTGCCATGCCATTTCGGATCGTAGACCACCAGATCCGCATCGCTTCCGAGCTGAATCGTGCCCTTCTTAGGGAAGAGCCCAAAGATCTTTGCAGCCTGGGTACTCGCGACATCCACAAAGCGATTAAGATCTAAGCGGCCCTCCGCCACCCCGTAGGTGTAAAGCATTTTGACCCGTTCCTCTAAAGATGGGATGCCGTTCGGAATTAGGCAGAAGTTGTCCTTGCCCATCAGCTTCTGCTTGGTATCAAAAGGTGCATGATCAGTTGCCAGGGTCGAGATCACACCATTCTTTAACGCCGCCCACAGCACAGCTTGGTTTGATTTATTGCGGAGCGGGGGACTCATCACATACTTCGCACCTTCAAAATTAGGGCGCTCGGCGTAGCTCATATCTAATAGTAGGTACTGAATTAGAGTTTCCACCTGGACATCCGTGCCGCGTAGCTTAGCAGCTACAGCCTCTCTTAGCGCCTCCTCACAGGAAAGATGCACCACATAGACCTTCGCTCCCGTGAGCTCCGCCATCGTACATAAGTGACGCGTGCCCTCGGCCTCAACCAGCGGCGGGCGGCTGACATAGTGATTTTCCGGGCCGGTTCTCCCTGCCGCTACTAGCTCGGCCTGCAGCTCCGAAATTACATCCGCGTTTTCGCAATGTGCGGTAGTAATGACATCGAGCGACCGTGCGAGTTTAAGCGTCTCATAAAGTTCCTTATCGTCAATGCCTAAGGCGCCCTTATATGCCAAGAAGACTTTGAAACTTTTGACTCCCGCCTTTACGATCTCCTTAAGCTGGGAGGCAATCTGCGAGTCGAAACGGGTCACGGCCATATGAAAGGTGTAGTCGCTGCATGCAATCCCCTCGGCTTTAGAACGCCAAAGGTCGAAGGCTTTGAGCGGCTCCTCCTCCCGTCCGGGGATTACGAAATCGATTAGGGTCGTTGTTCCTCCGCATAGTGCGGCAACGGTCGCAGTTTCATAGGTGTCCTTACTGAAGGTCCCCATGAAGGGCAGGTAGATATGGGTGTGGGGATCGATGAACCCCGGGAAAACAAATTTTCCAGAAGCATCGATCACCTCTGCTCCTGGAGGCGGTTGAAGATTCCGTTCGATCTTGGAGATTGTCTCTCCTTCGCACCAAATGTCTGCGGTGTAGTCGGCATCAGCCGTGACGATTCGTCCGTTCTTAATTAACAGCCCCATATCTCCCCCTTGATCAAATTAGGGATGACCCTAAGACATCCAGTTACTCTTGTGCGAGGCCGACCATTTGGCCGTAACCTTTTTCGACTGCATCCAGAAATCGATCGCGCCCAATCCGGTGATGTCCCCTTCGCCGTAACGGCTGTCGTTCCAGCCGCCAAAGGCAAAAGGCTCGCGCGGCACCGGCACCCCCACATTGATGCCTACCATTCCGGCGCTCGCTCGTTCCGTAAACAATTGAGCTGCCTCTCCCGAGCCGGTGTAGATCGCGGCCGCATTCCCGTATGGATTTGCGTTCTCGATTTGCAGCGCCTGTTCGAGGGTATCGCAGCGTACGATGGTTAACACCGGCCCAAAGATCTCATCACAGGCCGATTCATGCGAAGGCGGGGCGTTATCGATGATGCTCGGTCCGATATAATAGCCGTCTTTACTGCACTGGCTCGTGTTCTTTCGGCCATCCAACACAAGCTTGGCGCCGCTTTTCTCAGCGCGTTCAATGTAGCCGCTGATCCGTTCCAGCGCGCCGCGGCTGATGACCGGACCGATGTCGCGTCCTGGGACGATCGCGGCCATCTTTTCCCGCACTTTAGTCAATATATTCTCTACGTTCCCAACCGCAACCAGGACACTGGCCGCCATGCAGCGCTGTCCGGCGCAACCTGTGACAGAGGCTACAATGTTGGACGCCGCCATCTCCGGATCTGCATCCGGAACCACAATCAGATGATTTTTGGCTCCCCCCAAAGCACGCACGCGCTTATTGGCGGCCGTGGAGCGTTGATGCACGAGTTTGGCGACCTTGGATGATCCAACGAAACCGATCGCCTTGATCTCAGGATGATCGCAAATTGCCTCAACGATCTCGCGATCACCATGGACCACCGAATAGATACCGGCGGGCAACCCGGCCAGTTTTAAGAGCTTCGAAAGTTCGACGGCCGAAATAGGAGTTTGTTCTGAAGGCTTAAGAATGAAGGCATTGCCGCAGGCGATCGCGAGAGGGACCATCCAAAGGGGCACCATCATCGGAAAGTTAAAGGGGGTAATCCCCGCAACCACTCCGAGCGGATAACGGATCAGCTTACACTCCACGCCGCGGCTAACCTCGAGGGTCTGCCCGCCGACCAGCTGCGGCAGACTGGTTGCATATTCGATGCACTCAATTCCGCGGGCCAAGCTTGCGCGGGATTCATCCATAGTCTTCCCGTTCTCTTTGTGAATCACCTCCGCTAGGGCATCAAGATGGGCTTCGAAGAGCTGCTTTAGTTTAAAGAACACCTGTACGCGATCCTTAACCGGAACCTGTCCCCATTCCTTCTGCGCCTTGACTGCAGCCTTGACCGCTTGGTCCAGCTCTCCCTTTGTTGAGAGCGGCACATTCGTGAGGGTTTTGCCCGTAGCCGGATCCAAGACCGCCAGATTCCGGGGTGATTTACTCAGCACCAACTCTCCACCCACCACATTCGGAAGGTGCGATACATGCTCAGCGCCGAAGCGTAAGGCCTCAAATGAACTTTGGGTTTCCATCGACTATCCTTTAATGCTCTTAAGGGCCTGATCCATCACCTCGATCGCGAAATCAGCGTCCGCCGTGGTGATGCACATCGGAGGCTTAATTCGAAGCACGTTCCCATTCAGTCCACCCTTGCCGAGGAGCACACCCATCTCGCGGGTTACCTCCAGAAGCTCGAGAGTCTCGGCTTTCGCGGGCTCACGGGTCTTGCGGTCCTTTACCAGCTCCATTCCCAGCATCAGCCCCTGACCGCGCACATCCCCGATCAACGAATGGGAGGCCTGCAGTTTCTTAAGCCCATTCAGGAGATGGGTTCCGACCTTCTTAGAATTGGCCTGCAGATTCTCTTCGTCGATTACCTCCAGCGTGGCCAGACCCTGCGCCATGCTGACCGGATTTCCGCCAAAGGTATTAAAATGAATCCGTTGTGCGAGTACCTCAGCGATCTCGCGTCTGGTGGTGACGGCGGCCAGCGGGATTCCATTTCCGATGCCCTTAGCCATAGTCACGATATCTGGCACCACATCAAAATTCTGGAAGCCCCAGTAATTATCGCCAGTCCGCCCAAAGCCGGTCTGAACCTCATCCGCGATGCAGAGTCCGCCATGACTGCGCACTGCTTCGTAAGCCTGTCGAAAATAATCTTTCGGTGCAGAGGTCGTTCCGCCCACACCCTGAATCGGCTCTGCAATAAAGGCGGCAACCTTGCCCGGGGTTGAATATTTAATCGTATTCTTTAACGCTTCGATGCTTTTCCCGACCGTTGCTTCCGGGGGCCCCTCAAAGAGGGTCCGGTACGGATCGGGATTAGCAACATGGTGAACGCCGTCCCCGTGAGCGATCGGGAACTTCCAGGTGTGGTGCGAAGTGAGCCCCATGCAGCTATAAATTGCGCCGTGATAGCAGTTTTCAAGTGCTAATACATCCCAGTTCCCGGTGTATAGCCGTGCCATGGTGATGGCCAGGTCGTTAGCTTCACTGCCGCTGTTAACGAAGTAGGTAACCTCCAAGCCCTTGGGCATCTTTGTGGCGAGCTTCTCTGCCAGCTGCCCAATTAGAGGATGGAGATAAATCGTAGTGCTGTGCTGAATCCGATCGATTTGGGCCTTGGTCTTTTCAATCACCCGCGGATGACAGTGCCCCACCGAGATCGTCACGATTCCAGCCAAGAGGTCCAGATAACGCCGCCCCGTCTCGTCGAAGAGGTACTGCATGTAGCCATCCACAAGCATCAGCGGCTCTTTGTAGATATGGAAGATCGCCGGATTCAGATACTGCTTCCGAAGTTTAAGTGCCTCCTGCTTGGATATTCCTTTGTAGGGGGTAGGGGTGTAATCACAGGGCGGCATCGGATTGGTCAGTTTCATAGCTACGTTCATATAACCTGTAACAATCAAGATAAAAGATCGCTTTCAACGCTCTCCGGATCAATAAGTGCCGAATCCTCGGCTGTCTCAGCCACCGGAAAGAGAGACGTTAGAATAACGTGAGTTAGCCCCGCAACAAAGAGCGCCAGGAACCAGGCATACGTATATATAGTGTTAAAGATTGGGGCTACCTGGATTGTGCCGTTCGAAGCCGCCTGTAAAAATCCCGGCACATTAGGGGCGATTCCTGCCACCAGCGCTACGAGTGCCCGCCAGTTATACCCGCTCCCCCCAAAGCTGTATTCTTCCTCATAATTATAGAGGGCGCGCACATTGAGCCGGGCTAAACGCAGGATATAATAGTCAGCCAGCATCACCCCGCCGACGGCGCCAAGCAGCGCTCCATACCCGATTAGCCAGGTAAAGATGTAGGCTCCGAGGTCCGAAATGAGCTTCCAGGGCATGATCACAACACCTAGCACTCCCGTGATCATTCCACCGGTGCGAAATGAAATCTTGTCCGGTTTAAGATTCGAAAAATCGTTAGCCGGGGACACGACATTGGCGGCGATATTGGTAGAAAGGGTCGCAATCAAGAGCCCAAATAATCCGATCAACACCACGATCGGAGATTTGAACTTAGAAATTAGCACTACCGGATCCCAGATCGGCTCGCCGAAGATCACGACAGTCGAAGCCGTCACTGCAATACCGATAAAGGCAAAGAGTCCCATCGTAGTCGGCAGACTAATCGCTTGGCCCATAATCTGGTCCCGCTGCGAGCGGGCATAGCGGGTAAAATCCGGAATATTTAAGGAGAGGGTCGCCCAAAAACCGATCATCCCGGTGAGCAGCGGGAAGAAGACCTTGATGAAGCTATAATCTGCAGAGTTGGCGCGCACCTTCGATACGGTCTCAGCAGAAAAGATCACCCCAAATCCTCCGGCGGTAGTCACCCCCCAGCCGAGGAGCGCCAGTCCAATTAAGATCAACACCGGCGCAGACCAATTCTCAAGCCATTTAACCGAGTCGATCCCACGCCAGATGATCCAGATGTTCATCAGCCAAAAAACAAGAAAACAGATCAGCTGCAATGCATTAATATCCAATATCGGCAGGGGCGCGCCGTTAAACGGCGCTTCAATCCCGGCCATGCCTAATGCCGTAAGGGTCAAGGAATAGATCGCCGCGCCCCCAATCCAGGTTTGAATTCCAAACCAGCCGCAGGCCACGAGCGCTCTTAAGACCGCCGGGATATTCGCGCCCCTAACTCCAAAGCTGCTTCTCAGTAGCACCGGGAAGGGAATACCGTACCTCGTTCCGGCATGCGCATTTAGCACCATCGGAATGAGTACGATCGTGTTCCCCAAAGTAATCGTGAAAAGCGCCTGCCACCAATTCATCCCCTGCTGCATCAACGAAGCTGCAATCATGTAGGAGGGGATGCAGACCGCCATCCCCACCCAAAGCGCGGCAATATTCCACATATTCCAATTCCGGCGCTCAGCTGGAACCGGGGCTAGATCTTCGTTGTAGAGACGCGGATCGCTATTCAACATACTTAAGGCTTGGTAATTGCTTCGTAGGTATCGGGTCGGCGGTCGCGGTAGAATTGCCAGACATTTCTAACTTCCCGAATCAGATCGAGGTTTAACTCGGCCGTGAGCACGGCATCTTCGCTCCGCGACGCCTGCGCTACGATTTCACCCCGGGGATTAGAGAAGTATGACGACCCGTAAAACTCTCCGAACTTCCAGGGCGCTTCAGTTCCGGGCCGGTTTATTGCTCCCACCCAATAGATATTTGCGCAGGCCGCCGAGGTCTGCTCCAATCGCCACAGATATTCGCTTAACCCCGCTACCGTGGCGGAGGGATTGAAAACTATCTCCGCGCCATTTAACCCCAAGGCGCGCCAACCCTCCGGAAAATGCCGGTCGTAACAGATATACACACCGACCTTTCCGACCCTCGTTTCGAAAACCGGATATCCCAGATTGCCAGGCTTAAAATAAAATTTCTCCCAGAATCCGGGATGGCAGTGGGGGATATGAATCTTTCTAAACTTCCCCTTGAAGCTTCCATCCGCATCAATCACTGCCGCCGTATTGTAATAGACTCCCGTGATGTCCTCTTCGTACATCGGTACCACCAGCACCATCTTCAGCCGCTTCGCCAGCTCCTGCATTAGCTTTGTGGTCGGTCCATCCGGAATCCGCTCCGTCATTTGATACCACTTTATCTCCTGTTCGCAGCAGAAGTAGGGACCGTAAAAAAGCTCCTGCATGCACAACACCTCGGCGCCTTGCTTGGCCGCGTCCTCGATCATCGAGACGTGCTTATCAATCATCGCTTTCTTGATTTTTTCACAGGGGGAGGTGGGGCTTTCGCACAGAGTAGCTTGAATCAGAGCTGCCTTAACGGTCCTGGCCATAGCAAGATAACCCTCAAAAAATAGAGGTTTATCCTACTACAAGCGGCTTGAACGTCGTCAACAAAAAAGCGCTGATATAAGGGCTTCAGGCCAGATTGGCCGCCACGATCTCTGCGATATCCTGAACCTGCAGCTTTTCTTCGCGGTTCGTGATCTTGACCCCGTCCTCCATCATCTGAAGACAGAATGGACAACCTGTCGCCACGGTCGATGCGCCCGTGGCCGCCGCTTGATCGGTGCGGGCCGCGTTGATGCGCTCTCCCACTTTTAGATCCATCCAGAAATGTCCGCCGCCGGCGCCGCAGCACATGGCCTTCTCTCGCGAACGATCCATCTCAATTACATTAAGCGATCGATTGGCTTTAAGTACCTCGCGCGGTGCGTCATAAACCTGGTTGTATCGTCCCAAATAACAGGGGTCATGAAAAGTTACCTGCTTGGAAGCCTCACCGTCTTTAAGCTCGATCTTGTGTTCAGCCAAAAGCTTCTTAAGCAAAGTTGAGTGGTGAATTACCGCAGGCTTCGCGCCATTTTGCAGATTTCCAAACTGCGGGTACTCGTTACTGATGGTATTGAAGCAGTGCGGACAGTTGGCTACCAAGGTCTTAAAGCTAACCGTCTGCAGGGTCGCAATATTCTTTTTTGCCATGGTCTGGAAGAGGTTCTCCTCTCCCAGTCTTCGCGCCGGATCTCCTGAGCATCCCTCGACCTTGCCTAATACTCCGAATGACAGCCCAGCGCGCTTCATAATCGTAACCAGCGCCTTCGCGATCTTCTGCTTCCTGGGATCAAAAGCGGATACGCAGCCGACCCAATACAGGTAGTCAACGCTGTCGCCCGGTTTAAGCACCGGCACATCCAGCCCCTCTAACCACTTTACCCGATCCTCCGGCGCGCCGTAAGGATTTCCCCTGTTCTCAATCGCTCTAAGGGTGGCCTGCGCCTCGGTCGGGATCTCCCCATGCATCAGCGCCATATTGCGCCGATTGCCGATAATCTGATCGACATGGTTGATACCGACCGGACAAGCTTCGACACACGCCATGCAGGTGGTGCAGCTCCAGTACACGTCCGCATCCATTACTTCAGAGGCGATCCGCTGCTCAACATCTCCTCCGATAACTCTAGGCGCCATCTCTACCAGCTGATTGGCAGCCCTAAAACTGGGCTGATATTTCAACCCTTTTTCCGCGCGTTCAAGCCCCGCGCCTCTAAGCAGCAATCCGCCTAGAAGAGTGGAATCCAATCGTCTCAACGGCGCAGCCATGCCGCTCTCGGCCAGTTTGCCACCCGCATGCAGCGCCAGGGCATGGTTGCGCGTGTCCAAGATCATCCACTTGGGGGATAACGGCTTGCCGGTGTAATAAGCCGGGCACGCATCCTGACACCGTCCGCAGCTGGTGCAGGCGTCCAGATCCAGAAGCTGCTTCCAGTTGTAATCTTTAATCGTTCCAAGTCCGATCGAGAATTCTTCCCCGGCTTCAATTAGCTTCTCCAGATCCCCCGGATTGCTAAGTTCACCCAGCGCCCGATCGTTGGGCCTGAAGTAGAGATTGATAGCGCTTACAACCGCATGAAAAAACTTGGTGTAGGGGAGGATAGCGATAAACGCGAAAACTGTGAGCGAGTGGAACCACCACAAAATAAAATGCAGCAGCCGCCCGGCATTAGGACTGAGCGGCCAGAAAGATTGCGCCACCACCCAACCGACTGGGGAGTAAAGCGCCCAGGGATCGTCGGTGACTTTGATTCGCAGCCCTTCTAACAGAAAACCCTGTACGATCAGAAGCGCCAGAAATCCCAAAAGCAGCGTATCGTTAAATCTGGAGTGGAGCCGATCAAGTTTGAGAATGTAGCGCTTGTGTGCAGCTAACGCGCACCCGACCAATAGCCCCAGACCAAACAGATCGCTGAGCAGCGTAACTGCCAGGTAGAAGTCGCCGTGATAGATCCGGATTCCCAGATCGTTGTCCAGAAACACCATGGTGGTGGTGAAGAGCAGCACCAAAAATCCGGTGTAGATTAAGGTGTGCATCCACATCGCGCTCTTCTCCCGGATAACCCCGCGCTGCATCAAGCCCCAAGACAAGAGCTCGAAGAAGCGCTCAATCGGGCGCCCCGTGTTTTCGTCAGAGGGCTTACCGGAAAGATAAAGTTCAACCCGGCTATAAAGCCCGATCGCCGCGACACCGATCGACACCGCTAACAGACTATATAGTGCGACCAGATTTAGAGGGCTGCCGATGTTCCAGAGAATTTCACGTGAAGCTGTGTTCATTGGCTCTAACGATAAACCAGTGGGGTTAAGGAAAGAAATCTGGAAAAGGGGACAGTCCCTATTTCGTGACCTCACGTACTCGAAAAATAAGGACTACTGCTATATTGGGTATCCGAGTGCGGGATCCTAGTGCCAGCAACACTCTTAATCTCCTGAATTGCTTATGATTAATGGCAAATATAGCGTTGGTGGTCCCGATGCCTGGGGGATTTGGGGACAGTGCACCGACACTCTAACCCTCTTTGGTGACTTAGATTTATGGACCGGTCATAATTGTGGTGGCACCGATTGCGGCGCCAGATTTGCGTTCAAATAGTTGTGGCTGCGGTATGCATGATCGAAGGGCAGATACTCGAACTCCGATGGAAAAAGTTTTTCCAGTGCTTGTCGAGAGCGCTCCGGCTCTCCGTGATACCACTGAGGTGCCTCTTATAACGCTTGAAATCGGCGAACTGACCGGGGAATTTCCTGAGGGAACCAGACGGTTGGCGATGCACGCAGCTGCGGTCGAGCTTGGGCACGCTTTGCAGCGAAATCCTGCGTTTCAAACAGATTGGAGAGAAGCTGCAAGCGCATTGTTTCCAGACCTGTGTAAAAAATATCCGGCACTGTTGAAAGCTACCGACCCCTCCCTTGACCGGATAGACGAAATGGTTAGGGCCGGGATTTTGCCGCCCGATGGACTGGAAATAACCTGGAGTATATCTAGGGCAAGTTCGGCTAAAGCAGGGCGGCGATTGTTCGGAGATCCGAAAAAGGGATCGGAGAAAGATCTGTAGGATACCCGGGCGCGGTTCTTAGCTCTCCTATCGGGTGGAGAATTGGATAAGGACCGTCCCCCAGTTAATACTCCCACTTCTGTAATGCCTCCGCGCTATACGCGAACTTAGCGACCACATCAGCATTCGCCACATAATCAAGCGCCGGATGGCTCAACATTTTTATGAGATTACTTCGAAGTTGCGTCGGCCCGACCCTTAACAAAGGAAAGATCTTACTCTCACAGACCAACGCCCGGTTGCTGACGAGTTCTTCATATGAGAACCACACCGAACTCTGCATGAGCGTCGGATGATTTCGAAATTGTTGGTAGAAGTTTTTAATCCACAGCACATAATCGAAGAAAGCTTCTCTATCAATGACCAGGCGTTCGATATCTGTCGGAGCATAAGCGGAATGCGCCCCTTCTCGGATCGTCCAAACCCTCTTCTGTGTGGCGACTAGTCGGGAGATATACTGGTCGAAAAGATGCTCGCGGTAAATCACTATAAAGCGCGGGCCATTGAAGTAGGTGATCAAATCATAAATCGAGACTCGTGATTCTTCTAAATGCTGGGCTAAGATCTTTGACCCACGCACTTGCTTGGGTAATTCCTTCAGGCGTATCAGCAAGTGGTCTATCGCTTTGGCCCCGTATAGATCGTCGCCCAGAGTCGATAAATGCAGCCTTTGCAGCGGTTCGCCCGGAACAATCGAGATATTGGGATGGCTATTCAAAAGCGATAGCAGGAGAGTGGTTCCGCTGCGCCCGGTGCCCAAGATAAAGAACACCAAATCGGGATCGTTGCCCATAAGCGATTTAGCCCGGGTGTCCGACTAAAACCAATAGCACGGCGAATTCGGCGAGGCTGGAGTCGGAGTTCATATGCACGCAGCTCTGAACCAGGATCGAAGTCATTCCTAAATTGTGCGACAGTCGGCGGTGATTTGGTACGGTGATTCGGTACCACCTACACTCTAACTAGCTCTATTTGCTGATACGGCCTGGGACCATATCATCGTACCTTGGGCGGAGCAAAGTATAGATCAAATGGAAGGGGCGGAATTCGGGCCTTACGTACCGATGGCGTTGAAGCTGCGAGGGGGGGCTGGTACATACAATCTTTTCCAAATAAGCAACTGTCCGCCTTTCGCCTGAAATTCTGGGGTAATTTCGACGTGATAGGAGACTTCGGACTCTACTTAAAAAGTTGCTATGGACTAAAAGAGGGAGGACTAACAGAGGGAGTGGTACCAGATATCCGGGACAAGTAAGAAGGCGCAATAGTGTTGCTACTAGTTGGTTATGGATATCACCAATGCTATTGTTCGGCGAAAGGAAACCACGCCATGATCCAGATCGATCCCCATGTTGGACAGCTGCTGCGAAAGCCGGTCGAGGTGCTGGCTATTTGCTCGGCCTTGAACTGCGCTGCTTTGCCTCCGGCCTTCGGCGCCGATTACGGAGTGCCTGGCCTGTGGGAGGTCTGCGCGGCTGAGACTGAGGCAAGCGCTAGGAATACCGATGCCTCGCTACTGCTCGTAGCCGCAGAACTTCTGGGAAATCGATCGGCACGACGCTTCGTTAAGATAAAGCGGGATGCCTGTAATGCGATAGATAGTACTGGAGTTGGCTGTTGGAACGATCAGATTTTGATTTATCGTCTTGCGCCGCATAGTGCTGAGGATTGCAATCCGTCGTCGACCATTGAGGTTTGCCAATCATCGGTTCAGGTTTATTGCCCGCCCAGGCCTCAGGGCTTCGGGCTAGAATCAAGTCTTGCAGCAAAATGCGAGGCTTCGCAGTTTTTGAGGGTATCGGACCACACTCGCGTCAGACTCAGCGCAGACGGGCCCTTCCAGGGAGTTGTGGAGATTTCGGGCTTTGAGCTGGGAGATTTGGAAGGCAATTGTTTAGTGTGGCAAAAGCTCGCGGCGGCCAAGCGGATCGGAATACTTGATGATCTGGAAAGTCGCAGGGTGCTGACTTGGATACTTAGCCAAGTCGGGACGGGCGAGTTTGTTGCCATTGACTAGCGACGGTGCTGCCTTGTTCCGCCTATCGATTTAGCTCTTTCCCGTTCTGACTCCTAACTCGACACTAACCCTCTATAGTTTCTGATAGTTTAGTTACTATCAGATTGGGTTGTAGTGTTGGTGGTACCAGCACTCAGGCGGCATCAGCCGCGCCCCGGTCCCCCTACACTCTTCGATAGAAGTAACATAACCCTTTATGAACATTAACACTGAGAGGGTATATGTTTGATAGTCGTTCGCGAGAAGAGCAACGGCAGGCCCACCATCGACTTGCTACCTCCAATGATCTGGGGGCGGAGTCCAATCCGGATACCGGGCTGGTGCTACACAGAGGGCTTTGCGGTTCTGGTACCATAGAATTTAGCTATGATCCCACAACTCACGAAGTCGTTAACGGGGAATTACGGGAAAAGGAGAGTTATTAGATTCCGAATGGAATCTGTACTTAGCTCCAAACATGAATCAATCCGCCAATGCTGTTATTGCGTCGCCGTTATGACACCAACCCCCGAGGAAGAATCCGGTCCAGAAGTATATAGTCTATTGAACACCTGGTGCATGTACCGGCATGAAGGGCCGGGTAAGATGGGTTTAGCCGGAGATCTGCGCGCATTTGACGTCAGATTCTCTGGTGAACCTAGGTCGGAAGGCTTGAGTGTCGAAACAGACACAACTGGACATTGCAAGGTAGTGACTCCACCTATAAATAGCCCAAAGCGAGGAGACTTCATCATCTTTCAGGAACAAGGGAAAGCACCTCCGACGGTTCTTCAGCTCGAGCAGATCGGTAGAGATCCGAGCACCTGGCTGCCTTACTATGTTGCAACTGGTACGATTGTTGAGAACGGGCTCGGTGCGTTCAGCGGTGCGCTTCGCGATAAAGCCAAACGTTTACTGGATGGAACTGACTGGATTTGAAATCTTCGAGATAACTCGGTCCACCACCTTGTAAGCGGCACGACTTGTCTGCCATCCGACAAAATGGTGCCGACAAAATGGTGCATGCCAACTTTTTAGCTGACGGCGAAAATAAAACGACGCAATAATCTCTCGTGATTTCAACTAGCTGCGCTATTAAACAGACCAGCTGGATCGGCGCTGGTAAAAAAAGTTGGTAACTACCAAACGTCTGATAGTATTGGCAGGAGGCAGACGGGAAATGTTTTTGAGTTCGGCGTTCCTCGGCGGTAAATCGGAGCTACTTTCCTTTACGAAAGGAGTAAGTCTCGATGGAGAAGGCAACCGTTCTTCGCAAGACCTTCGTACTCACGCAGGGCCAGGAGGGCTCGTTGGAGCGTGAGATCGATGCATGGTTGCGGCAGAACCCTGGCTACGAGGTTTCCGAACGACGAGTCACCGGCGAAGGGCAGGTGCGTACCTGTATGGTAAGCATCAAGCCATCCGTACTGTGAAGAGAGGAGAAGCAGGCTTCGGAGCTATACCCGAAGCCTGCTTCTCCGAGCAGGTTTTCAATTGGATACACCGCTGCCTCAACCCCCATTCATTTGAAGAATGACAGACGCTCGTTTGTGGCCGGTCGACCTAAGAATAGTTAGCGTCCACATGTGGGTATCCTAGTGCCAACAACACTCTTAATGTCCTGAATTGCTTATGATTAATTGCAAAATGTTGTGTTGGTGGTACCGATGCCTGGGCGTACCGATGCCTGGGCGATTGCATTCGCCGACGATTTGGTACTGCCTACACTCTAACTAACTCTATTTGCTGATAATTTAGGGCGAGAAGAGTCGTGTCGGTGATGTCAATTCCGGGGGAGGGTGACGCACACTAACTCCTAACCCAGTCATAACTTATAAAATATCAAGGAGTTCGCTATGGGAGTGCTGGAAGATGCTGTCCGGTCAATTACTACCTTTCTTGCGCCGAAGGCAGACGCGTTAGTGTTGGCGGAGAGAGCCCATCATCAGAGGGGCGATGCCGCGTTGAGGACAATGCGCGAACTTGGCAGATGCCTCGCCATCGAGGAAGGAGTGGATATTAGAGAGCTTGAAGATCCCCTGAGGCGCCTGCTCAATCATGAATGTGCGGAAGTCGGAAGATATGCATTGGACCTGATACGGCGGAATCTGGCAACGGAGAATAATGTGCGTGGTCTTAAACTAGGTGATTTCACCGAGGCGTTGTGCGCCGGCGCGAGGCGCCAGCCGGGTGATTGCGCTCATTATTTCGTGCTAAGCCTGGGAACTATCTGTGATGCCCGCGCGATCGACGCGCTAGCCGATATCATGCGGAAGAAAGATATTTTACCAGAAGATTTTTTGAGCGCATATCTGATGATTGAGCGAATCTACGATTTAGCTCAGCGCAGGGAGGACCTTCCCGTCATTCAATGCTGCATGGCTACCATGAAGGCGTGGGACCCTATCATCGTACCTTGGGCGGAGCAAAGCATAGATCAAATGGAAGGGGCGGGATTCGGGCCTTACGTACCGATGGCGTTGAAGCTGATTGAGGATGCCAGGCAGCGGATGCGTTCAAGGTAATAATAGTGGTGGTGCCGCCACTGCCCGAGGGATGAAGACTTCAATCTTCCGGGGCTCTTGTTATAGCGCAGCGCTGTTCTCTACCCACCCTTAAAGGCACATGCTGTCGACGCTCGTCCACAACCTATACGAACGGCGAAACTACTGCGTTTAACGGTGCGGATGACTCTTGTTAGCAGATCAAACGTTATAGGGGCCTTGGCCCTCCTGGCGATGCTATTCGCAGTGACCGCAGTCGCCGAAGCTGCTGCCCGAAAACAGAGTACCGGGAACCGCGTCAACAACCTGTGTCAAGCAGCCAATCTTAAATCGCTCCGATTTATCAATCTTGGGTCACTCGATCGCCTGGGAGATGTCTGCAGACGCCGTGCCTCACGTATTCCTTCGCGGATTAAAGTCACTCTAAACCAGATTGCAGCGTTATACGAAATGTCTCGGTCTAGACTAGTGGGCCTCGGGACGGGCGCACTGCTTAAGGGTATCAAACTAGAAATAAAATCAGAGTCGGCAGCTTTCCTAGCATCCAGCAGCATTCAAAACACCAACTCTCTGAAGCTAGGTGTTTTCAATAGCTGGAACGGAGGCATGATCAACTCCAGTACCTACCTGCATGAACTTGGACATCTGCTTGCTGGTCCATATGCCTCAACCGAAATAGCATTATTCGGAGCGCTAGCCTCGCACCAGCTGCTTTCGGAAGCTTTACCGGACGAATTTGCGCTCAGTGTTGTGGGCACTCTGTCCCCGATCAAGGGCAATCTCCAACGCTATCCGTGGGAGGGGAGGGTCCCGCATGCTCGCTTCAACTACTTCGCTCCGATTAGTCTGCTCGATGGCACTCAAAGAATCGAAGATCTCTTCCAATTCTGCCGAGCTGTGAAGTCCTCTGCTGAGGCACGGCTGATTGACCGAAGGTTCTGCAGAGCCCGTGAGACAAGACTTGAGGTTCAGCATATAGATGCCCTCGACCCCGCGCCTCTCAATTTCGACTCAATACTGGAGATCGCGACGTATGAGCATCCGACCGATCTTCATACCCTGGGCTTCCCAATTGTCAGTTTTTTAGAGGAGTATAGACAAACGATCGGTTCTCGTGAATCGCTGCTCCTGCAGCTAATTGCCGCGAATTATCCCACCTCGGAAGTTGAGGATACCTATAAATGCATGGGATCGCACCTGCAGAAAATCAATTACATTAAGATTCTCGGCCTTGCCAAAGTCTTTAAACTCGTTAGGGAAGACTTTCTTTCCTCCGAACAACGGGTAGTTTTTGAATCGCTCTGGGATAAGTACGGGATGGACATAGGCATGGAACTGGCGGAGGCAATTGAGCTTGCGCTGGCCGAGAACCGCGCGCTTTTTACGCTCCACAACGCTGCCTGTGAGCGAGTAACTTGAAATAGGTGGACAGTTCTGTTCCTGAGAACACCACGATCTATCTATAGTGCGAGATTTGATCTTCATCTGTTCTGATCTGTAAGGCGCTGCTTGATATGCGCCCCCGCACGAAATAGAAGCTGCTCGGCTCGAAACGCCGATCTGAACTGCTTAGTGTAATGCTAAATTTTGCGGCTGGCTCGGCGCGGTGATATCGATCGGTCCAGCCGTCCCGGGCAGCAGCTTGTAAGTTCGCATTTGTTGCCGCGCAAGTTGGTCTGTCAGCGCACCGGCGCTTAAAGTCGCAGCGCCCAACTCAGTCTCGATATGAGTAGTACGTTTTGCCTGAGTTATCCCATACGGAGGCAATGAGAGTTGCAAGGCACGGGTGCTTTCAGCCAGGTTCCAAACACGCGCAACAATTCCGGAGCCGATTCCGTCTTCGGGCGGTTTTAACGCCCATAGGAGAATGTCCGGAGAATTGATACTCAGCAGGGACCAGTTTGCGGCAGGTAGCGGACTAGAAACACTTCCCGTAACTCGCACCGATACTAGTGGATTCTGATGCTGCATGGAGAAGCGCATCGCGGCCGCTTGATCGTACGCGCCGTGCGCATAAATCGCATAACGGTTTAAGAAACGTGAATCACCGCCCTGGTTCATAATTCCTAAGGCTGTTCCATCTGGTTGCATGCCTACCACCGCTTTGATCTGGGCGGTGGTTTCATCAAGAGTCGTAAAAGAGCTGTTTCCGGCCTTGTAGAATTGACTATCCCAATTCGAAACGGTAATGCCGCGCGTAGCCTCCGACAAATCAACAAAATGGTTAAACGTAAGGTAATCCGTTCTAGAGTTTTCATTGGCGTAGTCGCCGGGATTCTGATCCTGCGGGTGTGCGGAATTGAGCCGCCCGACACGAGCGATACTGCCCACCTCCTCATGTCGAATAATTGGATTGGTTAAGTTGAACTTGGAGTCATATGCGACAGTGTAGGTGCTCGCTCCTCCAAAATTCTGGGTAATTAGGCCTTCGATGTCGACCCTCTCTACTCCCGTATATAGCGTGACTCTGGTTTGGTGCGCTGGGTTCCCTCCGGCATTCACCAGCAACGTTGTGGAGACTGGCCCGCTGCTTTCAACCGTCACGCTTCCGTTTCCAGATCCAAGGCTGTGAATTTTTTGACCCAGCATCTCAAGGTGACGGTCAGCGTCTCTATGATTTACGATGCTGCTGATGCTTCCGTCGACGGCCAAGGTAACACCATAAATCCCATTATCGATCGTTGCTCCATTGACACTCGCGGAGGCTGGAAAGGTCGTGCCGCTTCCCGATCGCACCTCATACACTCGGTAACCAACCGATGGTAGATTTGCTGCGAGAATTCGAATGAAGGTGCTACTACCGCTGGTGATTAATTGACTTGGCACCTCACTGCCGGTCGCAAGGTCGACCACGTGAAACGCACCGCTTGGAGTGAACGACAAATCGGCGAAATCCGAGCGGGACCAAGACAGAGGGTTAAACACCGCAAAGCGCGTGACCGAGGCTGGCGACGCGATCTGAGATCCGACCACACTAAGTGCGTCACTCTGAAGTTGGCTGACATAACCCGCAAACTCATCATGTATCCGCCGCTGCCACTGAGCCCGCGCGTCTCTGGATACTATTCCACTATCAGCCGTCCAATCATGCTCATAAAACAGACCGGCATCGATAAAGGCCTTGTCGCGGGCGGCTGTTCTGCTATTCATGAAGCTCGGATTGTTTAGGGAGGCGATAGCGGCCAAAGCTTCTGCGCTTCTTAGTTTTTCAATGTTGCGCTTGAAATTGGCAGCCAACTCACCCATCGAGGCTACGTATAGGTCCCATTCGTTGCCGAAACTCCCGGAGTAAGTCGGGATCTGCAGCGTTCCCGAGGTAACAGCACCATATGTGCTTTTGAAATCCTGAAAGAAATCAACTTCGTTGGAGACTATTACGCGAGCGTTCAGAGTGTTAGCACGGGCAGCGTCCACAAAGGCTGTGGTTAGAGTCTTATCGCTATCTCCGCCAGCACCGAAGGCAGCCGAGATGGTCCATGGCCACCAGCTACTTCCAGCGCCTGTATTGTTGAACAAATACTGAGCTTGTAGCCCGGGGTGAGGGGTTATGCGAGAGTCGTAAGCAGCCTCTAAGTAGCCGCCTAGGCTGTAGTCTGGATTTTGCGTCCCGTCATTGTGACGGCCGTTCCATTTGAGCAAGATATTTGAGCCGTCCGGACCACGTTGGTAATAGATTTCACGTGGTCGGGTAGCTGCATTGATCCTGGATGCGCAGTTGCAGATTCCTTTCCATCCGAACTCCGCCCCCGAGCCGGCCCAAAGTGCCGCGACGCCTCCGGGCATCGTCTGATTTTCCTGGGGAACAACCAAAGAAAAGCGAGTCGAATAACGTCGCTCGAGTTGGCCTGCGTAATACATGCTCCTAAGTACAGCTTCGGCGGGCATCGCCCCGTAAAGTAAGATCAAAGTGTTGAGGGGCATAGTGATCTTGCCGGTTCGCACATAGCTGTTCATTAAGGTATCAATCGTGCGGCTTGGTTGGAGGGCCGGGGCCGGCATCGGGTGCTCATAGACCCACATCCAGAAACTTCCATCAACATTGTACTTGGAACGTGCATCAAGATTTGGTTCGGTGGCGGTGGAATCTATCTGATTCATGTAGTACTGAAGTGTCTCAATGAACCAAGTTTGATAGTTGGCCTCATTGCCAGTCCACATGTAATCCGTGTGGTCATCGTTGGCGATATAGATGCGCTTTTGCTGGGCAGCGGCGGAGGGAAGCGTAACGCACCAGATACTAAGAATGAGGAGTACGAGCCAATTTGAAGATCTATTCATTGCGTGTCACCGGGATTACAACCCTAAAAATAACGTTATTTGCCACGATTTAGATTCAATGCGAATCTTCCGAGATTCCTCCAATCGCCGGCCCGTCCCAAGGGCACTTGGCGCAGCTAATTCGGCCATTCCAATGCCACCCACACCCTAGACCCCACAATCCCTCATTGATCAAGGGCTGCATATATGGGTGGTGGTACAGATATCAAGGGGCTCAAGCACTTAATGCAGTCCCAAATTCGATGGCGCCAAAGGTGCGATCGTGTCGGCGGTACCATCCGGTGTGGTAACCGTTAAACCGGCGGACTTTGCGGATTCGCGATTGTCGATCCCCACGGAGCTAATCTTATAGGTATAGGTGGTGTTCGGGCTCAGGCCGCTATCGGTCGTGCTTGGGAAGACAAGCTCTTTCACCAAGGTCTCTGGGCCTCCCGCAGTAGATCGATAGAGCCTGTAACGCGCCACATCTTCCGTCGGACTTCCGGAAGGATAGGATCCGATTGCTTCCCAAGCGAGGTCAATCTGAGTTGCACGAACGCTCTGCGAGCTTAGGTTTCTTGGAGTAAGGGTAGGTCCCGGCGGGTAAGGATCCACCCCTGGGCCCCATTTCAAGAGAACTTCTCGTGATTCCAAAGAGTTTAACCCTTCCCGGCTGCTCGTATACATCGCGGAAACGTGGTACTTAAGCGCGCTCATCGTTCCCGGGTCAGTGGCGCTCACATATGTAGAGACAGTGTCGTTGATCGTGCGGCTGGTAGTATCCACCACGTGCTCCCAGTCATGCACAATCGTCGGAATGCAATTTGGGTACTGGGGGTTCGAACGAGGGCACTCCTGAAATTTGCGCGCCACACGATAGGTAATTCCTGAAACACTGGACGATGGAGCTAATGTAATTTGCCGTGCCCCCGACTGGGCGGAAAGATTGCCCGCCGCATCAATGGCCTGCACCTGGTAGACGTACGAATCTCCCATTGGTGCCCAATCGACGAATGAATTTTCGGCAAAAACCATCGATGCGGCGCTGGAGTTCCAATAATAACTGCCGGCTGATTCGGCAAGATACTCGACCTTTCGTGAAAAGAGATTGGTACGGCTGACGCGATACGCTACAACTCTACCTCCTACGTTATCCGTTGACGGGTCCCACGCGACCTTAACATGCTGGGCCAGATCCCATTTCAGGGTAACCGAACCGTTGGTGGCGTTATACCCTGTGACTCCGATCGGTATGTAAGCCACGAGCGGAGTCACTGTCACGTTGGCAGGTATGCTCGGCGGTACGATGTCGAGGGGGCTCGGTTGGGCCGAGTGTGCCACTGAGCGGTCTGCTCCCAGGTTGCTGCCGTTCTCACCAGCGCCAAGCGCCGGACTGCCGCTCGCCAGAGAAAAATCAAGGCCCGCCGCGTTTGTAAACAGTGGCAGTGAAGTGTTGCCGATCAGATTCGGCGGTATTGGCGCGCTAAAACTTCCGTAATTCGAAGCAGTCGCACCCGCAAATATATTATTCTTTGCCAGCCAATCTCCATTGCTGGAGCCGTTAGGGGGGCCATTTACTGCTTGAGCGCCCCCGGAGTAAACGGTATTCCCGGAAAAATTCAAGCGCTTATAGTTTATCACATCAGGAAGATCTGCGGCGATGTTGCTGTTCGAATAAATTACATTCCCAATAATAGAATTAATCTGTCCAGAATTTTGCATCCAAATTGCTGGATCAGGAGGCCCGGTCTTGATGATGCGATTGTTTCTATACATATTGTCAGTGACCGTGCCCTGCTGACTTCCGGAAATGAAGGTAAGAGTCGCGCATTCATTGCTGGACTCGATGCGGTTAGAATCGAAAAGATTGTTCGTGCTCATGTCGCGTTGCATGATTCCGTAGCCGTGTACCGCGCCAGTGCACATGTTGCGTAATATGTTTTTGCGGAATATGGTTCTTTGCACGGTGTACATCGCCATGAACACTTCGGAGCTGCCGTAATTATTTAGGATCTCAAAATTGTTGTTTTCGAACTCGTTGTCCGAAGTGTCGGCGAGGTGAAGCCAACGATCCTGACCCAGGTTTGCTGATGTCTCGGTCTTGGACATCTGATTCAGCGCAATTTTGTTGTGATGCGAGTATCCCGAGAGATCGATCGGTTGAGTACTATTCTCGGGTGGTTCAAAAATATTATCTTCGATCAAATTGTAAGCAGAGGCATACATGATCGAGAATGCACCGCCGGTAACACGGCTATGTAATAGTCGGTGGTGTCCGCCGCCGCGAATGCCTACGCCGCCAGAGAGATGTAGGTTTTTGAGTGTCACGCAGCGTCGATCGTAGAGGTCAATGCCGGGAATTGTGAGAGCGGCGTCCCGCCCCGGGCCGATTAATTTGACATTATCCTTAGCGATGGTGATAGCTCCGGTACCGGTAACGGTGCTTGGCAAGTAGTAGATCTTCTTCCCTTGCTGGGTCCCACTGTCATTAATGGTGTAGGGTAAGGAAGTAATGGTAACTTCCCAGCTGTCTGAGAGTTCAGGGCATTGTGGACCAGTCGATTGCGCATGCGCGAACGACACAAAAGCGATACTAGCCAAAAATACATAACAGTTACAGAGATATATTCTATATCTTCCCATTTGAACTCCCGAGCTTTGTCTTTGGTCGTTCCAATCTGCAAGAAGGGCGCCACTTTAAACACGACTGCGCGTTTGCATGGTCCAGCTGTCAACCTAACCGCTTAGACCTAGCACCCGGTTGAAGTGTGTTCTGGTTCAGGTACAGGAGCAGCTGCGCTCTGTTGCCCAACCAATTCACGAAATGCAGTTGCTATGTGATGCAGTTCTGCTGCCTCGTCATTTAGGGTCGCCGAGGCCTTCGAAGCACTTTGTGCAATTGAGCTGGTTTGGGTTGTCACCTGATCAATCGTGACTACGGCATTGCTAATCTCTTTTAATCCGAGGCTCTGTTCCTTCGAGGCATTAGAAATGCGCTCGATTAGTTCGGTGACGTGCCGCGCCTCATTTCCGATGCGGACAAAAACCTCATGCACGCCCTGCACGACGGAGGCACCCTCCTCAGTCTGTTCGCGGGCACGAGAAAGCTTCTCGGTAGTGGTCTTAGCTGCTTCAGCCGAGCGTCTAGCAAGGCCTCTGACTTCCTCCGCTACGACCGCAAAACCTTTTCCGGAATCGCCGGCCCGTGCGGCTTCCACTGCGGCATTTAACGCAAGTAGATTGGTTTGAAAGGCAATTTCATCGATAGTCTTTATGATTTGTTCCGCTTCAGAGGCAGCGCTCTTGATGCGCCCGATCGTATCGGACATCAGTTGAACAGTGGAGTACCCATCCTCCGAAATCTTTTGCAGGTTGGTCATGGCTGAGACCGTGACTCCGGCGTGATCGGCAGTTTCAAGCGATCCCGCCGAGATCTCTTCCACTGCCGCCGAGGTGCGCTGCACACTCTCGGTTTGATTACTCGTGCCGTGTGCGAGCGACTCGCTGCTGTGGTCCAGCTCAGAGGCGACGGAAGAAATGAGTGCTACCTGTTCGGAGAGTTCTCCGGCTAGGGAACGAAGGGGAACTGTAACCCATCGCCGCAGCAAGATGTGAAGCGTGCCAAATAAAAGGAGAATAAAAGCAAAGGAAATTGCAGACTGCTTCCATCCGCTATCCGGAGCAGTTTGGGAAGTCGCGGTGCTCTTGATCCCCAGGGTGTATACTGTTTCACCCTGATAATTTTTAAGGGGCACGGTAAAGTCAGCGCCAGACGCTGAATCTCCCAGATTGGTGCTAATAGTCGTCCCGGTGAGGGATTGCAGCTTCTCGGAGTAGCTCTGATCCCACAACCTGCCCGAAATCAGATAGCCTTTTGCCGGCGATTTGCGGGTTGGATCGGCCGTATTTTGTACGGGGAATCCTACAAATTCCAGGGGTCCGTATGGGGTCGATGCAAAGGCGTGTTTCGTCGCAAGTGAGTTTTCCCATTCAATTACAATCTCTCCCGGCGGCGCTACGTTCTCCAGATCGTGATCTTCGAAGGTGTCAGAATAGTAGACGATGTTCCCTTTAAGATCGTACACCCACATTGCTTGGGCTTGAAACGTCGAGAACCCTGAATCCAGATTATTTGCGGCCCATTCGATGTCGTTTTTTTCAATGAAGGTAACGACCTCATCCCAATAAGCGAAGCTATCGCTCAGCGCATTGAGGGAGACACTTTCTATCTCGAGTATGCTGTTGAAGAGCTTTTCGGTGTTAGCCAAAAATGCCGCTGTTTCTCGCTGAAGTACTTCGCGCGCACGCGCCGCTTCGAATTGTTGAAAACCAAAGCTTGCAACCAGAAACAGCAAGCCAAAAAAAAGAAAAAGCGCATTTAGTCGCGCCTGTATACATTTACCGACCATGCTTTAATTCTCGGGACAATCGGAGCAATTCTTAACACGGCTCTCGCCTGAGGTTCCGGCAAATAATGCCTTTACTTTAAAAGTTTACTAGTGATTAACGAGGAAAAGAAATTTGTGCGGGGACAATTCCGTGCTTAAGCGAACGATCGCAAATCTCAAGCTATTGAAATCATCAAAAACTGTCCCCGTGCCTCAACTATTCGCCACGGCCTCAAAGGTGTGCAGCCCTCCACCCGCGCCCCCTACACTGTGGCGGTTGCATGTCATAACCATGGAACATCGAAAGCCGTAACATGACAATAACTCCTCAACTCGCATTGACCCACAAACAGCCGAACCCGTCGCCTTTTATAAGCGCACAGGAAGCTGAAGAAGCTACTATGACCGATCTTAACTGGATGCGGCACGCCGAACTTCTTTCGCAAAATCAGGGAGACCCCCAAGAGCACCTCAAGGTGATCCTTGGTGTCATGTCTGAGCCCCTGGCAAGAGATTGGCTACTTTCGGCGCTAAAGCAGAACCAGATTGCAGCTCTTCAGAGCGAGGCCGCCCGCAGCATGGCTTATGAGGCACTTTCACCCTTTAGTGCCGAGCCTCGCATCCAAAGAGCGGCAATCGAGGAGCTGCAGTTGAGATTGGCGCGGGGCGAACCATGCGACAGAATTGTAGCGGTCATTAACAAGATTGCGGATATTCGCGATCATGGAATCGCAAACCAAATGATTCAGACCATTTTAGGCGCCGAGGTGCCTAATCTAGCGCCTGTCCTGGCCGTCTCGCCACCGGAGGCGCTACTTTCCAGAATCACAAAATCGCTCCAGGACGAATACGCCTATCAAAAGCATGAGTTTACTACGGAGCGGGTGATTGAGGCGCTAAGACTAATTCCCCATCCGCGAGCCCGAGCGCTTCTAACGCAGCTGGCAGAAAACAGGTTGGAAATGCCCCCGGAAGAAAAGAATAAGATGGTCGGTCTCCCCAGTCTGGCCGGATTTTGGGGTGCCTTCGTCGTAGGGATTACCACCAATAATGTTGCGCTGTATGTGTTTACCTTTGCATCAGGGGTATTGATCGATCTTTTTCAAAACTACCTCTTTCAGGAAAAGAATAAGCGCACCGTTCGGACCGTTCCTCAGGCGCTGCAGGATTTAGCACACCAGGCGCTGGAGTTTGAGGCTGTTCGGGCAGCAAAAAAGTAGTAGTGTTAGAGTTGAGCGAACGGCAGAGTCAGGAACCTTCGGCGCCTTTCAGAACATCAATGAGTAAGCTCCTCGATCCTTTTGACCGCCAGCTTCTTGATCTGCTCGGTGACCTTCTTCTCGAATCCGATTTGCGACACCCTTCCGATATGCGCCCGGGCGGGGCGGCACAATTTATCCAGCATCTGCTGTACAACTGTGGGCCGCAGTCCAAAGCGTTCGCCGAATGCGACAAAATCCCGGAGCTTTAGATTGTCATCACGCCCCTCCATGCGGATCGCCATGCGAAGGTCGCCGTACGGAACAGTGGAAAGCAGGTCATAAGCCGGAGAAAGTCGCACTCTGCCTGTCCCGGGCTCAGTGATTAGACTGATATTCTTGGCGTGCATGTCGCCGTTGCCGATTAGATACGAAAATGCCGTTACTTTGAGCAGCTCCAGGATTTCGAGTACCGGGGCGGTGCTCAGTTCTTCGATTCCGGCAGCGATCTCGCTAAGACCAATCCGGTATTTATCGGCAGGGTAGCGATCCAAAAATTGGCAAGCATCCTCCTGATGAATTCGGTTGAAGCGCTTGGTGGGCCTGTCATAAATGCGATCAAAGCGGCGTACCAGCAGGCCCGCATTACCCCCCCGATCACGCACGAGTTTTACCGGCGCCGTAGCAAGTCCGCAGCTCCACGCCATGTGCATAAAGAATGCCTCATTTTCAACTAGTAGTGGATAGTCTTTGGGGGTCAGTTTCAGAATGTATTCATGATTGCGGCTTCTGATTTTAACCGGAAACGAGATCATGCGCGCTGAGATCTTGCCCTGGATTCCGGCGATCGTCAGATCGTGACTGGGAGCGGAGCGATTGGCAGCGCGAATGCTGCTCTGGAATAGATCGTCAAACAGCACCTCTTCAAGCTTTGCAATCGGCTTCGGCTTTTTTGGTGTCTTCCCGGTATCTGAGATCCACACATCTCCGATGATGTCAGGGCGTGAGGCCATGAGAATACTGAACATGTCATCACGCGAGCTTTTGATTTGAGACTGCAATGCCTCAAGGCGTAGCCCTTCGGGCAAGAGACCAGCAAAAAAAGGGTGTAGGTTAATTCCCGAGCAGGAGTAGCGTCTCGAGGTTAAAGGCATGCGATATGCCACGGCGCGGGTGGCATCGTTCCGAGCCTCATCGAAATAGAGCGGATCATATTCGAATAGGGCACCATTTTGAGTACGGCTGAGAATACCCGCCATCTTTTCGCCCTTAAAGACTTTGGCCTGAGCGATCTCTTTTGGTGCGCCGACCTGCATCTGGGGGTTAGGTTAATTTATCCGAAACACGCAGCAGATCTTTGCCCGGCTCAAGCGCCAGCTCCAAGCCGAGGACCTTTAGCACGTCGATCAATTTATTGAGCCGAATTGTTTTCTTACCGCTTTCCAGTTGGTTGACGAACGTAAGTCCACATCCCGCGAATTCTCCGAGCTGTGCCTGGCTGAGGCCTAAGGTTTTTCGTCTGGTGCGTATGGCCGTGCCGAGGAGAAGATAAGGTGATTGCGGGTGTTTAGCCATTTTATTTATGCGAACGCGTTAATATTAGGGTTAGATTACCAGGAGCGGGGCAAAGATGCCATATTTTTATGCGATTGCATAAAACAGTCGCTATTATTCTTGCATTTCAGGTGGTTGCGCCCCTTAATTTATGCGATCGCATAAATCATACTCCGAGCCCAGCTGAGCTTTGCAAAGGCGTCGAACCAACAGTATTTATTCCGGCCCCTTGCTGGAGGGAAAGCGATCCTCTGCATTAATCTGCAAACTATCTAGCTGCGGCGCCGGAGCCGGAGGAACTTCTTCTCGGGGGAGTTTTAGTGCTGCTTCGCGGAGCGTCGCTAGCGCTGCCGCCGAGGTTAGGCCGGAGTGAACTATAAGCTCCGGTAAACCGGAGGTAAAAGGTTTAAAGTCCGATCCACTCTTGTGCAGCTCCATTGCGTATATTCCCCGTGCATTAAAGCGCAGATCGTAAAAGCAATCATCCGAGCGCTGGCGATAGGGGCACAACTGTATATAGGTATTAGTGGCTCTCAGCCTTCGTTTCAAAGCGGCTACCAAAGGATGAGTGTCTCCCGTCAGGACTCGCACCAAATCGTCGGCCTCGCTTAACCGCCTTTTATATTCGATCTCTCTTTGCCCCTGCGTATCTAGAATCTGGGAGGTCTTAAGATCCAACGATTTTGCCAGCTCTTCGTCCGATATGGTCACGGGAGCTCCGTTGGCCTGGCCGGGAGAAGATTCAGTCCCGTGCTTTTTGCGCCCGAAAAAATTGAACATAGTGGTAGGCCCTTTTTGCCTGTCTAAGCTGTAATGCGAGGGGTGGCTTAGAGTGTCCGCTCTCGGGAGAGGGGAAGGTCCAATGTGGATACAATTCTATAATTCGGTACCACCAACACTTTAACTTATTAATATCGTTTGAAAATCTAGAGGCAGATTTTTGTGACTCCTCACTTCCGCCCCCATAACCCGGGCTTGAGAATTGAACCGCACACCGCCCACTCGCATGATCTACTCAATCGCCAAAGTGCTTCGTATGGCTATAATTCCCGACATTGCATCATTCGGAGGCCAGATGAGTAACGATTCTTCCGCAATTGACCAAAGAATCTCCGCCTTAGAGCTCCGTATCTCACAGCTGGAGAAGCGAATTTCCGGGTCGACTAGTTCTCCTGCCGTTTCGCCTGACCAACCCAAAATCATCCCTGCGCCGAAGAAGGCTCTGCCCTCACAATCATCCACCTCAATGCCGAGTAGAAGTGTGGGCGCGGGGAACATTCTTGGCATCGTGGCGGTGCTCTGCTTTGTTCTAGCTGCGGCGTTTTTTGTTAAACTGGCGATTGATAGCGGCTGGCTCACCCCGCATCGTCAATTTGTCATGACGATGCTTTTTGGGGCGGCGCTAGCTCTGGCAGGGTGGCAGTTACGTAAGAAGGATCCGGAATACTCCAGTTTGCTGCCTGCGGCTGGAGTGGTTGTTATGTACCTAGCCGCCTTCGCCGGAACACTTTATTGGCGACTATTCGACCTTCCGACCGCGTTCATATTGGTGGCGGCGACCTCGGTCGCTTCGCTTGCGCTTTTTAACTATTTTCGCCACGGCATCTTTGCAGTACTGGCTGTGGTCGGAACATATCTGGTCCCAGTACTAATTCATCAGGGCTGGTCCGGCCCGGAATTTATTGCGCTGCATTTTCTCTTCTGGGATCTAACTTTCTGCATTATTGCGATTATGTTCCGGGAACGGCTCTTTATCGGGTTGGCGGCCTACCTGGGACTGCTTTCATTCATGATTGCCGCCCAGTCGATAAATCTTAATCTGTCGGAGCAAAGATGGTTTGAGATTTATTTTCAAGCAGGGCAGTTTGCGCTCTTTGCACTGGCAAGCGCAGCCTTTTCAATACGCACGAAAGCCGCGCTCACTCTGGGTGAGGCAACTTCGTTTTTTCCTTTGCTGTTAATCTTCTACGCCGTTGAATACCACTTGCTACTTTCTGCGTGGGGACCCGCAGCTCCGTGGATCGCACTCGGGTTTGGTCTCTTTCTTCCTTTGCTCTCCCAAATAACAAAACAGAAACTTGAAAAGGGGCGTTTGCCTAGCGATGAGGTGGTCCAAGGTTTCTTGGCGGTGGTGCTTTTCCACTCCCTTTATCTTGAAATACTGCCTGATAATCTGAAGCCGATCGCGGCTATTTTGCTTATCCTCGGTTGGAGTCTTATGCCACGGTCAGGCCCGGGTCGGGAGGGGATACTCTCGCTAATTCCCTATTTGCTTTGCGTAATCGTAATTTGGTTGGAGGGCGGGAAGGTCCTTCAGGATAGCTACCTGGATCAGGCTAGTGCCGCGATTCTGTGGTGCTCGTTAGGATTCGCAGCTGCTTTTAGTGTAGTCGTGGTGCAATCAATGCGTCGCAAATCGGGGCAGGGGATGCTCTCTCCCGTGATGCTTGGAGCGGCGTCGGCTTTCGTCTTAAGCGCCCTCAGACAGATCATCCTTTTTGTACTCCTAAAGGATCCTCCATTCGTGGTGTCGTCCGTTTGGGCACTCTACGCTCTGGCCCTCCTGCTGGTTGCGCGCGGAATCAGAGACACAGCTTTTGCTAATGTCTCGCTCGGAGTGTTTGCAATCGTGTCCTTTAGGATCTTTTCTGTTGACCTTAGCGGAGCCTCCGCCGCGCCGAGAGTCGTAGCGCTGGTGGTGATAGGCGGGATCTTATATGCCGGTGGGTTAGTTTACCGGCAGGTGAAGAGCTCTTAAGCGGTGAACGTGACTCAGCAGCGGGACAATCTATGGGAGAAATAACAATCGGTGAAATCTTAGCGCGTCAGTTTGCTCGGGTCTGGGGTACGCTTCGAGACGCATTATCGAGGATCTCTGATCAAGACTACAGCAAAAGCGACTGCGAATCTCTGGCGTTGATACGCATTGCCTATCATCTAGTTGAGACCGCCGAATTTTATACTAATAAGAGCGTTGATGACGGAGCACCACCTTTGGACTGGGAGAGCGGTCCGGTGGAAACTTTGCCGACGAGGGTGCAATTGCTTTCTTATCTGGACAAGGTCGAGATTACAGTACGGCATTGGCTTACCTCCTGTGGTGACGCAACTTTTCTTTCCGTTGAGCCGGATTTCAATGACTCCGGTGGTACGCGGCTAGACCGTGCGATTTATTCCTTGCGACATGCCCAGCATCACCTTGGTCAGATTAACTCTGAGCTGCGCCGTAAGGGATTAACTCCGGGAAAGTGGGGGTGAAATCGATCGTCAAGCTAGGATTTATCCCGGGCTTTGGCTGTGCTTATACCTAGCAGTTAATTCATGAGACGCGTCTCCTCGATCTCCGTCAATAATCCTTGCCGCGGATAATGCTTCAGTCGGCGACTCCCTAGTTTGGAGGCCCGAAGGCTAACTTGATTCCTATTCCACCGGCGCCTTGTTGCCTGAGCGGAAATGGCGAGCTATGCTCTGCCGCCTGAGCTCTTTAATAACCTGGTGTGAGTAGTATAGGCCCAAGGTTCTCTCCTCAGAAAGGAAGGTGGTTTTCTACCTGCATGTAATTGCCTGATCCTCTTCGTTCACTTTCAATCTCACTGTGAGGTTGCGCATGAAAGCGATTCTCAGACTCGCACTGGTAGCCGCGCTTTCGCTCCTCTCCCGGCCCAGCATGGCCATCCCGTGGGACTGGTCTCCTCCGGCGAGCGATGCAGAGATGCGCGAGGAAATTCGCACGAAATTCAGCCAGGCAACCGGGACGCTGGACGGGACGCTTGCTGTAGCGGCGAAGCTCCATCGAACCGCTGAGGTGCAGCAGCGTGTTGAAGCGCTGTACGCGCAGTTCGGGGTCGAAGATCCGAATCGGGAGGCCGAGCTGGCATCGGACGCTAAGCTGAAAGATCTTTGGCTGGCAACACTCAACTTTGCATCGGCCGCGCGCTCGCTTCGCACTCAGTTGGATCTTGATCTTCGGGATCAGCAGACGGACGATGCACAGCGCGTTTGGGGGTGGGCACTGACCCTGCTGGGAGTCGTGGGAGCGACCTTTTTGGGCATCCGATGGAGTCGAGAGACACCGGCAGAGGCACCATAGGTTCGACGCGACGGCGGTGTTGGCCAATGTGCCAGCACCGCCGTATGCGAAAAGTTGTGGCACTATACTTCTCACACCAGATTATTAGAGTGGACTCACGCGTTTTTATCGTAGATTGCATTCATCCTCCAAACGCTTCGGAGCGGTTTGGAACGATTGTTCCGAAACATTTCCAGGGTTGGGCTAACTTGAAATTCTATAGTTTCCCAACCTTGTCTTGCGTGTAAGGCTACCTTATCTTTTTCCTACCCATAGGACCGCTTATGCGTTCGATCGCAGTGTCTTGGTTGCTTGTACTTCTTCTGTGTGCCTCAATGGCGCAGGCCACACCTCGACCCCGTGTTTGCAAGGCGGTGGGAATCAAGTCGCTGAATGAATATGTATCTCAATCAGGGCGAAAGTGCTTTACAACTTCGGCCAAAGCCGAAGCCAAGGGGTACACGCCCTTCATTAAACGGGCCATCGGCTACAGTTTTTATTTGGATGGAGGGCAGATTGTGCCTCCTAACACTGTGACCACCGCTACGGGGCATTGTCTGCTGGTGCAAAATTCCGAGGAAACGGAGCTGGGGATTAAGTGTACCCACTCCGTCACGGGCACCACCGCTGTTCATATTCATCAAGCCGCAACGGGGGCGACAGGGGAAATTGAATGTGATTTTGGGAATCCGGGGGATGTTTCGTTGTCCGGTTTTTGCAGTTTGTCTGAGAGTGGCCTTCAAGCGCTTAAAGCCGGGGAGCTCTACCTCGATATCCACTCCGGAACCTACCCGGATGGGGAAATTCGTGGGCAGATCGACAACGACGCCTCCCAGTAACAGTCTGCCGACGTAATTGCGAAGATATAGATCTGGATTCCTCTGTCACGTCTTCGTGGGCGGGTATATGCTTGTCATTCAGCCTAGCTTGTAGGAAATCTAGAAATGGGAAGATCTGCGAGTCACCGCTTCGCTTTCTTGAAAACCGTCTTCTTCTTCGTTTCCTTATTACTGGCTAATCAGTCGCTCGCTGCTCCTAAGGATCCGCTAAGTCTCGGTGCTATCGTGAGCCTCTCTGGAGATGCTGCCCGGAACGGGCGGAATTGGTTGGAGGGAGCGGAGTTGGCGATCGATGAATTAAACCAGAGCGGAGTTGGGGTGCGGCTAGTAGTGGAGGACGACGCCACTGTGCCGGGCAAGGTTGCCACTGCCTTTGTGAAGCTTGCAACCGTGGATAAAGTTAGCGGCATAATTGGTGGAACTTGGGATTTTTTAGCCGAGTCTGCATTTCCCCTTGCAAAACAATACCGCACCCCATTTATCACTCCGACGAATCCAGTTGAAATCTTGAGCGCCGCTGCCCGGTCGAATCAGTGGGTCTTCACAAATGGCTTGAGTCTCAGTGCCGAGGAGCAGGTACTACGACAATTTCTCAAAATGAAAGCTATTAGATCGGTTGGTTTGGTGTACATAAATGTGCCGTACGGCATTTCGCATGCAGATCTGTTGCGGAAGATAGCTAAGGATTCCGGAATCGACGTTCTGACCGACACCCAGATCTCCTACGAAGGTTTTCACGATGCTATTAAACTTGCTGCTTTAAGAATTTTCCAAAAGAAGCCTGAGCTTGTTCTTGTGGTGCTCAACTACGAAGGGGTTGATCTCCTACTGCGGGAGCTCGCCGTGCGGCACTCAACTCCCCTGGTGGTGATGCCGCATACGCTGAAGGAAGCATATGATTTTGCAGAAAAGCCGGACCGCTATGGGAGGGCATACGGCATTTATCCGAAATATGCGTCGAATGATTTTGACAAGACGTTTCTGAATAAATTCAATCGAGCTCCCTACGACTACGCCGCAGCCGGTTATGATGCGACTATGTTTATGGCTAACCTCGCATTGCGTAGAGGTAGTGGAGATCTTAGTGGGGTGAAGGTGGTTTATGAGGGTGTAACCGGAATGCATGCGATCCCTGCGGCTGATCGCAGTGTGGTCTCAACCCGAGCGGCAATTATGTCGGTCGTGGATGGCAGGTTGCAGGAGTTTTCTCTGGAGTAATTTCTTTGCAACCTCTCCGATTACCTCTCGCAGGCTAATCGCGTCCCTCTACTACTACATACTCTGCGTCACTAGAGTGATCGAAGCCTCGAAAACGATGGGTCCGGGACATATCACCAATATTGCGATCGACTGGTTGAAAACCGGGGAGCCTGCTTAAATTCAGATCTATTACCAACCGATACCGCCACGCTCTCGGATCGCTGACGCTATGAAGGGCTGGGAAGGAAGGGACTAAGCCGAGAAAAGGCGCCATAATCTGGATAGGATGCTTAAGAACGTACCAACGGAACCTGTCCAGCCCCAGGGCCTGGAATATGTATGCGCCGATGCGTGGTTTGATATAAGTCAGGAACTGGGTGATGGGCTCGTGTTTTCTGAGTTTAGAGTGTTCTGCGCGCTCTACGAGCGCTTCAAAGATCGCGCTCGCGAGCTCAAGCTTACTGCCCCAATTAACGAATTTCACGATCAATTTAGCCACCTCTGTCAGCGCTTTTCGCGTCAACTCGAGCTTAGTCACGCGGGGCTGGATAAAGCCCTAGGACATCTAAGCTATGATCACGACTTCCGAAATATCTTACGGATGATGCGTACGTTTTGCGAGGAGGCTTGTGACCCATGGTATGTAGATCCGCACGAGAACGCTGATTTCTGGCTGGAGATCATGCGCCGTAACTTGGCTGTCGAGATCGACGGGAATTATGGTTTTGGAGCTACTCCCGCGGCCCAGATGTATCGAAGGGGCTTTGCCATTCAAGAGTTCGATCCTCAGCGCAATCCACCAGGGGTGTCAGACCTTCAGGCGGCGGAAGCGATCTGTGCGGAGCTGACCATCGACCCTTCTCAACACCGACCACAGGAGGGATTTGGCCGCCAGGTGACTCAGAGCGACTTCACGGAGTGGTTGTCGCGTCCCGGAGCGCGGCTGTTTGCCCCCGCTTTAAGAGACGAAGTCATCGGTTTTTACATCATGTCTTCAGAGTCCGCTGCGATTCCGGCGTATGCTGCCGGTAACATTCGCAGCTTTCTTGGCGATGAAGAGCTTCCGGGTCCGGGAGATGGGTGGGTAGATATCGTGGGCCTCTCCAAGGGCGGACGCACGGCGCTGGCTGAAATGGGATTCTCGGGTTATTCAGCACTTACAGCCGCGGTATGCGAGACTGCGCGAGGGTTGGGGATAGAGAATCTTTGGGGAGAGGTTCGGGTGGGAGCACAGGCCAACACCGCCCGAGATAAACATCTTGCGATGGGCTGGATCGATACGGGGTTAATCACTTCGCATAATGGACATCCGTACGAACTCTTGCTGATACGCCCCTTCGCGCAGATTGCAGGTGGCAATGTCCGGATGCATTGCAGCTCGATGGAATCAGACTACCTGGAAGCGAGGCGCCAGTCGCTGAGGGAACGGGCGCGCTTGCTGGCTTTGTATTCCGATTTTGCCCCGGTATCCCTGGGTCCTCTGAATGGAGTGGAAGTTCCCGCGGACCATCACGTGAGATCAGTTCTAAAAGCAAAGCTCCCCGGCCTGCGCTCTATCGAACGCAGAATAGTGGATGACTGCATTGTCTATGACTTGGATATGGGACCTGGGCGACGCCGGGGGTTGGTGCAGAAGATCCCGGGCCAGAACCTTTGGAAGTTCGAAAACGTCGACCCCAATTCAGGGCGCATCTATTATGAGTTCGGGTTGTATGAACCGATGCTCCCGTTCGAGGAGTTAACAAACGGCGAGATAGAGCTGCGTTAGGCGCGTCGGCATCTACCCTGTTAGCATCTAGCGAAACATATTCCCCTGCAAGTTACGGTTGCCTTGACCTAAGCAAAACGCAGCACGCGCGGCTGCTCCTTGAAGCACTGGGAAGCGCATGCGTCGGCGCCCGTTACCCTCCACAGGTAGGAGTTTGCCAGTGCCGGGTTGTTCAAGTTAAGTTCACAGAGGAAGTCTTTTAAGATGACTAGAACGGTTTGAGCCTCGAAACACTGTCCCGCGAGATTCTGGAGCACCTGCGAATTTTGCAGCGTAAGAACCGTGCCGTGTCATTTGTCGGCGGGGGACGCCTGACTTTGGCCGAATCGCATCTGCTGACCGAACTCGCGGTACTGGACAGCGTCAATCAAAAGGAGCTGAGTCAGCGCTTAAATCTACCCAAGCAGACAATTTCCCGTCTGGTTAAGAATCTTTCCGAGCGCGGATTACTTCGGCGCCATCCCAGCTTTGAGGATCGACGAGCGCAGGACTTATCTTTGACCTCGCGCGGGGCGGCTACCGTTCGAATTGTCGACCGTGCAGCCAATCCAATACTGCGCACTCTGCTGCGGCGGCTGCCGCGACAAGATCGCGGGGCTTTGGAGCAATCCTTCTGCATGCTCGCCGACGGGCTTGGGGTGGAGTCGCAAATTGCACGAAGATCTGAGCCTTCATTTCGCGCGCAGGTACGAAGGCTGACGCGGGGGCTAAGGCTGCTGGAAACGCGCGCCTTCGGAACCGCAGTGACAGTGCTGGAATGGCATATTCTTGCGGAGGTTTCTCGTACGGCCATGCTGAATGTGGCTGAGCTGGCTAAGCTTCTTGCGGCGCGGCCCGATACCGTATTGCAGGCCGTAAGGAAGATGTCAGCCAAGCGGTGGCTGCATCGTGAAGATTTCCCGGGGGATCGACGGAAATTTTATTTGATACTGACTGGTCGGGGTGAAGCCGCCCTTGATAGAGCCAATAGGGCGGGGGTTGACCTGCTAAACCTAGGACTGCGCAGGTTCGATTCGCGCGCACAGCAGCGGTTGTTGCAGTTGCTTCGAAATATCTCGGGTGATGGAGACACCGGCGAAGTCGGCCGCTTAACTGAGATTAAGAATCCCCTTGACCTGCAAGCCGCGAGAGCGCTAGCGGTACGGTTTTACGCGGAAAGATCGCATGCTGCTCCCATCCCAGCTCAATTTTTCGCAGGCGACTGCAGATGTCTTGGCCTGTTAATCGAGAAACGCATGGTAGCGGCGCTCGAACTGCAGAGTTCGGAGACGGGACTGCAAATCAATAACTTAGTTTACTTGAGACGGTTTGTAACTCCAGCCCTCGCCGCTAACTTTGCCCGCCGCGCTCTTCATTTCTTCTCTTAAGCTAGCACAATCAGCCCCTTACTCGGATCCGTTCTAAATCCTTGACTATCGTTTTAGTCGCGATATTATCAAAACGTTAGTTTATATGAAATATGAGACTAATTAATTAAAAGGTCAGTTATGCCGCTTGATATGCAGTTGTCCCAGTCCCTTCGTCCTGTTGCGCCGCAAGCTAGCGTTCGAATAAACACAAGTATTCGACCATTATTGGAGCAGGATCGGGTCTACCTGGCCGGTCCGCTATTCACCCAAGCCGAGCGGTCTCAAATGGAGGAGCTGGACGTTGCGATGCGCGGGGCTGGTTTCGAAACATTTCTTCCGCACCGCGATGGCCTGGAATTCGCGCGAGTGAAACCGCTCTTGATTGGCCGTGGATATAGTCCCGTCCAAGCAGATGCCTTTTTAAACTCCGCCATTTTTGCACTAGACACCTTTCAGGTCATGGTTAACTGCGGATCGCTTGTGATCAATGCCAGTGGGAGGGTTCCCGATGAAGGGGCCGTTTCCGAAGCGGCGATGGCGTATGCTTTAGGGAAACCCATTGTGTATCTAAAATTTGAAGACCCACGCTCGCTCCTCGGCGGAGCAGACAATCCACTGGTGGCGGGTGTCGGGCGCTTTAGAACAGCCAACACTCCGCAGGATGCCGTGGAGGTTATGAAGAAATCGATTGAGGAACTCGCGCCCGATCGATTCCGAACGGTGGAATGTTCTCCTCACGTGGGACTCATGCTGTCGGCGGGTGAGGAGCTCTGGCGTGCCCTCAAATCAAAAAGCCTCGCGGCGATCGGGGGTACGGAAAGGTTGGAGCTAGTATGCGACCTGATAGTTCGACAATTCGGAGCCGAGGTCTCTCCGCCTCTAGTTGAGCAGAGCCCTCAAACTGCACGGCCCTTTTCTGCGGACCCTCAAGTGTCTCCACGTTTGGTCGAGAAAAAAATATATTTTGCGGGCGCTTTATTTAATCACAAAGATCTCAGTGGTAATTTACTGTTAGCTGAGGCCATCAGGCAGTCTTCGGAGGGCCGCTATGGCTGCCTGCTTCCACAGAATATTAAGTTCCAAGAATTCAATCCGATCGCCATGCGAGATGCGTGCTTGAGCTCGCTTCTCGAGGCGGACGGGGCGATTTTTAATTTTGATGGAGCGGAGTTAGATTCCGGTACAGTGGTTGAGTTTATGTACGCCAAGCTGCTGGACCTGCCTACCGTTGTTCTGAGAACCGACTTTAGGAATGGCGGGGACCAGCAGGAGCAGGGCGAGCCATGGAACTTGATGTGTTCCGGCTATCCCCGTAGCAAATCGGTTGTAGCCGACGCAATGAGCCTTTATCAGGAATCGATGGAGGGAGGAGTTTCGCTAGCTGACGCGCAGTCCCGATTTTATGCTAAGTTGGCGCAGCGACTCGTGGCTGCGCTTGATGAGGTTTGTTCACAAGAGCCAGGAAGTACAGCCGAGCGCACCGAACGGTTCAGGCTTGCGATTCAGATGCCGGGGGCTTCATTACGGGCCGCGTTAGGGGGTGATGATAAAATTGGGTCATTGCTGAATCGGAGGTAGGAGGACGGGGCAAGGAGCTTAATGGAGATGCGGGAAAATGACACTGCAAGATGTGAACGCTAAGCCAGTACAATCGGTGGTAGTTGTCGGCAGCTATGTTCAGGATTTGGCGTTTGGCACGGAAGAGTTCCCGCTGCCGGGGCAGACCATTATCGGACAATTCCGTATGGGAGCCGGTGGAAAAGGCTTTAACCAAGCCGTAGCGTGCCAGAGGCAGGGCATCCCAACCCGCTTTATAGGCGCAGTCGGCGATGATCTTTTTGGACGAGCTGCTGCCGAGTTCGCGGAGCGTGAAGGGCTAGCCTGCAGTCTGCAGCGCACGATAGGAAACTCCTCCGGGGCCGCATCGATCGTGGTTAACAGCCAGGGCGAAAATATGATTGTGGTTGCGCTGGGAGCCAATGCCGCTCTGGGTGGAGACATCATTGATGAGCATCGCCAAGAGATCGCGCAAGCAGAAGTTTTGATAGTCCAGGCTGAATGTGCGATTGCGCCTGTAATGAAAGCGCTTGAGCTGGCAAAGCAGTCGAAGACCGCCACTATTCTCAATCCGGCACCGATCAATAAAGAGATTACCAGGGAACTCCTGAGCTGCGCCGATATCCTAACGCCAAACGAAAGTGAATTTGCCTTTCTGCTGAACGCGCTTTTTGATAGTCCGATTGATGACGTTTTGGCACTGGACGATCAGGCATTCCACGCGCTGTGCCGAAAGCTCGGGGTCGAAACGGTGGTCGTGACCTTGGGCAAGGAGGGGAGCTTCGTATCTTGGCCCCAAGGCTTCGAGCGCGTTCCGGCCGTGAAGATTACACCTGTCGATTCTACTGGCGCTGGCGACGCTTTTAACGGCGGCTTGGCTGCTGGCTTAATCTATCATCCGGGTGACTTTTTGATGGCAGTCCGATATGCGACTGCAGTCGCGGCGCTTTCCACCATGGCGGCCGGGACTGCGCAGGCCATGCCGACGCGGGAAGCGGTTTGCAGAATACTGAGCGAGAATTGCGCATAGCAATGTTGAATGAACTTTAATTCTGAACTGCCGAGAAGTTTAGCCCCGCATTTCGGTGGAGATTGGTAACAACTACACTAAGATTGGGATCGTATAGTCGCATCACAGATAAGAAGAGTCGTAGCTAGATCGACCACCGACTGATGCTGATATGCTTACTCCGGGGTCGAGATGTCGCTGATCTGCAGGAAAGTTGGCGCAGGGAACTGATCCTCTACAGAAAAATTTCCATGGGCTTGGCCCACGCTCAGCAGTGTGATGCTCGTAATATCCGTACAAAGATCAAAGCTCTCGCCTTTGGCGAAGCTGCGAGGCATTCTGTGCGTCAATCTCATTCCATCGGAACCCTCAAACTCTATTAGGTCGGCGGTTCGTATTCCATCCTTCGAGGTCACCTCAAAACGGGCAAAATGTCTCCCGTCTTTGTCGGTTCGTTTGCTTACCAATTTCACACCATTGCTGACCCGGGCTTCTTCAAGAATGCAGCTCCAGTCCACCAGCAATTCAAAATGTCGGCTCTGGCCATGCTTGAGCTGATAGCTAAGTTTTAAGCCAGATCGCGAGTCCGTGGCTTCTATTACCAGGCCGGGCCCCGGCTCTCCCTCTTCGGCTAGGATCTTGGCGAAGATCCTTCCAGCTTCATCGACCCGATATCCATCGATGAGGCCGTGAAGCGGTCGACCGGATGAATTGACTGTTACCTCCGGGTTGCTGACATCTACGTCAAATTTTTCTCCTTGTTTGAAAGGCGCACGCGGAACGTAGACGTAGCTCCGATCCCGCGCATCGCGTAAAAGCAATGGCGCGCCGGGTAATACGCCGCGCTCTGCCGTCACCTCCACGCGGGCAAATAATCGACCCAGCTCATCGGCTCGATAAGAGATGATATCGGCGGTAGCCTCCTGACGTAGCCGATTACTCAATGCGAATAGCCCCGCCGCTACGGTAAATAACGCAGCCGGTAGAGCGAGAATTCGGTTATCGGGATGATTGAATGGGTTCATGCTGGGTGACATAGAGGTATGGTGCGGTTACGAGCTCAATATGATGGACGGTCTACTGCTACCATTTTGAGGGAAATATGCAGCTAGTCAAAAGCAATCGCGGCCAATTTCATGGGCGCCAATTTCATAGTGCCAGCTACACTTCAACCACCTAAAACTACTGGGTTCCAGGGAACAGCCCTCCGGAAATAGCTGTTAATACTGTCACCCCATCTTTTAGCCGACGGATTTTGGTACCACTTACACTAAAATCGGGGTGAAGGGAGATCGGGGGCAACTAGAATGCGAAATTTCGACCCGAGGTCGCATCAACTGCAGCAGCGCTGATGTTTGTTATAGTAGGAAGGGCGCGGGAGTATCCTCTATCATAGATCGCTTCTGAAGTTTTGGCTGCGACCCGAAACTGGAGGAATCTACTTCGTCTTCTGATCTAGCAGAATCTTTATGTCCTCGAGTGTAGGCTTCGTTCCACGTTCGGCGGGCTGATTGTTTGCGGCTGCTACTGAATCACGGGTGTCTGTAAAATGCTCCAGATTGCGAAGAAGAAAGGTGCCTAACATTAATATTAGTGGGACACCGGTAATCCCGGCAGCCCACAGAAACAGTCGCTTGGCTAGAGATCGGTTCCTAAAAAGTTGTACGATCGCGAAAAGAGCGACGATCGCTGAAACAAGGGGCGCGAAAATTAGGAGAAACCCCGAGCCGACCATGATTAGAGCCGAAAGAGATTCAAACATTAAAACCTCAACAATTTCTTAATCACCCGTTCCGCGAAATCAGAAATATCCCTGCGAGAGCCCAAGGACGTCTTCTTTCACGAAAGTGCCACCGGTGCCTCATTTTATGTTATGCCCTGCTCTTTGGGGTGGTATACGAAGTATTGGCCAAGTGGCTCCGTGGTGGTCAGCGACTGAGATCGCCGTGGCCGGGACGGGGCTCTCCTTGACAGCGTAACTTCTAGCAAATACTTGCTATTTAAGAGGGTTCGTTCAGAGGGCATGTTTCGGCTCGGTTTCGCCGATACTATTCGAAATGACGGCTCCCAATTCCCCAGTCACGCTTCCTCTCCAGGCCAATGTGCTGATAGTGGAAGATCATGTCCAAACCCGGCATGTGGTGCGCACAGTTCTGAAACACATCGGCGTCAGAAATATTACCGAAGCGCAGGATGGCTTAGCCGCGCTTAAGCTGCTTCAAGAACGCAATCTTCCCCGTCACGGCACCGACGCCGCGCCCTCAAATCCCTTCGATATCGTGATCTGCGATTGGGTCATGCCGGAAATGACAGGGGTCGAACTGCTGCGCGAGGTGCGAAAGAATGTTTTTCTCTCCAAAGTTCCATTTTGCATGCTGACAGGAGAGAACGAACGCTCCGCAATCATGGAAGCGATCGATCATGGGGCCGAGGATTACATCCTGAAGCCATTCTCCACAAAGACCCTGGAAGAAAAGTTGCGCAAGATCCTTGCTTCGGTGACGCCGAAACCTAGGTAGGCAAACCGGCCTGATCCCCCGAGATGACTCTAAAGATAACCCCTACCACTCTCGAAGTTGGTTGGATCTAGCGATGGGAGCATTAATCTTGCTTTGGTGTCGGCACGCATCGAAGCGCCATCCCCAGTGCCACGTTGTTTTGCTCCAATCCGGAGCGCAGGTCCTTCTGACGCTCGAGCACCGCAGCAAGGTTTCTTCGAACTGCAAACGCAACGAACTCCGTCACCGCATTTACTCTAGCCTCGGGCATTTGAACGGGCTGCTCTAACTTCCAGATTATGCCAGTTCGAAGGTCTGACGATGTAGGCGCTAGCGTGACAACCTCTCCAGAGCCCAGACAAGTGGGCAAGCCACCAGCTGCGATTAAAGCGCCGAGCTGTTTGCGAACTAGCGCTTCTCGGGAGCTATCGAATTCTACAGCAACCTCATAAACTACACTCGGAACATTACTGTAGTCATTTGCATGTGGGGTGTGGTCCATTCCCGGATGTCCCTTCAACCCGAACCATCGGTTGAGGAGGGTCGGATAGCCCTGATTCAGGAACTGGTCTAAGGCCTCCTGCGCCCCGCACAGGTACGGAGAGGCTTTCACATCAAGCAGGGGATTCTTTGGATTCAATTTGTATTCAGCGGCAATCCGCATCTTGATACGATGAGCTGCGGTTTCTAAGTCGGCGGAGAAGGAGTTCGCCAGGAAGGAGATATCGCGGGCATCCAGCAGTGCAGTTAGCTGCGTCAACGCGGGACCCGGATCGGCCTCCGAAGTCTCGACCTCCCTTAGCTTTTCAGCAATCTGCTCCTCCAATTCCGCAATTGGGAGGAGGGGTAGCTGGGCAGCTGCTAGCTCCGAGATTGAGCTCAGAAAATCCGGTAAAGGCTCGACTGTTGAGGCATACTCGAAGAGTATCTCCCCCAATATCGCGCGATTAAATTCCTGGCCGTAGGCTTTCGTTTTCCCAAGACGCCGATCTTCGACCGAACTAAGATTCTCGCTCATTAGGATCGCGTTGGCGGTTGAGCCTTCAAGATTAGCCTGGTAAGAGCCCCACCGGAGTTCGAGTGCCAGAGCGCGCTTAACGAAATCTTCAGCGCATCTCTTTAGAGCGGCATCTCCGGTCACGGCGACACCGGCTTCGTCGGAGAAAAGAGAGATCTCGCTGGTCTCACGGAATGTCTTAGTGATCCAATTTGAGGGTGGTTTTTGCGCCTGTCCAAGACGAGCTAAGAGACGCTGATCGATCCACCATGACTCGACTGCCGAAAAAAATCCGTTATGCCCCTCTGAGACCAGGGTCCCTTTACGTTCTGCAAGTTTGTTAATTTCTCTTTGCAGCTCTAGGCGATCTTTTAGGAAAGCTCCCGCCTCGCTGTTCCCGAGAACTCTGAGGGTGCACATGGGAGCGCCCTCGAAGCCCAAAGGCACCGCCCGAATTTCGATCCGGCCATGCTCGTCGACCCAGCCCAGCTGCCGCATCTCTTGTAGAGCGCCTTCCCACATTTTTAGCCGCTGTCTCGAAGTTAAAAAGTCCTGGGTCAACGAAGTAGAAACAGCCTGGATCATTTTGAGACCCGCTTCGGTCAGCTTTTCGGCAAGAAAATTAGAACGATGTACATAAAGATAGACATCTTCATCGGTAATGGTTCCCTTCGATTTTTTCTCCTCGGTCAGGGCGCGCGCCATTTCCGAAGAGGGGACCGATAGATCTGGAAAATGCGGGTTCCGGATACGGAGTGCTTCTCTGAACCCATCCATCTGTGAGGCGATTTCCGAAAGACTGCCTCCAATCTCACGTGGGAACCATCGCTGCTCAACCCCTTTCCAGAGTTGGTCGAAGGACTGGGCTAGCTCGCTAAACTGGTTTTTCAGCTCAGCCGGATGATTGCCCTCCTCCAGAGACCTTAAATTCCGAAAGAATCTCCATCTGGCCGACTGAGCCTCGTGCTGCAGAATCGATTCCGTGCCATCTGCCGCGCGGGACATTCTCCGGGAGATCTCAACTGTCTCATGATAGAGTCTTGAGGCTTCGTCAGCCACGCGCTGGTTTGCATGCTTCAGGTCGGTTAGATCTCCAACCAATGTGCGGCCGCCGGTTGTATCAGGGCTGAACTTCAAGCTGAACATAGACCTCTTCTGTACTTCAAAGCTGCGGGGGTCGGAATCGATATCCGAATTCGGGATGAGATTAACAAAAAGGGCTGAGGTAATCTAATTAATTGCTGCCGACGCGGTGAATTTGGGTCCGCAATTCTTTGAATTCCTTAATGAATAAAGGAGCAGTGACGCTCTTGGGAATCTGAGTATACTTTCGCGGATCGGGTCGGTGGAATTTGGATAACCAATATGCATGCAATCATTAGTTTAAAGAGTGAAGGCGATTGGGGCCGCGCTTTTCCGGTACTTAAGGCGCTACGCTCAGGACTGACTCTAGAAAAGTTTTTGGGAAGCCGAGAGCGCATGCTGCGCGATGGATATCATCTGTTCGGACTGGAATCCGGCGGTAGAATTGTATGCGTCGCAAGTGCAGTGGTCTATCCGCATGTCACACATCACTCGGACTGCTGGGTTCATGACCTCTCCACATTGGAAGAGGAGAGGGGCAAGGGGTTCGGGCAGGCGATTATGCAGGAGATTGAGAAATTTGCATTAACCCGAAAGTGTGCCCGAATCTTGGTGCATACCAGTAAAACCCGGACGCGCGCTCAGAATTTCTATGCCCGTCATCTGGGGTACGATGGATATGCAATAGTCTACAAAAAGGAGCTAGTTTAGGTGCCTAACCTCGCCATCGGTGTGCTATGCTTTGGCCCTTCGATTGTTTTGCTCTTTAGAGTCTGATACAAACTACGCAACTCGCATCGCTGGAAATCCGAGGGTGGAATGTTTAACGCTGTATCGCCTCCCGCCGTCAATCCGCATTATGCTGAAGTGCGAACGGCAGTTCCTGTCGACTACTTTGCAGGCCTGTCGCTGTCGGTACCTGGTCTTGAGCAAAGCAATCCTTCCCTGAACCTCCTGGCAGCTAACGGGGGAGCCGCGGGGGCAGCTTCTAATCCCAAGGCGACACCGAAACGCCAAAACGCTGCACAGTTGTCGAATGGTCATTTCTCTTCAATCGAGGATTTCCTGGAGTTAAAGAGTCTTTGGGGAATCCTAAATGCGGATCAGTTCGACTACTACGCCTTGATGGGAAATTTAAACCGCATTCCAGTAAAACAGATGCGGCGCATAAAGGTGGCGTACGAAGGGCCCGAGTTTGAAAGCTCGCGGCGAGTATTAGCTCAGCGGTATCAACTCCCACTCAGGCATTCGCTGCACGACGCTGCACTTGCTGCGCTACGAACGGTTGAAGTCGATAAAGTGCAGGAATACTACCTGGACGCATGGCTTTACGGAGCCAGTCTTAGAAGGTCTGCCGAGTTTCTGTTTGAGGCTGAGAGACGGGCGAAATACTCAATTAGGAGAAATCCGGATGAGGAGTCGCCTTATTTGATCGATGCGCGTTTCGCAACCTTAGCGCTGGCTGGACTGGACCCGAAGGCGCGTGATTTGGCAATTAGCTGCGCTCCATTTGTCCAGATATTTCGGGATTACGACGATTTACTCGAAGCGGCCAAGTATCCGCCGCCGCCCCCGCCGCCGCCCAGTCCAATTGAGAAGTTTGTCTCATATATCCGGAGACTCCTTGACGGGGAGCGTTCTAAAGTGGTCGAACCTCCCACTCCCCCAGAACGGGGAGAGCTTAGTGATGTAATGTTCGCCAATATAGCGCGACGGCTTGTGAGTTCAGGATTTCAAGATCCCGGGCTGATCCGGGGCTTGACCCCGCGACAACTCAGCCGCGTTACTGATGAGCTGTGGCGACTGGCATTTCGGGGAGAGATTCGCGGGGTGGCATTGCATACCGGGCAGTATCGCGACCTGCGGCTGCAGCGACCGCGGTACAGCTTTGCTCCGGAGGATCTCTTCAACCAAGAATTAGGATTTATCCATAGGCAGATTGCTCCGGCCCAGAGCCTGGTGGATTCCGCACGTGTCGAAGGGGAGAGGCTTCAAGGCATTCTGGAGGAATTTGAAAGCGGGGGTTTTGTACAGTTTGTTGAGATGGAGGCAAAGTGCCGAAGGGCGCTCCCGAACTCGCCTTATAAGGACAGAGTGCGAGCGGCAAGCAAGTTCGTTGTCGAAGGGCAGCAACTCCTGAGCGAGTTTGAGCAGATCGAGCCGGCGCGCATCGACAGCACCTTATCAATAAGGGGGCAATTGATGGATGCAATCGCAGCCGACACCGAGAGCGCGACCTCACGGCGGATCGCCTTAGCACAGCAGCTTTCTGCCGAATTTCGAGATGTTAACGCGAGGAGCAGGATATTTCTTCGACGTCGCGATCAGGCGTTGGGTGAGATGTCCGTTGTAACTGAGGGACAAGTCTTGAAGGCCCTCTACAATGCAGACTGGGAAGGGATGGCTATGTTTCTGACCACGGATTCACGTTTCCCGGGGAATAGGAAGCGGTTTTACAACGATCCAAGGTATCAAACTCTACATGCTCGACTGGATACTTTGGGGGTGGTAGGAAGCAGGCGGGAGAGATTTTTTGAGGGATGGCGCGCTGTGCATAATCGAAACCATCGCGGTTTCTTCCATCGGGTGCTCAGGGGACTCCATCTTGTCAATTCTTGAGGTTCCACCTTCCGAAGATCTTTGGCAAAGTGAGCGGGTAGGTTCGCGGCTCTTCAGTGAGTGGACATGGGGTCCATTGATCGAAGAGTCGTAGTGCATCAAAGGTTGTGGTAGCGGAAACGGCCGGCATGTTGGTAGTTAACCTCAAACCGAAAGGTAAGGTATGAACTTTCAGCTTCCGCATCTCGAGTCGGATTGTGTCGGACTCGGATGCCCGTTTCACACGAGTGCTTCCTCCATGGGAATCGGCCTGTCACGGGTGTCGAGCATCGGGAGTTCCGGGAGCTCGTCATCGTCGGGGGTTGAAACCTCAGGAGGCGGCTCGATCCTCGTGCTCGTACCGTTTCTCCTGTTGCTGCTGTATTTCGTGTACTGCGCGCTCAAGCCGCCGGTCATGTTCGTGGCCGTGCATGGGGGCGAAGTGGTCCACAATGCAACTGTCGATCTCAATAGGGAAGGGAACGATCGTGAGCTGCATCGGGTGCTTGACCGCATCAAGACCAGTCAGGCGGCCGAGCGGTGAGGAGATGGATGAGGTGGAGCAGGGATCTTTGGCGAAGGAAATCGCTAAGCTCTCTGCTCCACGCGGATAGGTTCAAAATGCATTGCGACTCTTTGCTTGTGCAAACGGCTGCTGCACGCTCCGTAGTTTGATCGTTTATCCCTGGAGCTTGCGTCTGTTAAATCGATGTAAAGCGATTTGAGGATTGATTCACCTGCAGCTAGAACAGCGAAGTTGGATCTGCAGTTGTGGTCAGACTGAATCCCGCGGCTCCGGTGCTACTTCCGGACGAAACGTTGCCCGCCGATACGGCTGACCCAGGTCCTCCATCGCCCCCACACGATCCTCCGCCGCCTCCGCCGCTTCTGGGGGAGTTTGTGACGGCCGTAGTATTGTTGCCGGCTGCGCCCTCGCTTACATAGATGGAACCTGAATTAGTGGGTGCCGTGGGAGCAAGGAAATGTACGATTCCGCCCCCGCCGCCGCCCCCGGCGCCGCTGCCGACATTCGAGGCGCCGCCCGCTCCGCCTCTGGCGGTGATAGAGCCGGAAGCGCTGTTAGTAACGCTAGTGTTGGAGGCGAGTATGATGATCCCTCCGCCGCCGCCTCCTGAGCCGCTTCCTCCGTCGGACCCATCCGCATTGATGGAGCCGTTATTCAATATTGCACCGGCCGCTATCACGGTAAATGTTCCGCCGCCTTTTCCACCGGAATGGTTAAACGCGCCGGCGCCTCCGCCCGAACCTCCCAGCACTCCTGGAGCCAGGATATTGCGCGCGGTTGTGGGGAACATGCCCAGACCATATTCGCCTCCGGCAAGGGTAGCGGCGCTGGTTCCGAAAGCACCTTGTGAACCTCCCTTCACGGCCACGCCTGGAGAGGCGAGTGTGATCGCTGGTGAAGTTCCGGATGTGCCGGCTGCGGATCCGATACTGGCGCCGGCCGCGTAAGGAGAAACGGTGATCGTGCCGTTGTTAGTAAAGGCGCCGGTAGCCCTAAAAATTGTCCCTGATTCCACGGTTAGCGTAACGCCGGTGTCAACCGTGATATCCGTATACTGCAAGTTGCTTTCGTCAAAAGCGGTTGAGCTGGTAACGAGTAATGAACCAGCGCTGCCGTCGCCGTATATACGCAGACTGCCGTCTGCCCCGGTTAATGAGGAGATATTGCTGAGCTTGGTCTCAGTTCGCTTGCAGCGGGTTGCTTTAATATTGATCGCGCCGTCCGAGTTGCGCTTGCAGATCACGTAGCGCGGAGTAGCGGCTACTGCGTCGAACGAGAAGGCCAGGAGGGCTAGGGCGCTAAGTATTAGTTTCATAATCTCCCTAAGTTTAACTGACCTCGATAATAAAAGAGGTAGGAGTCTATGAAAACGGGAAAAGAGCCGAAACCGCCTATGATTCTGCCGCATGCAATTGAAGCGCATTAAGGTAGCTGGATCGCGATGCGCGGCAATGCGGATTGGCGCTACCGATGGCGCGGCATTCGGAGCTGATCCAAGATTCGGCTTTGCGATGCTTGGTCATGCGGAGTTCCAGAGCGCAGATTTACAGCGAAGCTGCACCGATGATTACCCAAGAAGCAGCCTTCCAATTCTCTTGAACCTAAGAGTCGGCCTAAAAGATGAATTGCGCTCGGTTCTGCATCAATTCTGATACGCCGATGTCTGCGATCTACTCCAGCCTGAGCCACATGCTTGGGACAGTTTTCGTTCTTGATCAGAGAAGCGAGCTGATGGGCTGTCTCGTCAAGACCAAGCCCAGCGCTAAGCGCGTGCTGGTGCAGCTCTAAAATCTTCCTTCCGAGCGAACCAAGCTCCAATGCAAGATCCTCGTTGGTAGCGGCTGGTATGTTGGGCGATGCGATGGTGCTCATGTGCGGTGTCCCCGAAGCGTTCAGTTAAACGGTGTAGTGCAAGAGCGGAGAAGCTAACGCCAAATCTAAATTCGAATCGATGCTTAGTCAAAAAGCGGGAGCCGGATTCAGAGCATCCCCAAAGCGGTCCCGGGGGAATTCTTGATTAGTCCACAGCGATAGCGGCGCGGGCTCGGAAAGCGCTATTTAAGTGAGTGTAACCCAAACATATTGCCCTCCGTATCATACGCCAGGGCGATGGCGCCGTATTGCCCGATCGAAAATTTATCGCGATGCATACGGCCTCCGGCTTTCATCACCCTCGAAGCTTCGACCGCGCAGTCCTCGCAGCCGAAATACACGATCGTGCTGTTGCCGCCCGATGGGACGCCCTTCATTTGTACCAGCGCACCGCCGGTGCCGGGCTTGTCGGGATTCATTGGAAAGGCCCACATCTCGAAATCGGGTGTATCGAGTTTCTCCAGTTGCAGCTTTAGAACCTCTTCATAGAAGGTCTTTGCACGTTGTATATCCTGAACGTATATCTCGGCCCATCTGATGCGGTTATGTGTCATGTGCTTCCTCTCTGTGAGTCAATCAATTAATTAAAGTGCGGAGTGGATAATTCTGGCTAGGGGGTAATTAATCCGGGGGTGTTGCGCTTTCGTTTCGGGCCGATCAGACTCTCGCCCAAATAGGAGCTGTGCCGAAACCCAACACTCCGCTGCAGAATCTTGGTAGCAAGATCAAAGCGGCATTCGAACGGCTGCGAACATTGGACTGGTGAGGCGACTGGTTCTTAGGTTTCCCTTGACTGCCTCATGACGACGTGTTTGGCTCTTGGTGTTAATCAGTTGGGAGAAGAGAAGTATGGCTCCAGATCGATTTAATAATTCGAAACCACAAGTCGGGGATCTGTCACAAGAGCGCCTTGAGGCGCTTTCACGCCCAGACGGCGATGCTGCCCTTCAGCCCGGGCCGTTTGCGGGCTTGGGAGAGCAGGTTCGTAAAGGAGTAGCCGAGGTGGCTGCACAGATTGATGACCGCAAGCGGCAAGATCCGGGTTCTTCGCCATATGGTCCCGGGAGTGAAGCGGCGGCCGACGTGCCGCTTAGCGCTGCGATGGGGGCAGCATTGGATGCGGCCCTTTTGATAAAGGGGGCTTCAAAAATGGCGAATAACGCCTCTCACCGGCAATAGGCAACGGTTTCTTCCCCAAGTTGAGTAGCACCCGCGCTATGCTAAGCTCGCGATGAACTCAAAGGCTTCCCTCGCAGTTCTCCCATCTTACAGGACAACCGCGTTCCGGCGGGAAGTGGTTATCGAAGACCTAAGCTAGATTCAAATGAGCAGTTATTTCGAAGGCACACTATCGAACAGCCCGAGACAGGACGATCTTGATCGGCGTGCGCTGCGATATTTGGGAAATTTGTGTTCAGCCGATCCAGCTAAGCGGGCAGAGGCGCTTGATGTTCTATCCACCCAGTCCGGCCTGCCGCCGGTCACGATGCCGCTTCTAGGTCAACTGCTTCGGGAAGCATTGAATGCTGGCAGGGACAACGACGCTTGTGACGCGATCGGTTGTCTCGCGCAGTTCGCTGAGACTGGTTCGAACCTTGTTTTCGAGATCGTTATGGCGTCCACCAACCGGTCTCCGCAGGTCCTGACCGCAATGGCAGAGTGCATGCCGGAAAGATGCGGCCCTTGGCTTCGGAAATATCGGAAAGATCTTCCTTTCACGCAGCAGCTGAAACTTCTTCCGGCAATAATTGCTTTCTCGCAGGAGGCTCAACCGGATTTTGAATTTGCCCTGTGCGCACTCCGGGAAAAGCCCTTTTTCCATAAGCTGGAGCAATCAGAGTTAGATCTCGTTTGCGATGCCTATTTTAGGCTGGCCTTCAAGGTGTTGAATCCCGCTCTCCCTACACCATCGCGAGCAAGAGCGGACCAGCTTCTGGGTGGCGTTGTGCTGGTACGTAGGGAACGGCAGGAAATGAATCAGCTTACGGCGAGCCGCTTTGGTGCGGTAATAGATGAGCTTGCGCAGCTTGATCTTAAGCGGGCGTATCCGTATGAGTTTCTCCGTACGGTCCACGCCATTAGTAAACTTGGGGCACTGAACCACAAACTAATTGAACGCTCTCTCGATCTGTTAAATACGGGTCGATTCGGAGCAGGCCGTTTGACAGTATTTGAACATGAACGCATCCTGCTGCTTCAGCTCGCCGAAACTTTTAGTCGGGATCTCAGTGGAGAAGGGAATGAGACGGTAGTCGCTCGTCTGTTGAACACCTACGCACGACTTTCATGCGTTGATCCGCCATCAATAGCGCCGCCGGAATTGGGCCCCGAGGCGCATCCCGCCGAATACCAGATTGAAGCTAAGCGAAAGGAGAGTGAGCAAACCAATAGTGCGCAGCTCGACCGCTATGTAGAAGTGTTTTCGGCGCTCCCGGGGGAAAAAGCGGAGCTGCCGTTTCTATTGCTGGCGGGCGCGCACCCGGGAGCACATCTGATTGGACTCAGGCTGCTGCAGCGATTACCGCCCGACCAGGCCGTCGGAGTAACGGCTCGCCTGGCGGGGTACCTTGAAAATGGGGTGCCGGAGGGCACCTTTCACGAATACGTGAAGACCTTTCTCCTTAGTGCTAGGCCGGACGACCGTATCGTACAGTGCGCTGTTTTGCCTAAAATTATCGACCATTTTTGTGAGCAGCAGAGAGAGATGGTTGACGAGGAGAGGCGCTCTGACTGTTGGAATGATAGAGCGAGGAGGGAGAGAATCAACGAGGATCTAGAGAGTGCTTTAACGGGTGTGATTGAAGCGGGGCTGTGCGGGGACCCTCAAATCAAGGCCGCACTGACCAGGCTTAGTTCCCCGACTAACGACGGGCTCTCGCCTGACATCTCCGCGCAGGCCTGGGCTGCGCTCTTTTCGGCGCTCTCTCCTGATGAAATCGTGGAGAATGTTGGGCAGGCCGTGCAGATTAGTTTGAGCTCGGAAAATCGGCAGCTCCCATTGCTGATTGCGGCGTTAGTTAGAACTCCAAATTATGAAGAGACTGTCTTAGCGCTTACCAATGCTATTACGGCGATACCCTCGGGCCCACTGATGCTGCGTCTCCCTGAGCTATGCACGGGCCTTCCGGCGCCTTGGCGTAAAATGATCTGCTCGCAGCTAAGAATCCGGGCGTTAGAGCGGGGCGACTCTCCCGCAATTCGCACTCTGGGTTTCTTTGGGCGGGAGGGCGCAGCTGAGCTTGCAGCAATCGTCGATCAGGCGAGTTCTACGGGGCAGATTGCGCGGGTGCTGGATGCAGCATTTCGTTTTGGTGGCGCTGAGGAATATCATAGTGTCGCGGTTGCTGCACTCACGAATCCCCATGCCAGCTCCCAGCAGCGTTGCTCCGTGCTCTCCAGAATGTTGCGGAGCGACTTGGCCGGGGATCGGCGAGTCGCTATCGCGGTTCGTGAAATACTGGAACATGGAAATATCGCAGAGGCTGCGGACGCGGCCAAATTGTTTGCGCACTGGCTGAGCTACGGCGCCCGAGAATGCTTTGAGCCGTTGCGAATGATGTGCCAGGATCTTTCTGCTTCACGCCGGGAGGCGGGGGTGCGGGCGCTGGCTGGCGCACTGGAACAACCCGGAGTGCCAGAGATTCTGGACTGGATGCGCCGTGATCGTGATCCCGAAATTCGGGCGTTGGTGCGGCAGATACTACGCTAGTTTGCCGGACGGCCCCGAACGACCGCTCTACCGCTCGATTCATGAAGTAATTCAGCTTATTAAACCTCTTTTCCAGTCACTTGGACGCGCCTTAATTGACAAGCGCTGCCCCGGGGACCGACAATGGATCTTCCAAATGAAAGCTGCCGATAGTCATTTACCAGCGACCGAAGACACTATTTTCCTTTTAAATCAGGGACTTGGCTTTTAGCCATCGTTATTCTTAGCTATGTCCCTAAACTCCATATTTCCTGCAATTTATTTGGCTACCTTAGTGGCGCTCACTGCGCTGATCTATTTTTATTTCGTGCTGGCCTCGACCGTACTCAAGCGCGCCCGCACCGCCCGGCTGAAGGAATTGTCCGGGCGGGATCGGTCTTCGATTAGATACGCCCGGATCGTTTTGATCCAGGGGGAGAAGCAGCTAACAACTGCTCAGGTAGGGTTGTTTCTGAGCACGCTGCTTTTGGGATTTACTCTCTTCGAGTTCATTCACGTCGTTGTCAATCTGATCGCTTCTCAAATTTTTAGTGAGAATGTTCCGCTCTGGACCACGGTGGTGGGGAGTGTCGTATTCTTAATTTTAACCCTGGTTTTTTTGCTGCTAGCTCAGGTAGCCAAAAGTATCGCGCATGCGGGGCCGGAGCGCATGCTGGTGCATCTTGCCCGGCCGATGATCACCTCATCCCGGATTCTTAATCCAATCGTCAGCATCACCTCAGGATTGACTGGATTATTGCTGGGCACGCTTGGATTAAAGCGTCCGGCACTTCGCGAGAGCGCCATCTCGGCTCAGGAAATTAGCGATTTAGTGGAGCTTAGCAGCGAAGCTGGCCAGATTGAAGAAGAAGAAAAAGAGATGATTCAGGGGGTTTTCAACTTCGCTGACACGATCGTGCGTGAAGTTATGACCCCCCGATCCGACATCGTTTCAGTTCAAGAAAATATCGACCTCGAACAGCTGCTAGAGGTCTTTGCACAGGAACGATTATCGCGCGTCTTAGTCACAGGCGAAGTTTTGGATGACGTTAAAGGGGTGCTGCACGCCAAGGATCTAATCCAGTGGGCGGGAGAGCGCAGCGGAAATTTTGAATTGAAGAAGTTAATCCGCAAACCGTTCTTTGTGCCGAATAACAAGAAGATATCGGAGGTCTTACAGGAGCTGCGCACTGACGGCGTGCATCTGGCTGTGGTCGTCGACGAACACGGCGGAGTTGACGGTGTGGTGACGATGGAAGATCTAATTGAAGAGATCGTGGGTGAGATCCGCGATGAATATGATAGTCCATTGGAAGAGCGCAAATGGATCAAGACGCGCTCCGGAGATGTGATCGCAGACGGCGGCGCTCTAATTGATGAGCTTAACGCCCACTTTCGTTTAGATCTGCCGGTTGGGGAATACGATACCTTAGCGGGGCTGGTTACCAAGCTGCTGGGGCGAATTCCAGAACAGGGCGAATCTGTGCATGCCGGGATTACGCGGCTGCGGGTCGAGGAGGTCAATCAGAACCGCATCTCGAGGATTCGCATTCTTAACCCGCGTAGGGCCCTGGTGCGCGGGTTGGAGGCTAAAAATGCCGCCCCGTCTTCCCCCAGTGACCCCGGGGCCTTAGAGAATAAGGCTGCGGAAGGCCCAAGAGCCAGAATCTCAAATCTAAGCTGAGTCATCTACGTAATAGGGCCGTAAGCATCTTTAACGGCCGATCTAGCTAATTCATTGTAATTACGTGGCATTTTTACATGACTACCGAACAGCAACCTATCGAAGACGAAAAGAAACAAACTGACGCCGTAGAAAACCTACAAAAGCAGATTCAAGGCGAAGTCAATGCCGTTCAGGAGGTTTTGAAGTCCCTACCTGGAGAACCGGCAACGCGCCAAGAGATTAGCGCCTCTACCGTCGGTCGAATGATGGGACTTGCGACCGTCACCGAGATCCAACTTCTCGAAAGCAAGCTGGATTCGCTGGGCGGCAAGTTGATTAACCTTTCAACGCGTATGGACAAGGTGCTGGCTTGGTTAAACCGCGCTCCTACCGGCGCCGATCTCGAACGTATCGATGTGCAGGTCGGTGCATTGCGTTCGTTGATCAAGGACACCTTGGTCAATGTGGCCGGGGAAGCCAAAACAGGGGCCCTCAAGTCAGCGGCGAGTGACGGTACCAAAAAGGCTGGCGTGAAGATCATCAGCAATAATGCCAAGGAAGAAGAACAGGCCTAAGAATTCGGAGCAGTTTTTTTATGAGTAAAGATACTAAGTCGCTGCGCTCGCAGATTGAGACTGAGACGACACACGAAGTTGAGCAGCTTTCGACCAGCGGCGCGCTCTCGAAGCGAGTTGAAAAGATCAAAACCCGCTCGAAGAGCTACGTGTTGGATCTGCGTATACACAGCCCAGCCTCTTTGGGCTATCTGGGCATTGAAGGAATTGATACCGCACCTGCCTTGGTGCGGCTGGCGCAGGTTAAGGGTTTGGATGTGATCGCTGTTACAGATTTCTACAGCGCTGCCTTTGTGGACCGGGTCCGTGAAGCGGCGCAGACCAGCACCGTTACGGTGATTCCAGGTACCGTCCTGCGCTGTGTCCTGGGCGGCTGCGATGATGTCGTGCTGACCTGCCTATTTCCAGAGGACTATAGCGGGGCGCAGGTCCAGGCGTTCTTGACGGCCTTGAATATTCCCGCATCAGCTGCAGGAGACCGCAAGTATTTAGTCAGAGCTCCTTTTGACCAGGTTCTGGCGACGATTGAAGCCCATCATGGCGTAGCTCTACCCAGCCGTATGGATAAGACCCCGCACCGCCAAGCGGCGATTGCAACCTTGGTGGAAAAATACGGATTCAGAGCCTTCGATTTGGCCTATGCCGATTCTAACCGCTTCTTCAAGCAGCGTTGGCCCAAGATCAAATTTCAGCTATTCAGCTTCTCTAGTGCGCATGCACTGGCGCAGGTCGGAAGCCGGAATGCCAAGGTCAAGATGGCGGAGAGCGGTTTCGGCGGCATTCGATCGCTAATTGCCCGCGATAGCGCTTAGTATCACGATTTCCTCAGCTCAAATGCCCCTGAGCGAGCGCAATTAGCGCTTCGCTATCGTCGGATTTATGTGCGCGGTTTCGGCGTATCTCGCCGCACTTGTCGCAGCGATGAATAATGGTCTGCTTGCCGCCTTTGATTTCGAGCGCTATGGCGCGCATCAGTCCGCCGCAGGAAGCGGCGCGGTCGCCCGGATTCAGATCGACGTGTTTGCTTACCAGGCAGCGCGGGCAATGATTGGTATAGCCATCGCCCTGCACCGCCAGTCCGCATTTTGCGCAGGTAAAATTTTCAATCTTTCGTTGAAATCGCTTTGAATTGGGCATTAAGGTAGTAGGGGTTGATATGAGGCCATTCTTCAAATAGATTAAGAGACTTAAACCAACAAATTCGGTGTAGTACCTTGGGTCAGTTCGCACACCTACATTTACATACTCAGTATAGCTTGCTCGACGGGCTGAATAAAATCAGTCCGTTGATCGAAAAGGTGCAGCGCCTCGGCCATCCGGCAGTGGCGATTACGGATCACGGTAATCTGCACGGTGCAGTTGAATTCTACCAGGCTGCCAAATCAGCCGGAATTAATCCAATCATCGGCTGTGAATTATATGTGACAGATGGCTCGCGGCTGGATCGCAGACCAAAATCCCAGGGAGGAGCCGGGACCTATCACATTACCTGCTTGGCTCGTAATCTCTCCGGATACCGCAACCTCTGTAAGCTGGTAAGCCTGGCCTTTAAGGAGGGATTTTATTTCAAACCCCGGGTAGACCACGAATTGCTGGAAGCATTGAACGGGGATTTGATCGTATTGAGCGGCTGCTTAGGCAGCGAGCTCGGTCAGGCAGCCTTGAACGCGGATGAGGACCGCGCCAAGAAGATCATCGAGTTTTATACCCGCACATTTAAGGATCGATATTATCTCGAAGTGCAGCCGCACCCGGTCAAAGAACAGCAGGCGCTAAACGAGATTTGTGCCACATATGGCCGCAAATATGGGGTCCCCTTAGTAGCTACTACTGACTGTCATTACCTGAATGAAGGCGATCACTTCGCCCAGGAGGTGCTGATGTGCATCTCCACCGGTACCCAGGTCACGGACCCTAACCGCATGCGGCATGAGGGGGTTAAGCTCTACCTCAAGAGCGCGGACGAAATGTTGGCGGAGTTTGGCGATGCGTCATTCGCGGCAGAGAGCATCGACAACGCCGGGCTGGTAGCATCGCAATGCGCCGTAGATTTTGATTTCTCGACCTATTATATGCCCCGTTTCCCCACGGAGGCGGGCAAGACGCTCGATGACGCGATGGAGGAGGCAGCTCGAGCCGGGCTGAAGCGCCGCCTTGAGGTGCTTTCGCAGATCTCTGAGTCCTGGAGCTCGACGGAGGCGCGCAAGTACGAGGATCGGCTGACCCAAGAAATTGCGATGATCAAAGAGATGGGCTTTTCGGGTTATTTCTTGATCTGTGCCGATTTTATCGTGTGGGCGAAGGAACATGGAATTCCGGTGGGTCCCGGACGCGGCAGTGCCGCCGGTTCATTGGTTGCTTATACCTTGCGCATTACTGACATCGATCCGATTCAGCACAAGCTCCTTTTTGAGCGCTTTCTTAACCCTAAACGTGTTTCGCTGCCTGATATCGATGTGGATTTCTGCATCTTCGGACGCGACCAGGTGATCGATTACGTGGTTAGTAAATATGGCGAAGACCATGTCGCTCAAATTGCCACATTCGGAACGCTTAAGGCCAAGGCCGCGATTAAGGACGTGGGTCGAGCCTTGGGCAAGAGCTTCGCAGAAATGGATAAGATCGCACAGCTCGTTCCGCCTCCCCGCCAAGGCTTTGATTATCCGTTGACGGAAGCATTGAAAATGGAAAAGCGGCTGGCTGACTATGCCGCGACCGATGGCCGTGAGCTGATCGATCTGGCGCTGCACGTCGAAGGACTAACGCGGCATGCTTCCACACACGCCGCAGGCGTCGTGATCGGGGACCGTCCGCTGGTTGAGCTTCTGCCGATGATGGTCGATAAGGACGGCAAGGACGTTACCCAATACTCCATGAAGTACGTGGAGAAATGCGGCCTGCTCAAATTCGATTTTTTGGGTCTTAAAACGCTGACAGTAATTCACACAGCGGTGAAGATTATCGAAGAGAGCCGTGGGGTCAAGATAGAGCTGGAGCGATTGCCGATCGAAGATCCCAAAACCTATGCGCTGCTCTGCGCCGGAAACACCACCGGCGTGTTTCAGCTCGAATCAACCGGCATCACCGAGATGACGATGCGGCTAAAACCTAGCTGTTTCGATGATCTGGTCGCTATTCTTGCGCTTTATCGTCCGGGCCCGCTCGATGCGGGAATGGTCGATCATTATATTGAGCGCAAACACGGGCGTGAGCCGGTAACTTATCCGATTCCGCTGATGAAGAATATTCTGTCGGACACCTATGGAATCATCCTCTATCAAGAGCAAATTATGCAGCTGGCCCAAGCGCTGGCTGGCTATTCGTTGGGTGAAGCCGATCTGTTGCGCCGAGCGATGGGCAAGAAGAACCCCGAGGAGATGAAAAAGCAGGGCGAGCGCTTTATTTCCGGTGCCGTGGCTCAGAAAATTGATAAGCGCAAAGCCGTTGAGGTTTTCGATCAGATGGAGACCTTCGCGCGATACGGATTTAACCGTAGTCATTCGGCTGCGTACGCCATGATCTCATTCCAGACCGGGTATCTGAAGGCGCATTATCCGGTCGAATTCATGGCCGCGCTGATGTCGCACGAAATGGATGACAGCGATAAGACTCTCAAGAATTTGACCGAGTGTCGTAAGCAAAAAATTTCGATTCTTCCGCCCGATGTCAACAAAAGTTCTTCGGGATTTTCAGTCGTGGATGGCTGCGTACGATTCGGGCTTTCTGCCATTAAGGGGATTGGAGATAAGGCCGTGCAGGCGATTGAGGAACAGCGCAACGCCGGCGGGCCTTTTAAAGATTTGACGGATCTGGTGACGCGCGTGGATATGCGGGTCGTCAACAAACGGGTCGTCGAAAGCTTAATCAAATGCGGCGCGCTGGACAGCTCTGGAGATTCGCGGCGTGGAATGCTGGAGTCGCTTGAAGAGACGATGCGCATCGCGGCCTCCGAGCAGCGCGATCGTGACACCAATCAAATCTCTCTGTTTGGAGGCTCAGGCGGAACCCAGCCCGCTTTCCAGCGTCGCGCCGTCAAGGTGCCGGAATGGCCGATCAATAAGAAATTAATGTATGAGCGCGAAGCGCTGGGATTCTATATCTCCGGGCATCCGCTCGAGAAGTATCAGCGCGTATTGAAAACCATGGGCACGGTTTCGACTTCTGAGGTGAAGGCCAAAGTTCGCAGCTCGCAGGTCTTAATGGCAGGCGTGGTGACAGCGCTTAAACTGAAGAACACCAAGAAGGGGGATCGCTACGCCAGCTTCGCCTTAGAGGACACTTCTGGCGCGATCGACGCACTGGTTTGGCCTGATGTTTACAAGCAGTGTGCGCATATTCTCACCACTGAAGAGCCGGTATTGGTAAAGGCTCGCCCGGATGTGACGGATGAGCGCAGCGTGATTATCGTGGAAGCGATGCAGTCCTTGATTGAGGTACGCGACCGTAAAGCCACTCAGGGCCTCTTAACCTTTGAAAATGTTGAACTGCAGAGCCGCGCCGATAACTTGATGTCAATCTTTTCAAAACACACTGGCACCTGTCCCGTTAAAGTTCGTATGATGTCGGAAGGCAAAGAGATTTGGATTACGCTGAAGGACCGCAAGGACGCTCCCGTCATGGTAGTTCCGTCGGAAGCTCTGTGCGAGGAGGTCGAGCAGCTTTTTGGCCGGCCGGTCCTTTCGTTTGTTTAGTGCGGAGTACTAGCTAGCCTAACTTTTTTACGACTGAATGCTCGATCGCCGATATTCTTCTGAAAGCGTACTTCCCCCGTTGTGGGTACTAACGCTCCTGGCAGCGGCTGGGATGGTTTGGGTTTTGCTTCAGCTTCGAGAGCTGGTAACCCTTTTGGTGATCGCGTATGCGCTGGCGTATGCCGTAAATTCTCCGCTGCGCTGGATGGAACGGCGCGGGATACGCCGTAGCTTTGGGGTCTTCGTGATACTCTTTGGAGTGCTGTTGGTGCTTGGTTTAATGACCCTCACCGCAGTGCCGGCCCTTAGCCGTGAGTATGAAAAGCTGACCGGTAATTTCCCTGCCTATCTGCAAGAGGCGCGAGTTCGAATTCTGCCCGTGATTGACTGGATTGTGGGGCTACTGCCGCGGCGGATGCGCGATGGCAACGGTCCCAGCATAGTCGATCAGGCCATGGCGCAGGTTAACCCCGATGTGATCCGGCGGGTCTTTCAAACCGTTTGGACGACGTTGTTGGGAGGCTATTCGGCGGCGATGGCGCTGGCCAATTTGGTGCTGCTGCCTTTTGTCTTCTTCTATTTGGCAGTGGATTTCGGGCCGCTGCATCAACGTGCGCTGAATTTGCTGCCGATCCTAAAGCGTCGTCAGGTGCGCGATATTTTTTTAGAGATGGATCGATACTTGTCGGCCTTTGTAACCGGCCAGCTGACTGTCTGTTTGATCCTCTCGGTGCTCTATGCCACCGGACTTTGGGCGGTGGGCATTGAGACCTGGCTAATTTTGGGTCTGATCGCCGGAATGGGGAATATGGTGCCCTATCTTGGCTTTATTCTCGGCATAACGCTTAGCTCGATCATGGCGCTGGTTAGCTATGGGGATTCCTATCATCTCTTCTTGGTGTGGGGTGTGTTTGCATTTGTGCAAGCTTTGGAGGGAACCTTTATTACACCCCGTGTTTTGGGAAATCGCGTGGGTCTTTCGCCGTTAGTGGTGATTCTGGCTGTGGTAGCGGGAGGCAGTTTATTAGGGCTGTTGGGGGTTTTCCTCGCGGTGCCCGCTACAGCGATTCTTAAGGTGCTCTTTTCGCACCTCACCCGCTGGCTTTCTAACGGCTGACGCGGCCCGCCCCCCGGCTTTACCAGGGGCATTATAAGTATTAATTTAGCTGCGCAGGTAGAACACTATGTTTTCATTCTGGCAGCAAAAGGACCCCTTCAATTCCGAGCCGGTGCGTCAGCTGGTACGGCTGGCGATCGCCGAGGATCTTGCGGCAGGCGATTTAACCTCTCGGCTGGTCTTTGGGGACGACCGGCGTGAACTTACGGCCTTTCTTCTAACTAAGGAGCGCTTATCTGTCTGCGGTCTGCCGATTGTGCCGGTCGTATTTGAGGAGCTGAAATGCCGTGCCGAGGTGGAGATTCAAGTGGCGGAGGGCTCCGTGCAGCGTTCGGGGGCCAGGCTTCTCACACTGCGAGCCGCTGTCACCGATATCCTAGCGGCGGAGCGAATCATCCTAAATTTTATTCAGCATTTATCGGGAGTCGCTAGTGCTGCCGCTGAACTGCTGCGGAGCGCCGAGGGCATTAAAGTTCTCGACACCCGCAAAACCACTCCGGGCTGGCGTGCCTTGGAAAAATACGCCGTGCGGGTCGGAGGTGGTCTGAATCACCGTGCAAATCTGGCGGAGATGGTTCTGATTAAGAACAACCACATTGATGCCGTGCGAATGCTTAACAAGACATCGCTGCCTGAACTGCTTGAACGGATCCGCCGTAACAAATCGTCAGCAGTCCCATGGGAGATTGAAGTGCGCGATCTGGCCGAGCTTGAAGCCGCGCTCCGCGCGGATCCCGATGTGGTGATGCTGGATAATATGAGCGATGAAATGATCTCCGAGGCTATCATGCTGGCCCAAAAAAGTGGGAGTAAAGCGCTGATTGAGGTGTCAGGCGGGATTGCAGCGGATCGTCTTCCGAGTTTGGCCAAACGAGGAGTGCAATATGTCTCAGTGGGCCGTTTAACCCACTCGGCACAGGCCAAAGATATCTCATTGAGGTTCGAGGTCGCCGGTTAAGATGAGTAGCATTGGCCAGCGATTGGAGAGTTGGGAGTTGCTTTTAGAGGAGCAGCTAAGCGCACCGGAATGGTCGCTGCAATGCTACGTTCAGGTGCCATCGACCATGGATGCGGCGCGTGATCTTTGTGCTGTGCTGCCGAACGGCGCCGCCGGGTTAGTATTGGCCGCTGATCAAACCGCGGGTCGCGGGCGCCAGGGGCGCGCCTGGCTTGCCCCGGAGGAGGGTTTTTTTGGAACCTTTGTCTTCCGGCTTTCAGCACCGCCTTCCAATGTGGCCGCATTCACCCTCGCCGCGGGCGTAGTGGTGGCGCAAGCACTTGAGCCATTAGGCGTCAAATGTCAGCTTAAATGGCCCAATGATCTGGTCAGCGCCGAAGGGAAAAAATTTTCGGGGATCTTAACTGAACTAGTTTCAACCGATGCCGGGAATTTTATTTTGACCGGCATTGGTATCAATCTTAAAGGTGCTACGGCGAGTTCTCCGCGTAGTGCGTCGATTTATGATATAACGGGACGCAGTCTATCGGCTCCAGGATTGGCAGTGAAACTTGCGGTGCCCTTGAAGGAGGCGTTCCATCGTTTTGAGACTCACGGGCTAGCCGCTTTTAGGAGCGCCTGGCTCGCGCGCGCTTTCGGTATGGGGCTTGAAATGATGGTCGATACCGGAAGCGGGATACAGTCCGGGACGCTTTATGGGATCTCTGAGCAGGGACTGTTGCAACTTAGATCTCGGGAACAGATTACCGAGATCATCTCCGGCCATGTAATCTCAGTGGGAAATATTTATGCTGCTAGTAATTGATATCGGGAACACCAATATCGTAGTGGGATGTTTTGAGGGCTCGCAGCTGCTTCATCAGTTCCGTCTTAAGACCGATACCGGCCGAACAGTCGATGAGTATGAGGCGAGTCTCTTTACTTTGCTGGATCGGCATCTACCCCCGGGCTGGAAGTTCTCTAAGTGTATAATTTCGAGCGTGGTTCCGCCGCTGACTCCGGATATTGAAAGACTGGTTGAGGAACGGCTCAAGATTAAAACTCTAGTGGTGGGTCCGGGCATTAAGACCGGCATCTCCATCCGTACCGCCGACCCTACCCAGGTTGGTTCAGACCGGGTAATAAATTCACTTGCGGCGCGAGAACTATTTGGAGCGCCCTCGTTGGTGGTCGATTTTGGTACGGCCACATCGTTCGATTATGTCAATAAGGCCGGCGAATACGAGGGTGGAATTATCGCGCCAGGATTGATGATTGCGCTCGATTCGCTGGTTAAGAATACAGCCAAGCTGCCGCGCATCGAGCTGGCTTGGCCCAAGACGATTGTCGGAAAATCGACGGTGGCGGCGATGCAGTCGGGAGCACTGGTCGGATATGTTTGCATGGTCGATGGGCTCATCGATCGCATCATTGCGGAAGTGGGGAAATTTGAGAATATTATCGCGACTGGCGGCCTCGGAGCGGTTGTTACTTCGCATTCGGCGCGGATTTCAAAGTACGATCCCCACCTAACCTTAAAGGGTTTGCAGCTGGTAGCGGCGCTGAATGAGTGACGAAAAGGCCGAAACATTAGCTTTCCTGGCGGAATTGCGCAGCGAAAAACTGCTCTCTGATGATGAACTGCAGGCCATGCAGACGTATCTGGAGGGCGGTCCAACCGAGCTCGGCGTGGCGCCGGAGCTGCTGGCAGAAGAAGGCGGAACGGTAGAACCTTCTGCGGCCGCGCCTGGACCCGCGTCCAAGCTTCAAGCAGCGGATGATAAAGTTAACTTACGCTTCCTTTTGGGTGACATGTCGATCCCTCAAAAGATCAAGCTGGCGATGTTCGGCAATGCGACCTGCCGTGGTGCGCTAATCACCGATCCTAATCGTGTAGTGCATCTCGCGGTGCTTAAGAACCCCAAGATTCAGCTGCCGGAGATTGAGGAGTTTTCGCGTAGCCCCCATGTGCCGGAGGCAGTGCTGCGGGCTATCGCAGGGACTACAACCTGGATGCGTAATTACCGGGTAAAGGCCAATTTGGTCTGTAATCCCAAAGCCCCATCGGATGTGGCACTGCGTTGGGTAAAGTTCCTCAATGCAACCGATCTTAAGAAATTGGCTAAATCGAAGAACGTAGCGCAGGTCATCAGCGTTGCGGCACGCAAGCTGCTATAGGCCCCACATTGGGCGGGGTTAAGCTTCCTAGACTGAGCGCAGGATTTCAGCGAAGAGCTTATCGATTTCGAATAGGTCACCCTCTCGATAAACTCCGTTGGCTTCTTTGGTGAGGCGCTTCAAATCAGAGAAATCAGTTGAGCCGCGCTGAATAGCGATCACGATAAAATTGATATCATTTGCAAACGACTTCTGACGCACAATATCGGAGAGCAGATCCAAGCTCACCTGCGAATTCTTATCCTCGCCATCGGTATAAAGGATGATACTCCGTCGGTAGTCATTCAGAGCGGCGTCGGACACATAATCGAAAGCGCGCTTGACCGCGTCGTAGAGCGCGCTGCCGCCGATACTCTTTAAAGGATCGAGCTGCTGAATAAGCGCTAATGAATCGCCGCTAAACGGTGCCAGCACCTTGGCCTCCGAGGAGAAGCTAATCAGCCCCTTTTGATCGCGAGCCGGCGACGCAGCGATCCAATTTCGGAACTGTTCTTGACCAATGGCAAGCGCGTTCTCCATGCTGCCGGATGTGTCCACTACTAGCATTACCGCCAGCGGTTTCATCAGTTTCGGCCAGGAATCGAGCAAATGGTTGACCACATTGCCGGGAGCGGGCTGCAAGGAAGTGGTGGGAAGCTGAGGATTGACGCCAAACTCACTGGTCAGCGGTGCGACCTCTTCAAAGTGCACAATCGAGGGTCTAAAGCCGAAACCCTTGACCTTTAGCTGCGCCGCTTCGGAACTCAGCAGTCCTACGACCTGTCGAATCGCAGCGCGGTGAGCGGTCGTGACCCAATCGGCATCCGAAGTACACAGGTTATAATCTTCCCAGTAAGTACCTTCGGTTGGATACAGGGCTGCAAGCTGCGCGGCTCCAGCTACTTTGCGGCGATTAAAGTTGGCAACTTCAAACTCGGTTGTTAGCACGAAAGAGGCTCTGCCGCCGGGGGCATTTGCCAGCCTCGATAATGGCGAGGAGTCTCCCGCGGTATAAGCCGTGGCGAGCAGCTCATAATTCTTCAAGCGCTTGAGGGAGCTTTCGCTGGTGAGGGTGTCATAATCTAGATCGGCGCTGTGGGTATAGGATGCAAGATATGCGAGCTGAGTTAACGCAGCCAGGCCGCTGGACGAAGTCAGGGGATTTGAATGGCTAAAACTAACTCGGGCTCCACCGGCAGCTGCCCCTAATTTCCCTTCGATAAACTCTCGCCATGAGAACTTGTGGTCATTTGCGGCGAACAGTGCGGTGTTGTTGGAATTAACTGCTAAGACGATCGGTGTGGCGAACAGCTGTTTGCAATCAACCTGGGGTGGGCCGAGGTTGGTCAGGTGCGTATTGACGAAATCGATTAATGCGGAGGAAGGGGATAGCCAGAGCGCTGTCTTCAGCTCCCCCTTAGCCATGGCACGCGCGGCGCTAAGGCCCGACTCGGCGATTAGTTCGAGTTTAATCGGAGTGCCATCCGACAGGGTATGCCGCCGATTGTTAAAATCCTCCTGAATTGGAGTCAGATAATTAGTCAGCTCTGCGCCGTGGACGAGCCGCACCGTGATGGCTTCGGCTGGCTTCTCTTCGACCTGCTGTTCATGACAGCCCCAGAGGAGTAAGCCCACGACAAGCCAGGCAAGGGAGCGGAGAGGCACTCGATTTATCATTCTTTGGAATCCTTAAAGAGTTTCTCCAACAGCTTGATGTTCTTCGCAAGCCGGGAAAGAGTGCCTAATTGGCGACGCCACACGCGCGCGGGGATAGCCGGGAAACCGGCATAGTCTCCCTTCTCGCTTAAATTGCCCGTGACGCCGGTCTGTGCTGCGAGCCGGACTCCATCGGCCAGGGTCAAATGGTCGGCAACTCCGGATTGGCCTCCCAGCACACAGCCATTCCCGATTTTGACGCTCCCAGCAACGCCAGCCTGCCCGCATAGCAGACTGTGTTCCCCAATGCGGACGTTGTGGCCAACCTGCACCAAATTGTCGATCTTGCTTCCGCGCCCCACTATGGTTGAGCCTAAAGCGGCTCGATCGATGCAGCTGTTCGCACCGATATCAACCTGCGCCGAGATCTTCACATTTCCAACCTGAGGAACGCTGGTCAGCCCCTTTGCAGGATCGGGCAGATATCCGAAACCGTCGGCGCCGATAACCGCGCCATTTTGCACCACGCAACCATCACCGAGCTCGCATTCTTCGCGAATGACCGCGCCGGCATGGATTACACAGTCTTTGCCGATTCTTGTTCCGGCGTAAATCGTAACATTCGGATGAATAACGGTCCGCTCTCCGATTTCGCTTAAAGCGGCAATCGATGAGAATGCACCGATATGCACTTCCGCACCCAGTTTGACTGAGGGGTCTACGTCGGCTTTAGGGCTGACCCCGGGCGGGGAGGCGCTTTTTTCGTAAAACAAAGGCACTAGGGTAATAACTGCGCGCAGTGGATCAGGTACCTTAATTAATATCGGGCCCGCCGGTAGTGGGGTCGGGTTGATGTTCTCTGGAATAATTAGCGCGGCGATCTTTGCCAGTGTGAGATCTTGGAGGAGCTGCGGCGTACAAAGAGCCGCATGTTTCATGGTCAAGAAAGTCACGGCCTGAGGCTTTAACTGGTCCAGGGGGCAGATGCCGCTGACCTCTGGATTACCCGAGGAGATCGGCGCCGCTCCCAGTAATTGCAGCAGATCAGATAATTTGATTTTAGCAGTCGCTGGTTTCTTCAGCATATTTTCAAACTGTGCTCGCGCCCCGCTTTGGAGGTGCCTTTAGACTCGGATCTCCCGGATATCAAGGTTTAAAATTTGTGCGCTGGGATATTACTAAAGCGCGGCCAAAAAGTAATCTCTGGATGGTCGCCGGCTGCTCATAGCGCTTATGCCGCGGCGAAAAAGGGCTGAGGCAAGGCAAAAAAAATGGCATTCATTCCAGCGCTGGAATGAATGCCCCAGTATGAATGACCCTAATTCCGCGATCCAGCCGTTCGGGAAGCTAAGACAATGGGGAGGGAAAGGCTGGGATCAGAATTATTGTCTTAAATACTATTATCGGGGCGAAATGCCCGCGCGTCAATAGAACGGAGTTAGAAAAAATCTCGGAGATTTACCTAGAGCCGAACAATCTTCGACTCTTAGCTCTATTGGCCTAACATTTGCGAGGTCTCTTCGTAGCTGGACTTCGGTAAGTGCCAGGTCCAGCCCGATCCCACGGAACGAATCTTAGCCACCTCAGTGTAGAGCACTTCAAGGGTCAAGTTCTTGGCCTGTGAACTTCCGGGCGCAGGAGGTGCGAGTTCCGGAAAGAAATTTCTGACATCCGGGTCGGCGGGGAAATTACGCCCCAGTCGCAGCGCCTCAATCCATTGATAAACGGCCTGCCACTTCTTAACCTCCGGCGGGAGAATCATAAACTGCGGATGTATATTACCGGCTGCGCACGCCACGCCGATCGCCATTTCGTGCCCGAAGCCCAAGGTCTGCAAAAGCACTGCGCCGATTTGGTATGGCTCACAGCCAAATGTTTCCAATTCGATCTCGCGAGAACTTCGCTCGCCTCCATGCGTGGTATTAAACCAATCCCGGTACACCTTTCCATTTTCCGCCATTAGAAGGGCATGCCCGGCATACATGGTGAATCCCACCATGGCCCCGCCTTCGATTCCGATCTCGAAAGAGCGTGCGCCGACCTTGTAGCCGATTTCAACCGCTGTCATCATTTTTTCGAAGGTACTGCGCCAGGCTCTTGGCGGTTTGGAATTCAGAACTTCACGGCATACAAAACTAATTGAGAGCACGGCGACACTCAATCTCGCCCCAAGATTTTGAATAGCACTTTCAATCAATGCGCCGCTGGGGGTGCTACCAGGCGGCATGATGTTGGCGGCATGAAGCAGCGCAATCGGTTTCAGCTTTGAAAAGCCTAAAATCTTCATGAACTCTTTGCTATCGGCTGCGCCATGCCAGGCATTCCGAAAAAGCTGCCACACGTGAATTGGGATCTGGATGCGGGATGAAACTACCCCGGCGGCTGCCTCCCAGCTTGGATCAGTGCGTCCGGTAACGTTCAAAAAGCTATTTAATCCGGTCTCCATGCGCTGCCAGCCTATAGATTAGGTTGATCCGGGGAAGTAGGGGGCTCGCTGGCTACCGCAGATCCGCAGTACTTGACGATTAAGATGCTAATGCCATACAGCGCCAATAATGGAAGCGCCATCAAGAACTGAGTCAAAACATCGGGAGGAGTTAGTACTCCCGCTGCAATGAAGATGATTACGATCGCATAGCGCAGGCCAGAGATCATCATGCGGTGATTAATTATACCAGCGCGGCCCAGAAAATATGCTGCTACCGGCATTTCAAATACAAGGCCGAACCCCAGCATGCCCTGTACCATCACCGACAGGTGCTCGGTCATGCGGATCGCGGGAGTGAGACCGATCGCCTGGTATTGCTCCTTAAAGAAATCAAAAGCAAACGGGAAGATAATCTTATAACAGAAGGAGGCCCCGGCGGCGAAGAGCAGCGAACTAATGACCACGAAGGGTAGCACCAAGCGCCGTTCTTCATGGTATAGGCCGGGAGCTACAAACATCCAGAGCTGGTAGAAGAGCACCGGCAATGACAACAGCAGGCCGGAGAAAAATGAAACTTTAATTCGCAGCATGAAGGCCTCGGCCGGACCGGTACCGATCAAGGTGTCATGGGCAAAGGCATTGAAATAGGGGCGCGTGAGGAGATTAAAAAGCCATTCAGAAAAGGAATATGAAACGCAGGCCAACAACGTGATCGCAATCGCGCAGGTAATCAAACGGGTGCGGAGTTCTCCCAAATGTTCTAAGAATCCCATCTCTTTGGCTTCCTGACCTGCTGGTGTCGGACTGGGAAGGTTCACTTCTGCGGCTCTCCGGAATTGGTAGTGGGGGGCACGACAGCAGGGTCGGGCTGTTTGGGGACAGCGCGAGGCTCTTCGGCAGGGGGCAGCTGCACTATATTGCGGGTGCCCAGTTGAGCCTCACGATCAAGGTCCTGCATCGGCTTATAGACGGAATTGTAGAATTCCCGGCGCATCTGATCTGAGGCGCGTCGCAGCTGGGCCGACATCTTGCCGAGGTGGCGCGCTAGCTCGGGTAACTTTTCTGGTCCAAATGCGATCAATGCAACGGCAAAGATTACAATGAGCTCAGGGAGGCTAAGTCCAAACACAGGTTCCTCGGAGTTTGGTTACGGCATATCAGGCAACGTAACCGAACAATAATCTTAGGATGCAGGGGCCAAACTGGGCAAGCCGCGCAAAGTTGGTAACCGGACCGCTAGATGCAAAGGGGGCCGGGTTAAAGGGATCAAGCTTTAACACCGGCCCGCTTTCAGACCAGAACTTAGTACCTGTAAAACTCAGGCTTAAAGGGCCCTTCCTTATTGATGCCCAGATAGTCAGCCTGCTTCGCCGTCAAAGTGGTCAGCTCCACTCCCAATTTGGGCAGATGCAAGCGCGCGACCTTTTCGTCGAGTAGTTTCGGCAGGGTGTAAACCCCGACTGGATACTTCGCCGAGTTAGTAAAGAGTTCAATCTGCGCGATCACCTGGTTGGTGAATGAGGTTGACATTACAAAGCTCGGATGCCCTGTGCCGCAGCCCAAGTTTACCAACCGGCCACTGGCTAGCAGAATCAAGCTTTTGCCGTTCGGCCAGGTGTAAATGTCAACCTGCGGCTTCACATTGGTTTTCTTGAGCTTGCTGTTACTTTCGAGCCAAGCAACGTCAATCTCAGAATCAAAGTGTCCAATATTGCAGACGATCGCCTGATCTTTCATCTTATCCATATGGGCACCGGTGATTACATCAACGTTCCCGGTCGCAGTTACGAAGACGTCGGCTACAGCAGCCGCGGTCTCCATCGTCACCACCTGATAGCCTTCCATCGCCGCCTGCAGCGCAATGATCGGGTCGATCTCGGTCACCATCACGCGTGCACCGTAGCTGCGCATTGAGTGAGCGCAGCCCTTGCCCACGTCGCCGTATCCGGCGATGCATACTACTTTGCCCGCCAGCATTACATCCGTCGCGCGTTTGATGCCGTCCGCCAGTGACTCCCGGCAACCGTAAAGGTTATCGAACTTGCTCTTGGTTACGGAGTTGTTTACGTCGAAAGCCGGAACCTTGAGCTTCTTATCTTGGAACATTTGGTAGAGGCGATGCACGCCGGTGGTGGTTTCCTCTGACAAACCGCGGATGTCTTTGAGCAGATCGGGATGTTTTTCGTGCACCAACAGCGTCAAGTCACCGCCATCGTCCAATATCATGTTGGGGCCTTTGTCGCCGAAGAGCAGGGTCTTTTCAATGCACCAGTCATACTCCTCGAGAGTCTCTCCCTTCCAAGCGAATACCGGGATGCCGGCCTTGGCGATAGCAGCGGCGGCGTGATCTTGGGTTGAAAAAATGTTGCAGCTGGACCAGCGCACGTCTGCACCGAGTTCTACGAGTGTCTCGATTAAGACCGCCGTCTCGATAGTCATATGTAAACAGCCGGCGATGCGCGCGCCTTTTAAGGGCTTAGAGGGGCCATATTCCTTACGCAAGCTCATTAGTCCCGGCATCTCTTTCTCGGCAATCTGAATGGATTTGCGACCCCATTCGGCGAGGTTTATGTCGGCTACTTTGTAATCAACTAGATCCTGTTTCATTGCTACTTTCTCCATAGTTAGTTGCAAAAAATAAAGTCACTCAGTGCGCTTCGAAGCCTTCAACATGAAGGCATCTTGCGCCTGACCAAAAATTGTTACGTCTGAAATATCAAAACCACTGCGTTCTACCCAGCGTCTGAACTGAGATGGATCAAAGCCCAGCCAAAGATCCGAATATTGGCTGCGCAACTCTTCGACCTCGTGATTAGTCAGATCTGCGATTAGCAAAGTCCCGCCGGGTTTCATTACCCGAAAAGCATCACGCAGCGCTTCAAGCGGCTCGGGCACATGGCGCATCACCATGTAGGAGACTATAAAATCCACACTATTGTCGCCGAAGGGCAGATGCTCGAGGTACCCTAATCGCAAATCGACTGAGGCCGCTCTATTGCCCAGAGTCATCTTAGCTTCATCTAACATGGCCTGAGAGTAATCCACTCCAAAAGTGGCTCCCGATCGAGGAACGATCTTTTCCAGCAGCGCTCCCGAACCACATCCTAATTCCAAGAGCGCGCAGCTGTCAGGAATCTGCCTCACAATCGCTTCTAGATAGTCGTCGGCGCCCCCGGCGGAGCCGCGCAGGTGCTTCCAGTCCGGTGCAATACGATCGAAGAACACCTTAGCCTGTTCACGTCGATGCGCTACTACCGCTCGTAGTCGCTCCAGATCATTTTCTAACATGCGGCTAAATTCTCGGTCCTCAGTCTCCGCAATGATCTCCAAGAAATTTTTTACGATTCGGTTGGGGATAGAGGGCGAGGGGGAGTCGTCGCTTAAGGTGTAATAGGCCCAGGTCGCCTGACGCTGAACCTGGACCAAACCAATCTGCTGCAGCACTCGCAGGTGATGGCTGATGGTGGGCTGTCGGAGCTTCAGGATAGAGGTCAGTTCCTGCACATTGAAATGCCCGCGGTTAAGAATGACTAGCAGCCGAAGCCGTGAGCGGTCCGCGAGGGTCTTATAGGTTTCCAAAGCCTGGATCATGAAGCGCCAATAATATATTGATATACATCGATATATCAATAGAAATCTTAAGCAAATTCATCTCGCCTCTCTAACCTATTGAATTTCAATGTGTTTCGGAAAGGTCTCAGAGACTTAGTGTGACGATTTACGAGAGCAGGCAGACGCCTGGAACGCCTGCCGGTAGGCTTTGAGTAAGACTGAGGGCCCCGCTATAATCGCTCTTTTCGAGTCGTAAAGGGGGCGGTCGCGAATGGCACGTAAGCTAGATCGAATTTCGGGATTACAGGCGCTCTATTATTGTGGCTATACCCATTCCCAGGCCTATACACATGGTGATCAGGGCGTAGCGGCCGCCGCTCCGTTCCAGCTCATCAAGCGCAGTATTGATCAGCATCACCCCTGTGGCGCCCAATGGATGCCCAAGCGAAACTCCGCCGCCATTAACGTTGCACTTCGACGCGGGAACGCCTAGTTCCTGCATTGTTACTAGCGGCACCGCGGCGAACGCTTCATTAATTTCCCATAGATCAATCTGATTAGCATTCAAGCCAGCGCGCTGCAGTGCTTGCTTCGAAGCAGCAATCGGGCCCGTTAGCATAATTCGGGGAGGGGAACCGACCTGTGACATGCTGACTACCCTGGCACGCGGACGCAGGTTAAGTGTGGTTGCGGTCCTTTCGCTCGCGAGCAAAATAGCGGCGGCTCCATCAACTATCGAGGACGCATTGCCCGCAGTAATCACGCCGCCCTCCTTGAAGACCGGTTTAAGCTGTGCCAAGCCTTCTACCGTAGTTGCGGGACGCACGGCTTCGTCGGCGGTCAACTTAGAGGTCTGGCCGTGTTCATCAGTGTAATCGACAGGTACAAGGCTCTTAGCGAAACGCCCATCAGCCTGAGCGGCGGCTGCCCTTAGCTGCGAGGCGCATGCGTATTCATCAAGCTGCGCTCGGGAGAGGTTGAAGTGTTCCGCCAAAAGCTCGGCCGCCATCCCCTGCTGCACAAGATCGGGATATTGCGCCTTTAATTTCGGGCTTATCTCTCCGCTAATATCCGAAAACATGGGGCAGCGGGTCATGTGTTCAAGCCCAGAAGCTACGGCTAGCTGATACTGGCCCGCCATGATTGCCGTTGCGGCGAAGTTGAAAGCCTGCTGCCCCGACCCGCAGAGCCGATTAATGGTTGTCGCCGGTACAGAGATTGGCCAGCCCGCAGCTAACACTCCGGCGCGGCCAACGCACCACCCCTGTTCTCCGGTCTGGGTGACGCAGCCAACCGTGACATCGTCAACTTGTTCCAATGGGATGTTGTTGCGGGTGGCGAGGGCTTGCAACGGATAAGTCAGCAGATCGACCGGATGTACGGAGCTGAGTTTGCCCTTTCTCTTCCCGCGCGGAGTTCGTACGGCATCAATAATGTAAGCGTTGTGCATCTCCAGATCTCCTAGACAAAAAATCTCGAGGGATTGGTGTGACAGCGCCAATAACCTTCGAGAAAGCTCTGAAACCTCCGAGCTATTGGAGTACAGCGAAGCTCATCGCACCAGATGCAGCAGCTCAGCGTGACATGCGGTCGCACCGAGCCTGGCCAAACGAGTCAGCTGACGCGGGCTCGGATCGACCACCTTCGAATTCGTCGCGAAGGTGGGCGCCTCCGAAGAGAGCGAGTTCACCAGGCGTCCCTGCACCAGCCGGAAGAACAGCCCCGCTTCCCGGATGAAGCGCATCAGTTCATGCACTGCTTCGGGATTGGGCGCCTCCTGAACCTGCCTGTGTCCCTTCGACGGCGTGAGCACCAGGTCCTCAAGATGCAGGACCAGGTCTCCGTTGTCGAAGGCCAGGTAGTGTTCGGCGATCCCCGGAGGAATCTGCTTCGTTCGTACCAGGTACGCCGGAAGCATTTCTCCGCGTCGACGATCCTCGGTGTTCAGACGCACCATCTGCGGCACCCATACGAAGACTCCTTCCTCGTCCACGACCATGCTGCGAATCGCTTCGGGGATGGTCTCGGGTTCGTCGACGCTCGAGCTACGTCGCCGCATCCGAGAGGTGCGGCTCTGCAGATTGGCCGCCGCTACCGACCGTCCCTTGCTACCCTTAGCGCTCATGGTGGCCTCCTCCTTGGTCCGTGGCCCAACTGTGGGGTGGCAGAAATCCGTCCTACCACGTTTCACGTCCGGCTCAGACTGCGAGCGGACGAGGGAAGAGCCTCCGCGGGGCCAGTGTCTGGCGTTACGGGGTCCCTCCATCGTCCGTTCGAGGAGAGGCAAAAAAACCTAAATTGCCGTCACACACTCCCTCTCCTCGGCCTGGAAACCTTCCGGCCCAGGAGAAGAAGTGCATTGGGGACCCTATTGTATTGTCTTAGCGCAGCAATTCAAGGGCTAGGGAACAATCACTAGCCATAGGCAGCAGGAGCGGAGCGCTGTGGCGCTCCTTACCTAAAGTTTTCAAATGGCGATGGTCTGGTGCCTATGAAACAGGGCTGGTTGGGGCATTGCGGCCAACAAATATATCAACGCGCCGATTTAACTGTCTGCCCACGGGTGTCGCATTAGAAGCCAGCGGCCTGGTGCTGCCGAAGCTCGAAACCACAATCTGGCTCATGCTGACTCCGCGAGCTCCAAGATATCCGCTAACCGCCCGGGCGCGGGCTTCGGCCAACCTCGAGTTGTATTCCGGTGTGCCCGCGTCATCAGCATGCCCAACCACATGGATTGTGCCTGCCCGGGGGCTGCTCTTAATGGCCTCGGCTATGATCTCGAGATTGGCGACCGCTCCAGCCTTTACAGTAGAAGAGTCCGCATCGAAAAATACCTGAGATATCCCCCCGGCCAGATCGGTGTTGATTGATTGGTCGAGCCGCCGCTGCAGATCTGCAATCGACTGCGCATTGGCAGCGTTCTGGACTTTGAGCGAGGCAAGCTGCTGTTCCTGATCAAGGATATCGGACTCCAACGTATCGAATGTGCCTCCCTCAATGGCACCAGCCAGTGCGCCGAAACCGGCACCCACGCCCGCTCCCTGTCCGGGATGCCCAATCTGATTGCCGACAATGGCTCCGGTACCTGCGCCCCATCCAGCGCCGAGAACGGTGCCAGCGGCGGTCTTGTCCGGGCCACTCGTTGCTCCGCAGCTGCTAAGCGCTAAGGTTATGAAGAGGGGCAGGGCAAGCGGAAAGCGACTCATAAGAAATCCTGATAAACGGTTAGGTCGATTATCGATAGGGCGCTATGAGTTGTAAATCGCATTTTTCGTTTGGCCACAAGCCGGGTTGGGCGTAATATCACGAATTTCGATGCCGACCCCCATTAATTTGGCCTTAATAGGAGACCGAGATCTCTCGGTTCGAGCACATGCTGCAATTGAGCAGTTGCCGGTACTTTTTTCGGAGAAGCTGGAGTTAGAGCTGCGCCTTAGCTGGCATGCCACAGCGAGCTTGGGCTCTGGGGGCCATTCCCTTGCGCAAAGCGATTGGATTTGGTGTGTGCCGGGTAGTCCCTATCAGTCGGCAGAGGGGGCATTAACTGCAATTCGCTACGCGCGGGAGCATGGCATCCCCTTTTTGGGGACCTGCGGAGGATTTCAGTACGCGCTGATCGAATATGCGAGAAACATATTGGGCCTGCTCCAGGCTGACCATTGCGAGTCTAATCCTGGAACGAACTTACCGATCGTCGCGTCGTTACACTGCGCGCTCCGCGACCGAGCTAGCCTGGTAACGCCGGTTCCAGGCACCTTTCTGTATAGTGCAATCGAGGGGCAGGAGATCGAGGAGCTCTATAACTGCAGTTTTGGATTGAATCGAAACTATCGCTATCTTTTTGAGCACACCGCGCTTGTGTTTAGCGCCTTCGATCGGTCGGGATTGCCGCATGCATTTGAACTGCAGAATCATACCCTGTTTTTGGGGGTGCTGTTCCAACCTGAGTTGCGGGCACTTGAACGGAAGATTCACCCGCTGCTTGAAGCTTTTGCCGTTTCCGTGCGAAAAGAAGAGAGATTGGCTGCCGTGGGGTAGCCGCTTACCTACCGGAGTTTTGGTGCATCTGAATTTTTCTGCCTATAAGGGCATATTGTTTGATTTCGACGGAGTTTTAGCGGACACCTGTGAGGATAACTATCGGGGGTGGCGCTATGCTTTTGGGGAGCAGGGGATCGATCTAGATCGCGAGCGTTACCTGGTGCTCGAGGGTCATACCGTCGAAGAAATAGCTTCCATCTTGTTGAGCGCTTACGGCAAGCCCACTGCGCTAGCCGGACGGGTTTGGGAAGACAAAGAGAAGTTCTTTCGGGCTAATGTGGTGCCCAAGCTATTCCCACAGACATTGCCGTTGTTAAAAGAACTTGGCACCCGCGGAATAAAACGGGGCGTGGTCTCCGGGGGCAAGGCCGAACGGTTGAAAAATCCCATCTTCTCGGTGCTATTTGCGCTACTGGACACGATTGTTACAGGAGATGACGTGACCAAGGGAAAACCTTGGCCGGAACCGTATCTTAAGGGAGCGGAAAGGCTGGGTTTGGAGCCGCGACAGTGTCTAGTTGTCGAGAATGCCCCTCCGGGGATTGCCGCAGCGCGCGCCGCGGGAATGGATTGCGTGGCGTTGACCACCTCGCTGCGAGCCGAGCTGCTTTCGGGTGCCAACCTCGTACTGGGGGGACTGCAAGACCTGCAAGTGGCGTTGCTGGCATAGAAGGCGCGATACCTCGTTTCCTAATTTCCCCGGATCTAGCCTGCCGTTGGTCGAAAATTAGCTGAAGCAGTTTTGAGTTTTCCGCGGATCTGTGGATAATAACCGGCTCTAGATCTATCTACTGTGATATGGGAGCAACAGCTCTAAAGCGAAGCGAATTCGATTCCCGAGCGGGATTTTCCGAGAGCCGACTGCTCACAATTTGGGGCGGCATTAGCCGCACCCGAAAAGGCATGTCCGGGAGTATCATGATTATCTCTAATCAATCCCGCACCAGATTTTTGCTGCAGCGCAAAGATGATACCCATCCCCGTCCCGAGCTGCGAGGTAAGCTGTGTTTGTTTGGCGGTGCAATCGAATCTAGTGAACATCCAGCCGAAACTTTGGACCGCGAGGTCACAGAGGAGTTTAGTCATCCCGACGCGGCAGAGTTGCTGATTTCGAACTCTAAGCCCTGGCGGATCTTCCCTACCTTGCTCGATCGGAAGATCATTCATCACGTCGGATTCGTTTTCGAAACGGTCCTAGGCGATCTGCATTTTCAGAAGCTGGAAAAACTTTGTTTTCAAAGCGCTATTGTAACCGAAGGCATCCCATATTCCGTGAGTCGTGAGGAATTGCTGGATTTATTGGGGCAGCCCGAGGAATTTATCTTCGGCCATGAAGAGATTTTGGCGGAGTATTGCGCCCGACGCGCGCTTTTCGAATAGTGCTTCTCATTGCCTGCTCCCCCTTTGACCTGTTGCTGCGGTCCCATCTCAGCCGCGGCTAAATGATGAATTCGCCGCTGTTGATCTCATGAGCCAATCTGGAAAGGGCTATGGAGTCTCGGGAGCTTGACGCCGCTCCATCCGCAATTCTGGGCTGCACTCTTTGGCGGAAAGAGGAGGAGACTCTGGCATCAGCTGTCACCAACTCGCCAAGTTTGATACAGAATTCGTACTCGGCAGATAGCCGGCTCAGTGTGGGGTCCGAGGACCCGCTGCGGAGCGCGATCTTCCTCTCGAGCGAGAGTCGGGAATAAAAATCGATTACGGCACGACTCTTCGCGACGACCAGGGCAGTGATCTCTTCGCTCGCTGAGAGCAGCACGGGTGGGGCGGGCAAAGTGTGTGTGGGGGCCCTTTCCGGGGCTCTTGGTAATCCCAGTGCAGATTCAGTCCTTAGGCCCGGCCTCATATCAACCCTCCGTATCAGTTCCGAGCATTCTATCCCACGCCACGCGCTAATAAAGCACGCTTCCCAGATGGTACCACCTACACTACAAACCTCTGAAATAACAGCAAGATTTAGCTGCGCCTTGGCGTAGGTACCAGGTACCATACAGCCCATAAGTTTGACCGCTTAGAGGGTTCCAGCGTCAGGCCCCTTAGATCTGCGCGCAGGCTTTCCGCAGCCGCATCCCCCGCATCCCGCAGCATCTGATTTAGCCGCCCTGATATAACGGCTGAAGCGCCGCATCAAATAAACTACCGCACTACCAACGATCAGGATCGTGACCGCGATTTCCATGCTATCCCCAAAAATTCAGTGCGAGTCGGTAAGTTATGAAGGCACAGATATATGCGAGGGTCGTCATATAGGTGAACATCACCAGTGGCCACTTCCAGGATCCGGTCTCCCGTCGGCAGACGGCCAAAGTTGACATGCACTGGCAAGCGAAGACGTAAAACACCATCAAGGATAGGGCTGTCGCTAAGGTAAAGCTCCCTGCAGCGTGTTTGTTTTGTAATACTTCAAGCAGCGAATGATATCCCGAATCGTTGTCCTGCACATTATAGACGGTCGAAAGGGAGCTTACGAAGACCTCGCGAGCTGCAAAAGAAGCTAATAGCCCTACGCCTATTTCCCAGTTGTAACCCAGTGGTTGAATTACTGGCTCCAAGATCTGACCGATGCGCCCCGCAAAAGTATGCTCAACATCACCGCGCGGAAATGTGGCCAGAAACCACAGCAGCAGCGAGATCGCCAGAATAACGGTTCCAGCACTTCTGATAAATAGCACGATGCGATCCCATACATCGCGCATCACAGCGATTAAAGCCGGACGTCTAAAAACAGGCATCTCCATCACGAAAATAGTCGGCTCTCCACGCAGCAGGGTCTTCTTCAAGATCCATGAGATCACAGCAGCAGCTGCCACTCCTAAAACATACATCGAAAGCAGTACTACACCCTGCAAAGAGACGATGCCCCAAAGCATCTGGGAAGGAATAAACGCCGCGATTAGCAGGGTGTAAACTGGAAGTCGTGCGCTGCAGCTCATCAGCGGAGCAATCAGAATCGTGGCCAGCCTGTCGGAGAATGATGGTATCGTGCGGGTCGACATAATCCCGGGAATTGCGCAGGCAAAAGAGCTTAAAAGGGGGATGAAAGCGCGGCCCTGAAGTCCGAATTTGCGCATGATTCGATCCATCAGAAAGGCGGCCCGCGATAAATATCCGCTATCTTCGAGAATGCCGAGAAAAAAGAAGAGCACGGCTATTTGCGGTATAAATACCAAGACGCTACCCACTCCGGCGATCACCCCATCGACGAGCAAACTCTTAAGTATGCCATCGGACATCAATCCGCCTACCCAGTTGCCGATCAGCTGAACCATGCGGTCGATCAGATCTGTGGGATATGAAGACCAGAGGAATATAGCCTGAAAAATGGTGAACATGATCACAGCAAAAACTAAGGTGCCCCAAAACTTGTGAGTAATAATGGCATCGAGCCGATCCGATCGTCGTTTCGCTGCGGTGTCTTGCTTGCTAGTTGTCTCCTTGATCAACTTATTGATCCAGCGATATCGCTCTGTAGCTTCAAAGCTCAGTGGATCGATCCCATCCTGGGCGAGTTCTTTTACGCAGGCTTCATCTGCAGCGCGGAGCTGGCCTCGATGATCGGTCAAAGACGCGGATAAGATACTCGAGCCCAAAAGCAGATCCGATACCGGACCTTGATAATTATGCTTTAGGCGGTAGGCAGAACCCTGCTGCATAGCCACTTTGTGGTAGCAGCAGCTTTCTGGAATCCATGCGCCCGTTCGCGGCGCGACCGGTTTTTCCGCGAGCGCTTTAAGTATGGCGTCGCCGAGTTCCCGCATGCCCTTGCCCTGCGCCGCGCAGAGCGGAATCACCGCGATTCCGAGCTTGCGGCTTAAAAGCTCAACCTTGACTGACACGCCGTGACGTTCGGCAAGATCGATCATATTGAGAGCAAGTATAAGTGGTATCTGGGCATCGATTAGCTGTGAGGCCAGATACAGATTCCGTTCTAGATTGCTGGCATCCAATACGCACACCACCAGATTGGGATGGCTGGCGCCCTTTACAGTGCCAAGCAACGCTGCGGTTGCAATCTGCTCATCCAGCGAGTGGCCGCCAAAATGATAAATACCGGGTAGATCGACCAGCTTGACGCGCTGCTCTCCCAGCGTGAGCTCGCTCTCCTTGCGCTCGACCGTGACGCCTGGATAATTCGCAACTTTATAATGTAAACCTGTCAGTGCATTAAAGACTGTGGTTTTTCCCGAGTTCGGATTCCCCGCCAGAATTACTACGGGAAGAGACGCGGAATCCGACTTAGGTATTCCTTCCGCCGGAGTGACTGCCATAAAGAGCTGCCGTGGTAAGTCTAAGCCGCTCGATGTTCAGGCTGAGCGACCGGGCGAACGTGGACATGTTCTGCTTCAGCGATGCGAAGTGATAAATGATATCCCTTTGCTTTGATCTTAATCGGGTCACCAAGGGGCGCCACACTTAGAACGTCGATGATGGTACCCGCGACGATGCCCATCGTAAGCAATTTATTGCAAAGCCGGCGATTGACGGTCGAGACCGACATTACTTCAACTACGCTCCCGGCTTTAATGCTGCCGAGAGTAGTTCTTTCCTTGTGAGTGGGGGACATTCTTCAGGAACCTATCAAGTTATTCTGATATTAATAGGTTACGTTTGATTGGCTATACCTGTCAAGCGCTCGGTTTGTAGGTTGATAGTTTGGCATAGCATCCTAGTTGTTCAGTGCCCAATTAATATATGCAGTCAAAACGATTAGTTAGGTTTCATCCGCGGCAACAAAACCACTCTTTAGGAAAATTATAATCGACCTAACTCCTCCGCGCGTCGCCGGGCCGCTTCAATCCCTTCTCTCAGGATCGCCGCTAGTTTTTCGCGCTCAAAAACGGCGATTCCTGCCGCCGTTGTGCCTTGCTTTGAGGTCACCTGCGCGCGCAATTCACTGAGAGGCAATTGGGAATCGATCCAGAGTTTCAGTGAGCCGAAAAAAGTCTGTTGGGTCAACGTTTCAGCCTCCGCAGGGCTAAATCCAAGTGACGTGCCGATCTCAATTAATTTCTCGAGGGCATAATAGATAAAGCCCGGACCGCTTCCGGAGAAAGCGGTCGCGGCATCAATCAGCCTCTCGTCTTCAACGCTCAGCGCCGTGCCCAGGGATTCGATGATCTGCTTCACATGCTGCAGCTCAGCTTTTGGAAGATTACATCCGAACTTGACTACGGTAGCCGAGGCGCCGATGCGGCTTCCAAGATTAGGCATAGTGCGGACGATTTTGCCGTGCTGATTCAGCTCTGCCGTCAGTTTTTGAATTGGGATGCCGGCCATCATTGACACCACAATCTGATCGGGCCGGAGCAAAGCCCTAAGGACTGGGGCCAGCGCCGAGAAATCCTGCGGCTTGACGCATATCAGAATAACAGACGCTTTCAGGGTGGCTGGCAACTCGGAGGTCGCAGGAATGCCAAGTTCCGCGTGCAGCGCCGAACGTCGTGACTCCGAATGCTCGACCAAGGTTAGCGTGCTTTTATCGCAAATTCCCGAGCTCACCAGCAGGCGCGCCAGACATCCCCCCAAATTACCGCAACCGATAATTGCGACAGTCCTATTTGTCTCAGCTTTCACTCTGGGTCTTGTTGCCAAAATATATCTCCTGCAGTCTGCGGTCCGATCTGACGGTATCGGGGGGACCGTCCATTACAACGCGGCCGCCATCCAGAACAAGGATGCGCTGACAGAATTTTTGAATGAAATTAATATCATGTTCAATTACAAGAATTGTCTTGCCACGCTGCTGCAGCTTGGCAATCAAACCAGCAACGTCCTCCTTCATACGTGGCGATACACCAGCGGTTGGTTCATCCAACAAGAAAACTTCTGCGCCGAAAGCCAAGGTGCGTACGATTTCCAACAATCTCAGCTGCCCGCCGGAAAGGCTGCCCGCCTTATGCGAGCTCTTGGCGTCGAGATTTATTTCGCTCAGAAACTCTCGCGCCAACTGGCGGCGTTGCGCACGATGAGACCGCGCGGGGAAGAATTTACGAATCAGTGAATCGCGGCTTTCCAAAGCCGTCAGCATGTTTTCCTCTACGCTGAGCTCTCTAAAGACGCCGCTGTTTTGAAACACACGTCCTAGTCCGTGAAGAGCGCGGGTGTGCGGACTTACCGCTGTGATGTCTGTAGCATCGAAGATAATCCGTCCGCGGGAGGGCAAGTTGAAGCCGCTGATGCAATTAAATAGGGTCGTCTTGCCGCTGCCGTTCGGTCCGATTATTCCGACGGTCTCCCCTCGTGGCACCTGGCAGCTGATGCCATTGAGAATTGACGCTTCTCCGATGCTGAATTCTAGATCGCTAATCTGCAGAAAGGTGGGGTTCATAGCTTTACTCTAAATTCTCCGCAACCTCGGCCATAATTTGTTACGATTCAAAAACACCACGCCGAAAAGAATTAAGGCGTAAATCAGCTGCCGCATCGGCCCTAGAATGCTGGGAGGTAAATCAAACTGCCGCAGTGGTTCTGGCAGCAAGACTAAAAATGCAGCAGCGCCATTGACGCCCCAAAAAGATCCGGGGCGACCCAACACTACAATCGTGATGATGAAAACCATTTCGGTCAAAGAAAAAGAGGACGGGTCAATGTAGTTAATATAATAGGCAAAAAGTGAACCAGCCAATCCCGCGATCGCCGAAGCCAGTACAAAACTGATGGTACGTAAAACGCGGGCGTTATGTCCGATGGCCAGTGCTCCCTGCTCGAACTCGGCTTGCGCGCGCAGGGCACGGGCATAGGGGCTGCTAAAGATACCGAGCAGCAAAAGCTCCACAACGATCAAGACCGTCGCGGCTAATCCCAGGAAGTTAAAATTGTCATAAAAGGTTTGTGACTCAAAGAAGCTGAATTCAGGGCGAGGAATCCCTGGGATTCCCAACACTCCGCGCGTCAAAGATTTCCAGTTGACTAGGAGTGCCGTAATTAGCGCCGAAAATGCCAAGGTGCCGATAGCGAAATAATCCTCGCTCAACCGGATCGCAATTATGGCAATGGTCAGGGCAAAAACCCCGCTTAACACGAGGCTCCAAAACATACAGGGAAGAGGCGAGCGACTTTGATCGACCGCAAGGATCGCAGTGGTGTAGGCACCGATCGCATATGATGCGATATGGGCTAGGTTGAATGATTTTCCGAGACCAAATGTTAGATTGAAAGACTGCGCCAGCAGCGCATAAATACAGATCAATATAACCAGGTGAATGTAGTATTCGTTAGTCAGCAGTGCCTGGAGAAAACTCACTTTACAGTCTCCGCGCAGCTCGTCTAAACAATCCCGAAGGCCGTACTAACAGCATTAAAAGAATGGCCATAAAGGCGAAGGCATCGCGATATCCGGCCGGGAGACTGTAGCCACCGAAGTCCAACCCGATACTCAGGTTTTCCACCAATCCCAGCAGATATGCCCCGGCGACGGTGCCCCAAATATTTCCGAGCCCTCCCAGAACCATCGCCGCAAATGCTTTGATGGTGTAGGAGTTTCCCATCGTAGGCTGCAAATTAGTTTCGTAGCCCAGCATGATCCCCGCATAAGCGGCCATCAGAGCTGAAATTAGAAATACCAAAAAGCGGATACGGTCGCTCCCGATGCCGAGACTCTGTGCAGCTTCTTCATTCTCGGCTAGAGCGCGCAGCGTTCGGCCTGCCGGGGTAAAGTGGATCACCAGCCCAGTTAGGCCCAGCAGCAGAAGGGCGCTGATTATGATCCCGATCTGAAGTGGTGTTATGAAGATTCCGTAGATCTCCAAGCTACTTACCATTTCGGTATTGAGTGACTTGACGTTCACTCCGAAAGCCATCGCGACACTGCTTTCCAGCACAGTTGAGAGCGCGAGCGTGGTCACTAGCGGCAGAACGGGATTGTGACGGGTGAAGGGACGAACAAAAACTGTGAAGCTGACGGCTCCCACCGCTGCTACGGCCAATGCCGTGGATAGCGCGGCCGGGAGCAGGGCCAAGCCGAGTGTGACCGAGAACAGATAAAAGAGATAGACCCCGGTCATCATCAAATGCCCATGGGCGAAATTAAGGATACGCAGGACCCCATAGCAAAGCGCCAGTCCCGCGCTGGCCAGGGCGTAGATACTGCCCGTAATCAGGGCATTTATTAGCAGTTGGGGTAGGATATCCATATCGCAGGATAATAGCGCAGTTTTAGCCCGCAGGAAGTCCAAGAAATTTGCTGCCTAAGCATGTTCCCCTTACAATCTGGCAGCTGGACCATAGATCGTGACATAGGTCGCAGTCCGTTGTGACCTTGGGTTCTTTGATTGATAAATGCGGGCAGGGTACAATAAAGGCCCATTATGACGCAGCAAATTCACCATGGGACTATTGCGGATCCGTTGTGGCCTGAGAATTCGCCCTTGGTGCAGCGTGCGCGCGAAAGTGCGATCACATGCTTTGCGGGTGTAACTCGCAAGGTTCCCCGTAATTCAGACTTCATCCCCGAACCTTATTTCGCACACCTGGAACGGGTGGCGGCCACACTGCGCTCGCTCGGATACTCGGATGCTGTGATAGCGGCGGCCTACCTCCACGATCACACGGAAGATTTGGATGACTGGGACCTAGAGCGAATCAAAGATGAGTTTGGCGCCGAGGTAGCTGAGTTGGTGCGCAATGTTTCATTTGATGACACAAGTCGGCCGTGGTTGGAGCGTCGTTACGAGCTGCTCGCCAAATGGCAGGCCGCGTCCCCGGAAGCGCTCGCAATCGGCTGTGCTGATCAACTTGATAATATGCAAAGTACGATACGCTGGTTGAAGCTTGGTTTCCGTGTCGAAGATCTGATGGATCACAGCTTCAGCGACTATTTGGATTGGTACAAGCGTTACGGCGAGGTCTTTAGAGCACGCCTTGGAGGCAACTTGCCCGAAGAGTTCGACGCAGTTTTAGCCGAGTACGAGGCGCTAGGATCTGGCACCGATCTTGGGTGAAAGCCGCAAACTCCTGCATGCGTACTTCTCGATTAATCTAACCTTCACAATCTGAGTGCTTAAGTCTGATCGTCTTCATCCCCGCCTTGGCTAGCAGTTTCCTCGACTTTGTTTTCGTGGTCGGGCACCCGATAACGTTCCGTGACCCATGCTCCCAAGTCCAGCAGCTGGCAACGTGATGAGCAGAATGGGAAGCGTGTTGCGCCAGCATCAACAGGAGCTCCACATTTTGGGCAGGGGCGCTGTTCCGGCACTACGCTACCTCAATATCCGGGAAGTTATCCATCAGGCGTTTCGAACGCAGCAACTTCAAGCGCTCTGTAAAAGCTTCCAGGCTGAGCTGAATCTGTTCTTTCACGCAGTAGCGCCGAAGCGAAACATTGCGGGATGCGGCTTCCTTGCCTCCAATTACGGCGATGTTAGGAATCTTACGGGTTACCGCCTCGCGGATCTTCTTATTGAAGGAGTTACTAGAGGTGTCAACTTCAACTCGCACCAGATCTTGGCGCAGGAGCGTTTCCAATTCTCGACAATATGGCATGACCTCTTCTGACACCGGCACGATGCAAACTTGCACCGGGGCCATCCAGGTGGGAAATGCGCCGCCAAAATGCTCAATTAGAAACGCCATGAAACGTTCATGTGTCCCGAGGGGTGCGCGATGCACAATGTAGGGTCGGTGCGATTTGCCATCCTCCCCAATGTATTCAAGATCAAAGCGCAGGGGGCCCGCGAAATCTAGTTGTGTGGTGCTGATTGACTCCTCGCGTCCAAGCATCGTCGATGCTTGAAAATCAATCTTTGGTCCGTAAAAGGCAGCTTCGCCTGCACCGATAAAGTAATCAGCGCCGACCTCCTTCGCAACCTCCTCCACCACCTTCTCCGAAAACGCCCAGAGTTCGGGGTTGTCGACGAACTTCTCTTTGTTTGCGGGATCATGCGTTGAGACCCGAACTTTGACGTTCTCAAAACGGAACATCTTGTAATACTGCAGTGTCATCTGGAAGGTATCGATCAATTCCCGCTTGAGTTGATCGATAGTGCAGTAGATGTGCGCATCATTCATGGCCAAGGAGCGCACCCGCAACAAACCACCGAGGGTACCTGAAGCTTCATAGCGGTATACCGTGCCGTATTCAGCCAGCCGCAGCGGCAATTCGCGATAGCTACGCGGGCGATGTCGATAGATCATGTGATGGTGCGGGCAGTTCATCGCCTTCAGATAATAATTTGACTCACCCTCGAGCTGCATCGGCGGGAACATTGTGTCTTTGTAGTAAGGAAGATGACCGGAGAGATAATACAGCTCTTCCTTGGCCAAGTGGGGCGTTGCCACGCGCTGATAGCCGTGCCGCGATTCGGTCTCTTTGGCCAGATTCTCCAGCTCCTCCCGTAGGATCGTGCCATTTGGCATCCAAAGTGGAAGTCCCGGGCCGACCTGTTCTGAGATGATAAACAGCTCCAGTTCTTTGCCGAGTTTGCGATGGTCGCGTTCCTGTGCCAGTTTCCGCAGCTCTAAATATTGATCGAGTTCCTTGCGATTATTAAAGGCCAGGCAGTAGAGCCTGGTTAGTTGTGGGTTTTTCTCGCTGCCGCGCCAGTACGCGCCTGCCAAAGTATCCAGCTTGAAACAATCCGGGGGGATCTCTCCGGTGTGTTTGAGGTGTGGCCCAGCGCACATATCGTCGAAGGGGCCATTCTGATAAAATCCAATCTCCTTTTCGCCACCAGCAGCCAATTCTTCGCAATACTCGACCTTAAAATTTTCACCGCGCTTGCTTAGGTACTCGATTGCTTCGCGGGCGGGTAAACTGCGCCCCTGAAATTCCTGCTTGGCAGCGATGATCTGCCGCATTTTTTTCTCTAGGGCAGGGAAATCTTCGGTGCTCAGTGGAGTATCGAACAGAAAATCGTAATAACAGCCATTGTCGACCGGGGGACCAAAAGCGAGCTTGGCTTTGGGGCGAATTTCCAAGACAGCTTGTGCCATGACATGTGCCAGTGAATGTCGAATCTTGTATAGCTGGTCTTCTGCGTGCGGTTTTTGTTCCATAACTAAGGTTCCGTAAGAGCTAATGCATATCAGTTATAGCGGGTAGCTGGAAGATTTCCCAGTCAGCCGCGGAGGGGGCGGGGCAGCTTCAATAAAATATGGGTAAAAAGTCGGTTTTCCCCCTAAGGGGTTGTGCTCTTGAGCTTGACGGAGTCGATTCGTAGCGCTTCGTGCGCCATTAACTGGAGTTGTTGAAATGTTGAGGCTTTAGCCAGATACACCCCATCCTGCGGGCTGCCCGGCTCGATGTATAGGACATCGGCTTCAAAATGGTAGGAGGTGATCCGGGATAGGTGATCAAGTAGCCCAAATTGGAGCTTCTCATCCAGAAACGCCAGTAGTTTTTCCCAGCGCGCCGGATCGTTTCCTTTGGATGCCGATGAATTCATTACTGCACTCTTTAATCTATTATACCCCGGCGCTTCGTTGAGGTGAAAGAGCAAAAAGCCCGATGATCACTACTAATAGGATCATCGGGCTTTTTGTGATGAAACAGGATCTAAATCGCTTAGACCGCAGCTTCTTGGGCAAAAAGTTGAGGGGCAGCGGCAGCCTGCATCAGAATGGCCTTTCTAAGACCGCTCAGATCTAAATCCAACGCCTCGCAAATGAAGCTAAAGGTAAGTGGAGCATCAGAGCATTCCTCTTCCATCAACCAAGCTTTAGCACTCTCACGCAGCTCGCCCTGACCGCCCAAAAAGTCAGTGATGGCGCGCTGCAACACAGCAGCCAAGAGACGCTTTTCCGGAATATGGGAATTTGCGCCAGGAATCTCGGAATTTGACCAGAATTTCATTTAGCTACCTCGTTAAGTTTAAAGACAAAAAAATCTACTCCTGCCCGGAAATCCGAATTTTAGATTCCCCAGCGCGGCTCAGCGCAAGTCCGCTGATCTCCGCTTTGCTGAGACAGCATACAGTCGGTGCAACACACACAGCCGTTGCAGCAACTACTTCAACAAAGCGCCGCAGACTAGTACTGCCAAAGGCCCAATCTTATAAGTGCCGCTTAGGTCGGTTTGGTATGGCGAAAGCTCACACAGTGAAGAAAAGCGGCGCAACAAACATTCAGCTGGAACTATCCAGCCGCGTTTACGCGGCGACGATCACACCGGGAAAAGCAGCTAAACCAAGCGCTAATCGGGTACTACGATGTAAATGGGCCAAACAAAAGGTTTGGCCATGAGCTGCGCACTCCGAGCAATTAAAAGTAGTACTGCAAAACGGGCCTAGTTGTTGCTTCGCAACCTATCTCAACCAGGCAGAGATGAGATTTACAACGTAGAACATCATCCGGCCGGCTAGGGACAACTTCCGGCGCACTTTCTCATCTCTCAGCGCAGCTATTTACCGAATGGTCATTCGGTATTAAAAAAAAACGCAAAACCCCGTCAGCTAACTTGAACCGAGCGGAAGCAGAAGGTTATAGGATTGAGACATCTAGATCAAGAAAAATATTTATTAGTTTTAGTGTGTAATTTCAGCTTCTTAGGATAGCTGTTACGAAAGATAGAAAATGCTCTTTCAGTCTTTCGACTAAATCGGCTTGAGGCGCGGCGAGCCGGTCCTGGGCGAGTCTGATTATGGCGTCGAAATGGTGCTTGATCCTGGCCTGCGATTCATCGGAGTTACGCATTAGTGCTTCTACAGCAGTCGATATTTCATTACCGTCTGCCACTAATGCCGCTGTCTGTTTCTTCAGTTCCTCAATGCGCACCGTAAAAATTTCGTATGGATTCGGTGCGTCGATCTTTACACCTCCACCGAGACTCTGCAGTTCGAGTTTAAGTTCAGCAAGATCCGGCAGCCCGTCAGGCAAACGATCAAGGGTAGGCAGACCTTGCAATACACCGGAGCTGTAAATCGCATTCTCGCCCGTGTCGGCAGAGCTAGGGAGCCCCAAAAGATTGGCGAGCTGAAGACGCAGTCCCAAATAGGTCTTGTGAATTTCAGTTAGTATACGTTGCTTGGTCTCTAACTCCGCAGCGATCGTATCGATGTTCACGGTTTGTGATTCGATGGCTTCTAATTGATTCGAAATTGCCTCAATTACCTGGCCGGCCTGGCTCAGAGTCGCCGTCTTGTATTTCGCGATTTCCTCGTCGCGCTTGGCTAGTAGGCCGCGGACAGCAACGAAATCATGCGCCGTTATTCTTTGCAGCAGATTTACCAGCAGGTCGAAATTTATGGTTTCGATGTGGCGCTGGGCAACGGACGCTTCGCTGAAAATCGAAAAGGGCGGGGGTGGTGATAGGGCTGCCATTCCAACCCGGCGGGCAGTTTCATAATCCTGCGTTGCGAGACTTGTTTTCAGTGTCGCAAGCTGTTTGTTTTGAAATAGAGCGTATGGGAGGGCCAGGCAGAGGAAAGTTGCGGCAAATGTGAGCGCTGCGGATATAGTCGCCATCAGTAACGCCCCCACACCCGGGATAGTCGCTCTTGGCTTCAATGTGGTCGAGCTCATCAGTGCTCCCGTCCGAGGTGATGGTGAAGTTGAAATATTAAGTGAGGACCGCTACCCTGCATTTTGGTTGTGCTAAACTTTTACGTATCGGAATGCTAAACCCTTAGATGAGTTCATATCCAGAGGAAAAAGAGATTCAGGTCCTACCACAGTTGGGACGAGCGATTCGCCAGCAGTTCCCGATTTTTTCAAAATTGGGAGAGGATCTGGCGTATTTGGATACCGCTGCTAGCGCACAGAAGTGCCAAGTTGTATTGGAACGTCTGAATGAATTCCTCTCGTTTGAATATGCGAACGTCCATCGCGGAGCATATGGCCTTAGTGCTGCAGCTACCGAGGCGTATGAAGCGGTTCGTCCAAAGGTAGCGCGATTTATCAATGCCGCTGATCCGCACGAGATCGTGTTCACCCACGGCACAACTGAGAGCATCAACCTGGCGGCCCACGCAATCGAACCGCTGCTTGCCCCGGGTGGCGCGTTGCTAGTTACGCTCTTGGAACATCACAGCAATATCGTGCCATGGCAGCTGTTAGCTCAACGCAAGCAGCAGAAAATTGATTTCGTAGATGTAACTGACTGTGGCGAGCTGAATTTGTCCGACCTGGAGCAGAAACTGGAACGCCACCATCCCAAGTTGTTGGCGATCACCGCCATGTCGAACGCGCTCGGCACGATCGTCCCGCTAGATCAAGTTGTGCGAATGGCGCACGCACATGGCACGCTGGTGCTGGTGGATGCGGCGCAGGGCGTGCCGCACCTAGGGCTTGATGTAACTGCACTTGATTTGGATTTTGCGGCATTCTCGGGGCATAAGCTTTACGGGCCAACCGGCGTGGGGGTTTTTTTCGGAAAGGCGGCTCTACTAGAAAAACTCGATCCATTCATGAGTGGTGGAAGCATGATTCGGAAAGTTACCACCAAGGGCACGACCTTCGCGGATCCGCCTCATCGGTTCGAGGCCGGCACGCCTCCGATTGCCGAGGTCGTTGGCCTTGGAGCGGCGATCGATTTCATTACGGGATTAGGGGTGGAGCGTGTCCACGCCCATGAAGCGCAAGTTTTTCGGCAGATCTGGACGGCGCTCGAGGCGGAGGAGGGGGTCACCCTGCATGGACCGGCAACCGCCGGACGCCCGCAAACGGGAATTATATCTTTCAATCTGAGAGGTGTGCATCCGCACGATCTTTCGACGATTTTGGATCGATTCAAAGTACAGGTGCGGGCCGGACATCATTGCGCCATGCCGCTCTTAAACCGACTGGGGTTCGAGTCGAGTGCGCGGATTAGTCTCGGCTGTTATTCGGATCTGGGGGATCTTGATCCGCTACTTAGCGGCATTCGAGAGGCGAGAAGAATTTTTCGCTGATCGTTGGCACTCCGGCAATAGGAACGGGTTAGCCTTTGAAATGCGTGGCCGAATTGATTTCTCTGACTTCGCAGGTGATCGAACATTGAAGTTCTGTCTTCGACCGCGCGAAGGTGTCGGACAATAAAGAGGTTAGTTCCTTGCCCAGAGCTTGGCGCAAATCCAGACTGCGCCCAGCGAGGAGCGCTACAGCCAAATAAATAAAGGCCGAATTTGATCCGCGGGCGCCAACTCTATACTCCGTGTGACGAATGATGCGACTCTTTAGGTTTTGAAGATCGAACACCCCAAAGCGCATTGCGATCGAGTGAACCTGATCAAAAAATGCCTGGGTGTCCAGCTGCTCCAAGACATTATCGCTGATTTCAAGCACAAAATGAGGCATGGCGGCTCGAATCATAGAGCGATCGCCGCCAGCTGTCTAGCTTGACCTAACCGAGCATGCGCTCGCGCATTACGGTCGCGAGCAAGGCGAGTACTGCCGGAGTTGCTCTTATCAGGCAGCGCAGTGAGATGAAGAGTGCCGGAGCATCCCCCATAGTTACTTTTATTCCAGACATGACATCCCCTTTCTAGTGGACTATTAAAACCAAGAGCGCGGCAGCTCCTGGGGCGGCGCGTTACGCCGCGATATTAAATCCTCCCTGGGCGAGTAGGTCGGACGAAACAGAACTTTGAACTTTTGCGCTCTGAGTTGTGTCGGGATCGACGCCTAACTCCTTGCGTTTGAGATTTTCGAATTCCACCAATTTTGATTCGATCAAACCTTTAGTTTGTTTAATGCCTTCTTCGACCCCGTCGAATTCGAATGCTCCAAGACCGCTTAGGGTGTTGTATGCATCTTCATAACCGGCATCGATGCCCTTGCGAATGAGCGCCATGAATCCGCTGATAAGGTCCTCTCCGGCAAGCTCTGGGTGATTTTTGGCGTAGGCGTCGAAGAAAGCCGTCGCGCCTTTGACAATCCTATCAGCCGTTGCGTCGGGGGTAACTTCTTCGGGCTTTAAGCTTGCGATGCCGTCGGGTAGTTTGGCTTTAAGTAGCTGATTGAGCTTCTCGATAATCTTTTGTCCCTTGATAACGAGGCTCTTTTCGAGACTGCCCACACCAACATCCACTGCCGTGGCGTCAGAGTCGCCGAGAGTCTTGCTGATCACCAAGCTTCGTTCTGAATATTTAATTGATATTGAGGAAGAACTAACTGAACCGGAAAAGCCAGAGGCTTCGAGCGAGAGCAAACTATCCATGTCATACTCCTAGAAAGTCAGGCCATCCTTGCCGACTAAATAAGGTATCGACATCGAAAATTCATTCTTGAGGCAAATATTGTTTTATGGCGATATTTGCCCTGATTTCAGTAGGTTAACTGGTTGATCAATTCTCGTGTCGCGATCGGATTAATCGTGACAAAATAGCTTTCCTTATATTTCAACACATGAGCTCCACCCATTTAGACTGTCATTTTTACCGCGGGAAAGAGGCGTCTCTCGACACGTCCTCCTATGTGGCGCTTAACCCATGGTGCAAACCGGGCAGTCTGGTAATTGGGGGCGCTTGTGCCGCCCGCAGCAATATCGGAGGGCAGGTGGCTTGTCGGCTATCGCTGGAGCACTTCGTCGATGGCGTTTTTGAGCATTTGCCCCTTTCAGGCAATGGGCATGGGTCTCAAGGCGGGAAAGAGCAGAGTCTTGAGGTGCTGGAATCTGCGTTTAGAAAGGCCAATACTTCCGTCTATAATTTTGGACACAAACTTGCGGCAGGCGGTCGGATGGCCGCGTCGCTTTTGGGGCTGGTTGTGGCGGACGGGATTATTGCGGCAGGCCGCGTGGGGAGCGGATCTGCGTATCTTTATCGGGGTGGAGAGCTCTTCCCATTTTTCGAGCACCAGCCCGAGGGCGCTTCCGAAAGCCCTGCGGAGGGCTTCGTAGGCTCCAATTCGCTAGTTTCTGTGGAGCTCGCGTCAGTACCGGCTCAGGATGGTGATCTGCTGCTGGTTTTTTCATCGACCGTGGGCACCGAGCAGGAGGAGGGCATCTCAAAGTCGCTGCAGCGAATAAGCCAGGACCCCTTTTCTTCAGCCGAATTTGCGCTAAATTGCCTTATTCCAGAGCTCGGTTCGATGGCTTTCGCAGTTGCAGCTCATCTAGGGCCCAGTGCAGTATATCTTAGAAATGACATGAGAATTTAAGGAGAATCGAGATTATGCCGTCCTTTGATGTGGTGTCCGAGGTGAATTTGCAGGAGGTTACTAACGCCGTTGATCAGACGCGGCGCGAGATCAGCACGCGTTATGATTTTAAGGATTCCAAGAGCTCGGTCGAGCTGAAAGTTGCTGAAATTCACATCGTGGCTGATGACAACATGAAGCTAAAGGCGGTCCAGGATATTTTGCGACAGAAACTCTCGAAGCGTGGCGTAAGCCTCAAGATGGTGGTTTTTGAAGATCCGATCCCGGGCGGGGGGGATACGCTGAAGCAAACTGTCAAAGTTAAGCAGGGCTTACAGGATGAAGAGCTGAAGCGTGTTAACAAGGCTATTAAGGAGATGAAGTTTAAAGTCACTTCGCAGATTCAAGGCAATCAGCTGCGGGTTACGGGAAAGAAGCGCGACGATCTACAAGAAGTGATCGGAGCATTAAAGGGTCAGATTCAGGATTTAGAGCTGCAGTTCACCAATTTTAGAGAATAATTTCAGCCGAGAGGAATATGGAGCCGGGGGCCTTAAAGTTAATTGCAAATCTATATGCGACTTTAGAGCAGCGTCATAAAGTCGCCCGTGAGAAACTGGGACGACCGCTAACTCTGGTTGAGAAGGTGCTTTTCTCCCATATTGCGTCATGGCCCGCATCTCTGCCTGTGCGCGGCAAGGACACCTTGTTTTTTAAGCCTGATCGCGTCGCGATGCAGGATGCAACTGCGCAGATGGCGCTGCTGCAATTTATTGTGACGGGGCGTGATGACACCGACGTCCCCACAACCGTGCATTGCGATCACCTGATTCAGGCCCGCGTCGGGGCTGAAAAGGATCTACTCAAAGCGCTCGATGAGAATCAGGAAGTGTATAATTTCCTGAGGAGCGCTTGTCAGCGTTACGGGATCGGATTTTGGGAGCCGGGAGCAGGGATTATCCATCAGGTGGTGCTTGAACAGTACGCTTTTCCGGGCGGTATGATGGTCGGCACTGACTCTCACACACCAAATGCCGGCGGCCTAGGCATGATCGCGGTCGGAGTCGGGGGTGCGGATGCAGTTGATGTAATGGCTGGGCAGCCATGGGGCCTGTTAAATCCGAAACTGATCGGTGTGCATCTGACCGGCAAGTTGCGGGGCTGGAGTTCTCCGAAAGATATCATTCTGAAGGTCGCTGGAGCGCTGACCGTTGCCGGTGGGACTGGGAAGATTTTGGAGTATTTCGGCGAAGGCGCACAAAGCATTAGCTGCACTGGCAAAGCTACGATCACCAATATGGGAGCAGAGCTTGGAGCGACGACCTCAGTTTTCGGATACGACGACCGCATGGCTGCTTATTTGAGGCAGACTGAGCGCAAGGAGGTGGCGGATTTGGCGGACCGTTATCGCCCCCAGCTGGCGGGAGATCCCGAAACCTACAAGAGTCCGGAGAAGTTCTTTGATCAAGTTCTGGAAATCGATCTTTCAAAGCTCGAGCCGCAGTGGGTAGGGCCGCACACGCCAGATCTATTGCGATCCGTATCGCAGATGAAGAATGCAGTAACTGAGAATAATTACCCGGATCAGATCCGTGTTGCATTAATTGGCAGCTGTACTAATTCTTCCTATGAGGATATCAGCCGCGCTGCAAATGTGGCGAAGCAAGCTGCGGAACGCGGTGTTAAGATTAAGGCGCCATTGCTTGTAACTCCCGGCTCGGACCAGGTGCATCAGACCATCGAGCGCGACGGGTTCATGACTATTTTCGAGAATGTGGGAGCGACTGTTCTGGCCAATGCCTGTGGACCTTGTATTGGGCAGTGGAAGCGCGACGATATTAAGGCCGGGGAAACTAATACAATTGTCACCAGCTATAACCGTAATTTCAAGAAACGTAACGATGGGAACAATGAGACCATGGCCTTTATTGGCTCGCCGGAGTTGGTGACGGCAGTGGCCTTTGCGGGCAGTTTATCATTTAACCCACTAACGGATTCATTAACCGACGGCTCCGGGAAACAGTTTAAATTCAGCGAACCCTCCGGCAATGAACTACCGCCGAAAGGGTTTGTGTTAAGCCGCAAAGGCTTCGTTGAACCTAGTTCGAATGTAGATGCGCGCCGTAAAGTGAAAGTCGAGATTGCGCCGCAGAGCGAACGCTTGGCGTTTATCGAGGTGTTCGACCCGTGGGACGGCAAGGACATGCTCGACTTGGTTGTGTTGTTGAAGGCCGCAGGTAAGTGCACAACCGATCATATTTCGCAGGCTGGTCCCTGGCTAAAATATCGCGGACATTTGGCCAACATCTCCAATAATATGTATTTGGGCGCTGTGAATGCTTTTACTGGGGAGGCCGGAAAGGGGCTGAACGTGCTGACGGGAGAGACGGGACAACCCTTTCCTGAGATCGGCAAGTACTATCGTGCGAAAAAGCAGGGCTGGGTTGCTGTGGGCGACGAAAACTATGGCGAAGGGTCCTCGCGCGAGCATGCCGCAATGTCGCCACGTTATCTCGGCTGCCGGGTAGTCCTGGTCAAATCCTTCGCGCGAATTGCGGAAACCAACCTAAAGAAGCAGGGGGTCCTGCCGCTGACTTTCAGCAATCCTGCTGATTACGACCTGATTGGTGAGCAGGATCGGATTAGCGTAGTGGGTCTCAATAAATTGACGCCGGGATCAGATTTAACCGTGCGAATCCAGACCCCGCAAGGCAAGGTGCATGAAATCAAAGTGAAGCATTCCTTGACCAGCGAGCAGATTGATTGGTTCAAGGCGGGGTCGGCGTTGAATACTCTGCGGCCTGCATAATGCAAAGGCTTTCGAGACAGATCGCTTTTAGAATTTAACGAGACAGGCGCTTGGAGAATCTTCGATATCGGCTTTTTTTCAGGCTGCACCGTTTGTGGTTCTATTTTAGACGCCCTGTGACGCTAGGCGTCAGGGCATTAGTCACGGACGATCAGGAGCGGATCTTGTTGGTAAAGCACACCTATAAGCCGGGGTGGCACATGCCCGGTGGAGGCGTGAATAAGGGTGAGACCGTATTTGACTCCATGAAGCGCGAGCTTGAAGAAGAAACAGGGGTCGTATGCCGCGGTGAAGCCAAGATGATCCCGGCTGTATACTATAATACCAATGATTTTAAGCACGACCATGTCTTAGTATTCGTGGTGCGGGAGTGGGAGAGTAATCCCGGCCTAAAAGTAGCGGGGGAAATTTGCGATCAAGGCTTTTTCCCGCTACGCGATCTGCCTGAAGGGACGACTCCGGGGACCCGCCGTCGCGTTGCTGATTTCCTGAGCAAGTCCGAACAGCTCTTTAAGTGGTAGATTTGTGACTCATCTTTTTTGCATGATCACCACCAAGAGCTCCGCGAAATATACGCCGGTGGCGCTTGAGTCATTCTTTGAAACTACCCCGTTTTCGGTCGAGGATAAATTTTTGCTGATCGACAACGATGGCGGCTATTCGTTACCCCCCGTCTTTGCCGATCGGGTAGCGCTGGAACGTAATCCCGCGCCGCGAGGATTTGCTGAAAATATGAATCGCGGGATTGAGCTGGCCCTCGCCCATGGTTGGGATTTGGTGCTGCTCAACAACGATCTAGTTCTAACTGAAGGGTGGTTTCAAGCCCTGCTTCGGGACCGCAACGCCATCAGCTCCCCACTTTCGAATCGCGAAGTGCGCTATAATACTCCGTCCTTCAATACCGATACGGTAATGACCCTGGAGGAATACCAGAAGAATCCCAAGGGGCTCAAGGATCTTGTAACGGCGCATCGGCACGCAGCTGAGGGATTGATGCGTGTGATCGTGCTGCCTTTCTTTTGTGTGCGACTTCCCCATCAGGTACTAAAGACCTTGGGCTTGCTTGACGTGGAGTTCGGCAAGGGTGGAGGAGAGGATTACGATTATTGTCTGCGGGCTTGGCTGGCGGGCTTTTCGGTGAAATTTGCACTGCAGTCATACGTGCTGCATTTCGGCGGCAAATCGAGCTATGCCGGTGCGGAAACCAAGGAACAGCAGGATAGCCGTGAGTTTGGTTTCAGGGTGCATTTCGGCTACAAGTGGGGCGAATCGCTGCTAAGGCTTTGCCTTTTCGAAGATCGGGAAATTATCGTCGCTGGCGACGATTTGGATCAGCTGATCCAGTCCGGGCAGCATTCTGAAGCAATTCGCCGCCTCATAGGCAACCGCCACATCCCCCTCCACCTCGGTTCCAGGAACCCTTCCTTTTAACTTAGTTAGATAGATGTTCTTTGGCAAAGGCTCTATACTGCGACCGCTGTTTGGCTCCTGAGCTTTGCGCTGTATGCGTAACTAGGTGATGCGCGGTCAGGATTTCTGCTGACTAGCGTACTTTAGATACACTTCGGGTGTCGAAATGTTAGGCAGCTTTTTTAAGATCGAGAGGACTAAGTGGAGTGAACGGTTTTAGTCTTGGAAGCCTAT
>JAIBBU010000057.1 GCA_019694515.1 Oligoflexia bacterium | reverse complement strand
CGAGGCTGGCACAGACAGAAAGCTAGTCTAGATCACAGTGGGGATTAGGCCAATTAAACTTGAGACGCCGCTACGCAGGCTTAATTGGGCGGCCAGACTAAAAAACAATCGATTTTCCTATCCGTCTATCCGTCCTATCCGTTTAAGTTCTCCTGTCTTGTTGATTTCATTCGGTATTTTGAGGTATTAATCTATGGCTCACAAACCAAAATCAAAACCCAATATATGCCGGGATGATGGAATTGGTAGACATACAGGACTTAAGTAGCCGCTTAGGCGGTGAATGAGCCACGGGGTAGTGATGCCTCGATGGGATGCTGGCTAATTCGGTGAATCCCCAGCCTTGATTATTAGCATCGTCATTTGACGGTGACGATTGTGGGGTGAGGTAACGCCGAGCTAAGTTTTGCGTAAATCGGGAATTTTTTTTCGAATTGCGTGATTAAATGTGTAGAGATCATACACCAGCCATCTCGTAAGAGATGAAGACATGATCCAGACCACGAACTTTGTCAATTTGGCGAAGGCGGCGAAAGTCGAGGTGGTAAGAAAATCCTGGGCTGCGAAAGCGGCGTGCCGGTTCGATTCCGGCTCTCGGCACTCACCCCGCCTAATTTCGGGGCTATGAAGAAGCGAGCGAAGACAAGCTCGATATAAACTGACACGTTTATGAATTTGTGTCATTTTATATAACATCGATGGAACGTAGCCTCTTCTCTTTCAAGTGTCTCAGTAATGGAGCCCAACGCATGTTGGTATGCACACCTAAACTTAAGACTGCTGTCATAGCTGCTGCCGTTGTGTGTCTTTCGTCATTCGCGAATGTTTGCCCTGCGATTGCGATACCCGCGCCTTCCGTCGAGCGTGATACGAAGCTCATCAAGGTCGCTCAGGACATCAAAACGAGCTTTTCGAGCCCAGACGTTTTCACGAATGGCTTGGTTTTGCCTTTAGGAGCTATCCTAGAAAATCAACAACTCTCAGATACAGATGTTCTAGGAGCGATTTATTTTGCGCTCGAAAACAATGGATTAGCTTTTGACGGTAGTATCGGGTTGCCTCCAAATATGAGTTATCTTGATTTTATGCTTAATTCATCTAATTGGATTGCTAAAGACGCTCACGCTGGAGAGGTAAAGAAGGAGGCGAGAGAGCGACTTTTGGCAATCATTGACCGAACTATTGAGCAGAATGTCCTTCTTTCTTCTTATGGATTGATCCTTGCGGCAAGCATTGCTCCTAAGGAGACCGCTATCAAGTTGCCAGTGATTTTATCTTTTGAAAGTGCTCTTAAAGGACGACAAGCACCAATAGTCATCCATAATATTTCAGCGGCATCGATTATCTTGTCTGAGAAAAATGAAGACACCAAGGAGCTTTCTGAAGCTCTGGCGGCGATTTTGCCTAAGTTGTCCGGAGAGGAACAGCGCGAAGATGTGCTGAGTGCTCTGTCGGTCATGGCCGACGAATCAGCTTATAAGGCGGTTTTCGCTTTTTGGACACGCCTAAAAGCAAGCACAGTGATCTTGATTACGAAACTGCAATCTTGGCGGTAAAGTCTCGAATGAAGCCGGACGTTTTTTCGAATTTCATTCAAGAGCTGGGAAAGAGGCAAAAAGATCCCGAGAATAAGAAGATTCTCAAAGAATTTAAGAAGCGCAATTACAAATATGGCATGGAATCGACCACCGGATCTGTAAAGGTTTGGGATGAATTTTCAATTGTTATGTACGATGATGGAATGTTTATCAGTAGTGGTGAGCTGAAGGATTTTTGAGGACAGGAGTGATCGGAATTTTCGATTTTCCATGGGACACTGGCGGGACACTTGGGACAACAAATCTCAACTTTCGCCAACAAGTGAGATCGGGCTAAGCCATTGAAATTGCAATAAATGATCGTTCTGAAAAGGGCTTTAAATGTACCTCGACAGGACTTAAAATCCTGAGCTGCGAAAGTGGCGTGCCGGTTCAAGTCCGGCCCTGGGCAGTTTCTCCACCCCGCGATTTGGCTAGGCCAAATCGCTGCCCCTGAAGGGTCTGTGTCCAGGGCCGGACTTGAACCCAAGAATTACGGCAAGTCCGGTGCGAACGAAGTGAGCACAGGCCCTGGGCAGTTTTTCCACCCCCGCGCGATTTGGCTAGGCCAAATCGTTGCCCCTGAAGGGTCTGTGTGGGGGGAGCAATCGTACATTCTCTGCCTGTCGAACAGGCATCCGGGCTTAGAAATCCAATCCTGCATATTGTGGCGTGGACTCCGTCGTAAAGGAAGCGCGGCTATTTTGATTGGCGTGCCTAGAAATCTTAGGGCACGGGTAGCGCAGTTCAGAAGAAGTGTTTGGAATTATAAATAGATAAAAGGGGTTAAGAGTCGGTGAGCGCGAAAAGGGTGGTATGTACCAATCGGGAAGAGGTTTGTTACGAGACAGGATGCTGACTTGTTTTCGTCGTTAAGATCGACCTGCATTAGAAATGAAGTCCCTGTGGAGCAAGTTCCGCCTGGATAGTGTGAAACGACCGCGTGCGGTTGAAAAAGTGAGCTGTTCAGTGAGGGAATAATTAGCCGACATTTCCTAATTTCCATATCCTTCATAAAGCAGCTAACCCATATCATATTTGGCGTTTTATATAAAGTGACACGTTTTCAAAAATGTGTCATCTTGTATAAATGAGGAATAACCTGCCAAAGACCCTTCAAGGGAAGCCATTCACGTATAATGAAGCCTGTAATCAAGGGTTGTCGCAGTATGCTATTCAAAAATTGCTTGATGCAGGGGCAATCGAGAGGCTTGAACGTGGGCTCTATCGCTCGATAGGCGAAGATCTATCAGATGAGGAGCTTTATCGCCGTGCAATTAAAAGGGTCGGCAAACCTGCCGTCGTTTGCTTGCTTTCAGCACTCAGTTATTACGAGTTGACCGATACCATCCCAAAGCAAGTTTGGTTAATGGTTCCCAAAGAGAAGCGAGTAAAGAGCTCGAGTGTAAGACTGTATCGAGCTCGAGACCCTCAATGGAAGATTGGAGTAGTATCGAATTCTGGATACTCAATTACCTCTATTGAGCGAACGATCGTTGATTCGCTGACCTCGAAATCTCTGGTGTCGCCTCGACTGGGTATCGATGCATTGAAGACGGCGATCTCTAAGAAGAAGACTTCAGCGAGTAGGGTTCTCAAAATAGCCACGCAGTTGGGCGTCAAACATAGAGTGTTGCCATACATTGAAGCCCTGATTTGAAGAAAGTCACATTGGTAAGCTATTGAAATCATAGATATTTGCTATATTCTAGAGCATAAATGGTCTTTCTAACATCTAATTGTTATTAATGCCGATATTATGTTAGTATATTGATATCAATTATGAATGTGATTACTGAAACGCTAAACGAATTAGTCTCTCCAATTCGACTCAAAGAAGTTGATGGGGCAGCGCTTGGCATTCAAATGAATGCGCTTATCAAGGGCGGGTTCACTTTTTACCGAGGTACCTTTGCCGGCAAAGGAAGAGAGTTTGTAATTGCAGAGGTTCGAACACCTGGGCGCGTTGATCTACTTGCTCGCCAGTATGAACGCTTTTTAAAGCAGCTCAAGATACCATTGATTTTTTATTTCAATGAGCTCAAGCCAAGAGAGCGTAGCAGACTCGTAAAGCACAGGGTCCAGTTCGTAGTCGGCAACAAGTTTCTTCATGCGCCGCAACTTGGAATTTTCGGTGAGACGCCGGTATTCGATGAGAGCTGGAACAATTCGCTCACTGAAACTGAGCTTTCTGCATGGGCGGAAACCGTCGTCATTAAGCGTCTACTTGATGATGCGACCGAAGGGATGACCGGCAACCAGTTGGCTGAATTCTTTGGCATTACTCAAATGACCGTTAGCCGTGCGGTGCGAGAGCTTGAGAATTTCGGTCTCTGCACATTAGAGAAGAAAGGGACAGAAAAGAAGGTGCGTTTCGGCACTAAGAGAGAGCTTTGGCAAAAAGCACAAAAACTGCTCACATCTCCCGTTATTGGAACGGTTGAATTGGCAGAGTTGCCGCTTGAACTTCCTCTCGCCGGTGACCCGGCGCTTGAGCATTACACGATGATTGCTGGGATACCGCCTAAAACCTATGCCATCTACAAACGGGAATTCTTGCAGCTTAAGAGAAAAGGCAAAATTAAGCTCCCAAAGATAGGAGAGGAGAAATTACGTCTTCAGCTCTGGAAGCGAGATCCAAAGCCGCTTGCTCAAGGAAAGCACATTGACCCGATTTCTCTTTATTTCTCTGAGAGGAATTCCACCGATGATCGAATTCAAGTCGAAATTCGGCGAATGATGAACGAGCTTGGTCTAGGAGTATCTGACGATGAGTGATGAAGTTCATGGATTGAAGCATTTTACAGACTTCTTTACGCAATTGAGCGAGCACTACGTGATTATCGGCGGTATCGCTACAAATTTCTTTCTGCTCGCCAGTGATCTTGTTACACGCAGAACGAAAGATATTGATCTTGTGGTGCTTGCAAACCCTAATCAGCGCTTTGCCGATAAGCTTCGTGACTACGTAACACAGGGGCGATATCAGATTGAGGCTGACTCGACGGGCAAGAAGCGAAACTATCGATTTAGAAATCCTGGTGATGTAGTTTATCCAAAGCAGATTGAGATCTTCTCTACTGCTCCGCTCGATTTGGCGTTAAGTGCCGATCAACGGATAGTCCCCTTTGTAACTTCGCCTGGGTTAGAAAGCCTCTCGGCGATATTGATGGACGCTGATTATTTTGCACTTGTGAAGTCAACGAACACTATTCAAGACGGTGTGCCGCTACTTTCAAGCAATGGACTTATTCCGCTCAAGGTAAGAGCATTTATCGATCTGGATTCGCGAAGAAGGCAAGGCGAGCGCATCGATCAAAGTGATATCAAGAAGCATCGAAACGATATCATCCGTCTCACGCAAACTCTCGATTTGGGCGTTTTTAAGATCGCCGAAAGCATAGAGAACGATCTTCGAGCATTTCTAGAGCACCCTGATATCGTAGCACTCGAAACAGCTTCGATTGAATCGATCGTTGAAGCGGGATTCACGATCGAACAGGCTAAGCAAACGCTTAAAGAGCACTTTGGTTTGTAGAGTTTGGGAGAAAGAGCGCTTGTAAGGCCGAATTTCTTATGAAATTTGTTCACCCAAACTTCTTAAAATCCTGAGCTGCGAAAGTGGCGTGCCGGTTCAGGTCCGGCCCCGGGCACCATTCGACTCGCTCCGTTCGCTCATGGCGGGAAACCATCGAGCTGGGCATAATCTTGAGTCCAAGGTGCGCCCGAAATTTCAATTGGATATATTGGTGGGAGCCGCTGATTTGGATAACTGATGGTATCTACTAGATGGCGGCTATTTTAGTGAGGAGGTAACTTTATGAGCTATGTAGATGGATATGTTCTGCCGATCCCCAAGAAAAATCTGAAGGCGTATCGAGCCATAGCTACTAAGGCTGGGAAGATCTGGAAAGAGCACGGCGCGCTTGATTATAAAGAGTGTGTCGGCGACGACCTTCATATCAAGGGAATGCTGCCCTTCACTAAAATTGCCAAGGCTAAAGCTGGTGAAACGATCATCGTGGCCTACGTTGTCTTCAAGTCGAGAAAGCATCGAGATGCGGTGAACGCCAAAGTGATGAAGGACCCCCGTATTTCAGGGATGTGCAATCCTCAGAAGATGCCGTTCGATGTCAGACGGATGGCATATGGAGGTTTTAAGGTGATTGTGGATCCGAAGTAATCCTCTGAGATTTGAACTCGCACGAATTAGCAGGAGTAGCAGCGTGCCGGCGCAACTCCGGATCTGAGCTATAGTTGACTCGCTTTACTCGCTTCCGGCGGGAAGGGGGAGGCCTCATTTAGATGGAGTTCTGCTAAAGCTTCCCCCAATAGTGATCGATAGCCATAGAGCAGAATCGCTCGGTACGCCCTCCGGGCAATAAGTACAATAAATTAGACTTTTACTCGTTTAACCAGGGTGTAGTTATGCGCATTGCCGGACTCCGCAAGATTGGCCTCCCTTCAGAAAATTTAGAACAGGTCAAAGCGAAAATCACGGAGCGGCGCTCCTCGGAGTCGATCGAGAAGAAACTTGCGTCGATAGACGCGGGCTTAAAGGCTTCCACGGAATCCAAGAGTTTCCCGACCTATACCTCCGGAGCTAAACTAATTCGCGATTCCAAGCCGGTGCCGGTCCAGCCAGCTCCGGTTGATGGTCCGATCGGCACCGTTGGTCCGATTAAAGGCGGAGTAGCGGAGGTCGAGCCAATAGCTTCACCAGCTCAAAGGGCCGGGCCGATCAAGGGCGAAGTATCCGAGGTCGAACCGGTCGTCGGAGAGATCAAGAGTGCGGACGGCGTTGCTACAAGCGAAGATGTGGAAACGATCGTAGATTCTTACGAACCGAAAATCAGCTAGGTCCAGTCGATCGTAGGCGCTGTCTGGAGTGGCGCAGCTACGGCAGAAAGCTTTATGCCCACGGCGGCAGGCTGCTCAGGCCGGGGTGCAATCCATGATTTTAGCGCTCCGCATTAGCTGACCTCTCGCGCATTACTCCGATCATCCCCAAATCGCTACGCTGTGCTAGTTTAATCCAAGCATTCTGTTGATCGAGGGGGGAATCATGAATTTCGATCTTTTGGAGATGTTTGCGGTTGATATTCCGTGGCTGGAGATCTTCATCCGCGGGTCGGCCATGTACCTGGGAGCGTTTCTAATCTTACGGGTGATACTGAAGCGCGAGGTGGGTGCGGTCGGTATTCCGGACCTTCTGTTGATTACGATGATCGCGGATGCGGCGCAGAATGGTATGGCGGGAGAATACCGATCGATCAGCTCGGGCATCCTGCTTATTTTGGTGCTGGTCTTTTGGAACTTTGTGCTGGATTGGATGACCTACCAGTTCGTTTGGTTTGAAAAGCTCACGCAGTCAAGGCCGCTGTGTCTGGTGCGGAAGGGCCGGATCCTTTCGCATAACTTACGTATGGCGACGATTACCCACTCTGAACTTTTCGCAGCGATGCGGCGGGAGGGGTTGGAGAAGCTTTCGGATGTTAAGGCGATGTACCTGGAGAGCAACGGACAGCTAAGTGTGATTGGGAAAAAGGGGGCTGATTAGAGGGCGGCAGTGCATTTCAAATTGTGGGGGAGGAGAGCAAAGGTGAGTTGGCTGAAATCCGGTTTAGACTAGCTCCAATGCCACAGGTATAATTTCTGCGATCGAAAGACTGTCACGAATTACATGCTGGAAACCCACGGAAATAGTTTACGTCAAGCGCTGCGGCTGCTGCTCCGTTTCCAGCGTAAGAATCGATATCTAGCCTCTGCCTGGGGCGCGCTTAGGATTGCCGAACAACAGCTGCTTTTGGAGCTGGACACTCCTGGAGCCGTCCGGCCGTCAGAGCTTTCATGGCGGCTCTGTCTTCCGATGCCAAATGTTTCCCATCTGATCGCCAGCATGAAACGGAAGGGATATGTAGCTTCTTATCCGTTATCTTTTGATAAGCGGGAGGGCAGGGTAACCCTGACCAAGAAGGGGGTCTCGAAGGTGCGGGAGACCGATCGAATCTCTAACTTTTTGATGCATGATTTTGTTAATCCGTTTTCGGATGAGGAGCAGCGCATACTGCACCGACTCTTCGCCGAAATGGGGGACGGCTTAGGGGCGCCCCCTTCGGTATGTAAACCTGGCGATCATCCGCTGCGTATCGAAACCCGGCGATTGACCCGGAGCTTAGGAATAATTACCCGTGATCTGGCGGGGACCGGGTTAACCAATATCGAGTTACAGCTGCTCTACCTGCTCCAGGAAAAAGGTCCCTCGGCCAGGGAGGAATTGGCAGAAGAGTTGGGAATTACCGCCAGCGCCCTGAGCCGCGGCATTTCCAGGTTAAAGAAGCTCTTAGCGGTGAAGGGCGAGAAGAGCCGCGATAAGAGACTGATCTTGAAACTTACCGAGCAGGGGCAGACTCAAATCGAAAAGATCGACTCGCTGCTGGGCGCGGAGTTCCTGCGCCGCTGCGGTGAGGAGTATGAGAGATTTTTGGGGGCTAACATGGCGCTATTAGAGAAGGCGCTGGCAGTGTGGAATTCCGATCTGGCCAATATGCCCGCAGGGGTTCGGGTTGAAACCCATCCTAGCTATTTTGAGGGGTTGATCGCCCAAGCGTTAATTTTCATTTCGACTTCGAAAGATGGCTTGTTGTTACGGGAGCAGGCTTTTCGGCTGGGTTCGGAGGCGATCATTGTTTATCTCGATTCAACCGTAGGGCTGGCGATCAGTTTGATGCAGAACCAAGCGGTCGGGTTCGGAGTAAATGAAAACATCGGAAACCTCGCACTGCTGGCTGATGCGGCGCGGGGAGCGCTGCGGGAATATTTACAGGCCAATGCCTATAGCGAGCTGCGGCTCTCCCGCATCGCGGCGGAGTTGCCACATCAGCTCGGCATCTCCAGCAACCGGCAACGGTCGATTGTTTCGGCCATTCCCTTCTCTGAAATCTGATCGGGTAACCTAGCGGATCTCGGCGGCGCAGGGATTTTGCGCTGAATTTCGTTATTTCGAATTTCAACTAATTCGGAAGTCTTCGCTCTGCCGGAACATTTATTCGAGGCGCCCTAAAGAGTTGCCGTTCTACGAACTTTTCAACTTTAAACATTTGCTTAGGAGCCACTTTTCCTTCTAACTAGCCATGTTGATTGATGTTTTAGCAACAGGAGTAGGAAGTATGGAACTAACACCACGCCATTCTGATGGAGATGCGGGGGCAATATTACCAGCTGCGCCGGATGCACAATCACAGGCATTGAGCGCCTGGTCTGAAGACCATTTAACGGCAGCTCAGCTTCGCTGGATGGAGAATGAGGTCTCAGTGCTGAGGCGCGTTGTTGCGAAATGCACAAGGGATAAGGGCCAAGCTCCGGTTATGTACGATGTGGGTTGCGGCATTCCGGCGCGGCTCTTTCGTGATGATGAACTCGGGTCGGTAATAGATTCTGTGCAGGCTTATGTCGGGATTGATAATGAACCTGCGACGATCGAGGAGGCACGGCTGCTCTATGGGCAGCGGGGGCGATTTTTGGATCCGATGGACTACCATGAGGCCTTAAGCGCAGTTGAAGGCGGGCGTGCGGAACTGATTATCTGTTTGGGGAATACCTTGGGCACTCTGCCTGGAGATCGCACTGCCCATGTGAAATTTATGGGGCAGCATGCTGATACGCTTTTGATCTCGGTCGTTCGAAAGGGCCCCGATGTCTTGCGTGAACGCATTGCGTATTACGAGAAGAATGGAATTAACTGCCAGATCAATTGGGATACCAACATCATCCATTCCGATGTGTGGGGAGACTCCTTGGCTTTCGGGGAAGGGGAGTTCGCGCAGTTTTCAGCCGCTCTAAGAGAGGCCGGGATGACGCGCGTTAGTTTGCATGCGTCTGATCCGCTGGGGACGGTGTTGGTGGCGCAGCGTTAATGCCGAGGCGGGCAAACTCTAACTTTAAGTCGAAATTGCCCCTTTATTGACGAAGCTAGGAGAATTTTCCGCACATGTTCCAGTTGTGTGCATGCTTCAAGGAGACTTTTGCGATTAACTAAGAACAAATCCTCCTTCGACATAATGTTAGGGATTGCTTCGCTAAGCTCGCAATGACAGATATTTCGTCCTCGAAATATGCAGCATCTACAATTGCGCGCGGAGTAGGCAGGCTTTCGCTCCGCTCGCAAGGACGAACAATTGGTCCTTGAACTCCCTAACTCGTACAGCAATGACAAAGCGGAGCGCAATGAGGCGCTGCTCACCGCTCCGCTAGATACGCCTCTAACTTGTCGAACGATCCTGTCCAACCTTGGGTCATTCCGCCGCGGGCTTTGACGAAGGTTTCAAGCTCATCCGTTGCAACGGTGCCGTACGGTTCCCAGGTCACGGTGACACGGGTTTGATCGGGGCCTTCCGCAGTAAAGGTGACGATCGTGAGCATGGTTTCCGGCCAGGTGGGAGACATTGGGTGCCGCGAGATCTTTCCCTGCTCATCACAGAACTGCTGGGTGTAAACTATGCGATGCGGTTTTTCGAGTTCGAGGTAGTTAGCGCGTCCAAACATCTTTGCGCCTCCTGGCCCCGTCATGACGTAGAATGAACTTCCGCCGGGTCTAATCTGGGCTTCGATAAATTTCATCTCAAACCCGGAAGGCGGGGACCAGCGCGAGGAATGTTCCGGACTGGCCCACATCTCGAACATCAGATCGATCGGAGCCTCGAAGCTTCGATTAATTACAAATTTCTCGCGACCTGAACTTTCGTGCTCTAAATATTCGGCGAGGCGATCCCAGGTCGCGTCTCCGCCGGCCTTCTTGATGAATCTCGCGGTCTCCTGAGCTGCTTCCGGTGTGGGGAGAGTCATGCGCAGCTCCATCTTGGTTTTGCCGTTGCTCTCCGAGAAAAGCACCGTGACTCGAAAGAGTGGGGGACGATCGTCGGTTGCGCCATGATCGTAAACCAGCTTGGACTGGTCCACGACTTCGAGATACTTCGTGGTGTTGGGATAATCGACCCCGTCCGGTCCGTGCATCGTATAGCGCCAGCTACCGCCCGGCCGGAGATCTTTGGAGTGTGTCGTGATGGTAAATCCGCGTGGTCCCCACCACTGCGCCGCCTGCTTCGGATCGGTCCAGGCCGCCCAGACTATCTTCAAGGGGGCATCATAGAGCCGAGTGATCATCAGTTCGTTCGAGCTATGCTTTGCGGCCATGTTTTTTCCTCTTGGTGGTTTTGGTAATGGTCTTTAGGTAGTCGTCGAGACGATCAAAGCTCTCTTCCCAGAAGATGCGATATTGTTCCATCCAATCCGCAGCATTCTTCAGGGCTTCGCCATTGAGCCTGCAGGGACGCCACTGTGCCTCGCGTGATTTAGTGATCAATCCGGCCTGCTCTAGAACCTTTAAGTGTTTCGTTACTGCGGGCAGACTCATGGCCTTTAGAAATGGTTTGGCTAGATCGGAAACATTGGCTTGACCCTTCGAGAGTCTTGCCAGCATTGCCCGGCGGGTCGGGTCCGCTAAGGCAGCGAAGGTTTGACTGAGATTATCCTGCATCTCGCACTATACCCTATGGTTAATTAACCTATCAGTTAAATATAAAACTGAATCGGTGCCGCGGTCAAGCTCGCCAGGGGTCGCGGTTGCGAAGCGTATTTTAGAGGCCAAGCTGCTGGTTTTTCTATGGTTTTGAGTATAATCGAGCTCATGCTCGTTTCTGTTGATTACGCCCCTGCAAAAGGGGTAGAAATGGGGCCCCATTTTATTCTACTCCCCGGCTATAAGGAGGTCTTATGCGTTCTCTAAACATCGCCCTTACACGAAGATTTATTTCGGCGGCTTTGATCATTACCGCGCTTGGTACGCTTTCCGGCTGCCAGTTAAAGGAGAACTTTGACGGCGTGACTCCGCCGGCGTTGCCCTTTGGGTGGACCACCTCCGGAACGAACGGCGCCTGGGTCACAGTGGCGAACACCACTCCGGATCGACCCTCGGACAGCGGGGCCAACTCTGCATTCGTGGCGGCAGCCAATAATCAGGATGTCAGCCTTGTGACTCCGAGCATGTCCATTCCCAGCTCCGGAGCTGCGCAGCTGTCTTTTAAGCATCGCTGCAAAACTGAGCCGAATTTCGACGGCGGCATCCTTGAGATCAGCCAGAATGGCGGCGGGTTCCAGAATATTACGGCCGTTGGAACTTTTCTGACGGGAGCTTATACCGGCCCTCTCAATACGGCGCCTTTCGGCGTTAGTCCTGCCTGGAATAACGAGCAAAATTATGTGAGCTCGACCGTCTCTCTGAATGTGACGGAAGGCAGCACCTTAAAGCTTAGGTTCAGAAGCGTCAGCGATAATACTGTTCAGGGTACCGGCTGCAGCGTTGACACAGTCTCACTAGACGGTGCTGACCTGGTGGTTACGAAGACCGACTCCAAAGATCCAGTGTTGCTTGACGGAAACTTCGTCTACACCATTACCGTTCGAAACAACGGTGCTTTGAATGCCTCAAACGTATTGCTCTACGACGTACTGCCGCTCGGATTCCAATATGTTTCTACTTCCCTTAGTCAGGGGAGCATGTTGGTGTCAACACCACCGGTGTTGTACGCCTCGTTGGGTAACATCTCCTCCGGCGCCCAGGCGGTTATGACGGTGACGGGCACTGCGCCGAATGCGGCCCCGCATGCTCCGGCGCTGGCTGTGACCTCGCCTAGCACGTTGACTCGCACCATGATCGCTGGCGACGCCGCGTTTGGTCCTGCATTGAATCAGACCGGAGTTGGTGGTGAGGTGATTTTGGCCAATGATGGTTCGGGTGATTCCGAGGACGCTTGCCAGAACCTTGCGCCGAACTTTGCAGCAGGCAAAGTTCTCTTGGTACGCCAGAGCGGAGTTTGCTCCTTTAACCAGCAAACGAAGACGGCGCAGAACGCCGGCGCTGTTGGAGTGGTTGTTTACTCCAACAGCTCTGAAGGAGTTATCGCTATGGGCAGTTCAGGCCTGGCGGTAAACATTCCTGCGCTATTTTATTGGCAATACGGATGGCAATTACCTTAAGTCCAATATTAGCAATGCAATTGCGGTATCACTTAGATCCTATCCGAATTCCATCTTGAACGAGGCCCGGGTGACCAGCTCGCAGTTTGATCCGGATCCGCGCACCAACTTCGCCGCTGAATTTACGGTGGTCGGCGCTGACTCCGATGGGGACGGTACGGTCGATCCGGCTGATGGCTGCTTTGCTGATCCGCATAAG
>JAIBBU010000056.1 GCA_019694515.1 Oligoflexia bacterium | reverse complement strand
ACGGCCGAGCACCGCTCGGCCTGAGATTCCCCTATCGCCTCGCGGCTGCTCCGCAGCCGCCTGTTCGAATCTCTCAGGGCGCGAATCGGGACCGGAGGCTGCGAAGAAATGAAGTGGCGCGCCCTGAGAGATTCGAACTCCCGACCCTCTGGTTCGAAGCCAGATGCTCTATCCAACTGAGCTAAGGACGCGCAGGCGAACTATGGACGTAGTGCTGAAAGGAAAACCCTTCGTGCCGCTCCTCGGAGTCCAAGCGAAACTGAGTTTCGAACTCTGGAAAGAAGGCATCGCCCTGATGTTTACTATGAACCAGAGTCAGGTACAACTCATCCCACAACGGCATGGTTTGGCCATAGATCTCTGAGCCGCCAATCACCCAGAGCTGCGCCACCCCCAAGTCCAGCGCCCCCGCTTTGAATTTCTGCAGCTCAGCACATGCTGCATGCCAGACCTGCACCTCAGGATGGCCGGGCACTGACGTGGCGCTCCGGGAAGCCACGATATTCAATCGATCAGGAAGCGGTTTGAATTTGGCTGGCAGTGAGTCAAAGGTCTTGCGCCCCATCAGCACCGCCTGCCCGACCGTAAGCTCTTTGAAGCGCTGCATATCCTCAGGAATTCTCCAAGGCAGCGCGTTGCGGAACCCAATCACCCGCGCCTGATCCATCGCCGCAATCGCCAAGATTTGAGGAGAGCTCGGCATGCGTACTAAACCGCGATATCGAACTTAATCGCTTCATGCGGCTGGTAGTTCAGCAGCTTGAAATCATCGAATTTAAACCCGAACAGATCTTTAACGGCCGGGTTGATCTGCATCTGCGGCAGCGCCCGCGGCTCGCGGGTAAGCTGCTCCCGGGCACCTTCGAGATGATTCGAATAGATATGCACATCACCGAAAGTATGTACAAATTCGTGCGCCTTCAGACCGGTGACCTGCGCCACCATCATCAAAAATAGCGCGTAGCTCGCGATGTTGAACGGCACGCCAAGCATAAGATCCGCCGAGCGCTGGTACAGTTGGAGACTTAATCTATCGCCACTGACGTAGAACTGAAAAAAGGTGTGGCAGGCCGGAGGCGCTACTCTGGGCAGATCTCCGGGATTGAAGGCGATCACCAATAATCTCCGGCTCGTGGGGTTGGTCTTAATCGTCTCGACCACATTGGCAATCTGATCGATTTTCCGCCCATCCGCGGCCTGCCAAGAACGCCATTGTTTGCCGTAAATCGGGCCGAGATCTCCATGCTCATCAGCCCACTCATCCCAAATCGTGACTTTATTCTCGTTGAGGTAGCGAATATTGGTATCGCCCTTTAAGAACCATAGCAGCTCATGAATGATCGAGCGCAGATGCAGCTTCTTGGTAGTAAGGAGCGGGAAGCCCTCGTTCAGATCAAAACGCAGCTGCCGGCCGAAAACCGAGAGGGTCCCTACCCCAGTGCGATCTTCACGAAAGAGAGCCCCTTCGGGGCGGCCATTGGAAAGCACATCTTTAACAAGGTCGAGATACTGGCGCATGCCAGCATAGTAGTGGACCCGACCTTACGAATCAACGCTCGAGAAAGTATGTGCCGGGGGTCCTAAAATGTACGGCGAGCCTTCTTGCGGGACCCGCGCGAGCGCACGGCATTAATCAGCCCCAACCTTAAATAATCGGGATCGATACCGAGCGCCTCACACACGCTGTCGAAGGAAAAAATGTACTCGGTACCGCGCTTATGAATCCAGTTATACGCCTCCTGCTGGCGTTTAATCTCTCGAAAAGGGGTGGCGCTGACAAAGTTAAGATAAGCCTGGACACCATCGAACAGCAGCGCCGACATTAGCGCCCTTTCGGGGCCGCGCGCATAGCCACGGTCGCTCTGAATGATTTCGTCTACGACTGCAGTTCCAAAGAATGGTACGCCTGAAGAAACACTGCTGAACGCTTCGACCGATGACATCCTGTCCTACCCTCCAAGAATGGTTAAACTGCGGTAGGGGCTTCCCCCTTTTTGGATGAAGGCCGACGGAAAAAGATGCCAATTTTTTGGCAGTCTAATTTCTTGAAATTGCTAGATTAATTTGGAGGCCTTTAAAGGCGGGCTTCTTTTAGGAAATAAAGCGCTGGCAAGGCTGCGGTTAAAGAGCCTAACAGCCCGAGCAATAGAGCCACCTCAGCCCCAATCAGCCCGCCCCAAACCAAGGCACAAACGGCCACCCCCAATGCGGCGGTGGCGAACAGCCCCCCCCTATTCAGCCAACCTAACCGACGCGCCATGCTAATGCCACGCGCCGAGGCCGCCGGGGAAGCGCTGCAGATCGTCACATCTGCGGAATCCAGGTCGTACTTCAATTCGTCAAAGCGCTGCCAGCTAACGGATGCCGCAGCTTTAAGTTCGGCAGGAGAAGCGACCCCCAAAAGCAAACCGGCTGGCTTTTGCGCTTCAAGTTTTTCTTTATAGGTTGAAAGCGATAGTCCAGCCACCACATCTACCAGTTCAAGACCAAGTTGCTTACCAATCGCATCAAAATTCACTACGTTCTTGGCACTGATCGCAAAGGGCTTGATTCTGAGCCGTCTCAATCGGGAGACCAGGTCGGTGAGCCCCGAGAAATCGCTGCGTGCGAAACGCACCCGACCTACGATCTCGAGCCCCAGCGCCACAAAAATAACATATTCGCCCGGCAGCTCCTTTTGTACCTCGGAGGTCTGAAGATAAACGCCGCGCTCGAGCATGAAGTCTTCATCCCCCACGCTTAGCTCAGCTCCAGACACGGTGGCCGCAATGCCGCGTCCGGCGTAGGCATTGTATTCCGAAATTTCAAAGACCTCGTAATCTTTCTCGGATGGTGCAAGCTCCCGACCCATCGCTCGAAACGCTTCCGTATCAGCAGCAGCAAAGAGCGCGCCCAGCAACGCCCGCAGACGGGTTTGGTCGAAGCGATCATCCAGCACTTCAAAGCCCAAAAGTTTCTGCGAGCTCAGATGCTGCGGACTATCGATAAAGAAACTCTTAAGCGCCGCAATCTTCTCCGGAATTTCAAGCGCGCGATAACAAAGCCCTTCGAGGAACAGCAACGAGTGCGCAAGCGCGGCGCTGACGGCGCGTAGATCCAGCAGGCGCAGAAGCGGCACCGCCGCTAACAACGCGCCGGCCGTATATAGCGCTGCTGCGGCAGAGGCTCCACTTTGCAGCTTCGAGACGAAGATGCAGGCGGCGATAAACCAGAGCATTAGCACGGCCGATTTCTGAATTAATTCGCTCTTTCCGGTGTCGGAAGTGGCCTCGGCCACTAAGCTGTCAAGACGCTGGCGAAACGGCGCTATCTCACTCTCTGACAAAGGCACTGTAACTTTAATCATCAGCTCGCCCCGGCTGATCTTGGAGCCCGCAAACAGCTCAGAGCCGCGATTCTTAAGGGACAGATATGAAGCCCCGCCATACTTACGCTCCGCCACCAGAGCCGAGCCGCGCACCACGATCCCATCACAGGGCACCAACGAACCGATCGGCAGCTTTATCAGATCACCCTCGCGTAACGCTTCGGCTCCCGCCGTTTTGGGCGGCAGGTTCTTGCCGGTCTCAATTCCGAGAAGCTCAAACTTGCCGGCCAACTGTTCGATTCTAAATCCCAGCGCGCCTGATAATTTCTGCCAAAGCCGAAAACTAAAAGCTCGCTCCAGCGGATAGAAGAGCGCACACAGCATTACCACTGCGGCGATCGATTGCTGCAGCTCTCCATCGCGGGCTGCAGCGAGGTTGCAGATCGTAGCCGCCAAAAATAGCCCGATCGCCAAGCTTTCGGAGAGCTCCAATCCCAGCATCCCCGCCTTTAGGTCATTCCAACCAAGTCGAAAAATCCCGCCTAAATTGAAAAACACCAGCGCTGCAGCGATCGCCGATAAAACGACTCCCACCACAAAAGGCACTTTAGGATCATTGGAAATAAAATAGCCCGAAGCATTAAGTCCCCAAACCAGCGCCAGCAGCGCGGCTCCTGCAGCGCCGAAAGCAAGCTGGTTTCTTAGCTGCTGTTGTTCACGCGATAGCAGCGCGACCTGCCGATCCAATTGAGCGTAAAAAGAATGACGCTGAATAGCGGGGCTGGCTGGGCTCGCGGGTGTGCTTGCTTCTAATCGGAAGGGAACCGCCATAACACGGGTACATCAAAAGAGGCTCTGCCCTATATTTGCAGGAAAGCGCCGCGGAGGCTATCAGAAAACAAGCGGAGGCGCTGCTCAGGAGCTCTAAACCACTCCGGGGTTTAGATACACCTGCTGCTCAACCCGCGATTCAGGCTGGAGTGGATAGAATCTCAGCTGAGGCCTATTCTTCGGCCTTTTCCTCGGTCTTCGGCTTGGCGGCCTTCTGGGGCTTCTTACTAAGCTTTGAGAGCTTCTTTTCGTCGAAGCTCACATGCTTACGAGCAATCGGATCGTATTTGGTAAGGCTAAGTTTTCCCTCGCCCTTAAATTTCTTCTTATTCTTGCGGTTAATGTAAAAATAGCCGGTCCCTGCGGATGATACGAGGAATACGGTTTCTTTCGCTGCCTTAGCCATGGTCTTTAATGCCCGCTACAAAATAGAATTCGGCTCATAAATGCGCTCCCGCCCATTTAAGAGGTGTCATATAGAGGCAGGAAATATGCCTGTTTCCTCATTATTTTGCAACTCTCGCCTCTTAACCCCGGAGCGTAATATACTCCCCGGCAATGGATTTTGTTGACCACCTTAAAGCCCGGGGATTGATTCAGGACATCTCCGATGAAGCGGGGCTCCGGAAACTGCCCCAGGGTACCCCTTTTTACGTCGGGTTTGACCCTACGGCCCCGAGTCTGCAGCTCGGCAATATGGTGCCGTTGATCGCGGCGATGCACCTAGGCCGGGCCGGACTAAAGCCGATCATCCTCTTTGGCGGGGCCACCGGCTCGATCGGCGATCCGGGGGGACGTAGCAGCGAGCGGCAGCTGCAAGCGATCGAAACGACCAACGCGAACCTGGAACGCCATAAAGCTCAGGTTTCCAGAATCTTCGATCGCGCCGGGGTCAAGGCTGAGTTTGCCAACAATATGGATTGGACCAAGGATGTATCGGTCCTCGATTTTCTGCGCGATGTTGGGAAACATTTCACGGTCAACTACATGATCGCGAAAGATGTGGTGAAAACCAGACTTGATGGCGAAGGCATTTCATACACCGAGTTCAGCTACATGCTGTTGCAGGCCTTTGATTATCTGCATCTTTACAAGACCGCGGGCTGCCGACTGCAGGTTGGAGGCTCGGAACAGTGGGGCAATATTACAGCCGGCTTGGAATTAATTCGCCGCAAACTTCAGGGCGAAGCCTATGCAATTTCGTTTCCCTTGATTGTTGATTCGCAGGGCAAGAAATTCGGCAAGAGCGAAGGCGGCGCACTGTGGCTGGATGCCGAGCGCACAAGTCCCTACAAGCTGCATCAATTCATGCTCAACTCCGAAGATTCTCAGGTGGTAAAGTATTTAAAGATTTTTACCTTTTTAGATTTAGCGCGCATCTCCGAGCTCGAGGAAAGCCTGCGCAATGCGCCGGAGAAACGGGAGTGCCAGCGCGCATTAGCCGACGAACTCTGCACCTTAGTACATGGAGCAGAGGCCACCGGGGATGCGAAGCGCTGTGCGGAGGTGCTGTTTGGAGGATCACTGAGCGGTCTTTCAGCTGCTCAATTGCAGGACATCTTCAGCGATGCCCCTTCCTCTGCCCTGCCCGCCGACCGACTGAACACAATCTCGGTGCTCGACCTGTTTGCGGAGTCGGGACTGGTCAAATCCAAGGGTGAAGGCAAGAAATTGATCGCCAGCGGCGGAGCCTATCTGAATAACGAAAGAGTCAGCGATGCGGCCCAGTCGATCTCCGCGCAGCAGCTAATTGGTGATGTGCTGGTGCTGCGAGCTGGGAAGAAGAATTACCACTTAGTGCGCGTCACCCGTTAAGCGCGGCATGACTGAGATAAGATATACCGCATATTTAGAGGGACATTTAAGACTCTCTAAGACCGGCGAGTGGTGGCACGAAGGCCGCAAGTTTGAAAATCAAAGACTGGCAGATCATTTCAGCCGCGCCATCGTCTGGGATGAGCAGGAGCGGCGCTACTTCATCCAGATCGGAGCGCAGCGCGCAAGTTTCGATTGCGAGGATACGGCTTATTTTGTGGACGCCCTTAGTGTCGGCGAAAGTTGCTGGACTGCCGCACTGTCGGACGGCACTTCGGAGCAGCTAGATCCAACCTCGTTATCGATCGGCGCGGAGCATCAGATTTATTGTTTGGTAAAAGCACGCAGGCACCGAGCCCGCTTTTCTCGCGCCGCCCATCAGGTGCTGCTGCAGCAGCTGGGCGATGATGGTTTGCTGATTATCGGCGGAAGCAAGATCCGCCTGGGCTAGTCTTGGGCCAACCCATCAGGCCGCTTTGGACTGAGTGCCGACAGCCTGGTACTCCGGCGGAGCTGGTCGCGCCGCTTTGTGACTGCGCCGCAGTCCCGCAGTGATTGCCGGCGGCAGGTCATAGAGCGCGGCAGCGCGCAACGCCAGCGCTTTGTACTCGACGTATTTATGGAAGTTATCGACAAGCTCCCAACCTTCTGCTGTGTAGTAGTATAGAGCGGCCTCCACCGTGCCGGCGACTGTATGCGCCACGGTATGCTGGACGCGATCCGTCAGCGCCGCACTCAACGGGAAATTCGCCGCTGCTAGGATCAGACTGCGAATATCTCCACGTGCAGCACAGCCTCGTACAAAATCTTCAAGCTGCTCCTGAAAGACCGCGCCTTCGATCATTTTTCGGATGGGGTTAAGAGCACGCATGTTCTCGGGCAGCGCATACGGCAGCGCTTGCGCCAAACTGGCTGAAGTCTCCGGCTGCGCCGCTAGTTTTGCGAGCGCAGCTCCGGCATGCGGATAGATCTCGACAAAATATGGCAGCTCATCATAGCGTTTCTCATCAATTAGCAGCTTGATTCCCTGGGCGAGCGCTTCCTTATATCCACGCGTCGTACCAAAGTTAGGGACCAGCCGATCGGAGACCTCTTTAATAAAGTCGGTCCGCCCGCATGCAATCTGATCGACACAAACGAACTGCGCCATTTTTTGAATCTCGGGTGATGCACAGACCTCTGCGCTGATTATGCCCGCGGATAAGATCTGGTTCAGCGCCATAAACGATCCCTTGGCCAGCAGATCGACAAGTACAGATTTCAAAGCATGGTCGAGACCGGCACGGGTCCCGTGATCCGGCAGGCGATTTTCAATCTTAGAGGTTAGTACGCGCAGCGCTTCAATACCCCCAGCCAGCTTTTGCATCTCCCAATAGCAACGTAATTCTTTTCGCGCCGATCGATTCATGCCGCGCTCCAGCATCTCGGCCTCGGCCTGCTCCGGAAATGTAGTGAGATATTTTCGAACCTGATCTTCGAGCCGCTCTTGGGGATTGCGATACTCGGTGGTGAGGCGCTCAATTTGGCGGGGACTTATTTCCAGCATGATTTGCTCCATCAAGAGTAAATTGCTGATGGGTCCCCCTTAACTAGCGCTGAGTACAGACATACAGATGGCGAGGAGGCTTTGGAGATTCGTTCATTTTTTTGTGAGACAAACCCCCCAAATTACCGCGTATTTTTGGCGTATTGTTGCTCCGGCGCCCGACATGCAACCATCTTCTAATGGTTTTAAAGACAGGTTTCCTAGCCGCGGCGTTGTGCTCCGCAGTATTTTCAGTTTTTGCTCAGCCCTCCCCGGCCCTCGCTCAGATCTCAACTGAAGATGTAGCGGTTAGTCCAAAATCCCCCTGGGGCGAGTTTACCGTAGTTGAGGACGGGGCCGGCAGCGCTCCCGCCGTGGAAAGCAACCGCCAGCCGGTCTGGGCTAAGATTCTGCTCTGGATTCCGAATCGCGTGATGGATGCCGTCGACATGGTGCGGGTGGATGTCGGCGCCGGCGTGTCGGCTGGGGCGGTCGCACGGTTTTCTAAATATGGGCAGGTCGGTTATCGGCAGATGAGTCCATTTTCGCTTCGCGCCGGGCTTTTCGGACGTCGGCCCCCAGTGATGGTGGAAACTTCCAACGAATTCGGGATTGGTCCCGGCTATGTAAACTCCAAGGACCGCAAAGTCTGCCCCGGGGAGTTCGGTTTGGGATTAGATTTTCTTTTAGGCGGATATATCGGTATTTGCACCGAAGAGATGGTTGATTTTGCGGCGGGTCTGTTCTTCGTCGACGTGATGGATGACGATATCAAGTAAGCGCGAGCAGCGGATTAAAGTTCGCCCAAGGTATTAAGCCAAAGTCCAAGCGGAATGGTCAAAGCAGCCAGCAGAAAAATAATCTGCACCAGGTGCGGGATCATGCTGTTTTGCAACAGCCGCATATTCAGCAAATTCAGTTTGACCCGCAGCCCTATGCGCGGGACGGCGTATGCGACTTCGGGCTGTTCGATCTCTTCGTGCAACGAAGCCTCCGCGGCAAGTTCGACCTGGGGCTCGTGCTCTGGGATTCCGAAACTTTGATCGATGCTCCGATTTAACGCTTCTGCAACCTTGTCCAATGACAGCGCATGACCGTTTCGTTCAACCGGCGCAACCTTCTCCAGCTTGATACGTCCGCTGTCCTTGAAAGCCAGTAGTGCATCCTGCACGTGGAACGCACTCAGCAAACACTTATGTTTGAGCTCGCTCCACGCAATGGCGTCTCCGATGGCATCAAGCAGCGCCTGCTCCTCCTCGGAGTGGTTTTGTCCGGCACCATCCGGCAGCTTGGCGGCCCGGATTAGGGTCTCCGCTCCAAAGGTCCGTTCGAAGCGCTCACGATCGGAGTTCAACGCCACGATATCCAACAGCAGCTGACCGACCGAAATATTGGGACTAAACTCACGATCGAATTCGATCATACGGACTTGAAAAGAGAAGAAGCCGCCGCCGCTGGCCTCGATCTGATAGAGTTGATCGAGTACCTTATGCTTTATCGCCAGCTTGAAGGTGGACTGCTCGACCACGACCTGTTCGTTGATCTTGAGGAAAAGCTCTTTATAGCTCTCGCACTCTAGGGGCAGAGTGAACTCATCCGGCAGCATCCCCGCACGGCGCAACCGTTCAACCACGGTCGCGAACGGATTGCCGTCCACATCCATCACATCCACGATACGACCCTGCACTACCAGCACTTCAACTTTGCGGTCCGGCAATGTGACTTCGAGTACACCCTGGCGACGGCGCTGCGACAGATCGCGCAATGTTGCCGAAAGATTATCGGGATTCAGAATGCCGCTAAGCATCGATCACCTCGCGACGACGTGCATTCGTTATATAGAGGACCGCCACGGCTAATACTCCAACCGCCACGGAATAGTACAGCGTGATGCCCCAGAGGTAACGCTGCAGCACATTCATGTCCTGAGGCCAGCCCAAAATGGGGAATACCAAGAAGAGAAACATCGAAAGAAAGATGAAACCCCGAATCGGTCGACCGCGCAGCACCAGCGCCCCGCCCGGAATAACCTCGAACAGCCGGGTTACGATCGCCGCTGGTTTATATTGGGTATAACAGGTCTCGATGCGCCGTTTTGGAGCTTCGGACTTCATCATAAAGAACAATACGAAGAGTAATGCTGCCGCGATCGCCATTTTTGGCGGCGTAAGGCCATGCATCAGCGCTTGTGACACTTGGTCACTGCGAGGGCCAGATTCGGAAATTGGCTGTAACGCCGATTTGAGCAAAGCCGAGAGCGGCAGGCTGATTTCTCCGACTGCCAGTCCGCTTGTAATTCCGAATTCAGCTTCACGTGATTGAAGATTGTCGATTAATTCCGGATTCAAGCGGTGCGCCTCGGTGTACAGCTCCCTTCCCCCTTTGGTATCCAGCAGCTGGTAGCGCGTCTTTGATTGATTGAAGAGCAGCTCAGGGGTATGCAATCCCGCATTGCGAGCTTCCTCAAAAAGCTCCTCAGCGCGTTGATATTGATGACGCAAAAATGCAATCAGCCCGTACTGCGCGGTGGTCCAGGGCTGACGCCCGAGCACTCTTTCTGCATTCTGGAAATACCTTTCGGCTTTTTCGAACTCTCCCTGACGGCGCATCAGCTGGGCCAAAGTAAAAGCTGCGAAGGGATCATTGCCGCGGGTTTCAACCATCTTAACCAGGGTGTCACGGTCCCAATCCGAATAGGAGCCGGATGAAACCTTGAGCATCGCCTGTACCCCGGGATCATCGAACCAGAGCCGAATATTCTCCCGCATGGGGATCAAAACAGCCCAAAGTGCAATCAAGCTAGCGGAAGTAAAAACCAGCCAGCGCTTTTCAGGGAGCAAGAAATAGATCAGGACGGCCCAGGCGAAGACGGTCCAAAGCATGCCGAAGAATAACGGCAGACACAGTAACGAGAGAACTAGAATCGGGGCCAGGAATCCGCGGGTCAATGGCGGAAGACGTCGAGCCATACGCCTCAACAGCACCACGGTCTGGCAGCCAAACTGCATGGTCGTAATTCCGAGCAGCCCAAGAGTCAGCACCAGTGCCAACCCGTATGCCATCTCAGTCACGATCATAAGCAGCACACCATAGTGCCCAGGAAGGTTCTTTATGGCCCGGAAAAGCTGCTTGAAGAGCTGTCCCTCTCCCGACTCGACCGTTAAACGGAGCGAAGACAGGATCACTAGAGGAGAATTTGGCGCGAGCTGCGCACTCTTACGCGCGAAGAACGAGGCCGAGTTGAGATCTCCGGCAGCCAAACTTGTCTCGCCTTGCGCCACCAAAAATGAGGCGTAGCCATCAAGGGAGAGATAGCCTTCCTGTTTCATGGCCTGCTCGAGGGCGATGATTCGATCGTTGGCAGTAGTTAAATCCCCTGCCGCAATGGCCAGTTTGGCAGCCTCCCATTGCGATTGAATCGAGCTATCGGAAGTGGAGGAATCGGCGTGCGACGTGGAAGCAAAGCTCAGCAGGCACGCAAAAATTAGCGCGCGTAAAACTACCTTGACCTCTAAGTATTTGAAATTACTGATCAGATCCGTTCTCCCCACTTATTTGGATGAGGGTAAGAGCACAAGTGATGCCAGATGTAGTGTTGGTGGTACCCAAGCGACCTAGCGGTCGAAGAGCGAATCAACTGAAGGTTTAGCGTGCTCTTCGCCCCCGATCTGCGGTTCGGGCTCCGGGGTCGAGCCAAGCCCCTCGCGCTCGCGCGCCTTAAAGGGCGACTCAGCATAATCTGCAAGATAAGAGTAATACTCATGCTCCGCAGCGGTTTTACTATCGGGAGCGCGAAGTACCAGCAGCATCTTATCTAGCCCTTGCCGCACCAAAGCAAACTGATCGGATTTAACTGCGTCATCCGCCAATGCATTAAAAAGTCGTGAGATCATATCGAGCACCTGAGTATTCGGCTCACGCTGCTTCATGATACGGGTGGGCGTGGGCTCCGGTGTTGGGGTGGCGGTAGGCTCCGCTGCTGCCGCGCCGGCTTCTGCACCTGGAGCCGCTGCCGCTTCAGGCACCGAGGTCGGCTTTTCCTTCTTGGAGGTCTTAGCCTTAGGCTTACAGGCCAACGCCCAAGCGCGTAACAACGGCCGGCAAGCCAGACACTTTTCATCTTTGTATGCGTTCGCATCCATCAACAAAGACAGGGCTTCATCACGCCCATCCAGCTGCAAGGCTTTGCAAAGTGCCACAAAATCGCTATGACGGCGTCCAATCATGACCGATTTAAACTTAACTTTCTTCTCAACATGTTCGGAATCAAATTGGGACTGACCCGCACCGGCGTGCTGATCGCTGCCGAAATTCGGATTAAAATCAGCGTGCAGCCGGGCGGGCACGCAAAGCGCGCTTAGACAAAACAGAAGTTTAAGGGCATCGGTGCGCATGACGACAATAGCGTAATATCGATATACAGGTTAGATTCTGCTGCAGCAAATAGGCTGCACTAAAGATGCATGAGGTAAAAGCCATGAAATTCTTCAACAATATTCTAGAAGCGGTGGGCGATACCCCCCTCGTTAAACTAAACAAGGTTGTGGACTCCAAGTGCGCCACACTTCTCGTGAAATGTGAATTTCTTAACCCTACCGGCTCCATTAAGGACCGCATGGCGCTGCATATCATCAATGAGGCCGAAAAAAGCGGCGCACTTAAGCCCGGGGGAACGATCGTTGAGAATACCTCGGGCAATACCGGTCTCGGAATCGCCATGACCGCAGCGGTGCGTGGCTATCGCTGCATTTTTACGATGCCCGATAAGATGAGCATCGAGAAGGTCAATATGCTCAAGTCCTACGGTGCGGAGGTTGTGATTACTCCAACCGATGTGCCCGGAGACTCGCCTGAACATTACGTCGAAACCGCCAAGCGCATTGCCCGCGAAACCCCGGGCGCTTTCTACGTCAACCAGTACCACAATCCCAAAAATATCGAGGCCCATTATCTCTCCACCGGCAAAGAGATCTGGGAACAAACCGATGGCGGGAAATTCGACGTTTTTGTCGCGGGCGCAGGTACCGGCGGCACGGTCTCGGGTGTCGGCCGTTATTTCAAGGAGCGCAAGAGTCCCGTAAAGATCGTGGGGGTCGATCCAATCGGCAGTGTGCACTATCACTATTATTACACCAAGACTATGCCGACTCCGCATGTCTACAAGGTAGAAGGCATCGGCGAAGATATTCTTTGCGATGCTATGGATTTCACCGCGGTTGATGAGTTCCGGCAGGTCAATGACAAGGAAAGTTTCTTGATGGCGCGACGTTTAGTACGCGAAGAGGGACTTTTCTGCGGCGGCTCGTCCGGTTCGGTGGTTCATATCGCGGCTCAAATCGCGCGCGAAATTGGCCCGGGCAAGACTGTGGTGGCGGTCTTAACCGACTCCGCAACCCGTTACATCACCAAGTTCCTCTCGGAT
>JAIBBU010000086.1 GCA_019694515.1 Oligoflexia bacterium | reverse complement strand
CCAGGCAGATGTGGCAGCTCTTGCGCACGGCAGGGAGCTGCGCTCGGTGCTTGATGGCTTCCTTGTGCAAGGCCGTGATGAAGTAGTTTCAAGCTCTCGGGAATGGGAGCAGGTTTCAGGGGCAGCGCTCAGCGCCTCGGTCCGCGCCGATTTGGAATTTGCTTGGAGAATCTGCAGCCAAGTGAAGTCCAATGCGATTGTGATTGTAAAGGATCAGATGGTGATTGCGGTGGGGGCGGGACAAATGAGCCGCATTGATTCAGTCGAGGTAGCGCTCGCGAAGGCGCGCTTGCATCAGCACGACCTGCACGGAGCAGTTGCCGCCAGCGATGCATTTTTCCCGTTCCCTGATGGAGTGGAAACGCTCGGAAAATCCGGCGTTTCAGCGATTGTTGCTCCGCGCGGTGCAAAGCGGGACGAAGAGGTGCGAGCGGTCGCTGCGGCACATGCGGTGGCGCTGTGTTTTGCGCCCGAAAGGCACTTTAGACACTAGAAGCCATTTTTTAATGGTTTTTCGCTGGAATAGAAAAGGCCAGGCCGGCGCGAAAGCTCCGTAGCGACGCGAGAACGGCCTATTCTGCGCCGTCCTGTGCCAGCAGCGAGCGATATTCAAATGGGCAGGAGCCCATTTGAAATGGAGTATAGCCAGCAGGTTGATTGTGGACTGCGGCCGGGTGCTGTACTGGTTCTAAGGGGGAAAACCATGAACGTGCTTGTCATTGGGTCCGGCGCGCGAGAGCACGCCTTGTGTTGGAAGCTCAGGCAATCTAAGCGAGTACGCGGACTCTTCTGCGCACCCGGCAATCCTGGAACTTCAGGATTAGCCAAGAACGTTCAGATTCCGGTCGATGATATCGAGGGGCTGGTCGCATTTGCCCAAGAGCGGCAGATCGACTTAACCATTGTCGGCCCTGAGCTCCCGCTTTCGCTCGGTGTGGTCGATGCATTTCAGGCGCGTGGGCTCAAGATATTTGGGCCAAGCCGGGCGGCTGCACAGCTTGAGTCGTCAAAGGCGTTTGCAAAAGAAATAATGGGCGCAGCAAAGGTGCGGACGGCGCGCGCCGAAATTTTTACCGATCGACGTGCAACCGAGGCCTATGTCGCTGCGCAGCCGCTGCCCCTCGTCATGAAGGCAGATGGTCTTGCTTCCGGCAAGGGCGTAGTGGTTTGTCATTCAAAGGAAGAGGTGGCTGAGGGGCTACGGCACTTATTCGCCGTTATTAAAACGGATCGGGTGATAGTAGAGGAGTTTTTGCACGGCCGAGAAGCCTCTTTCATCGTGGCCACGGATGGAACCCGTGTAGTTCCTCTGGCAGCCTCGCATGACTACAAGCGCTTGCTTGACGCAAATCAGGGCCCGAACACAGGAGGTATGGGGTCCGTTTCTCCGACTCCGGTGCTTGATGAGGGCATGCAGGAAAAGGCGCTGCAGGATGTCATAGCGCCAGTACTAAGCGAGATGAGAAAGCGTGGGACGAAGTTTCAAGGGTTTCTGTATGCCGGATTGATGGTGTCCCCGGCGGGTAAGATCTCAGTGCTTGAGTTCAATGCGCGTCTTGGTGACCCCGAGACTCAAGTGATCATGCGGCGCATGAAGGGAGATCTGTGCGATCTACTGGCCGCGCTCGCTGACCCGTCAGGATCTGCGCCGTTACCCTTAATTACTTGGTCAGAAGAAGCCGCGGTATGCGTCGTGCTCGCCTCGGCTGGCTATCCGGAGTCGCCGGTAGCGGGCGATGAAATTACAGGACTTGAACTAGTGGAGATGGTTCCAGGCGCAATTGTGTTCCACGCTGGCACGGAGATCGCGGGTAAGAGCCAGAGTTCGCGAGCCAACGTTCGTCAAGGGAGCGGTGAAGTTACCGGGCAAGTCGTCACCAATGGTGGGCGGGTGCTGAGCGTTACCGCTGTGGGGGGTTCTGTTTCGTCAGCTGCTGCGCAAGCCTACAAAGTGTGTGACATTATCCAGTTCAAAGGTCGGCAGTTGCGGCGAGATATTGGGCGGTAATGTTAGGTTCCCGCAGATGGGCCATTGCTAGGGTTGCGGCGTATGTCTGGTTTCTGTTCATAACCGAGACCATCGTAAACCGCGCAGACAGGGGGGGCGGTAATGAAGCTTGGAATGAGGCTAAGGGTGGCAACTTGCAGTGCGTTGCTAGCGCTGGGTATCCACGCGCTGCTTATGTTTCCCGGTGCCCTCGTTGTCGCCGATGCGGGAGCGGACGACAGGACCGAGCTGCGCATCGCCGATCGGGTGGGACTCGTTCGGTTTTCAGCTCATATCGAGGGGCCCCAAACGCTCGAAATTCGATTCTCTGGAGTGGCTGAGCCAATCGATGCGGTGCTAACGCATGCCGATGGACTCTCGCCGCCAATCCGCGGCCAACAGGTCGATGCAGGAGTCTTGCGCTTTCCTAGAGTTTCTCCCGGGACGTGGCATATCGCATTTTATCAACGAGGAACTTCGACCGAGGATACCAAAATACGTCTTGAATCCGTGCAGGTGGTGCACTAGCTCCATGCGACTCACGAGCC